>NZ_OY781099.1:1819955-2426606 GCF_963676325.1 uncultured Bacteroides sp.
TTTTCATAAAGTTCTCGCCTATCAGGAATCCGCGGAAGCCTGCTTGGCGAAGCTTCATTACTGTCTCCGGAGAAGAGATTCCGCTTTCCGATACCAGCAGAGTGTCTTTAGGCAGAAGGCTGGCCAGGCGGAAAGAGTTCTCCACATCGGTAACGAAGGTCCCCAGATTGCGGTTATTTACTCCCACCATCTCAATGCTGCTGTCCACATACTCCAGCTCCTTTTCGCTGTGGATTTCCAGAAGCACTTCCAGTCCCAGCTCATGCGCTTTCGTTGCAAGGACACTGCATTCCTCTTTTTCCAGTGCGGCAGCTATCAACAGAACAGCATCGGCTCCCACAATCTTTGCCTGATAGAGCTGATATTCGTCAATGATGAAGTCCTTCCGCAGAATAGGAATATTTACTCCGGCACGTGCATTGCGCAAATCTTTCAGATCGCCGCCAAAGAACGGGGTATCTGTCAGAATAGAAAGAGCCGAAGCACCGTTTGCTGCATAAGCAGCAGTAATTTCCTCTGCACAGGCATCCTTGTTGATCCATCCCTTAGAAGGCGATTTACGTTTAAACTCAGCAATAATGCCAGAGGTTGAGTTGGCCAAGGCCTGTCGCATAGAGATCATTTTGCGCTCTTCGGTTGCTCCATCCTTGAGCATTCTCAGAGAGATAGCTTTTTTCTGTTCGCTGACAGTAATTCGCTTGGTTTCAATGATGTCCATCAGTATATCTTTCATCTATAATTAACTGTTTAGTTCAACAAATTGTTTAAATGATTTCAGTGCTTTTCCACTTTTTAATGATTCACTTGCAATGGCAATACAATCCTCTATACTTTTCTCGGGGTGGATTACCTGTATGGCAAATGCGGCATTGATCACCACACAATTGGTTTGTGCATCGGTAGCGCAATTGTTCAGCACATTATCAAAGATGAGTGCGGCATCTTCGGGAGTATCGCCACCGTAAAGGTCGGCCTCTGTGCAGCGTTTGAATCCCAATGATTCCGGAGTGTAGATCTTCTCACTGGTAGAATCTACCACCTTAAAGTCTGAAGTGAGGGATATTTCATCGTAACCATCCAGACTGTGAACCACTGCAAACTTACTTCCACTTTCCTGGTAAGCGTAGCTATAGAGTCTCATCAATGGAAGGCTGTACACTCCCAGCAACTGATAAGCCGGCATCACCGGATTTACCAGCGGACCAAGCATATTAAAGAAGGTACGCACACCCAGACTCTTGCGGATAGGGGCAACTGCCTTCATTGCCGGACTGAACAGTGGCGCATGCAGATAGGCAATGTTACACTTATCCATGCTTTGGCGCAGCTTGTTTACATCGGAGGTAAACTTCACTCCGTGCTGCTCCATTACGTTACTTGCTCCACTTACTGATGTTGCACCATAGTTTCCGTGCTTCACCACATTGAAACCAGCTCCGGCCAGTGCGAAACATGCCGTAGTCGAGATGTTGAATGTGTTCTTTCCGTCGCCTCCGGTTCCTACAATGTCTACCGGGCGATAGTCGGCAAGATCCACCTCCACACGCATATCAAGCAATGCTTCCTTGAATCCCAGCATCTCCTCAACGGAGATATTACGCATAAGAAACACGGTGATGAGTGATGCTACCTGCGCATCGTTATATTTTCCAAGGGCAATGTTCTGAAGAACACTCTTAGCTTCTTCGCGGTCCAGATATTGGTGCTCGAAGAGTTTATATAGTATATTTTTCATTGTTTTATTTATTATAATTGTTGTTGGTAAGCATCTGAAATTCTCTCGCCAATAAATAAAATCCATTCCTCAATAAATGAAATTTATAGGCGAATAACCTGAAAAGGATTGCTCAATGGTTTTCCCTCTTTATTTCTTTAACCAGTTATTAATGATTTCGTGACCTTTAGGTGTGAGCACTGACTCCGGATGAAACTGAATACCTTTCACATCATAAGTCTTGTGACGCAATGCCATGATCTCTCCCTGCTTGTCTTCTGCAATTACTTCCAGCTCAGCGGGGAAATTCTCATTGCTCACAATCCATGAATGGTAGCGTCCTACGGTGATCTCTTTCGATAATCCGCTGAACAGTGAATCTTCCTTTACTATATTAATAGGAGTCTCTACGCCATGGAACACCTCTTTCAGGTTTTCCAGCTTAGCGCCAAAAGCTTGTCCTATTGCCTGATGTCCTAAACATACGCCAAGAATGCTCTTTGTGGGTGCATAGCGCTTGATAAGCGGAAGCAGAATACCAGCCTCTTCGGGAATACCCGGTCCGGGAGAGAGGATAATCTTATCAAACTTATCTACCTCGTCGAGAGAAATCCGGTCGTTACGGTGCACTTCTACGTCAGTGAATCCCAGTTCCTTTACCAGGTGAAGCAAGTTATAGGTAAAAGAGTCGTAATTATCTAGTATAAGTATCTTTTTCATTGCTGTAGTTTTATTTAGTTTTTTAAAGAACAAGCCATGTCTATTGCTTTTTTCAGCGCACCCAGTTTACTGTTTACCTCCTGAAGTTCGTATTCATCATTGCTCTTTGCCACGATTCCTGCTCCGGCCTGATACCAGAGTTCGTTGTTGCGGCTCACAAAAGAACGGATGGTGATGGCCTGATTCAAGTCGCCGTTCAGTCCGATGAACCCGATGCAACCGCCGTAAGCTCCACGTGCATGGCTCTCTATCTCTGAAATCAGCTGCATGGCCCGTACCTTTGGAGCTCCTGAGAGTGTACCTGCAGGGAAAGTATCAATGAATGTTTTTACTGCATTAGTATCTTCGTTCAGTTCTCCGCTTACACGAGAAACCAGGTGAATTACGTGACTATAATACTGCACCTCTTTATAGAAGTCCACCTTTACGTTATGAGCATTACGGCTCAGGTCGTTGCGGGCAAGGTCTACCAGCATCACATGTTCTGCGTTTTCTTTAGGATCGGCAAGCAGAGCTTCTACCAGTTGTTTGTCTTTAGTTACATCTCCTGTGCGGCGAGATGTGCCGGCTATCGGGTCAATGCTTGCAAGGTTGCCTGTTACCTTGCAGTGTGTTTCGGGTGAAGAACCGAAAATACGGAAACCACCGAAATCAAAATAGAACAAGTAAGGAGAGGGGTTTATGGAACGAAGGGCGCGATAGACTTTGAAATCGTCTCCGGTATAGGGCTGAACGAATCTGCGGGAAAGAACAATCTGGAAAACATCTCCACGAAGGCAGTGGGCTACCCCTTGTCGGACGTATGATTTGTACTCTTCATCTGTGATGGGACTTGTTTCTTTTCCTTTGGTAGAGAAGTTGTACGAAGCAAAGTTGCGGTTCTCAAGAATTGTTTCCAGCTTTTCTATGTCGCTGCTCTCTCCATCCTGTAAAAGCTCAACCAGAGTAAGTTCGTTCTTAAAGTGATTGAAGATTAGTACATATTTATATAGTATGTAAAGCAAGTCGGGAGCATCGTTCTTTGCATCGTGTGATTCCTGAACGGGAATGTGTTCAAAGTAGCGCACTGCGTTGAAAGATGTGTATCCATAAAGACCGCAGGAATCTTTGTCGTCGCCCGTTACATTTAGTTTGCCAATGAAGCTGTTCATAGCGTCTGACACTGTGAACTGATCGGTTATCTCTTCTTTAAGTTCTGAATTGTCGGGAAAGCGGGAAGTGCAAATATTACTGTTTACCCCGATGCTGGCCAATGGCTTTAATGCAATGTAAGAGTGACTGTTCTCGTTTCCGTGAAAATCCGAGCTTTCCAGCAAAGCCGATTCAGGATAAATATCACGTACCTTAAGATAAACGCTCACCGGAGTATGTAAATCGCTAAGTATAGTCTTGCTAACGGTTTTAAAATTATATGTTTTCATCTTATCTTATTTTTAATCGTTCATGAATCCGATATAAGTCTCAATGTCCTTGTCTCCACGGCCCGATACGGTGAGAACCACCACATCTTCCGGTTTGAACTTCACTTTGCTCAAAGCTCCCAGCGCATGAGCCGATTCCAGTGCTGGAATAATTCCCTCGATACGGGTTAGCTCAAATGCCGCCTTAATTGCTTCATCATCATTGATGGCAAGTATTGTGGCACGATGTTCGGTAGCAAGGTTTGCATGCATAGGTCCGATACCCGGATAATCCAGTCCGGCCGAAATTGAGTATGGCTCTTCTATCTGTCCGTCCTCGCTCTGCATCACCAATGTCTGTGCCCCGTGGATAATACCCATCTTTCCAAGTTGGATGGTAGCAGCCGACATACCTGTTTCAACACCTTTACCTCCGGCTTCAGCCAAAACAATCTTCACGCGCTCGTCATCTATATAATGGTATATGGTTCCGGCTGCGTTGCTACCGCCACCTACACAGGCTACAAGGTAATCAGGATAATCTCGTCCTTCCTGTTCCAGTAACTGCTTCTTGATCTCTTCGCTGATAACTGATTGCAAACGGGCAACCATGTCAGGATAAGGATGAGGTCCTACGGTAGAACCAATAACGTAATAAGTATCCGAAGGGTGACAGCACCAGTCGCGTATTGCCTCGTTGGTAGCATCCTTTAGAGTCATGTTGCCTGAAGTAACCGGGCAAACTGTAGCTCCCAGCATCTTCATTCTCTGAACATTTACCTGCTGGCGTTCCACATCTGTTTTACCCATGTAAACGATGCATTCCATACCCATCAGTGCGCAAACAGTAGCCGTTGCAACACCATGCTGACCGGCACCAGTCTCAGCAATAATCCGCTTTTTCCCCATGCGACGAGCCAAAAGAATCTGGCCAATAGCATTGTTAATCTTATGTGCTCCGGTGTGATTAAGGTCTTCTCTTTTCAGATAAATCTTGCAACCATACTTTTCCGAAAGGCGTTTTGCCAGATAGAGTGGGGAAGGGCGTCCCACGTAATCCTTAAGTAATGCATTAAACTCTTGTTTAAAATCATCACTCTGCAAAATATCAAGGTAGTTGTTCTTTAAATCTTCCACACACTTGTAAAGGATCTCGGGAATATATGCTCCACCGAACTCACCATAATAACCATCTTCGTTAACTAAATACGTTTTCATCACTTATATTTTTTTGTTTTTTAAATTAGCATAAAAAAAAGAGGCCTGTCGCAGGTGCGACAGGCCTCTTAAAAATATCTTCAAAATTAATTTTAGTATATATACATGAGTTCTGCTTCCTTACGACTTTCGAGGTTGTAAGAAGCGCCACCAACATGCATTTTCTAAAATTGTTCTCATAATCATTTGTTTGTTTTCGGGGACAAATATAGAGACTTTGTTTTAAACTGCAAACAATTTGTGATATTTTTTTTGAATCTGGCATAAATTTGTTGTTTTGGGTAATAATCTATTTTCTTAAGGATTAAACCAAAAGAACCCTAAGCTCAAGGTCACATACCTAAATTAAGAAAAATGTCATTATAAGGTATTTTAAATTAATGCTTGCTATAATTATTTTGTGGGTTTGCCTTTATAAACTGATAATTCATTGTCTTTGAAAATTAAGGCCTAAAATAGCATTAAACTCCTTGATGGCAGACTTTACATGTCTTGACACTTTATTGAAAGTCTCAAGACATGTTCTCCAATATGACTTGAGATTTTCAAGGGAATTATAAGGCATCTATTCTTAAATACTCTTTTTTGAAAAAGAATAGGCGTATCATTCCGGCTTATTCTCCAATGATTTTTATTTATTGGCGAATAAAATCAGATCATTCAGCAATTTCTATGGAATTGGGATTGTCTTTCTTCTTTTTCAAAATGCAGAAGGACTGATTTATGTATTAAAGATGGCGTAAGTACTTAATATGTAGGTATAAAGAGATACTCTTTACACCTCGGTTAGAAAAAATATCTTTCTTTATATGGCTAAATAGAATCTATTTGTTAAACAATCATAATTATTGGTATGCAAGTATATGTTGAATCGTTTAAACATATATATTTGGAGCGTAAATCATTACCAAAGTATAAACAGTTAAGTTTAATATTCATGAAAGCCAAAGTATCCATAAAAACAATTGCTGAGCAAGTTGGAGTTTCTACAACTTTGGTGTCGTATGTACTTAACAATAAGAACGAGAACAGGATAAGTAAAGAGGTTGCTGCCAAGATTAGAAAGGTAGCACAAGATCTCAACTATCAGCCTAACCAGATTGCACGGAGCCTTAAGGCACAAAAAACATTTACCATTGGTTTAATTGTGGCCGATATTGCCAACCCATTCTCTTCTCAGATGGCTCGTATTATTGAAGATGAGGCTAAAAAGAACGGATATTCAGTAATCTTTGGTAGTTCGGACGAGAGTGAAAAGAAAACCAGAGACTTGATTACGTTGTTCATCAATCGTCAGGTAGACGGATTAATCGTTGCATTGCCGGAGCATTGTGAAGATCAGGTTCTTTACCTGAAAGAGTCGGGCATACCGTTTGTGCTGATTGACCGTTACTATCCTTCAATTCCTTCTAACTTTGTGGCTATTGACAATTATGATGCTGCCAGAAAGGCAATCATCCATTTACAGTCATACGGGCATAAGCGGATTGGGGTTATATCTTATCAAACATCTTTGTTCCACCTTAACGAACGGGTTAGAGGGGCAGTTGATTTATTGAAAGAGCAAGCCATGGTTGCAGAGGTGCGTATTGATCATACTGATGAAGATGTAACCAATGCAATCAAGGGATTCCTTGCTGATGAGAATCCTGTTGATGCTATCTTTGCCACAACCAACTTACTTACTATCTGCGGACTGAAGTACATTAATGGTTTAGGCCTTAAAATACCTGACCAACTGGCAGTTGTAGGTTTTGATGAAACTGATGCTTTTGATCTTTTCTATGCTCCGGTAACTTACGTGAAGCAACCTATGGCCAACCTTGGCTTAAAGTCTGTGAGGATTCTGCTTGATGCCATAGAGAAGAAAGGCTCTTCCATTGAATCGGCCATTTTTGAGACAGAACTTGTGGTTCGTAAATCTTCAGTTGTTACCTTATAATTTTTTTTCTTTCTATGTTTAAACGTTTAAACAAAATCTAAAACCACATAGCAATCAAATAATTGAATCATTAAATATTTATATCATGAAAACAAAAGACCTTGAAAAACAAAGAATTGTGTGTTATGGCGAAGTACTTTGGGATATTTTCCCTACTAAGACCAAGCCGGGCGGAGCACCTATGAACGTGGCTTACCATTTGCAGAAATTTGGTGTAGACAGCCAAATGATCAGCCGAGTAGGAGCCGACGATGCTGGCCAAAAATTGTTGAATCTGCTCAATGAATGGAACATTCCAACTACCTATTGCCAGGTTGACGAAACTCATGAGACTGGAAAAGTAGAAGCTATTGCCGGAGAGAATGAAGAGATGACTTATGTTATCCATGAATCTGCTGCATGGGATTATATCAGCTCCGATGAGGCTTACGATGAATTGGTAGCCAGTGCTGACGCTTTTGTGTTTGGTAGTCTGGTAACCCGTAATGAAACCTCACGTGATACTTTATATAGACTTCTGGAAAAGGCTTCATATAAGGTGTTTGACATAAACCTGCGTGCACCATTCTATTCGGTTGAAACAATAGAATATTTGTTGGAAAAGTGTAATCTGCTGAAGTTAAATAAGGCTGAGTTAGACCTGATTATTACCTGGTTCTGGAATCAGACTGGTACAGAGGAAGAATCTGTGAGATTCATTCAGAAAGAGTTTAATATTGATGAAGTGATAGTAACCAAAGGAAGCGAAGGAGCTACTTATTACACACTAACTAACTCTTATACATTCCCAGCATTCCGTGTTACTGTAAAAGACACTGTAGGAAGCGGAGACTCTTTCCTTGCTGCTTTCCTTGCAAAGAAAGTTCAGAACGAAACTCCTGAAACGGGTATGATTTATGCCACAGCACTGGGCGCTTTTGTTGCCTCTCACGAAGGAGCTTGCCCTTCTTACAATCTGGCTCAGTTGATGGATTTCCAGCTACAGCGCCAATCTATTCTATAACAACACCTTAAACTTTTATATTATGCAACTACCTAGTTTAAAACCAGCGAAAACATTAACCGTAGCAGCCGATTTGTCAATGGAGAAAAAGAACAGTTACGTGTTACCACTTATTCTTATTATCAGTATGTTCTTTATGTGGGGCATGGCCGGTAACCTGAATGATATCTTAATTAAACAGTTCAAGAAATCATTTGAACTGACCGATTTGCAATCAGGTTTTGTACAGTCAGCCTTTTACATGGGATATTTCCTTCTTGCCATTCCAGCATCAATCGTGATGCGCAAGTACAATTACATAACCGGAATCATCATTGGTCTGATATTGTATGCAGCTGGAGCATTCTTGTTCTTCCCTGCATCAGAGAACAACTCGTATGCATTCTTCCTGTTTGCACTGTTTGTAATTGCTTCTGGACTTGCATTTCTGGAAACAGCAGCCGGTCCTTATGTTCTGGCATTAGGAAAGCCCGAAACGGCTACTTTCCGTCTGAATCTGGCACAATCATTTAATCCAATCGGATGCGTAACAGGCGTGTTGGTAGGTCAGCACTTTATCCTTACCGGAGTTGAGTATACCAAGGAACAGCTTGCTAAAATGTCGCCCGAAGCCCTGAAAGCTTACTATCTTACAGAGGCTCATTCCGTGCAGACTCCTTATCTGATTATCGGTGCCATCATTTTATTGTTTGCTATAATCATTGCATTCACTAAATTCCCTACTATCAAGGCTGAAGAGACCACCGATACATCATCTACAAGAAATACGCTGAAACTTTTGCTGGGCAAAAAATCTTTCAAGCAATCAGTTATTGCACAGTTCTTCTATGTGGGAGCTCAGGTATGTATCTGGAGTTATTTGATCCGTTACATTCAGTCAACAATTCCGGGAACACCAGAGAAAGGTGCTGCTAACTTCCTGACTATCTCTCTTATAGTCTTTACCCTTGGTCGCTTTATAGGAACAGGATTGCTAAAGAAGATAAAAGACAATAAATTACTTTCGATTTATGCCCTTGTCAATGTAGTTCTCACAGCTGTTGGAATCCTTTTCCCAGGAACAATCGGTCTTTGGGCATTAGTAGGCACCAGTTTCTTCATGTCAATCATGTATCCTACTATCTTCTCATTGGGTATGAAGGATCTTGGCGAACATACAAAGTTGGGAGCATCCATACTTGTAATGGCAATTATCGGTGGAGCCGTGCTTACCCTTGCAATGGGCCGTTTGTCTGATATGGCAGGAATTGCTAATTCATTGCTTATCCCGCTTCTTTGCTTCGTGTTTGTAGCCTATTACGGCATCAAAGGATACAAGGATAAAGCTTAGTAACCAGCTGATTATATTACACCATTTAATATCCCCGGTTATGTATACTGCAAATCTCCGAAACAGATATTGTAGCAGATCGTCTTACGTCAGATTATTGTCTGTTGTACCGACTAATGCGAATGAACTTCTTACTAACGATAAGACTATTCTGTGCCTTTCCATTTTATTTTTACCTAAATGTTTAAACGTTTAAACATTACTCATTATGAAAAAATTGCTTCAACTATTTATAATAATAGCAATGCCATTGTGTGCTAAAGCTCAGGTGGTAATTACAAATACAAATTTTTCAATGGGAACCACAGGACGAATCGGAGTTGGTGCATCACCAACGGGCGAAGGCAACATGTGGAAGCCGTTAAACCTTTCCGGTCAGGGTTCTCTGGCCGGACGTATGGAGCAGTCAGATTACTTTGATCTGTTGCCTGCGCTGCACTTCACTCCGAAACTAATAGGGAAGGACAGTACAAACGTAACCTTTCAGGCCCGACTGGGGATGTATTCTGCCAATGGACAATTTATTGGCAACGTAAGCACTCGCTCGGCAGACGGACTAACCTTTATTCTTCCCGAGGCTTTCGTTGAGGCCCGGAACATAATGGGTAGCCGTTGGTCTGCCTGGGCAGGCGCACGCTTCCGCCGCTACGACGACATACACATTTGCGACTATTTCTACTTTGACGACCACTCTGCTCAGGGATTTGGTGCAAGCTATAAAACAACAGAGCTAACCATGCTGATGCCGGCTTCCACAGACTCTGCAGGTGTTTATCCCTATAACTATAAAGTCACTGTTGCCGGAGCTACCAATCCTGCAATCAGACAACGTATGGTTTGGATTGGAGAGCATACCTTCGAGATGAATAACGGGAACAAGCTAAAGCTGCTGGGCGAGTATCATTATGTGTCGGCCACTTCGGATAATGCTTCAATAAAGTATCCTTCCGATAATGGTTGGGTGGTCGGAGCTAAATTCACCACCCCTTTAAAGACCGTGATGCCAGGTTCGTTCAACGATATCTCAGTGCGCTACGGAACAGGCATAGCCAATGGTGGTGACAATGGGAATACCTTTACATGGGCCACTTACGGTGCACCCAATGATGAAGGAAGATACACCGGTGCATACTCCTTAACCATGGTAGAACATTTTCTGATCAATCCCTCAAAGAAGTTCAGTATAAACGGATACGGAGTGTTCACACAGAGTAAGGGAGGTTCATCCAGTACAGATAAAGATACCTACTTCAACGGGTCGCAGATTTATAACCGGAAAAGAGATATTGTTGCAGGATTCAGAACTCTGTATTATGCAACAGATTGGCTTCACCTCATTGGAGAAGTACATTATGCAGTGCGTAAAGATGGCGATAACCCCGATGCAGCAATGTGGAAATTCTCCTTTGCACCCACTATTGCTCCGGTAGGACAACGCAGCGCATGGTGCCGGCCTCACATTCGTTTTGTGTGCTCGCTGGCTCGTTACAATGACTATGCCCGCGACCATAACTACTCTCCGTTTCTGCAGGTTAACCAAAAACGCTGGGGAACATACATTGGCGTGAAAGCAGAGTGGTGGATATTCTAACTTTAAAACAATAAAACAATGAAAGTAAAATTCGGGGCATCAATCCTCTCATGGATTCCCCCCAAATGGACAGCGGAAGGTGGCTTGTATGCCATACAGAAAACCGCTGCAGCAGGGTTCGATCTTTTAGAAATCCTCCTGCCTCCATCAATGGATATTGATACACAAACAGTAAAGAAGCAGTTAAAGGATCACAATCTCGAAGCAGTGTGCACCTTTAATCTTCCCGCCAGTAGTCACATACCGTTTTATCCCAAAGAAGCTACTTTAATGATGAAAACGATGCTCAACAAAACAGCCGATCTCGATCTGAACTTTATGGGAGGAGTGCTGCACAGCGGGATAGGAGTGTTCAGTGGTGAGCCAAAAACCGAAAAAGAAGAAGATACCGTTTGCGAGGTGTGGGCCGATGTGGCCGACTATGCTCAGAAACTTGGCATTACTATCGGTATAGAACCTATCAACCGCTACGAAAGTTACGTGTGTACCGGTGCGGAAGAAACCTTGCGAATGATAGAGCGTACCAAAGCTCCTAATCTGGCTTTGCACCTCGATACATTCCACATGAATATAGAAGAATATAACTTCTACAATCCGGTGATTGCCGCAGGCGAAAGGCTGAAACATATCCACATGACAGAGAGCAATCGTGGTATGCTGGGCGAAGGAAATGTAGATTGGGACAGCCTGTTCCGCGGATTGGCAACCATAGACTTTACCGGAAATCTGGTTCTGGAAAACTTTACTTCGCAGGTAGAAGGCATGGCCAGTGCCGTTTCCTTGTGGAGACCTTCAAAATATGATGCAGACCATCTGGCAACAGGCAGTTTGCAGTTCATGAAAGCCAAAGCAGCTCAGTTCGGATTGCTTTAAGGTGTAATAACTCTTGTTGGTCGGGCTCCCGTCATGATTTTTAGAAGTCATGCGGGAGCTTTTCTTTTGCCCTATGTTTACCTGGTATGTACTTCTTTATTGTTACAAAAGTATTTGAATTATTATATACATATACTTTGTAATGGCATTTTAATTGTTTGTTACTCTTTATATAATAATGAGTAGAAAGCTTATATTGTAAATGCAATGTATATAAGTATATCGCTTATTTATACAGTTTTATGGCATGTTATTCTATCTGTTAGCTATTGTAGTATAAATACATCTATTAATTTTCACTTAAAAAATATTGATATTATTGTTTGATTATTAAATAAAGATTATATATTTGTGACTTGTTACAAAATTTACAAGTTACCCTACTAAAAAGAATCATACTATGAAATTAAGAATGCTTTTATTATCAATTCTGTTTATCAGTTTTGCAACACAAGGTTTCTCTCAGGACTTTTCACAACTGAAGAATATTCCCTTAAAGGAAAAGGCCGACTTTTCAAATGCCGAGAAACAAGTTCTGGAATGTGCCAATTATTTGGTTTCAAAACCCTTGGATATGACCGATGCAAACAGACAAGCTGCCGAGCAGTTCCTATTCGCCTGGATGACGGGTAGTCCTGATTACACATTTAATATTGATGAGAAAGTAGGCAAAATCATTGAATTAAATAACTCATTGTTGGGCATCTATTTCGGTTATGCTACAAAAATAGCTTTAGAAGACAAAGCTAAATCGCTTAACGGCATACAACTTACCAATAAAGCAATCTCCATGTTGCTTGATTATTGTAAGAATTCGGATAATAAAGTAGCCATCAACGAATCATTGAAAAAGATAATTGATGAAAATAGCGGCGCTAGTTATCAGAAACTATAAATAACCTATTAGCAAAGGCATGAGAACACTTCTTACAGCTATATGCATTTTAGTTTCGCTGACGGTTTATAGTCAGTCCGACGAAAAGAAATCAGCAATAGATAAAGCGGTTGAGCTTATGGATAATGGCTTCCCCGATGATGCCATTGCCATGCTGGAGAAAGCAAAAAAGCAAGATCCCAAAGATTTTACCTATGATTATGAAATTGCTTATGCTTATAGTATAAAGAAGGATTATAAAAGTGCCATAGAGAGCTGTAAGAGAGCGGCGAAATTTGCCAATGCGTCAGATCTTTGCTATCAGATGATGGGTAACAGCTATGACTATTTAGGCGAATCCGAAAATGCTATAAATGCATATAAAGAAGGATTGAAGAAATTCCCTGATTCCGGCAGATTGTATCTCGAGCAAGGCATTGTACGTTGGATTCAAAAGAAAGAAGATGAAGCAATCTCCTTATTCGAAAAAGGAATTTCGGTAGATCCTACCTATCCTTCCAACTATTACAATCTGGCAAAGTTTTACTTAGGTACAACAGAAAAAGCCTGGGGAATGGTTTACGGAGAACAGTTTATGAATCTGGAAAGAAATACAGAACGGACAGAGAATATGAGTAAATGGTTGTATGAAGCATATAAGTCGGGCATAAAGATCAAGTCCGGTTCATCTTTTGCTGTAAGCTTTAGTAAAACCATTATGGCTGAACCCAATAGTTCAACTGATTTAACCAAATCAAAAGCCATGTTTGGATTTACAGTCTACGAACCATTACTTGCGCTATCTATTATAAATGAGAAAACAATTGATCTGAACTCATTAGATAAAATCAGAACTAATTTTATAAAGCTCTATTTCTCCAGAAAGTTTGAAGAAAAAGTCCCGGTTGTTCTTTTTGAGACAAATAAAATAATACTCGATGCCGGACATTATGAAGCGTATAACCATTGGTTGCTCATGAAGGGCGATGAAGAAGGCTTTTCAAAATGGAAGTCGGCCAATGAAGATAAGTGGAACAAATTTGTAGAATGGTATAATAAGAATAAATAATCGTTCATAGCGATAGTTGAATTGCTCGCTTTTTGTATGAGGGGGATTAATCTGTGATAGATTGGTCCTCTTTTTTTTAGTCACAGATGATGATGATGGTGAAAACAGGTGAGAGGTTAGTCTCACCCGCTTAAAGTTATTGCCTGTCTTTGCACGCAGTTACCAAACATTGCCCTTTTAGTGCCGTATTTAGCTGAGCATTGAGAATGATCATCTCCTGATACATCTGGCGCACCTTCTCGGATAGTTCAAAGTAGTCCGTTTCAAACCGGTGATTTGCTCCATGAGGTAGTCGAACTGGCTCTTTACCAGATCGGTGAACTCCTGAACCTGCTTGGCATCCTTCTTTTTCAGGAAGGGAAGAAGCACTTGCAGAATGTTTATTATGCCGTCTATAATTTTCATTTTTCTGTTTTTTATTTATTGGTTGAATTAAAGTAGGAGAGGCTTCTCCTGAAAAGGAACCGCCTCTCCGGTTTGCTCTTTGCTACTCGCTTACACTCCGGTTTTAGAAGCAGCAACAACCTTTACCGGAAGCTTGGCTACTTGCGAGTAGGCCAGCGTTTTTTGCATGTTGGTGAGCAACTTACCCGGACGGAAGGCGATTCTGGTTCCACGAATCATGGAAGAGGTGTACTCGTCTTCCTTCTCGGCACCCTTGCTGCTGATTCCAATCTGGAAACTGCCAAAGTTTCCCAGGCGCACAATCTGACCTTTCGACAAGCTTTGCTTCATCGACTCAAGCACACTCTCAACCACTGCCGATACATCCGCCTTGGTTACCGTACAACGCGCGTTTACATCCTCACAAAGCGAATCAAAATCCATTTCGCCATAAGCTTGCGCGTGCGCATAATACTTTGCCGGTTCTGTAATTCTGGAAGGGTTTTTTCTCATTACAACTGAATATTTTACACTCATCTTTTTCTGTTTTTAATTGATTATTGCTACTTGCTGATGGCCATCTCTCTCTTGTTAACTCTACAAAGATAGGTTACTTGCAATGGGGCAAAACAGTAGAACGTATTGGGGTATATCAGAGTGATTTACTTACAATGATAAAGCATTATATCGCCTTTAATTCTTGGATTATTGACTGAAAATTCGTAACTTTATAAGGACAAAAAAGAATAAATACTATGATAGAATTAGAAGAAGACTTTAAAATCAGAGCGTATACCAAGGTTGAACTGGCCGGTTTGTATAATCCCGGCATGTGCATAAGCGGAGCGCTGCGTACACTAGCGAGGTGGATGTCGGGCAACAAAGCCCTTGTAGCGGAGCTTTCCCGCCTGGAGTACAACCATCGGAACCGTATTTTTACACCAATGCAGGTGAAGGTTATAGTTGGTTATCTGGGAGAACCTTGAAAAAAGCTTGATTTGATTGCATGAAAAAGGAGAGACCTAGGTGGTTCTCTCCTTTTTAGTGGTTAGGGATAAATGGTTATAAAGCAAGCAATGAACTTGCCCATAAATAAAACACTGTAAATCTACAGTAAAAATATTTTATATGCAAGTGAATACTGAATTATTTACTATTTTTTATAAGCCACTCCATAGGAGGCACATAGTTTTCAATCTTCGTCATACTCTTGTTATGCGAGAAATACACCGTGCCAGTCTCACCGTTACGGTGCTTGGCGGCAATCATCATACCCAGACCCTCGGTGGGGTAGCCGCTCTCTTTGTCCGTTGTTATGCCAACCAATGCCGGGCGATAAAGTAAAAATACAAGATCCGCATCCTGCTCAATGGCACCCGATTCACGCAAGTCCGACAGCTGTGGGCGTTTGCCGGGACGGTTCTCCGAGTCACGGTTCAGCTGACTGAGCAGAATTACCGGACAGTTGAGCTCCTTGGCAAGCAACTTCGCCTTGCGGGTGGCGATGGCCACTTCCTGTTCCCGGTTGCGAAGCATCTTTTCGCCCGTTCTCATCTCGGTAAGCTGCAGGTAATCAATGAAGATGATGTCGCATTTACCCTTACTTTTCAGCAAACGAGCCTCGGCGCGGATATAATCCATGCTCATCGACGGATTATCGTCGATAGTGATAGGTAGTTTGGCCAGTTCCTTTGCTGTGCTCTGCGCCTCAATCCACTCGTTGGGCGGAGTCAGTCCGCTGCGCCAGCAGTGTGGGTTCACGTTACTTTCCAGCAGAATAAGACGGTCGCCCAATCGCTCGCCCTGCATCTCGATGCTGCAGAACAGCGCGTTGAATCCCGCTTTGGCAGCCTCCTTGGCCAGGTGGAGGGTAACCATTGTTTTACCCACCGCCGGACGTGCGGCAATAATTGCCAGGTCGCCATTCTGCCAACCGGCGGTCAGCTTGTCCAGTTCGTCCAGCCCGGTAGGAATACCAGTAACACCATTTTCAGACTCCTCCCTCCTTTGGGCGGCCAGCTTAATGGTGTCATCCATCAGCACATCCATTTCACGGGCAGTTTTTTGCCATGCCGCATCCTTGCCAATGCCGTCGAGCAACTCCTGCGTTTCGCAAACCACATCCTCCGTGTACACCGTTATGTCCGTAGCTTTGGCCAGCGATTTGCTGAGCCCCTTTATCAGCTCCCGGCGAATGAAATAATCCTTCAGCGTCAGCGCATGCGTTTCCAGGTGAGCCGAGCTCACCACCTCGCTGCTAATCTGCACAATAACGTACGGACCGCCCACCTTTTCCAGCTCGCCGCGGCGTCTCAGCTCCTCGGTCACGGTGATGATGTCGATGCTGCGCCCCTCGTTGAACATGCATTCTATTGCGCTGTAAATCATCCCGTGCCTCTCCTCGTAAAACATTTCCGGCCGCAGATACTGACTTGTCAGTGCCATAGCCTTTGTCTCCAGAAGCAGAGCTCCCAGAACCGCTGTTTCGTAATCGAGCGCAAAAGGCATGTTGATATGTTTATTCATACTAATGATTTAATATATAAAATTTAATAAATTTCATCGTTAAGAAAAGATTTGTCTCTTAAGTAGTTACAAGCCCTCTTTATGTAACGCGTGTCATCCACCCCCATATAGTAACTGTAAATCTGTTCCACAGCCATTTTACGTTCCTTTTCCGAAAGTTTTGTCCACTCCTTGCGTGCTGCCCCAATCTCCCTTTTCCGGGTCATTGTTGTTTCATGAAACTCATCCCAGAACTTCTCGAACATCTCCTCGCTATATGTTTTTTTATGTTCCCAGTTCTCGGCAGGTTTGCTGGTCCACAAGTCATAATTAACCACCTTCACGCGGGTAATGCCCGACATGTTTGTAGGAATAATTTCAACTAATTTTTTCTGCTCTATTTTGGTGAAAAAGCGTCTTGTTTTGTGCCTTTTCCAATGGAACAACCCGGCCCATTTTACGAAGCTCATCAGTGACTCACCTCTTTTGCATTCAACGTTACAAGAGCGGATGTTGGCAATAGAATCTTTGTAATTAACTTTGGTAAGCACCATTAAAAATGCTTCCAGGTAGGTGAACTCACTTTCTCTCTGGTTTAAAGCTTCAATTAATAACGCTTTGGGTACTAAAATGTATCCCTTTGTTAGTGCATCATAGGGCAAAATGTTTTTCTCTTCGTTCATTTGTAAGTGGTTTACGTGGTAATTAAATTATTGCTTCTCAGCTAACGGATGCAAAAGTATGCAAACCGGAAATGCGTTCCAAATATTTGGTGTGAAACGGCGTGAAATGTGTGTAAATATGAGACTATGGTGGTTAACGATGTTTTTTGGTGTGTTTTGAGATTATTTGGCTTTACGGGGATGGAATTATGATGAAACTTTTAAACAAAACTGGGGCCCCTACTTGGGCCCCGTTTTTTGCTCGTTATGTATTTGATTAATAGCCGTTTGCAGAGCCCTTAAAAATTTAGGTGCACGCGGATGTGTCACAGAATAAACAAATAAGAAAATAAGTTTATAATAAATTATAAACCGCTCAATTTGTCTTTTTTGAATTATAAAACCGGGTAAATGAAATCTTCAATAGTTTACAAAATTGGTGATATTCAGTCTTTCGTGGATAATCTTCTTTTGTATGCGTCAGGTGGTCCCCATGCCTTGACAATCATATTCGCAAGTCCGGGAGCCAACTGTCTGTCGTTTTCATCATATCCGTTGGCCGTTAGCATTTCAAACATAACCTTCGATTCTCTGATCTTTTTTCTGAATTTCCGGGTGGCTGTTTCCGGTCTCGAGTAACCTGTAAAGTAGAGCATTGCAAAGTCAGATACTCTGATAAATCCTGAAAATTCATTCAGCGGATTTTCGTCTGTGTAATTCATAAGTGATATGTTTTTTGATGATTAATAATTTGTGAAATAAGCTTTTAAAACAAACTTTTTAAAGCGGGGCGCAAAGATAAATAAATTAACTTAATATAAACAAATGTGTTTAACTATTTAATTTTTATGCAAAAATAAATGTATTAATAAATAACTATGTATCTGTGCAATGCATTCTGTAATTTCTATAATTCTCAGAACGTTACACTCATGACTACATAAAAATGTATTAAATTTATTCTAGAATAATTTTTATTTATTGGAGAATGGATTTTATTTATTGAGGAATGGTTTGGGAAGGTAAAGGCAATAATTTTAGCTATATGAATAATAAATCTTTTTACTATCTATGCGCTATATTTTTTCTTTTATGTGCTAATGAGGGGTTCTAATTTATTTGCAAATATAATTGTGACTTTATTTTATATTTATTTTCTTTGATATGTTGACTTATTGTGAAATAATATAGTATTAAAATACAGTTTTATATTATTGTAATATAGGGCATCCTAATCTTATTGTATACCGCTTATATGTTAAATATTAGACTTTTCTAATCTCCTTAAAATAGTTTCATTTTATGCATATTTATTTGAAAAATAATTTTATCTTTGTATAGATTCTGATTATGGTTAAATTTAAGTGCTGATTTTAACCAACTCATTATTTCCTGAAACTTAAAAAGAAAACACAGGCAATCAAGCTTAATAAAACATTCATCCGTTTGGATTTGTTTTTTATAATGATTGCACATAGAAATATATTTTTAAATAATATACCTTATGTCTGAAACAATTAAACAACAACTTGTCAACTCTCAGGCAGTCATGCCTAAGAGCCGTAAACGTATTGATGAAATACCGTTCCCGAGAATTGATCCTGAATTTTGTATTGACTGCGGAGAGTGCAGGGCCATCTGTCCCAGTAAGGCTTTGGTTACTCTCGATGATGTAGTGTTTATTAATGAGTCCAAATGTAGTAAATGTCGCTTGTGTGCGGCTGTTTGTCCCGTAGAAGCTATTCATTGAGTTTGCCTCATTTAGAACGTTAGTGATAAACTGATAAGCCTGCCATAAGTATCGTAGGTTGCTATGATACACTTATGGTAGGCTTATTTTTTGCCCATGCTGCAAATAATTCTTATCTTTCCGCAGTAATTAGTTATCTCACAAATTTATAAATCATAAGAATGAAAAAAGTATATATCGTAGGCGGACTGCTTGCGGCTTGCTGTCTTTATGGCACCAATGTATCGGTAGCCGCTGTTGGAAACGATAATCTGCACGGAGTCTCGCAGTTGAATGTGGGCAGGCCGGGAAAGTATTTGGTGAAGGTGCCGCAAGGAAGACAGATGGACGGAAATGTATTTCACCTGGGCACAGCAGTGAATCCCGAGGGGAACTCTGTAACGTTTAACTCGCAGTGTATGTTGCTGAACGGTAAGCCTGTGCTGCCGGTGATGGGAGAGTTCCATTTTTCCCGTTATCCCGAGGCCGAATGGCGCAATGAGCTCCTGAAGATGAAGGCCGGAGGGATAAATATTCTGGCTACTTATGTTTTCTGGATTCATCACGAAGAGGTGGAAGGAAAGTATAACTGGGCCGGACAGCATGATCTGCATCGGTTTGTGGAGCTTTGCAATGAGCTGGGCCTGTATGTGGTTCTGAGAGTTGGGCCCTGGTGTCACGGTGAGGTGCGCAACGGCGGCTTTCCTGAATGGCTGGTGAACGGTGGTTTTAAGCTGCGTGAGGATAATCCCCAGTATCTGGGTAAGTTACGGAACTGGTATGATCATATCTTTGAGCAGGTGAAGGGAATGATGTGGAAGGATGGCGGACCGGTAATAGGGGTTCAGCTGGAGAATGAATATGGTGGACGGTGGGAACACCTGATGACGCTGAAGAAGATGGTAAGGGAGATTGGCTTTGATGTGCCGCTCTACACAAGAACGGGATGGCCAAAGCTGAGTACGCCGGCTACTTTTGGCGAGATTATTCCGCTGTACGGCGATTATCCCGACGGGTTCTGGGACAGGTCGCTGAAGGAGATGCCGGGCGATTACGGCAAGAGCTATATTTTCCGTTCTTTCCGCGGATCAACGGTGATTGCCACTGAGCAGTTACCTAAGCAATCGGACAAGGACGACAGAGGTGATCTGGCTTATCCTTACCTTACCTGCGAGCTGGGTGGCGGAATGATGCCGAGCTATCACCGCCGCATAAGCATTGCTCCGATGGATGTCTATTCAATGGCTCTGGTACGTGTGGGGTCGGGCAGTAACCTGCCGGGGTATTACATGTATCACGGGGGAACCAATCCGGAAGGAGAGCTTTCTACGCTGAACGAGAAGCAGGCCAGTAGTCATACTTACTGGAACGATCTGCCGGTGAAATCGTACGATTTTCAGGCTCCATTGGGAGAGTTCGGACAGATGAACGGGCAGTATCATCTGCTTAGGCGGTTGCATCTGTTTTTGCACGACTTTGGTTCGGAACTGGCAACCATGGAGTCTGCATTTCCGGCCAATGCACCGACAGATTTTAAGACTGACTCGGTGTTGCGCTGGTGTGTAAGAAGTAACGGGCGCAGTGGTTATGTGTTTGTGAACAACTATCACAGACTGAAACCGCTGACTCCGAAAGAAGGTGTGCAGTTTGATGTTGATATGCCCGATGGCCGATTGACTTTCCCTTCGGCACCTGTAACCGTTCCTTCAGATTGCAGCTTCTTCTGGCCGTTTAACATGAAACTGAACGGGGCTTCGCTGGTCTATGCAACTGCTCAGCCCATCGCGAAACTGACCGATGGAAAGGAACTAACCGTGGTGTTTGCAAAGAGCGAAGGCATACCGGCTGAGTTTGCATTTGCAGGGAAAGGGGTGACTATTGTCTCTTCTTCCGTAAAGGCAAAGAGGGCAGGCGGACGTATCTGTTTTGCAGATGTGAAGTGTGGCACTGGCGCGGCCATTCGTCTGCGTGATGCATCGGGCACAACGATAAATGTTGTGGTGCTAAGCGATGCTGCTTCACTGACTTGCTGGAAGGCAAAGCTGGCAGGGAAGGATCGTTTGTTCATTTCCGTTGCAGGGCTAACGTGTGATGGCAACCGCTTGCAACTGGATACCCGGACTACCGACAAGGCTTCAGTGGATGTATATCCGGCACCGAAGAAACTATCAATGAACGGCACCCAACTAAATGGTACGTCAGATGGTTTGTTTACCCGTTATGACATAAAGCAACCCGATGTGAAGACGCTCACTCTCTCTCTTGAGCTGAAAAGAAAAGCCGGAGTAGCAAGGAAGATTGAGATGGGCAAGGCAAAGGTAGCCATGCAACCTGAAGATTCTGACTTTGAGAAAGGGGCTGCTGTGTGGTCGGTTAAGCTGCCCGAACAGATAAATCCGCAACGCGATCTTTACCTTCGCATTCCTTACGTAGGCGATGTGGCAAGGATTTATCTGGATGGTAAGTTGCTGACCGACAATTTCTATAATGGCAAACCATTCGAGCTTGGCTTGAAGCGCTATGCTCCGGATATTTATAGCAAAGAACTGACTATCTCAATCCTGCCTCTGAGTAAGGATGCACCTATCTATCTCCCCAAATCGGCTTGGCCCGACTTTAAAGGAGCAGAAAGCATAGTAACCTTGCCAAAAGTTGATGTGTACGAGAAGCAGCAGATTGTGCTTGTGGCGGAATAAAACTGGGATTTATAGTGAATACTATAACTGCTATATAAAAATCCTGCAATAAAAGGACGTATCACTACGCTACTTTTATTGCAGGATTTAAAACAAAAAACATTAACAACTCTACTCTCGGGAAAAACTAGTTAAAACTTAGTATCTGATTTGCAACTAAGCTAGATATTATATAAATGAAACATCCTGTCCATAAGCTTCCATTTCTCGGCGGATGAAGCTCCCGGCTCTGAGACCTGAAAGATGGACATGTATTCTTCCCATTCTGCCTGGAGAGGTAAGGCGGCCAGTTTGTTCATGGCCGAGTCCCAGTCGAAATCGAGTGGTGTTTCCACAATCATAAACAAGCGTGTGTCTAGTATATATATTTCCATTTCAAGGATACCTACCTCTTTGATTCCGTTACGAATCTCGGGCCATGCTTCAGCTTCGCTGTGTCTTTTTCTATATTCGGCAATCAGTTCGGGATCATCCTTCAAATCAAGAGTCTGACAATATCTCTTTATCGGTCCGTTATATTCCTGAACGCGATATCCTGTTTCTTTTGTTTCCATATTATTAATGCCTTAAGGTTAGTTATTAATCTTCAGAACCAGTGGCATGTTGTTTGGCTTCTGTTCTGGAATAGCAACGATGAGTCCGGTATTGTCACGGGTAAACGAAGCTTTTCTGCTTCCTAGCAACTGTACTTTCTTAATCTCCTTTTCATAGTTAGGAGAACCGGCAGCCAATGACTTGATAACAATTTTGCCATTCTCGGGCCATTCCATTACAATGGCATACAGTGTTCCGTCCTTCTCTGTGAAACGGATATCTTCAGCAGTGTATTTGTTCTTGCCTTCATTGAATCCTTGTGCATTCATCGGATTCTTTTTCTCGGCATCGGGACCTTCTCCAAAGGTAGTCCAGGGACGAGTACCGAAGATAGATTCCTTATTAATATCCATCCATCCTGCAATTCCTTCCAATACAGCCACTTCTTTATCGTCGATAGTTCCATCACCACGAACAGGGATGTTTAGCAGTAAATTACCGTTTTTACTTACTATATCAGCAAGCATTTGTATAACTGATTTGGCCGATTTATATCGGTTGTTATCGTAAATGGAACGATTATAATGCCAGCTTCCGATACAAGTACATGTTTGCCAAGGCTTTTCCTGCATCTTATCCGGAGCACCTCTTTCTACATCCCATACAAGGCATTCTTTTTGCTCGTCAGTTAGAATCTTCCCAAAGATAACAGCATTCAGTTTCCCTTTGTTTCTTTTCATGTTGCTGTTATAATAATGAGCAGCAATACGGAGTCCGGCGTCACTAATAGGCCATAGAGGCAGCGCTGTATCATCAAAATAGAGTAAATCGGGATGATACTTATTAATCATATCAACGGTTCTGTCATAGAAATTATCGCAATATTCCTTGCTGGGAACGGATGCACCATCTGCCCATTCCCATTGAGAATGGATGGCACCTGGATTTTGGTTTTTACTACTTAACTCATGATTCTGTGCATATAGTTCCTGCGGATCTAAACCATCCCACCATTGTCCTTTGCCATCTTTTTTAGTAAGTTTTCCATCATAAGGAACTCCGGCTAGAGGGCCTTGCTTGTCGGCTCCCTGAGATGTTTCGTACCATGTCCATGCATGAGAGGCATGAATACTAACTCCGAAAGGTAAACCGTTGTGTCTGGCAGCTTTGGTCCAGCCGTCAAGAATGTTTTTCTTAGGACCAATTTGGGTTGAGTTCCAGTTATGGTATTTGCTATCCCACAAGTCGAAATTATCGTGGTGATTACCCATTGCAAAGAAGTATTGAGCACCTGCACGCTTATACAGTTTCACAAGTTTTTCCGGATCCCAGTTCTCAGCTTTCCATTCATGGATAATATCTTTGAATCCGAACTTTGAAGGATGACCATACTTTTGAAGGTGAGATTTATATTGACCAGATCCCTCTTCGTACATGCCACGGCCATACCAGTCACCATCTTCCGGTTGACATTGAGGTCCCCAGTGGGCCCAGATTCCAAACTTTGCATTACGATACCATTCGGGTACTTCATATTGTTTCAGTGATTCCCATGTAGGCTGAAACTTTCCGGTCTGCATGGGCTCTTTTGCTGTACTGGCTGACTGACTGTTGTCTTGCGCAAAACTTGTCTGCCCAAAGAAGGCTGTAAATAAGGTAATGAATAAGATGTTTTTCATGTGTTTATTCTTATATGAAAAAGGTTTTATAAAATTGACTATTCTACAATTGCAAATATATAGAGTATGATTCTATTAATATTATACTATCCCGATAGATTATAACATTATTTCGATGTTTTGTTATTTTATGAAATGGGTGACTATCTATAACATAGCTATAAAAGGTGCTTGTTAATGCTTTCTGGTTGGCATTATTCCGATAAAAAATAATATTATTTCTATCTTTCCTGTTTAAATAGGAACAATATCTGAATTATTAAATTATCTTCGCTCAGGTGAAAAAGAAAAACGTATATGTCTAAAGAGAAAGAATGCTTAAACTTTACTTTGCTGAATATAGGGCATGCCGTTCATAATGCCGACTGGAACTGGAGTAATGTAAGTAGTCCGTTTACAAGGTTATATTGGGTGGAAGGTGGCAGTGCTAAGATTGTATTGCCCGAAGGTACTTATAATCTTACTCCCGGACATCTGTATCTGATACCTTCTTTTACGCTACACAGCTATGTGTGCGACGGATATTTCTCTTTGTACTATATTCATATCTACGAGGAACAGACAGACACGCTAAGTATCATAGAACAACTGAATATGCCTGTTGAGGTGGAAGCTGCATCTGTAGATGTTCAATTGGTGAAACGCTTGCTGGAGATAAATCCCGACCGTGAATTGAAACGCTATGATCCTTCGTTCTATGATAATTCCCAGACTCTGATGAAAAATATTTCAGAAAATGCGCAATTACCATATTATCTGATAATAGAGACGAAAGGGATTTTGCAACAGCTTTTCTCCCGATTTCTGAAAATGGCCGAGCTAAGGATAGAGGTAACCGATAACAGGATATTAAAGGCATTACGCTATATCCGGAAAAATATAGATAAGACAATAAATATCAATCAGCTGTCGGGCTTATGCTTTCTCACTGACGATCATTTTATCCGGCTTTTCAAGAAAGAGATGAAATGCACTCCAACGCAATACATTAATCAGAAGAAGATAGAAAGGGCTCAGGTAATGCTAATCATTGATGATTTGCCTATAAAGGAAATAGCCTACAATCTCTCTTTTGATAACATATCTTATTTTAATAAGCTCTTTAAAAGCTTAACAGGGCTAACGCCGGGCGAATATAAAAAAGGGTTGCACGTGTAAGTGATCTTTATTTCTTTCTCTTCATTGGAACAAACTGAACGCCTATAAGTGGGAACATTATCACCTTTCTGTTTATATCCTTGGTGAGAAGATAGAGCGTTTGTTCGGATACTCCAACGGGGATTACCATTTTTCCTCCGGGAGATAGTTGTTCTATCAATATTTCCGGAATATATGGAGGTGCTGCAGTTACAATTATCGCATTGAAAGGAGCCGCTGCTTCATACCCGTTATACCCATCGTCAAGAATGAAGTGAATGTTGTTATACATTTGTATAACCGGGTTAGCTTTTGCTATTTCATAAAGCTCCGGAATAATCTCCATGGTGTAGACTTCACCGGCAAGCTCGGCCAGAATGGCTGTCTGATATCCCGTTCCGGTTCCTATCTCAAGAACTCTGTCGGTTTTCTTAAGAGAAAGCAGCTCTGTCATCTTTGCAACAATATAAGGTTGTGATATTGTTTGACCGCAATAAGAGGGAAGCGCCTGGTCTGAATATGCATATTCGCAGAATTCCGAAGGCACAAAAAGATGTCTGGGTATTTTTTCAAGAGCGCACAGAAGGGCTTTGTTTCTTATCCCTCTGAACTCGATCTGCTCTTTTATCATCAAATGCCGTTCTTTGTCAGACTTTTCTTTGTTGTACTCAAGTGACATTGCAATACCCTCCTGAATTTAATGTGTCTATTATAATATAGAAACAATAATAATGCTTTGTTTGTTTCGTTTGATTGACTTTTAGATGCGTCCTTTCTGATAAAATGTTTGATAAAAGAATGCTGAAATTAATGAAGTAAAATCGACAAATCTGTCTTAATATTGACGATAGAAAGAGTAAAAGCACATATTGATTTTATTTTTCGTGCAATTCAGTTAGCAAAAAGACTTTCTATAAATAGTTGTCTGTATATGAGTGATATATCTTGATTTTGGTATGGCGGATAGCTCCTGACTTTATTAATGATGAAATGAAACGGATGAATGGTTTTTAAAATATCTTATTATAAAAGGTTATTCTTATAGCTTATTTTTCAAATCAATAAGATTTTTTTTATATTTGTCCATTATACCTAATAAATCCTTTAAATAAAGAAAAAGCAACATGAAAAAACTCTTTTCTATTCTTCTATTTTGCTCGTTTTTAACTCACGGGAATGTGCTGAAAGCGGGAAACTATGATCTTGTTCCTCTTCCAAACTCAATACAGAAGGCTGATGGACACTTTATGTTGAGTAATGAATGCGAATTTATCGTTCAGTCGGGTATTGACAGTAAGTGTGCAAAAGTAGCTGAAGACTTTGCAAAGCAATTGGGGCTGACTTCGGGCATTGATGTAAAAGTCAGTTCCACAGCAACTAAAAAGGCATCTGCTAATGCTATCTCTTTTATTATGAATAAAGCAATTCCTGCAGAAGGATACAAGCTTAATGTAAAGAGTGACAGGGTGGTGATTGAAGCATCTGCACCCGAAGGTTTCTTCCACGCCATTCAAACTGTAAAACAGTTGCTTCCGGTTGCTGTTTATGGAAAAGAGCTGGCTAAGGACCAGAAATGGGAACTCCCTTGCGTAGCAATTGAAGATACTCCACGTTTCAAATACAGAGGTATGCATCTCGACGTGTCGCGCCATTTCTTTGGTGTGGATGAGGTGAAGAAATACATTGATGTGCTGGCTGTTCATAAGCTGAACTATATGCATTTTCATCTGACAGACGATCAGGGATGGAGAATCGAAATTAAGAAATATCCAAAGCTGACTACTATAGGCAGTACCCGCAAGCAGACAATGATTAAGAAAGAGTGGGGGAACTTCGATGGCAAACCTTACGGAGGCTTCTACACTCAGGCCGAAATCAAAGAGATTGTGAAATATGCTCAGGATCGTTTCATTACTATCATTCCCGAGATTGATCTTCCCGGACACATGGTTGCTGCTTTGACTGCTTATCCGGAACTGGGATGTACCGGTGGTCCTTACAGCGTGTGGGGCGAATGGGGCGTTAACGATGATGTGTTGTGCGTAGGAAAAGAGTCTACATTTACTTTCCTTGAAAATGTACTGACTGAAGTTATGGAACTTTTCCCTTCAAAATACATTCATATTGGTGGAGACGAATGCCCTAAGGTACGCTGGGAAAAATGTCCCACATGCCAGGCAAAGATTAAGGAACTTGGTTTGACATCAGATGGTAAACACACGGCTGAAGCAAAATTGCAAAGCTATACAATGTCCAGGATGGAGAAGTTTCTGAACGACAAAGGTCGCAAGATAATTGGCTGGGATGAAATTCTGGAAGGTGGAGTTGCTCCTAATGCCACCGTAATGTCGTGGAGAGGAATACAAGGCGGAATTGAAGCTGCACAGCTGAAACACGATGTGATTATGACTCCGGTTTCTCATCTTTACTTTGATTATTACCAATCTCTTGATCCTAACGAACCATTTGGTATCGGAGGATTTACTAACGTTGAGAAAGTATATTCCTTTGAACCGGTTCCTTCTGAACTGACAAAGGAGCAAAGTAAATATATTATTGGTACACAAGCTAACTTGTGGACTGAATACGTTCTTTCCAATCAGCATCTGGAATACATGTTGCTTCCACGTCTTGCTGCATTGAGCGAAGTACAATGGACACTCCCTGAAAATAAAAACTATCCCGACTTCCTTACCCGTATCGGTCATATTGCAAATATCTATGATACAATGAGATTAAACTATGCCAAACATATTTTTGGAGTGAATGGTAAGTATGCTGTAAATACAGATAAAGGATGTGTAGAAGCTACATTGGATGCCATTGGTGATGCTCCTGTTTACTATACCGTTGACGGAACAGAGCCTTCTGTAAATAGCAGCAAATATACTTCACCCGTTGAGATTGGTCACTCTTGTACGCTCAAAGTAATGGTGGACAGAAGTAACATAAAGACTGGTAATTTAGAACAGCCATTTGCTTTCAGCAAGACTACTGCAAAGAAGGTGGTGCTTAATACAAATCCTAGTAAGAACTATACCTTTGGCGGTGCTTCTACATTGGTAGATGGTATTCGTGGTGGCAATAACTACCTATCCGGCATGTGGATAGGTTTTCTGGCAGAGCCGATGGATGTAACTATTGATTTGGCTGAAAGCACAAAACTATCGTCTGTTCGTGTGGGTACTTTAGCTGCTAAAGGAGACTGGATCTTCCCTCCGAAAGATATTGTAGCTTATCTGTCGGCTGACGGACAGGACTTTAAAGAAGCTGCAAAGCTGACTATCCCTGAAGCTCAGAAAGGAGACAGAAACGGAGTAACAGAATATACACTTAGCTTTCCTTCTTCACAAGCCAGGTTTGTGAAGGTGGTTGCACATAACACTAATTCTATCCCTGACTGGCACGGTGGAAAGGGCAAGGCTGCCACAATGTTCATTGACGAGATATCTGCAGAGTAAGTATTTAGCAGAGTTTTAATTAATACAGAGAGCGTTCAATATTTGTTGGGCGCTCTTTTTCGATTTTATCTAATAGATTTACAATTTACACCCGGGTCTCAGGCTGATTTAGACCCGGATGTAAATCAACTTTAGACCCGGGTCTGAATAGCGTTTACACCCGGGTCTAAATAAGAATGTGTTTAATCATTCTTCGGTGAGCTCCTTACTGGTTATTCGTTTTTATTTCTTCTTCCTGATTCTCTCCGTTCTTTATATCATCGTTTGTAATTCCCTTTTTAGCTTTCTTTGTGGCCGATGTTTTCATTGTTCCAAAGCGGTAAGATACACTTATTCTGAAGTCGCGGGCATTGATATAATTTATATTCTTCATAGAAAAAGCCTTGTCATCTGTTGTACTAGTGTATTTCTTTGTTTTCCAGAACGGATCTATGCAAGAGAGTGAAACCGACAGTTTCTTTTGCATAAAGTCTTTGCTGATGGAGACACTGGTGTAATAGAACGCCGACGACTTACCCTGCAGATTAATTCTTGGTGCAAAGTAATTTCCATTCAGATTCAAACGATAGTCATTGGGGAGCGTGTACTGAATAGCTGTATATCCATTGTAGAAGAAACCATTGGTACTAAGTGCTCCAGTGGACTGGGTTGCGTCACTTTTCATGTTTACATAATTAACGCTACCGTTTAATATAATATTCAGATTGGTTGTGGCCTTCCAGTTTCCGTACAGAGAGAAGTTTGTTCGCTGACTGTGGCCAATATTATCATAAGTAGTTCGGCTCACATTAGGTTTCTCGGGATCTATAAAAGTGTAACTCTCTATTCCGTTATTAACAAAGCTGTAGCTTAAACTGACATTGAAATTTAATTTCGGCAAGAATTTACTGTAGTTCAGATTCAAGTTATTGCTCTTCTCAGGATTCAGTTTCGGGTTACCGTAACTAATGTTCTGCGGGTCGGTGTTGTTTACGTACGGATTTAAGTTCCGGATACCCGGACGGCGAATACGCATTGTATAACCAAAACGGATTTGCTCTATCTGGCTCAGCATATAAGAAACAGTAACCGAGGGCACTATGTTAGAATATCTCGTGCTAAAGTTCATATCAGGAGATATACGGTATTTTACATTCTGTGAAGTCCGTTCTCCGCGCAACCCCAGTTTATACTGAAACTTGTTTACCTTGATGTCGTAGCTAAGATATGCCGAATAAATGTTCTGTGTATGCTTAAAATCGCTTGATGGATCAATCACTATTGTATCGTTCTGCCAGCGATCTGTTTCGCTGTTATTCTTGCGAAGGATGTATTTTACGCCCACTTCCAGCTTCTGTCCTTTACTTATGGGACGTGTATAATCTACCTGTGCAGTATGTTCATTTGTTGAGGCCTTATTTACGTTGTACTGAGTGCGTGCCAATATCAATGGTACGGCGCCCGAGAGATTCTCGAGCAAGGTATTGCTTTTGGTATCATTCGGATTATTCTCAAACTTGTAAGAGATAGTCAGCAGTTCATCTTTAAGATGGGTAGAGCGCTGATAATCCACACTCATATCTGTTGAGCCAAATGTTCTGGTAGACCAGCTGTTTCTGTCATAACTGTAAAAAGGAGTACGGTCTGCCGCTTTTACATCCACCTGATAATCTGAAAGGTTGGTCATCTTACCATTAAATCTGTCTACTGAGAGACTGATTAAGTTCAGCGAATCAATCTCATAACTTGCTTCAATAGTACCAAACTGAAAAGGACCTTTGTTCTTTGAACGTCCATTCTGAGTCATGTATTTCTCAGTGCTGCTCATATTATTTGTCCTTTCCAGATAAGAGTCATTGTAAGGCGAATTAAGGTAGTTATAATTGAAATTTCCGGTGATACCAAACTTTCCCTTCTTCAAAGAGACATAAGCCCCGCCACCTGAACGGCCCAGTGCACTGGCATTGCCACGAATCGTTGCAGTGTATCCGTCAAAACCACTCTTGGCAGTTATTATATTAATAATTCCGCCTACACCTTCGGCATCGTACTTGGCGCCAGGATCGGTAATTACTTCCACACTCTTGATGCTATTGGCCGGCATGCTCTTCAGCACATCGCTCGGATTATTACTTATTATATTGGAAGGTTTCCCGTTCAGGTAAATTTTAAAGTCGGATGATCCCTTTAGTTGAATATTGTCTTCATTATCTACTGTAATCATAGGCACTTTCCGAAGCATATCCAAAGTATTGCTTGTCTTAGACTCCGGGTCATTTTCTATGCTGTAAGTCAATTTATCAATATCTACCTTAACTAAAGGTTTCTGTGCCACAACAACAACCTCTTTTAACAGTGCAGAGGTCTCCGCCATATAGATTTTGCCCAGAGAAACTACTTTCTGATTATCGGTAAGAGTAAACCGTTTTACTGCCGGTTTCATGCCGACAAACTGTACCGAGACACTATAACTACCGGGAGAAGCATTAAAAGACGCAGTGAAATTACCGTTATTATCGCTCACCACCACCTTTATAGGATTCTGGGGAAGGCGTGCTAATGCAATACTTAGGGTTGCATATTGTACACTCTGATTGGAAATAGAGTCAACCACCGTTCCTTTAACTGTATAAGCTGATAAAGATTCAGTCTTTCTTGGATTACCCTGTGCAAAGCAACTTAGTACGGAAAACAACAGGAGAAGAAACAAATAAATAGTTTTCATATATCATAGTGTTATGTACTACTAACCACTAATATATAACAGTTAATAGAATGGTTTGTTTTGTCTTTGCTCCTTGCTTTATTTCTTTTTAAAGGTTAGTCTGTTCATTGATAATCTGTGATAAATGGTTCTAAAAAAGATATTTTTAGCTTTAGTCACAAGCTTTGAATAGTGATTACCGGCTATGTTATTATTTGTATGAATATTAAGAACTCTTCCTGTAACTAATAAATTGGTAATAATAGCAAACAAGATGGTGTATATAATTGTTTTTTTTACTAATTTTGCAACTGTAAAGATTGCAGATGAGCTGAATTTTACCCGTATGAAAGAATAATAGGTTAGTAAATCAATAGGGAAATGGAAAAAGGTATAACAAAAAAATCGTTGCTCAAGCTCAATAGATTTGATGCCAGCTGGCGTATGGATACAGAAGGTTATCGTCGTTTTATGAAACATGTATGCCATTACTTTGACGTATGCAAAAACATCTCGGAACTGATATCAGGAAAAGTTCTATATGCTGAAATTGACGAAGAAGATTTAGTGGCCGTTTGTTTCTTCTTCGGAGCTTTTAAACCAGATAATGATACATTAATGTTAACCGAATATTCTCCTCCTGCGTTTGAAATGTCTTGGGGAAACTCTTTTATTCTTCGTGTCTGTGTAGAAAACGAAGAGAATGGTTTACACTTTGTTCCTATACGGATGTCAATTAAATAACTTTTCTTTCTATTCCAGCTTTTGAAGACAGCTTCTAAAATTTGTATTATTGCTATTAAGCAATAAACATTTTTTCTTTTGCGGCTAAGGCCGCATCTTTTTTAAATAATCATATAAAGTTTATTACTTTGTTTCATTATATACAATATATTACATATATTTGTAAGATATTATCAAAGATATAAATACGTGAAAGAATTTACAACGATGGTGGAATATGCAATCAAAGCACCATCAGGACATAACACACAACCATGGAAGTTTAAGATAGCTGATGAAGCTATTGAGGTTTATCCAGACTTTAGCCGTTCATTACCAGTAGCTGATAACGATCATAGAGCATTATATATAAGTGTGGGTGCTGCAACGGAAAATCTTTGCATAGCTGCCCATGAATTGGGTTATGAGTCGTATGTAAGTATTCTTACTGATGATGAGGGTAAATATTATGTTCATATTGATCTGCAGGTGGTGGAGAAGCTGTACACTGATCCCCTTTTTATGCAGATACCTAAAAGACAGACAAACCGAAAGGTGTACACAGGCTGGCATTTAGCTGATGATACAATCGAAGTGTTGAAAAGAGTTTCGCTTGAGAATGATGTTCATACTTACTTTTATAAGAATGGTGAAGAAGAATTCAACCAGCTCAGAGAATTCGTTTATCGGGGGAATGAGATTCTGATGAATAATAACGATTTTAAGGACGAATTAATAAAATGGTCTCGCTTGAAAAAGAAACAGGTGGTAGTGAATAGAGATGGGCTCACTTATGCAGCAATGGATTCACTTTCTGTGCCGGAATGGATAAGGAAACCGATTCTAAAGCTACAGTTAAATACTAAGACCCAAAATAAACTGGATCAAAAAAAGATAGATTCTTCATCTCACCTGGTACTTTTTACTACAAGCAACAATACTCCTGAGGGGTGGATTGCCATGGGACGCTCTTTGGAACGTTTTCTTCTTGAAACTACACTACTGGGAGTGGCCGATGCTTTCTTAAATCAGCCTTGTAAAATAAATGTTCTGGCTGAAGAGATGAGGACTAAGTTAGATATAAACGGAGAATATCCCACATTGCTAATGCGCATAGGGCATGCCTCACCTATGCCATACTCACCAAGAAAAGAGATTAATGAGGTAACAATTATGCAGAACTAATTTGATTTGATAATTCTAATTAATACATTTGTGTTGTCGGATACGTTTATAAGCCTTAAATTAATCCAAATACATGAAATCGATAACACAAAATCTGAATAGATATTTCTTATTCTTAGTTCTATCCTTATTCCCTTTAACCCGACTCTCAGCAAGTTGGAATAATTTTATTATCAATTACAAAAAGGGGGTTTATGGTAAAGGTTCGCAAACCTGGCAAGTTGCTTCTTATAATAACAACTGGGTTTACTTTGCTAATAAAAATGGACTGTTGCAATTTGACGGCAGTGACTGGGGAGTGTTTCCTTTAAATAATGGTTCGGATGTGCGTTCGGTCTTTCCTTCCCGCACTCGTAACAGAATCTATGTGGGAGGTATTAATGAGTACGGCTATTTTGAACCAGATAAGCGTGGAAAACTGATTTATCATTGTATGTCGGATTCTGTGAGATATTCACTACGTTCAATAGGTAATATCTGGCGGATTCATGAAAATGATAATATCCTTTATTTACAGGCAGACGGAGCCGTACTTAAATGTCTCAACGGGAAATATACATTAATATCTGCAAATAGTAAAATTGATTGCTCGAGTCTTGTCAATGGCATTTTATATATTGGTACGAACCGTGGAGTTCAGATACTTATTGGCAATACTTTTTTTCCTTTACCTGGTGCAGAAGAGCTTAATTCAAAAAGAATACGTGGAATTATTCCCCATAAAAAAGGAGTTATTATTGCTACAGCTTACGATGGCCTTTATTATTGGGACGGAAAGATTCTCTCTCCATTTATTACCGGAGTAGAGAAATTTATGTCGCAGAATGAAATATTCTCCGTAGCATCTTCTAAAAATCAGATAGCACTTGGTACCGTACACATGGGCCTGATTATTCTTAATAAGAGCACAATGCAGGTGAAGTATTTCAATGAGAACAACGGACTTCAAAACAATACGGTGCTTTCTCTTGGATTTGATAGTCGCGAGAATCTTTGGGCGGGGCTCGACAATGGGATTGATTATATCTGCCTGAATTCTCCTTTGTCAAATCTTTACTCTTATCCATATTCTTATGGAGCCGGATATTCGGCCATTCTTTCAGGATCATTTCTTTATCTTGGAACCAATCGGGGACTTTATTACACTCATTATCCCATCTCATTGAATGATAAACCACTTGATATTCGTCATGTTCCTCAATCTAGTGGACAGGTATGGGATTTATGCCGGGTGGGTAATGATATTTTTTGTTTGCACGACAGAGGCGTTTTCTGGGTGAAAGGTGAAACCATGAAAAGGATTGGATCTATATCCGGAGTTTGGAATTGCAAAATAATGGGGAATAATCCGGATAAAGTGTTGTTAGGCTTGTATGATGGCATTTACCTGATGCAAAAGGAAAAAGGTGAGTGGAAGCTGAAAAAAAGGATGGAGGGGATGAATGATTCTGCGGAAAATTTTGAGTTTGAATCTGACAATGTAATATGGCTGCATAACAATGACAACGGATTGATTCGCTTTGAAATTGATGCATCTAATTTCCGGGTGAAGAGGACTAAGTTCTACGGAAAGAATAAAGGATTACCTTCTAATAAAAATGTATATGTAAATAAGGTGAACGGCATTATCTATTTTACTACTTCAAAGGGAATCTACAGATATAATCAGGCAAGAGACGTAATAGAGATTTGTCCTGAGATGAACAATATGTTGAATGGAACAAAATCTTACCTTAAACTTTATGAGTATGGAAATCACCTGTTGAGTTTAAGTAACAGTGGAATAAATGTTGCTAGTTTGGATACATATAAAAAAGGAGGAGAGGGCAATTTTTATTCCATTGAAAATCCTTCCATTGAACTAGTAAAAGGATTCGAGAAATTGATTCCTATTTCTGATTCTCAGATAATAATTCCTAATGATTATGGTTTTGCATTACTAAAAACTCCCACAAGAAAGTTACCTAGTGAACGTTCTGCTGTACATATACGTTCCGTTTATCTCTCATATCCCAGTGATAGTTTAATATATTCAGATAACTTTCTTGGGAAGAATTATGTGCCGGAAATTTCATATCAAAGAAATTCTATCCGGTTTGAGTATGATTTGTTTTCCTTTACGCATGGAGAGGAAGTTAGTTTTCGCTATCGGTTTAAGGATCAGAAAGAGTGGTCGGATTATACCTCCTCGTTAACTAAAGAATATAGTAATTTGGATGAAGGCGAGCATACGTTTCAGGTTGAAGCGATTTTTGCTGATGGAACAACTTCTGTTGATGAGTTTACGTTTGTGATATTGCCTCCCTGGTATAGATCATCTATTGCCTATATATTCTATTCCATTCTTCTTTTCTGTTTTCTTTGGTACGTTTACAGATGGGATGATTTAAGAATGAAACGCAAAAAGCAACAGGCTGTTTTTGAAAAAGACAAGGAACTTTTCTTAAGAGAAAAAGAATTTGAAAAGGAAAATGCCCGGAAAGAGCATCAGATTATGGAGCTGGAAAATGAAAAGCTGGAGTATGATCTTCAGCATAAAAGCCAGGAAATGGCAAATCTGATGATAAACTTTGTCCGGAAGAATGAAATGCTCACTGAAATAAAGCAGGAATTATTCAAAGTAATATCTACATTGAAAGGAGAGGGAGCAAAACAGTCGAAGCAGATGCTGATGGTTGTGAATGGTAAAATTGATTCGAATATACAGTCTGACGAGGTATTGAAACGTATAGAAGAACAGTTTGACCTAATACATAATAATTTTATGAAACGTTTGAGCGAAAAGCACCCTGATCTTTCTGCCAACGAAAGAATGATGTGTGCATATCTCAAAATGAATCTTTCTTCCAAAGAGATTGCTCCTCTTTTAAATATCTCCCTCAGAGGAGTTGAAACCATACGCTACCGTCTTAGAAAGAAATTTGATCTGGATAGAGATGAGAGCTTAACAGACTACTTAGCCAATAAACTTTAAGTACTTTTCGTATCATTCTATCTTATATTGTTCCGGCTCGATTTTTAATCGGGCCGTTAATGCTTTTTTTTGTTTTAAGAAACATGACGAAATGAATGTGCGTATGCTTATTGCTCTGAATATCAGCTTTATATATTATTTTGACGAGTTGCTGACGTATTTATATATTTTGATTGACGTAATAATGAATAGGTGAAAATAATTTAAATTAAACGCTTATTAACTATGTTTGCACTGTTCAAATAGTTAATCTTAATTATAATACTTATGAAAAAGTTATTATCATTTCTATTTTTATTTTGTTTCACCCTAACTGTATTTTCACAGAATATACAGATTAAAGGTGTAGTCCTGGCGGGGGAAGATAATTCGCCGTTAATAGGAGTTAATGTGGCAGTGAAAGGTACCACAAATGGTGTTATAACCGACCTGAATGGACAGTTTACACTTTCCATTCCACTAAAAAGCACTTTAGTAGTATCTTATGTTGGTTATAAACAGCAACAAGTTGTGGTGACTGATGCTAAACCTTTAAGCATTATCTTGATTGAAGATTCAAAGACTCTTGACGAGGTAGTGGTTGTAGGTTATGGAGTTCAGAAAAAAAGTGTGGTAACTGCTGCAATTAGTAAAGTTACCGCTCAGGATTTAGAGAAGACTTCTCCTACACGTGTTGAAGACGCATTAAAAGGAAAAGTGTCTGGTGTACAAATTACTAAAAGTTCCGGACAGCCAGGGGCTGACTCTAAAGTAAGGATTCGTGGTATTGGTACCGTTAATAACAGTGACCCTCTTTATATTGTAGATGGTATGCCGGTTGATGGTGGTATTGATTATCTGAATCCGGTGGATATTCAATCTGTGGAGATTCTGAAAGATGCGGCTTCTGCTGCAATTTATGGTGCTCGTGCTGCCAATGGTGTTATCCTTGTAACAACAAAATCAGGACTTTCAGGAAAAACTACTATTAATTATGATGTTTCTTATGGCTGGCAAAATCCATGGAAGAAGAAATCTATATTGAATGCTACTGAGTATATGACTGTTATGAATGAAGCAGCTATAAATGATGGTAATTCTCCTAAGTATACTTCTGATCAGATTAAGAATGCAGGTATAGGTACAGATTGGCAGGATAAGACATTTAATTATGATGCTCCGGTTCAAAGTCATCAGATTAGTGTTAATGGTGGAACTGATAAAGTTACCTATTTCTTATCTTTAGGATATTTTGATCAGGAAGGTATTGTTGGCGGTAACTATGGTAAATCAAACTTTAACCGTTGGAGTCTTCGTGCTAATAACACATATAATATCTATGAAACCAACGAACGTAAATTCCTTAATAAGGTAAAAGTCGGAATCAATTTAGGCTATTCAAGAGCAAATTCAACTGGCATTGAAACTAATTCAGAATATGGTTCAATATTAGGTAGTGCCTTGGCTTTTGATCCAACTGTACCTGTTTATGCAACAGATCCTGCTGCAGTATTAGCACTTCATCCTTATGCTGTGAAAGATAAAGATGGTAACGTATTCTCAACTCCTCCAAGTGGATTTCAGGAAATTGCTAATCCGGTAGCAATGCTTAATTCTCCTACATTAGGAAGAGGAAACTCCGATAAGTTTGTATCTACATTCTGGGGAGAAATCAATGTTCTCAATGGATTGAAATTTAAGTCAAGTTTTGGCGTTGACCTTGCTTTCTGGGGTAACGATGGATATACATTCCCTTACTTCCTCGCAACTCAGGGAAAAGACATAAGCCAAAGTTCTGTTTATTCAAATATGCATCGTGGATATACCTGGCAGGTGGAAAATACGCTGACATATACCAAGACATTTGCAGAGAAGCACAATCTTACGTTATTAGTTGGACAATCTGCAAAAGAATATAAAGTTCGCGAACTTTATGGAGATGATTATGATTTGTTAGAGACTGATCCAAGCAAAGCAAATATTGATTACGCTATTGCTGACAGAGAGAAAGAAAGAGTAGCAGGGGGAACAGGTGGATTTTCATCCTTAACGCTGGCTTCCTACTTTGGTCGTCTGGATTATAACTTTGATGAACGATATATGTTCCAGGCAACTGTTCGTCGTGATGGATCATCAAATTTTGGGCCAAGTAATAAATGGGGTATTTTCCCTTCTTTTTCTGTTGGTTGGAACGTAACAAATGAAGCGTTTATGGAAAATCGTCCTGAATGGTTCAATAATTTGAAATTACGCGGTAGCTGGGGTAAGAATGGTAACGAGAGAATCGGACAGTTCAGATATACTAGTTTGATGGACGGTGGACAAAACTATTATTTTGGTTCAGGAGATGCTTCTACTATGCAATATGGTAGCAGTCCTTCAAAAATTTCTAATCCTGATGTAAAATGGGAAGAATCAGAACAGATAGATTTAGGTTTTGAATCCAGATTCATTAATAACTCGCTTACTTTTGGTTTTGACTATTTCAAGAAGAAAACAAACGGTATGTTAATGGATCAACCTATCCCGGCATATGTAGGTAAAGGTGCTCCGATAGCTAATGCCGGTGATATGGAAAACTGGGGATTGGAATTTGAAACTGGTTACAAACTTAAGGTAAACGATTTTATTTTTAATGTTCAGGCAAATGCTTCTTATTTACAGAATAAACTGATTAAACTTGGTAATGCCAGTGGTGAAGCAATTTATGAAGATGCTGGTGCTTCGGGTGTAGGTAGTTATGTAAAAGGTAAGAACGGCGAAGTTTATCCTTATTTCTATGGATTTAAAACGAATGGTTTAATTCAGAACCAGCAACAAGCAGATGAATATAATGCTAAATATGGCGAGAAAGCTCAACCGGGTGATGTTATTTTCCAGGATATTGCTGGAGCTGTAGATGCAAACGGTAAAGCAATTCCTGATGGATTGATTACTGATGCTGATAAAACAAAAATTGGTAAAGGAATGCCCGACTGGACTTTTGGTCTTACACTTGGTGCTGAATGGAAAGGATTTGATGTAAATATCTTCTTCCAGGGAACACAAGGAAATGACATCTTTGATTTTGCACAACGTGGTGATATCACAGCAATGAACCGTCCGTCATGGATACTTGACCGTTGGATTGGTGAAGGCACATCGAATAAGATTCCTCGTATGACTGCTGTAAATCCTAATCGTAACTGGCGTTCTTCAGATCTTTATATTAAAGATGGCTCATATGTTCGTTTGAAAGTGATGCAATTGGGTTATACCTTGCCACGCAATCTGACTAAAAAAGTGTCTATACAAAAACTTCGCTTGTTTGTCACTGGTGAAAACTTATTGACCTTAACCGGATATGATGGTTTTGATCCTGAAATTGCTGCAGGAAATTATACAACAATTGGTGTAGACAAGGGTATTTATCCTCAGTCAAGAACTATCTCTGTAGGAGCAAACATAAGCTTTTAACCTTTAAAATAAGAAAATATGAAAAAATATAGTTTTATAATAGCATTGGCCACAATGATTGGTTTCTCTTCTTGCGGCGATGAATTTCTGACAATTACTCCCACATCTTCCCAAGAGGCTGGAGGTGATGCTACAGAGGGAGCTATTTTGTCAAACCTGGCTTCCTGTTATCAGATACTTTTATTTGATAGTTATGCAGCAAACAATTATAACAGTGTAGTTCTTATGTCTGATTTACGTTCAGATGATATTTATAAAGGTGGTGGCGATGCCGGTGACCAGGGACAGTTATACCGTCTTTCTCAGTTTACCTCTACGGCAACTGAGCTTCCATCAGGATTATGGAACATCTATTTTAGTGGCATTAGCCGTTGTAACAATGTTATTCAGGCTTGCGAAAAAGCAAAAGGTGTATCTGAAGCTAATCTAAATCAGTACAAAGCGGAAGCTCATTTTCTTCGTGCTTATTACACTCACTGGTTATGGAAATTCTGGGGTAATATTCCATACTTTGAATCAGATCTGCCTGCACCTTATATGGCGAAACAATATACAGCCGACGAAATTTATGCAAAGATCATAGCAGATGTTGATTTTGCTATTGAAGGTGATAAACTTCCTATGCGTACAACTGCTGCCAATGATGGACGTATAACCAAAGCCGCAGCTCAGATGCTTAAAGCAAGGGTTGTGATGTACCAAAAAGATCAGGCTAAATATGCAGAAGTATTGAAGGATATGGTCGAAATAATTAAGAGTGGCAAGTATACATTATTGGGTGATTTCTCTGCAATATGGCTAGAAGCTGGTGAATTCTGTAATGAATCTATTCTTGAAAGTAATCAACTTCCTGAAGGAAAAACCTGGGCTTCGGGTTGGCAAGGATATGGTACTAACCTTCCTGCATTTATTTCTCCAAATACTCTTGTAGGACAAGAACCATTTATCGGTGGCTGGGGATTCGGACCTGTTCGTACAGAAGCTTATGCTATTTATGAAGATGCTGATACACGTCGTGCCGGCTCTATCAATAAGTTTGAAGACGGAACCTATTCTGCACGTTTCCAGAATACAGGATTGTTTATGGGTAAATATGCAGCCCGCAAAGGATACAACCCTCCTCCGGGAGATATTGATTTGAATTTTGGCAATAACTTACGCATATTCCGTTATGCTGAAGTGTTATTGAATGCCGCAGAATTAATGGTTATGGATGGTGTGGTACCGGTTGAAGGTGTTACTGCACAATCTTGCCTTGATCAAATCAGAGTACGCGCCGGTGTAAACTCTATTCCTGCTACTACAGCTAATATTAAGTTGGAAAGACGTCGTGAATTTCTGGGTGAAGGAATGCGTTTCTGGGATTTGGTACGTTGGGGAGATACTGCCTTGCTGACTGAAAACAAACCTGCATTCTCTTCTGTAAGAACTTGGGATGAACATTGTAAATACTTGCCAATTCCTCAATCTGAAATAGAAAAAACAGAAGGAGAGTTCAAGCTGGTTCAGAATTCGGGATATTAATCAGTATATAATTATTAAAGGAAACAAATATGAAAAATATATTTAAATTAGGAACTTTGGCATTGATTTCACTCTTTGTCATCACAGCTTGCAATCCGCAGGAGAGTTCTGATTATGCGCTGGGCGAAATGCCAACATCGGACCAGCTCGACTTTACTATTACACCTACAGCTGCAAAACCAAACGTAGTTGAATTTAAAAATACCTCTAAAATTGCAGGTGTTGCAACCTGGGATTTAGGTAATAATGCAAAAGGAAAAGGAGAATCAATCACTGCTCAATATCCATTTAAAGGTGATTATACAGTTGTGATGACATTGTACACAAAGGGTGGATTCGCATCTGTTACCAAGACTTTTAACATTGCAAATGATGATATGTCTTTATTAAATACTCCTATGTATAATGCACTGACTGGTGGAGCAAGTAACCTCACTGGTAAAACATGGGTCTTTGATCAGTATCATGACGGACATATTGGTGTGGGTCCTGTAGCGGAAACTAAGCCAATCTGGTGGAGTTGTCCGGCAGAAGATAAAACAGAAAGTAGTCTCTATACTCAGGAATTTACATTTACTCAGGTAGGAGTGAAGATGGTATGGAAAAATAATGGTTTTGTTTATACCAATGAGAATGGCCGTAAAGCTCTTGCAGCACTAGGTTATACAAATTCAGTAGTTCCCGGAGCCAAAGATTTTGATGTGGCTTATGTACCTAAGGCAGCCTACACATTTAGTTTGAATGAATCTGCTAAAACTCTGACTTTAAGTGACGGAGCATTCTTTGGCCATTATGCCGGTACGTCTACTTATCAGATATTAAGTCTTACTGCTGATGAACTTTATGTGAAGTGTGCTAGTACTACTGAAGTTGGTAATGAATGGTGGTATCGTTTTATTCCAAAAGAAAAGAATGTGAAACCTATTATTGTTATTCCGGTTAAAGCTACTCCATTGTCCGAAGATTTTGAAAGTGCAACGAAGAAAGTAAATTTCACTTATGACAATATGGGCCCGTTGGTAGATCCTTTCTATTCTAATCCTGCTCCGATTGGCGTTAACACATCAAGCAAGGTATTCTTGTATCAGAAGACATCTTCTTTCTATTCAAATATTTATTTTGATGCGAAGACCTATAAGTTTGATTTGACTGAGCAGAATAAGATAAAGTTAAAAGTTTATCTTCCTTCGTATAATGATTATACAAGTACTTATGATGTGGCAGGTAGCTGGATAGCAATCAACCAACTTCAGCATCAGGTTTCGGTAAAATTGCAAAACAGTAGTCTGGGTGGTAACGCTTATACAACTCAAACCGAAGTAGCTAAAACAAATCTGGCTACTGATAAATGGATTGAATTGACATTTGATTTCAGTTCTGTAAGCACTCGCCAGGATTATGACCGAATTGTGATTCAGTTTGGTGGAGAAGGACATGCTGCTCCGGGTATATTCTTCCTTGATGATTTCTCTTTTAGTAAATAAATAGTCTTTTGATAAAGAGGGCAGCGCTTGAGCTGCCCTTTTATACCAACTATTATGCAAAAAATAAATTTAAGTATCGTTTTATTTATTATTCTTTTGGTGGTTCCTAATCTGAGAATAGGGGCACAGGCTCCTGCCGGATATGGATTAGTGTGGGCAGATGAGTTTAATGATCCCAGTACGGCTGATGGAAAACCAGCTTTACGCTCTGATAAGGGTGACTGGTGGTATGAAACCGGTGGCGGCGGATGGGGGAATAATGAACTTCAATACTACGTTGCCGGTACAACAACATTCTATAATGATACGTTGGCAGGCATAAACAATGGAACGCTTAAAATAAAAGCAATCAAAAGAAAATATTATGGAATGGAGTATGCCTCTGTTCGCATGAATACAAGTAACAGCTGGACATACGGATATTTTGAAATGCGAGCTAAATTACCTGGTGGAAAAGGTGTATGGCCTGCTTTCTGGATGCTACCAAAGAACTTTCAAAGTTGGCCGTTGGACGGCGAAATAGATATTATGGAGTATGTGGGCTATGATCCCAATGTAGTTCATGCTACCATTCATACTCAAGCATATAATCATGTTATTGGTACACAGAAAACAAGTACAAAAGCAATACTGAATGCTGAAACAGAGTTTCATGTATATGGCTTGGAATGGACTGAATCAAGAATACGTGCTTATGTAGATGGTGAACTCTATTTCACTTTTAGTAATGATGGAACAGGTAATAAGAATACCTGGCCGTTTAATGCTCCGTTCTATCTAAAGCTTAATTTGGCTGTTGGTGGAGATTGGGGTGGGGCTCAGGGAGTTGATACCCAGATATTCCCGGCTACTTATGAGATTGATTATGTAAGAGTTTACCAGAAAAGTACGGCGTTGAATGATCAGAAAGAAGAGAAGTCTTTTGAATCAAATTTTAATAGCGTCAGTAACATTCTGCAAATAAGTTTTAAGGACGAATGTCTTCACCACTTATTTGTTACTGACATGCAGGGCAGGGTATTAGCAGATTTCTCAACGACAAATTCTATGACGGAGATTGATTGTTCTGCTTGGGCAAAGGGGATTTATCTTATTTCTGCTGAAAGCGGAAAACAACTGAACACTCAGAAGTTTATAAATTATTAATGTAGAACATAATGAAAAAAATAATGGTATTATCTGTTTGTTCGCTCTTTGTATTCTTGGCGTCCTGTTCGGGGGCCAAGGTTATGAGAAACGGAGAAGTAGAAAAAAGGGTAGAAGGATTATTATCTAAAATGACGCTTGAAGAAAAGATTGGCCAAATGAATCAAATAAGTTCATACGGAAATCTTGAAGAAATGAGCCGATTGATAAAAAAAGGGGAAGTTGGGTCAATTCTGAATGAAATAGATCCGGTTCGTGTGAATGCTTTGCAGCGATTGGCTATGGAAGAATCCAGACTAGGCATTCCGTTACTTATTGCCCGTGATGTGATTCACGGTTTTAAAACTATATTTCCTATTCCATTGGGACAAGCGGCTTCTTTCAATCCTCAGATTGCAGAAGATGGTGCCCGGGTGGCTGCCATAGAAGCCTCATCTGTAGGAATCAGATGGACGTTTGCACCGATGATTGATATTTCGCGGGATGCTCGTTGGGGTAGAATAGCTGAAAGTTGTGGCGAAGATACTTATCTGACTTCTGTAATGGGCGCTGCAATGATTAAAGGTTTCCAGGGTGATTCCCTGAATGATCCGACTTCAATACTGGCTTGTGCAAAACACTTTGTTGGTTATGGCGCTGCTGAGGGTGGACGTGATTACAATTCAACACACATAACAGAGCGTGAACTTCGGAATGTTTATTTGCCTCCTTTCGAAGCTGCAACAAAACAAGGAGCTGCTACGTTTATGACTTCGTTTAATGATAATGATGGAGTTCCTTCATCGGGTAATTCGTTTATTCTGAAAACAGTTTTACGTAATGAATGGGGATTTAACGGATTTGTGGTTTCCGACTGGGCTTCTATCAAAGAAATGGTTAATCATGGATTCTGTGCAGACGATAAAGATGCGGCAATGAAGGCTGTAAATGCTGGTGTGGACATGGAAATGGTGAGCTACACATACATGAATAATCTAAAAGAACTTATTAAAGACAGCAAAGTATCTGAGAAAACGATTGATGAGGCTGTCCGCAATATTCTCCGCATCAAGTTTCGTATGGGATTATTCGAGAAACCTTATATTAATGAAAAAGCTTCTTCTGTAATGTATACTCCTGAGAATCTGGCTAAAGCTAAAGAGGCAGCAGTTCAGTCGGCTATTTTATTGAAGAATGATAAGAATACATTGCCGATAAACGCATCGGTGAAAACTATTGCGGTGGTTGGCCCAATGGCCGATGCTCCTTACGAACAGATGGGAACTTGGACCTTTGATGGCGAAAAGGCTAAAACTCAAACTCCACTTCAGGCGTTGAAACAGCTTTATGGAGATAAGGTGCAGATTATTTATGAACCCGCTCTGGCATTTACCCGCGATAAGAATACTGCAAATATTGCAAAGGCAGTTAATGCTGCAGCCAGTGCAGACTTAGTTTTGGCGTTTGTTGGTGAAGAGGCTATTCTTTCGGGCGAGGCTCACAGTTTGGCCGATCTTCATCTTAAGGGTGCGCAGACAGCTTTGATTGAAGCTTTAGCAAAAACAGGCAAACCTTTGGTTACGGTAGTTATGGCTGGTCGCCCTCTCACTATAGGAAAAGAAACGCAATTGTCTAATTCTGTTCTTTATTCTTTCCATCCGGGAACTATGGGTGGGCCTGCCATTGCCGATCTTCTTTTTGGAAAATCTGTGCCCAGTGGTAAAACTCCGGTAACTTTCCCGAAGGAAGTAGGGCAGATACCGATGTACTATAATCATAATAATACCGGTCGTCCTGCAAGCAGACATGAAACATTGTTGGATAGCATTCCGGTGGAGGCAGGACAAACATCTTTGGGTTGTACTTCTTTTTATCTGGATGCAGGCTTTGATCCGCTTTTCCCATTTGGTTACGGACTTTCCTATACCACGTTTCAGTATTCAAATTTAAAGATTTCTTCAAAAGAGTTTGTCCCTAAAGACGAAATCACTGTGACTTTTGATTTGAAAAATACCGGAAATAGTGGAGGAACAGAAGTGGCACAACTTTACGTTCGCGATAAAGTGGGATCGGTAACCCGTCCTGTGAAAGAATTAAAGCGATTTACCCGCGTTACATTAAAGCCGGGCGAAACAAAAAATGTTTCTTTTAAACTACCTATTGAAGAACTTGCTTTTTGGAATATAGATATGAAGAGAGTTGTTGAGCCTGGAGACTTTACTCTTTGGGTAGGTACAAACAGTCAGGAAGGTATCTCAGCTGATTTTAGGGTAAAAGATTGATTTGGGAATGTTTTTTTAGTTTATTTGTTGATTGGTAGTCTTAGTGAAAGTTGATACTTTCATCAAGATTTTGGGGATGGTCTTTTGCAGGCCATCCCTGTTTTATGAATAAAAGAAGAATGGACAAACTATACAGAATAATGCAAATAGACCTCTTATCTCTTCTTTAGCTAATAAAGCAACTTATTTATACCGATAGTTTTGTATGGTTTATGTATAAAATAGAAATGGGCAGAAAGGAAAACCTTTCTGCCCATTTTATATAAATCAAGGAAAGAATACAATTACTTTTTAGTAACTTCTTCTTTTGCTCCTTTTGCACAACATTTCTTGTCGCCTTTACATTCTTTTTTGCATTCTTTTGCACCAGCTTTAGCTTCACTGCAACATTTTGCGCCTTTGCTATCTTTTGAGCATGCTTTGCTTTCCTTGCAGCATTTAGCATCTTTGCCTTCTTTACACTCTTTTTTGTCAGCTGTAGCCTCTTTGCAACATTTAGCTTTTGCAGTTTGTTCTGTCTTGTTTACTTTCTTATCTGCTTTTTGTGCATTTGCTGTTGTGAAACCTACTGCAACAATGAATGCAGCGAATAAAATTAATTTTCTCATTTTTCTTGTTTTTATTTGTTATAAGAAAAAACACTCCAGCCTAAAAGGCTTTTTGTGCTATAGTAATAACTCAGGGTGTAAACATACAGATAAAAAATTATATTACAATGTAAATCGGTTTTAAAAAATAGTTAATAATGATTGAATTTTACAATTTACATTTGGGCTCATATAATTTGCAATATTTTTTATTCAACGTCGTGTTTATCTCTCTCAAACTGCACAAACTGGAGGTTTTTCTTTAGTTTGTTATCAGCTCTGAAGCAGATTTTCTGTGCCCTGACCTTTGAGGGGGTACATTCTTCGGGTGTATTGAAACCATCACTGGTGGCGGAAAGGGTGAAGATACCCAGATTATCAAGATAAACACTGTCTCCGTTGTGAATATGCTCCTCCATTAAATCTACCAAGCCCGACAAAGTTGATAAAATATCCCCTTTTGACAGGGAACAACGATGTGAAAGTTCTTCGGCCAGGTAGTCTATATGTACTTTCTCATTACGGATGGGAACTGCGTAATATTTTATCTCTTTTTCTTTCAGTGCAGAACATTTTGTTTTTACTCTATATCTGAATGCCATTTTATAACTGTGTTTTTTAATTTTAGTTTAGAAGTCTTTTTTGTTTAATGTACATCAAACACTACTTTTGATGTATATCAAAGATATGCTTAGATATATATCATAATACTACTTTGATGTATATCAAATGCAATACAATATTACGGATAATTAATGGACCCCGCAAACATATGTGATAAAATATTTAGCAATATTGGACAAGAATAATCGCTGAACTACCTTTATCTTTGCATAGTTAATTAAAACATAGAAGTATGGAAATAAAATCATCAACACGAGAAGAATATTTGAAAAGAGTGAACATTGTGGTCGATTATATTAATAACCACCTCGACGAGGAACTTGACCTGCAGAAACTGGCAGAGATGTCTAACCTGTCAACTTATCATTTTCATCGCATCATGAAAGCTTTTCTGGGAGAGCCGCTTGGGGCTTATATTATACGAGTGAGACTGGAAACGACTGTCCGGTTACTTCGGTACACTGACCTTCCGGTGGAACAGATTGCCTATAGCGTGGGATATGAGATGCCTTCCTCATTATCAAAATCATTCAAACAATTTTATGATATAACTCCTCAAGAGTATCGCAACAATAAAAACTTTGTAATTATGAAACCAGTACAATTAAATCCTGATTTGAAACTAAAATCGCCCAAGGTGATTGAGTTGGAAACTAAAAAAGCTATTTACATCCGCCTTAACGGAGCCTATTCAGAGCTAGATTTTTGTGGAACATGGACCCGGCTTTGGGCTTATGTAAAAGAGGAGAAACTTTTCTCGGCCGGCATTGAGCATATCAGCATCTATCACGATGATCCTAAAGTTACAACCTCGGAAAAGTTGCGGACAGACGTTTGCCTGGTTCTGCCAAAACCTGTGGAACCCAAAGGAGAGATAGGAGTAAAAGAAATCGCAGGAGGAAAGTATGCCGTTTTCTCGTATCAGGGTCCATACACAAACCTGGGGATTGTATACGATACCATCTTTGCTCAGTGGCTTCCCGGTAGTGGGTATGAACTTCGTAACGCTCCGCTGTTTGAAAAATATGTCAATGATCCGTCCCGTACGGAAGAAGCCAAACTGAAAACGGAGATTTATATTCCGTTGCTGTAAAGCTCTATAATAGGAACTAATTGTTCAAAAGAATTATAGCCCGAACAGAACTGTTTTTTATTGTTCTGTCCGGACTATTTATTTTCTGTGTTTAACTCTGTTTTTATATAATTTTTCATCGAAACCGTGACGGATGACCCTGTTTCGTGGTGGATAAACCGTATTTTGTGAGGGATGATTTCGCATCCCTCACTCTTGTATATACTATGAATAGGGCATTTTTGAGAATTCGTTAGGGTAGTTAGGGATGATTTTGTTTTTTTTCTGATAAATAAGAAATAGGAAATATAACAATCTAATGTTTTTTATTACATTATTCATGATAATTTTAAGACAAAATTATCATGAATAATGTAGAAAAACTTAAAGGAATGCTTATCACTTAAAAGTGATGAAAATGTAGAAACTAAGCTCAAGCAGATTGCTAATACATTAGTTTTTAGCTTTCGCACAAAATCTCATTGTTCTGATTTAAACTAAAAAATATGAAAAACAACATTTGTAAAATGAAATATAGAATTTATATTTCGATTTTTTTTGTGTTATCACAGTTTTTATATCTAAGAGCACAATCGGTGCCACCCACGGTAGAACTGAAAAAAGCTCAAATATCTGGAAAAATTATTTGTAAAACTAAAAATCCTCAATTCCCAACTTTAGTACATATAACAATTTCTTCACCTGTTAGCGGGCAAGCTCCTGATTTGGAAACCAAGACAGATTCGGAAGGTAATTTTATGTTTAATGTTGATTTAGAAACATTTCCAGCAATGGCTGCTTTAAATTCAAATATTAATCCTCCTTCATATATTTCTCTTGTTATAAGTAATAAAAAAACAGAAGTTTCTATTTATTATAATTCCTCTAATGAAATAGATAGCATTACAGGTGTTTCTTCTTTTAAGGATGCAATAAATGAACCTATTATTTTAAATAAATTACTAGACTATCATTCTGAAAGGCCAAGAATGATACTATATGACAAAGAACCTAATGTTTTGCCTCAATACGCTGATACAATTATAGAAGAAGGGTTGAATAAATTAGTAACTAATTCCGTTTTAACTGACAGTATGAATAATATTTTATCTAAAGATTTTACATTAATTATGTATAATTTGTATGTGCTTGATTATAAAACACAAATGATTCAAAATTATATGTCTATTCATAAACGGAAACCGGATAATTCTGTGCATTTTTTTACTCCAACCAAACAGTACTATGCATTTTTGAAGAAATTTGATTTAAATAATCCAGAATATTTATATTGCCTTAATTACCCCCTATTTATACGAGCAATATTAGATAATGAAATTTTAGACATTCCCCCCATTGATGATTGGTTGACTGCTGTCAAAAAAGATATGATTGAATTAACAGGGTTAAAAGATGGACTTTTTTATGATATGTTGGTTTCTAACTCTTATTCCAAGCAATTGCTTAATCAAGCAAAACCTTTGTCTGAAAAGCAGAAAGAAAATATCTTAAGCTATTTTAAAAATAAATCATTTGTAGATATTTTACTGAAAATAAATGATTATGTGCTACAACAAGGAGATATAACATCAAATATCAATAAAACTCCGATAGTTAAAGAGAGCAAAACAAATCCTCAAGGAAAGTTGGTAGATGAAATAGCTGCCAGATACAAAAATAAAGTTGTTTTAGTCGATTTTTGGGCTACTTGGTGCAATCCCTGCAGAAAAGCAATTTCTGAAATGAAGGAGTTGAAAAAAGAATTAAAAAATAGAGATGTTGTATTTGTTTATGTTACGAATGGCACTTCTCCAAAGAAACTGTGTCAAGAATTAATTGAAGGTATCGGAGGTGAACATTATTATTTAACCGGAAAAGAATGGGAAAGTATTTCAGGTTCAAAAAAATATGGATTTAATGGCATTCCCACATATTTAATTTTTGATAAAAAAGGCGATTTGAAACAGAAGTTCACAGCTTTCCCGGGTGTGGATAAAGTAAAAGAGGCGATTGAAAAGTATTTCTAAAAGCAATATATAATCTTTCAAAAAAGAAATTCAAATATCCTTTGGCATCACGAAAATAAAATTCTATCTGGAATCTGGTTCTGTAAAGTTCAACTATATTTTTTCCCGAAAGAGCGACTTACAAATATAGCAACAGAATGTTGTTATATTAAATCTGATAAAGAATAATAATCTTGATTTCAGATAGAATTTTATTTCGATTAATCTAAATTCAATCTCAAAAGTAATATTTCAATAAACTCCTTCGAAAAAGTGTGCTCAAAGTACAAAAACTCCTTCGAAAAAATGTATTCCCTTACAGAAAGTCCTTCGATTTTTTGTAAAAAGAGGAAGTAATTATGAGAAGAAAGTTGCTCGTAGTTCTATGTCTGATTTCCGTGAAGAAGACTGGCTGACTAATTTTCCTCTGTATTATGTATGTGAGCTGACTACTTATATTGAACACAAACAAGTATAAAAAAGACCTTAGTTTCAAAAATAACATTTCATTTTGTTACATATTCCAAAAAAGCACTAACTTTGCACCATATTCTCATAATAAGGGGTGCCTCAATATAACGGGCTGAGATTATACCCATAACCTGATCCGGGTAATGCCGGCGGAGGGAACGAAAGATAGAAAAGACCCCTTTTCTGTTTTATTTAACTAAAAATAGGTATGAAAAAGAAAGTACAGATGCTTGTCGGCTTAACACTGATTGGCTCATCGTCTTTTGCGCAGGTAAAGGATAGCCTGCGTTTAGTAAGACTGCAGGAAGTGCAGGTAGTAGGAACACGCGCAACGGCTAAGACTCCGGTTGCATTCTCAAATGTAAGTAAGGAACAAATCAGGAAACAGAACTTTGGGCAGGATATTCCATTCTTGCTCACAATGACTCCTTCGGTTGTAGTAACATCGGATGCGGGAGCAGGAGTAGGGTACACTGGCATAAGAGTTCGTGGAACGGATGCTTCGCGCATAAATGTCACGGCAAATGGAGTGCCAATGAATGATGCTGAGTCGCACACGTTGTATTGGGTAGATATGCCCGACTTTGCTTCGTCTATTGAAGACATACAGATTCAGCGCGGAGCCGGAACTTCTACTAATGGTGCCGGTGCGTTTGGAGGTAGTATTAATATGAAAACGGAATCAATCTCTGCTTTGCCTTATGCTGAAGTTAACGGTTCGTATGGTTCGTTCAATACGCACAAGGAAACGTTCAAAGTGGGAACCGGATTGCTGAAGAGCCGATGGGCATTCGATGCGCGTATCTCCAACATTGGATCGGACGGATACATTGACCGGGCTTCTACAAATATGAAGTCATTCTTTGCTCAGGCTGGATATTACGGAGATAATGATATCCTGAAATTCATAGTTTTTGGTGGTAAGGAGAAAACTTATCATGCATGGAACGGAATCAGCAAGTCTCAACTGGAGAAAGATCGTCGCTACAATACTTGTGGTGAAATAACAGACGTTGATGGTAATGTGACTGGTTTTTATAAGGATCAGACAGATAATTATATTCAGACCAATTACCAGATGCTCTATACTCATATCTTCTTACCAGCCTGGAACATGAATGTAACTTTGCATTATACAGATGGTGAAGGTTACTATCAGGAGTATAAGAACGGACGTACTTTGAAGGAGTACGGACTTCAGCCTTGGGTGTATTATGGTAAACTGATAGAGGAGAGTGATTTAGTTCGTCAGAAAAAAATGGATAATGGTTTTGGCGGCGGTGTATTTTCTCTGAACTATTCTGCCGGTAAGTTACAGGCTTCTTTTGGTGGAGCTGCCAATGAATATAAAGGCAATAACTTTGGAAAGGTGATCTGGATAAAAAACTATTTTAATACTCAGCTTGATCCTGATCATGAATATTATCGCAACAATTCAGATAAAACGGATGCCAATGTTTATTTGAAAGCAAACTATGAACTGTTGGCCGGACTCAATGCTTATGGTGATTTGCAGTATCGCCATATTCATTATACTATTGATGGATTGAATGACAAATGGGACTGGACCAAAACTCCTGGTGGCATGCAGACTTTGGCTGTAGACAACAACTATAACTTCTTTAATCCAAAAGCTGGTTTGTTTTGGCAGATGAATAAAAACAATACAGCTTATGCTTCATTCTCTGTGGCTCAGAAAGAACCTACACGTAACAACTTTACGGATGCTAAGTTCGGTAAGACACCTTCTTCAGAAAGATTGTTCGACTATGAAGCAGGATACACTTATAATGATTCACGCTTCCTTGTAGGTGTGAACTTCTACTACATGAAGTATAAAGATCAGCTTATACTTACCGGACAAACAAACGATATAGGTGAACCATTGGCCGATAATGTTCCTGATAGTTACCGTGCCGGAATGGAATATATGCTTGGAGCTAAGATTACTTCCTGGTTAAGATGGGATGGTAATGCTACTTTTAGTCAGAACAAGATTAAGAACTATACAGAATATCTGGATAACTATGATGCTAACTGGAAACCTTTATATACTCAGACTGCTCGTTATGTAGGAAAAACTACCATTGCATATTCACCGGATGTAATAGCTAATAGCATGATTACGTTGACTTTTAAAAACTGGGATGCAGCTTTACAATCAAGTTATGTGAGCAAACAGTTTCTTAATAACTCTGAGCAGGAAGATTGCAAACTTGATGCTTACTTTGTGAATAATCTGCGTTTAGGTTATACATTTAGCTTGCCAGCTGTGAAATCAATTCACGTTGGCCTTTCTATAAACAACCTGTTTAATGAAAAGTATGAAAGCAATGGTTGGGGAGGTAGCTCTTATGTGATTGACGCAGACGGAAGTAAAACTCGCTATAACGATGCTGGTTATTTTGCACAGGCCGGAACAAACATTTTGGCTGGTATTACGTTAAAATTCTGATGAAAGAAAATAACTATAATGGATTATCTTGAAATTATAGGCACACTAGTAGGCTTGCTTTATCTCTATCTGGAGTATAAAGCAAGCATCTATTTGTGGTTTGCCGGAGTAGTGATGCCTTTTATTTATATTTATGTGTTCTATGCGGCGGGACTCTATGCCGACATGGGAATTAATATCTATTATCTGCTGGCAGGTCTTTATGGATTGCTTATGTGGATGAAGAAACCCGAACAAAAAGGAGAGGAGAGGTTTATTTCCAGCACTCCTATAAAGTACTATTTCCCAATAATTGTTACCTTTGCCGTGCTTTATGCCGGAATATCTTTTCTGTTGATTCGGTTTACAGATAGCACAGTTCCTTATGCCGACGGATTTGTAACCGCACTTAGTATCATTGGAATGTGGATGTTGGCATATAAGTATATAGAACAATGGCTGGTTTGGGTTGTTGTGGATATTGCCTGCACTGTTTTGTATGTTTACAAAGGCCTTTATCCCACATCCATACTTTACGGACTATATTCTGTGATAGCTGTTTTTGGCTATTTCAAATGGAAAAAGATGATGCTTTATAATGCACTGAAAGATGAAAAGATACCCGTTACTGACAATCACTGATACTCCTTCCGCTATTATTCTGGCTAATGGAGACTATCCCGTACATCCGCTGCCGTTGGCTCTTCTGGCTAAAACCAATTATGTGGTTTGCTGTGACGGAGCTACCGATGAGTTTGTACGTGCAGGAAGAATCCCTGCTGCCATTGTTGGTGATGGTGATTCGCTTTCAGAACTTAATAAAAAGCAATTTGCAAGCATCCTTCATTCAGTACCCGATCAGGATACAAACGATCTCACAAAAGCTTTTAATTATTGCTTGCAGCAAGGCAAAAAGAAAATACTTATCTTAGGAGCAACAGGTAAAAGAGAAGACCACACCTTAGGAAATATCAGTCTGCTGGCAGAATATATTTGTGAGGCTGATGTGGAAATGGTAACCGATTACGGTGTATTTACTCCTATCTCTGAAGATTGTGAATTTGAGAGCTATCCTGGTCAGCAGGTTTCTATCTTCAACCTTTCAAATGCTGTGATGTCACAGGAAAAATTACAATATACTCTTCCTCCTTTACTTCAATGGTGGCAAGGAACGCTCAATGCATCTCTTTCTAACCATTTTATTATTCACACCACCGGTAAGGCTATAGTATTCAGAGCATACTAAACCTTTATCTTAGCATATTCAAGTTTCACTGATAAAAAGGCATCATTCATTGATTGCTTTTTGATGATTTATCTTATTGTAATACTCTCGTATTTGTTATTGAGGTTATTACAAATAAGATTAAGAGACTATGTGCCCGCAGATTAATTCCTATTGGCGAACAATGTAAAGGCGTTTTTAATTCATATATGAACAAAAGCTTTTAGGGAAATAGATAAAATGAAAAAAGGGAGTGCTTCACAGCATTCCCTTTTATAAACTTAAAACAACCAACAAAAGAAATAGATAATTTTTGTCGAATTATCTAATAAATAATAATTCTCTATATTTAGGCAATGTCCATAATTGGTCATCGACTACAAGTTCTAATTTGTCAATATGGTAACGGATTTCTTCTAGCATAGGAACGATTTTATCGTGGTATACAATAGCTTTTTCACGTTCTTCTTCAATTACATTAGCCGCTTTACGAGTTTCAATCATTTCATCAACTTTTTCTTTGATGAAGATTGTTCTCTTAGCAATGTCTTCAATGATTTCCAAGTTCTTAGCAGAAAGTGAATTTGCTTTCTCTCCTGGGAACAGGTCTTTCATTTTATATACATTGTCAATCAACTGTGACTGATATTTAGTTGCAATAGGAATGATGTGATTCATTGCTAAGTCACCTAACACACGAGCTTCAATTTGAATCTTCTTTGTGTAAGTTTCCCATTTAACTTCGTTACGTGCTTCCAACTCTACTTTAGTCATTACACCTGTAGCTTCGAACATTTTAATGCTGCTTTCTTTCAGGTAATTGTCAAAGATAACTGGTACGCTTGTTTCGCAGTCCAAACCACGTTTCAATGCTTCTTGTTTCCATTCGTCGCTATAACCGTTTCCGTCGAAGTGGATAGCTTTGCTTTCAATAATATATTTACGAACGATTTCAAGGATAGCAGAGATTTTAGGCTCGCCTTTTTCAATCAGAGCATCCACTTCTTTCTTGAAAGTAACTAATTGTTCAGCAACAGCAGCATTAAGTGCAATCATTGCAGATGCACAGTTTGCTTCAGAACCAACTGCACGGAACTCGAAACGGTTACCAGTAAATGCAAAAGGAGAAGTACGGTTACGGTCTGTATTGTCAATTAGCAATTCAGGAATCTGTGGAATATCCAGCTTCATTCCTTGTTTGCCGCTAAGGCTAACTAAATCGTCTTTAGTACTTTCAGCTAAATGTTTCAGAACCTGTGACAATTGTTTTCCTAAGAAAGAAGAAATAATTGCAGGAGGTGCTTCATTTGCTCCTAAACGGTGAGCATTAGTTGCTGAAGAGATACTTGCTTTTAACAATCCGTTGTGGCGATATACTGCCATCAAAACGTTTGCAACGAAAGTAACAAAACGAAGATTTTCTTCTGATGTTTTACCTGGTCCTAATAATAAAATACCATTATCAGTACCTAGTGACCAGTTATTGTGTTTACCTGATCCGTTAATGCCTTTGAATGGTTTTTCGTGTAATAAAACGCGGAATCCGTGGCGACGAGCCAATTTACGCATCAAAGCCATTACTAATAAGTTATGGTCATTTGCCAAGTTACATTCCTCAAAGATAGGAGCAAGCTCAAACTGATTAGGAGCAACTTCATTGTGACGAGTCTTAACAGGAATACCTAGTTTTAAACTTTCAATTTCAAGGTCTGTCATGAAAGCTGTAACACGAGTAGGAATTGCACCGAAATAGTGGTCTTCTAGCTGTTGGTTTTTAGAACTTTCGTGACCCATCAAAGTACGACCTGTTAAAAGTAGGTCTGGACGAGCTGCATAAAGACCTTCGTCTACAAGGAAATATTCTTGTTCCCAACCTAAGTTACAAATAACTTTCTTAACTTCTGGGTTAAAGTAGTTAACTACGTCAACAGCAGCTTTGTTTACTGCTTGCAAAGCTTTTAAAAGAGGAGCTTTGTAGTCTAATGATTCACCAGTGTATGCGATGAAGATAGTTGGGATGCACAATGTGTCACCAACGATAAATGCAGGAGATGAAGGATCCCATGCTGAATAACCACGAGCTTCGAATGTGTTACGGATACCACCACTTGGGAAGCTGGAAGCATCAGGTTCTTGTTGAATAAGTAGTTTGCCACTAAATTCTTCAATCATGCCACCTTTGCCATCATGTTCTACGAAAGCATCATGCTTTTCAGCAGTACCTTCTGTCAATGGATGGAACCAGTGAGTGTAGTGAGTAGCTCCCATTTCCAATGCCCATTTTTGCATTCCTGCAGCAACAGCATTAGCAATATCCCTGTTTAGTGGAGTACCATTATCCATTGCATCCATCAATGACTGGTATACCTTGGTTGGAAGATACTTAAACATTTTTGCTTTGTTAAACACATACTTACCGAAATACTCGGAAGGTCTTTCTGCTGGAGCTTGAATTTCAATTGCTTTCTTCTTGAAAGCAGTTTCTACTACTCTGAATCTAAGTTTTGACATAATACCCAATTTGATTTTGTTATTCTTTTATTATAAGAGTAAATTTGTTTTTTAAGAAAGGATAGAGGTATAGAGTAATCGCTTTGTTTCTTACCATACAACAACCAGTAGAAATCAATAGGCATAGCTTTTATTCTCTATACGCTCTTTATCCTTTTTTATTTTTACAGAGTATCTGAATTATTTAATCCAGTTCCGTAATCTCCTCATGGCTTCCACACAATCTTCGCGGGCACCAAAGGCGGTTAACCGAAGGTATCCTTCTCCGCTAGGACCGAATCCAACTCCTGGAGTACCTACTATATTTGCTTCATAAAGTAGCTGCTCAAAGAACTTCCATGATGATGTTCCATTAGGTGTTTTCACCCAAAGATAAGGTGCATTTACGCCTCCGTAAACTTTTAATCCTGTTGACTCAACACCTTCTTTCATGATCTTGGCATTGGTCATATAATAATTAATTATTTCCTTAACTTGTTTTTTCCCTTCAGGAGTATATATTGCTTCTGCAGCTCTTTGAGTGATGTATGATGTACCGTTGAACTTAGTACATTGTCTTCTGTTCCATAGTTTGTTTAATGAAACACGCTCACCATCTATAGTTACTGCATTTAATTCTTTTGGAACAACAGTATATCCGCATCTTACTCCGGTGAAGCCTGCTGTTTTAGAGAAACTTCTGAATTCTATGGCCACTTTCTTAGCACCCTTGATTTCATAAATTGAATGAGGAACATCTGCTTCCTGGATATATGCTTCATATGCTGCATCATACAGAATAAGTGTATCATTCTCCAAAGCATAATTAACCCATTTCTTTAATTCTTCTTTTGATAAAGTTGTACCAGTAGGGTTGTTTGGATAGCAAAGGTACAGCATATCTATTCTTCTATCAGGAATCTGAGGAATAAAGTTGTTTTCACTTAAACATGGAATATAAACTAAATTGCTCCATTTTCCATCAACTAAATCTCCTGCTCGGCCAGCCATTACATTTGAGTCAATATAAACCGGATATACAGGGTCTGTTATTCCCACACTGTTATCCTGGCGAAGAATGTCTCCAATATTTCCAGTATCGCTTTTTGCTCCGTCATTGATAAAGACTTCGCTTGGATCAAGGTTAATTCCTCTGCTCGCATAATCATTCTTAATGATTGTTTCAATTAGGAAGTTATATCCTTGTTCTGGTCCGTATCCACGGAAAGTTTCTTTTACTGCCAATTCTTCCACGGCTTTATGCATTGCTGAAATTACAGCTTCAGGAAGTGGTTGGGTTACGTCACCAATACCCAAACGGATAACATCTTGTTTTGGATGGGTAATTTTAAACGTATTTACTTTTTTTGCAATGTCCGAGAATAGATAGCTTCCCGGTAGTTTTAAAAAATTTTCGTTTACTAATGCCATATCTATATTGTTGTTTTAAGTTCTTTTTATATTTAAAGGGCTAGTTCACCTTCAAATACTGTGACTGCTTCGCCAGTCATAAATACATTGTCTGTTTCTTCGTCCCACTTAATGTTAAGACTGCCACCATCCATGATAATTTCAACATCGCGTCCTGTTTCTCCAATGATGGAACCAGCAACTGCTGTTGCGCAGGCACCTGTACCGCAAGCCATTGTAATTCCGGAACCACGTTCCCATACTCTCATTCTCACCTTGTTGTTTTCCAGCTTCTGTGCAAATTCCACATTTATCCGGCCAGGGAAAAGAGGATGGTTTTCTAATATTGGTCCTACAGTAGGTAGGTCTATCTTTTCAATATCATCTATGTAAATTACCAGATGAGGATTTCCCATTGAAATTGCAGTAGCTTTGTATGTTTGATTGTTGACTGTAAATTCTTTAGATATCATGTTCTCAGGCTTACCGTCAATCATCACTTCTTCTAACTTAGGTGAGCCCATATTTACAGAAACTTTTGAAACCTTACCGTCGGATATGATAAGTTTTAGGTATTTAATTCCTGAAAGAGTATCTAAAGTTATATCTGTTTTATCAGTCAATTTATTATCATAAAGATATTTACCTATGCAACGAGATGCATTACCACACATCATAGCTTCAGAACCATCAGCGTTAAAGATACGCATACTGAAATCTGCAATTGGAGATTTTCCGATTAAGACTAATCCGTCTGAACCAATTCCTGTGTGAGGCGCACTCCATTTGATAGCAAATTTTTCCGGATGATTAATGGGATATTCCAATGTATTAACATAAATATAATCATTACCCGCACCGTGCATCTTTGTGAATTTAATCAAGTTTGCCATTTTGTATTCCTAATTTGCTTTATTTATTTCCTTTTGGTTTTTATAGATGCAAATATATGACAATTTGTATAATTGATACTAATAAATGCTTTCTTATCTCTAATTATTTTAGAATAAATAACAATTGATCTGTATATGTGCATATAAATAACTAATTTATTATTTTTGCAGGCTGAATCTTTTAAAGTTGATAGAAAGATTCTTTGTGATAAATGTTATTTTCTATATATTTTAATCAGTTAGAAGATAAAATAGGGCTTAAATCAGGATCATTTTGTTGTTCATATATATACTTCTATTTCATTTTGATATCTACTTGTTTGTAAAACAGCTAAAATGTTATTCTTGTTTTACCAGATTAAGACCTAGTTGAGGATCATTTGTGGTGATGAAGTCAGCTCCTTTTTCAATGAAATATTTCATATCACTTTCTTTATTAACAGTCCACACATTGATTTTGATTCCCAATTTTTTAGCTTCATTAAACCAGTTTTCATTTTTCATCATAGTATTAAGATCATAGTCTAAACCTGTACATCCAATTTCTTTTAGTTCCTTGGGAGAAAGATCTCCTCCTAAATAAGAAACCTCTGCTTTATTATTCAGGCGAACTAGTTCTTTTACTGCATTGAGGCTGAAAGATATATATTCTACTTTATTTTCCAGTTTTAGTTCTTTGACCATAGCCAGAACTTTAGCAGTGAGTGAGTCTTCTCTTTCTTTACTACTATGGGGCTTTAATTCAATAATTAGTTTGATGTTTTTGCATTCTTTCCCTTTCTTTAGATATTCCTCAAGCGTGGGAAGATATTCACCATTTGAGAGTTTCTCTTGCTTTAGCAGGTAGGAAGGTGTTTTTTCTAATACCAGATGGTGGTCTGCAGTTAATGGATCATGATTAATCATTGGTACTCCATCAGATGATAACCATACATCAAGTTCTGAGCCATAGACTTCAATTTCATCGGCTTTGGTTAATGCAGCAATTGAGTTTTGTGCTGCCCCTTCTGTATTCCAGAATCCACGATGAGCAATAATTTTTGTTTTTATTTTAGCATCCATTCCTCCGACTACGAATAGCAGTATTCCAAAGAAAATAAGTCTTTTAATTGCCATAATTTTATACTCCGATTTTGGACGATAAAGATAGAATATCTATTGCATAAAAACAAAAGAAAGATGCTTTTTTAGTAAAAAGCATCTTTCAAATTTAAAATATAAGAAGTTCTTAATAACTTTCGTCGTGTACTCCTTTAACTGCACGTCCGCTAGGGTCGTTCATATTCTTAAAGGATTCGTCCCAGGCAAGAGCTTCAGGTGTGCTACATGCTACTGATGGAACTGATGGAACACATTTTGCAGCGCTTTCACTTGGGAAATGTTCTTCGAATATACTGCGATAGTAATATTCTTCCTTATTCATAGGAGGATTAATAGGGAAGCGTTCAGCTGCATGAGCCATATCTTCATCACTTACTCGTCCAGTAGTAAGAGCTTTTAGTGAATCAATCCAGTTGTATCCCACACCATCGCTAAATTGTTCTTTTTGTCTCCATGCAACACTTTCGGGTAACATATCGACAAATGCTTCACGCAATATCTTTTTCTCAATTGTTTTTCCAGGAGCCATTTTAGCTTCAGGATTAAGTCTCATTGCTATATCCAGGAATTCTTTATCAAGGAAAGGAACACGTCCTTCAACTCCCCATGCAGAAAGAGATTTGTTAGCGCGAAGACAGTCGTATAGATGCAGCTTGCTGATTTTACGGACTGTTTCTTCGTGGAAAGCTCTCGCATTTGGTGCTTTGTGGAAGTAAAGATAACCACCGAATATCTCGTCGGCACCTTCACCTGAAAGAACCATTTTTATACCCATTGACTTAATTACACGAGCAAGTAAGTACATTGGAGTAGAAGCTCTGACGGTAGTTACATCGTAAGTTTCTATGAAATAGATAACATCGCGGATGGCATCCAGTCCTTCTTGTACAGTATAATTTATTTCGTGATGAATAGTTCCGATATGATCAGCTACTTCTTTTGCTTTACTTAAGTCCGGAGCATCTTTCAAACCTACGGCAAATGAGTGTAGTTGTGGCCACCATGCGTCAGACTGTCCGCCTGTTTCCACGCGTTTAGATGCATATTTCTTAGCTACGGCAGATATAACAGAGGAATCTAACCCTCCTGAAAGTAATACTCCGTAAGGAACATCACTCATAAGTTGGCGCTGAACAGCATCTTCAAGAGCATCGTGTACATCACTAAAGTGAGCTCCGTTGTCCTTTACTGCATCATATTCCATCCAGTCTCTTGTGTACCAGCGTTTCATTTCGCCTTCCTTGCTGTATAAATAATGTCCCGGCAAGAATGGTTCATAGCTTTCGCAGAAACCTTCCAGAGCTTTCAGTTCACTGGCAAAGTAAAGCTTACCATCTTTATCGTGACCGATATACAAAGGAATTACTCCAATAGGGTCACGGGCTATAAGATATTCATCTTTCTCTGAATCGTATAAGGCAAAAGCGAATATTCCGCTAAGGTCTTCAAGGAAATTGATTCCTTTTTCGCGATATAGTGCAAGAATTACTTCGCAATCTGAACCAGTTTGAAACTCATATTTTCCTTCAAACTGTTTGCGGATATCAAGATGATTGTATATTTCTCCATTTACAGCAAGGACAACCTTGCCATCGGATGAATATAATGGCTGACCTCCTGACTGGGGATCAACAATTGAAAGGCGCTCATGGGCTAAAATAGCTGAACCTCCGCAGTAAATACCACTCCAGTCCGGACCGCGATGGCGTATTTTCTGTGCCATTTTGAGAGCTTTAGCACGTAATGCTTCGCTTTGAGCTTTTATGTTGAATATTCCTACAATTCCACACATAGATTAATTTGTTATTTATTTGTTACTTAAAAAAGCATCAATTTCTTCTGCAGCTTTACGACCTCCGGCCATTGCTCTTACAACCAGACTTGCACCTGTTGCTGCATCTCCGGCGGCAAATACTTTTGCTGTTGAAGCAGCTGCCTGAGCATCAATTGCGATGTTCTTACGATTGTCTACAGCTAGTTCCAGTTGTTCAACAATTCCTTCCTGTTGAGGATGTACAAATCCCATAGCAAGGAATGCAAGGTCTGCTTCTACGATTTCTTTCTTACCGGATGGGATCATTTTCATGCGTCCGTCTTCTCCTTTTTCCCAGGATATTTCCTCAATTTCAACAGCTTTCAGTTGTCCGTTTTCTCCAATGAAGCGGCATGAGTTAATATTCCATCGTCTTTCACAACCTTCTTCATGAGAACTGGTTGTTTTAAGAACCTGAGGATACATAGGCCATGGAGTAGAAGGATTATCATGTGCAGGTGGTTTTGGCAAGATTTCAATCTGAGCAACACTGATAGCTCCCTGACGAACAGAAGTACCGATACAGTCAGAACCAGTATCTCCACCTCCGATGATTAATACCTTTTTCCCTTTTGCATTGATTAATTGATCTTTATCAAATGTTTCTCCTTCCAAAATCTGATTTTGCTGGCTTAGTAATTCCAGTGCGAAGTGAACTCCTTTAAGTTCGCGTCCATCGATAGGAAGATCACGAGGAACTTCTGCACCGATACATACGCAAACAGCATCATTTGATTCTACTATTTCTTTAGCCGGAATGTCTTTACCTACCTCTGTAGAAGTAACAAAATTGATACCTTCTTGTTTAAGTAAATCGATTCTACGATCTATAATATTTTTATTTAATTTGAAGTTTGGAATACCATAACGAAGCAATCCACCTACCTCTTTATGTTTTTCGTAAACAGTTACTTCATAACCTTTACGGTTTAATTGATTTGCTACAACCAATCCTGCAGGTCCTGCACCAATAACAGCAACCTTTTTTCCGTTTCTTACCGGATAATGACGGGTGATATAACCTTCACGGAAAGCTGCTTCTACAATTGAAGCTTCATTTTCGCGAATAGTGATAGGTTCGTCTGCTGATAGTTTCAGCACACAACTCTTCTCACACAAGGCTGGACATACACGGCCTGTGAATTCCGGAAAGTCGCAAGTTGATTCAAGAACCTCATAAGCTTCTTTCACTTTTCCTTTGTAAAGAAGATCCTGCCATTCAGGTTGCAAGTTTCCAATAGGACAAGCCCAGTGGCAAAATGGTACTCCACAGTCCATGCAACGGGATGCCTGTAATCTGCGGTCGTGGCTATTAAGAGTCTGCTCAACTTCTCCGAAGTCGGTGATTCGTTCGCTAAGAGGTCTGTATCCTGCCTCTTGTCTATGTATTGTTAAGAATGCTTTTGGATTTCCCATTTCTATTTGTTGTTTAAGTAAGAATACCCTGAATAGTTTTTAAATTACTCTAGAGCTATTATTAAAAAGGTGTACAGATAATTATTACTGAGTCTACTCTGTTTTTTAAATAGGTGTACACCTTTTAATGTTCTATTCCTGATATATCTTTTTAGGATTCTATAAAAAATTAATAATCTCTCTGCACGTTGGCAATCTTTTGCTGAAGTTTTTCCATTTGTTCTTCCTGAAGTACTTTTTTGTATTCAATAGGAACAATCTGAATAAACTGATCAACATACTTCTCCCAAGAGTCTAGCATTGTTTTTGCAAGTTTACTACCTGTGTAGAAGTAATGATTGCGAATTAATTCGTGCAGTTCTTTACGGTAACTTGATTCCTCAATGAGTGACAGTTCAACCATTTCCATGTTACAGAAATAATCAAAATTGCCATCCTTGTTCCATACATAAGCAACTCCACCGCTCATACCGGCAGCAAAGTTACGTCCTGTACTACCTAAAACAACTACGCGTCCACCTGTCATATATTCACAGCAGTGATCGCCTACGCCTTCAACTACTGCAATAGCACCAGAGTTACGTACTGCAAAACGTTCGCCTACACGTCCGTTAATATAAACCTCTCCGCTGGTAGCTCCATAAAGAAGAGTGTTACCTGCAATTGTATTATCTTCTGCAACGAAAGTAGAGCGCATTGGAGGAAGCACGCTAATGCGACCACCTGAAAGACCTTTTCCTAAATAGTCATTAGCCTCACCCTCAAGCTTAAAGTCTACACCACTGGTAAGGAAAGCACCAAAGCTTTGTCCTGCAGATCCTTTGAACTTAATATTTAAAGTATGCTCTGGAAGTCCGGCTCCACCATGTTTCTTAGCAATTACACCACTTAGCATTGCACCAACGCTTCGGTCTGTGTTCTTAATTGTATATTCTAATGAAACTTCTTTCTCGTTTTCTATTGCATCAGCAGCCTGCTCAATGATGGTCATATCCTTCACATCTTCAACAGGATGAAGGCGTGCACCAACATGATGAATATCCGCTTCCGTGCCTTTAGAAGGCATATAAGTCAACTTAGAAAGATCAATTAATTCATATTTCTCGTTAGATGTAATATGTTTACGTTCAATTAAGTCTGTACGTCCCACAATATCTTCCAACTTAGTTACACCCATCTCAGCCAAATGCTCGCGAACTTCTTCTGCAAGGAATGTGAAGAAGTTAACTAAATACTCGTAGCGGCCGTGGAATCTCTTGCGAAGCTCAGGATCTTGAGTGGCAACACCTACCGGGCAAGTATTCATGTGGCACTTACGCATCATAACGCAACCTAACACGATTAAGGCAGAAGTTGCAAAACCATATTCTTCAGCTCCTAGCATAGCCATAAGGACAATGTCTCGTCCTGTTTTCAGCTGACCATCTACTTGTAAAACAACCTGTCCGCGCAATCCGTTCAATACCAAAGTCTGCTGAGTTTCAGATAATCCAAGTTCTGGAGAGATACCTGCATATCGGATTGAGCTTGAAGGACTGGCACCTGTACCACCTTCAGCACCTGAAATTACAATGTGGTCAGCTTTTGCTTTTGCCACACCGGCAGCAATTGTTCCTACACCTGTTTCAGCAACAAGCTTAACGCTGATACGAGCTTTAGGATTGATGTTTTTCAAATCGAAAATAAGTTGAGCCAAATCTTCGATAGAATAAATATCGTGATGAGGTGGGGGAGAGATCAAAGAAATTCCCTTTATAGAGTGACGGGTCTTGGCAATAACCTCGTCTACCTTGTATCCTGGTAACTGACCGCCTTCTCCTGGTTTTGCTCCCTGAGCAACCTTGATCTGAAGTTCGTCTGCATTTACCAAATATTCAGCTGTTACACCAAAACGTCCTGAAGCAACCTGCTTGATAGCCGAACGCATTGATAAGCCATTTTCCAAAGTTTTGAAACGAGCAGCATCTTCACCACCTTCACCGGTATTGCTCTTTCCACCGATTTTATTCATAGCGAGTGCCATTGTTTCGTGCGCTTCACGGCTGATTGAACCAAATGACATTGCTCCGGTTACGAAACGCTTCATGATTTCTGAAGCAGGTTCAACCTGATCTATAGAAATAGGATTCTTTTTGAACCCTAAGAAGTCGCGTAAGAATATAGGAGCATCTTTCTTATCTACCATATTGGTGAACTCTTTAAACTTCTTGTAGCTTCCAAGTCGGGTAGCTAATTGTAAAGTTGAAATAGTTTCCGGATTCCAGGCATGTTGTTCTCCACCTTTGCGATAACTGTAAATACCTTTATTGTTAAGTATATCAAGGTCGTTAGTTTCAAAACCTTCTGCATGTAATTTGGCTACATCAGCAGCAATTTCGTCCAAACGAATACCTCCAATAGTAGAATTGATTCCTCCAAAGTATGAATCGCTTAGCTCTTTGCTTATACCAACAGCTTCGAATATCTTTGCACCACGGTAACTACGGATAGTGCTGATACCCATTTTGGACATAATTTTGAAAAGTCCTTTGCAGATAGATTTAATATAGTTCTTTTCTGCAGTTGCATAGTCAAGCTGAATTTCCTGCTTTCCAACAAGCTGGTCCAGAATTGCGAATGCCATGTAAGGGTTGATTGCGCTTGCACCAAAACCTAACAATAATGCTGCATGCATTACTTCACGTATTTCACCGCTTTCTACAATAAGAGCAGTCTGTACACGTTTCTGAACAGAAATCAGGTGATGGTGAACAGCGCTGACTGCAAGTAGGGCAGGGATAGCGGCGTGAGTAGCATCTACACCTTTATCTGTAAGAACAATGTAGTTTACACCGTCAGTTACAGATTGTTCTGCTTGTTTGCAGAGCTCTGTCAAAGCTTCTTCTAATCCGGCTTTCCCTTTGCTTACTTCGAATAAGATTGGAAGTTTTATAGTCTTAAAGCCTTTATATCTAATGTTACACAGAATATCCAGCTGAGCATTGCTCAAAATAGGATAATTCAGTTTCACCATTTTGCAATGTTCCTCGTTTGGAGTAAGTATATTCATACCTACAGCACCGATGTATTCTGTCAGTGACATAACCAGTTCTTCACGCAAAGGGTCAATCGGAGGATTGGTTACCTGCGCAAACTGTTGACGGAAATAGTTGTATATTAACTGAGGTTTAGTAGAAAGAACAGCTAGCGGAGTGTCATTACCCATTGATGCTAATGGTTCTGCTCCGGTAGTACTCATTGGGATGATCAGCTTTTCAATATCTTCCTTTGAATAACCAAAGTTATGAAGCATACGTTCGTAATTGTCAACCTTGTGAGAAACCTTTCTTCCGGATTTCAACTCATTCAGTTCAATACGATTGTTTGCCAACCATGTACGATATGGTTTTGCTTCTGAAAGCTCTTTCTTTATTTCGCCGTCATAATAAATTTCACCTTTTTCTGTGTCGACCAATAAAATCTTTCCAGGTTGCAAGCGTCCTTTTTCTTTAATTTCGTTTGCATTGAAATCCATTACACCAACTTCTGAAGCAACTACCATCATATTGTTTTTTGTAATCAGGTAGCGGGCAGGACGAAGACCATTTCTGTCGAGCATACCGCCGGCATATCTTCCGTCAGAGAATAATAATGCTGCAGGACCATCCCATGGTTCCATCAAAATAGAATGGTATTCATAGAAAGCTTTCAAGTCCTCAGAAATAGGATTCTTTTCATTGAAGCTTTCAGGAACAAGCATTGCCATTGCATGAGGTAAGCTCATACCTGACATTACTAAGAATTCAAGAACATTATCCAATGAAGCACTATCACTCATACCCTTTTGAACGATAGGGCGAATATCCTTTAAATCTCCAAGGGTAGGTGAGTTAAGCACACTTTCTCTTGCTTCCATCCATCCACGGTTACCACGAATAGTGTTAATTTCACCATTGTGTGCCAATAAACGGAATGGCTGAGCCAGTGACCAGGTTGGGAAAGTATTAGTACTGAAACGAGAGTGTACTAAAGCTATGCCGCTGGTAAAGTAATCGTTTGTTAAATCAGGGAAATAATGTCTTAATTGTGATGAAGACAACATACCCTTGTAAATAATGCTTTTGCTAGACAAGGAAACAATATAGAAATCTTTCTTAGACTCAATAGAAGATGAGTTAACTTTGTTTTCTACTCTTTTCCTTATTATATATAGTTTCTTTTCTGTTGTAGCAGCATCTGTAAATCCGGTGATGAATATTTGCTTAACCTCTGGTTCTGTAGCAAGTGCATCTTTTCCCAGAATTTCCGAATTAGTAGGAACGTCGCGAAGATGCATTAATGTAAGCCCTTCTTTCTCTATTTCTTCAGAAACGATAGCTAAAAGAGATTTTTGATCTTTTGAATCTTTTGGAAGAAATAGCAATCCTGTTCCGTAATTTCCTTTCTCTGGTACTGGAATACCTTGAAGTAATATAAACTCATGAGGAATTTGCATCATAATACCTGCTCCGTCTCCGGTTTTATTATCTGCGCCTTCCGCACCGCGGTGCTGCATGTTTTCTAATACTTTCAGAGCGGATTCTACAATGTCATGTGATTTACCTCCGTGAATGTTGACTAACATTCCTACTCCACATGCGTCATGCTCATTTGCAGCGTCATATAAACCTAATTTATTAGGCTGCTGCTGGTAAGGAATTGCTGTCTTTTCGCTGTTAAAAAGTTCTTGTTTCTTCATTCTCCTTGACTTTATTGTATGATAATACCTATTGTTTCTATCAAAATGGATTGCAAAAATACAAATTTAATTTCCTTTTGATACTAAATTATATAAGAATGTGTAGAATAAAATAATTTTAGATATTACTAAAGTTTTAATATGAAAGCAAAAAGTGGTTTTTATGTTTTAGTATATAAAATATTAAGGTATAAAAATATTAAACTGTAATTTGATTATGTTAACGGTGAAAATATATATAAAATTATAGAATAATCTTTTTGAAAGTTTTTCGGATTCTTATGACTATTATTTGTCTTCAAAATGTTCGATATATAATTAATAATCTCTATCTTTGCACGAAATTTAAATACATACATAAAATGTGCGGAATAGTAGGCTATATTGGTAAAAAAGACGCTTACCCCATTCTTATCAAAGGATTAAAACGGCTAGAATACAGAGGTTATGATAGCGCTGGGGTTGCACTGATTAGTAATGACCAACAATTAAACGTTTATAAAGCGAAAGGCAAAGTTTCTGAATTAGAAGAATTTGTCGCGCAGAAAGATATTTCCGGTAACATTGGAATTGCTCATACTCGCTGGGCTACTCATGGCGAACCTTGCCAGGCAAATGCCCATCCTCATTATTCTTCTTCAGAAAATCTAGCCCTAATACATAACGGCATCATTGAAAATTATGCTGTTCTAAAAGAAAAGCTTCAGGCAAAAGGATATACTTTCAAAAGTAGTACAGATACAGAAGTTTTAGTTCAACTGATAGAATATATTAAGGTAACTAATAATCTTGATTTGCTTACTGCAGTTCAATTAGCTTTACGTGAAGTAGTTGGGGCTTATGCAATTGCTGTATTAGAAAAGAATCATCCGGATGAAATCATTGCAGCTCGTAAAAGTAGTCCTCTGGTTGTAGGTATCGGAGACAATGAATTCTTCCTGGCATCTGATGCCACACCGATTGTTGAATATACAGATAAGGTGGTATATCTTGAAGATGAAGAGATTGCGGTAATTAGACGTGGCGAGGAACTTAAGGTTGTTAACCTCAACAATGTGGTTATGAATCCTGAAGTATCAACTGTTGTATTGAATCTTGGTCAGCTTGAAAAAGGAGGATACCCTCATTTTATGTTGAAGGAGATTTTTGAGCAACCGGACTGTATTCACGATTGTATGCGTGGACGTATAAATGTAGAAGGAACAAATGTTGTACTTTCTGCAGTTATTGACTATAAAGAAAGGTTGCTTAAGGCAAATAGATTTATAATTGTAGCTTGTGGAACTTCCTGGCATGCTGCTTTGATTGGAAAGCATTTAATTGAAAGCTTTTGTCGCATTCCGGTAGAGGTGGAATATGCATCTGAATTCCGCTATCGTGATCCTGTAATTTCTCCAGATGATGTAGTAATAGCTATTTCGCAATCAGGAGAGACTGCTGATACATTGGCTGCTGTAGAGCTTGCTAAAAGTAAAGGAGCATTTATCTATGGCATTTGTAATGCAATTGGTTCTTCAATTCCTAGAGCAACACATACAGGCTCATATATTCACGTAGGACCGGAAATTGGTGTAGCTTCAACTAAAGCTTTCACTGGACAGGTTACTGTGTTGACTATGTTAGCTTTAACATTGGCCAAGGAAAAGCACTCAATTAGTGAAGAAGAGTTCCTGAATGTGGTTCGTGAACTGAATCAGATTCCGGATAAGATGAAGAAAATATTAGAACTTAACGATAAGATAGCTCAGTTATCGCAGATTTTCACTTACGCGCATAATTTTATATATTTAGGTCGTGGATACAGCTACCCTGTAGCTTTGGAAGGCGCCTTAAAATTAAAAGAAATATCATATATACATGCAGAAGGTTATCCCGCTGCAGAGATGAAACATGGTCCTATCGCATTGATTGATGCAGAAATGCCTGTTGTTGTCGTAGCTACAAAGAATGGTATGTATGAGAAATTGCTTAGTAATATTCAGGAAATAAAGGCACGTAAAGGAAAAGTAATTGCGATTGTAACTGAAGGTGATAAAGTAATAAAGAATATTGCTGATTTTTGTATAGAGTTGCCTGAAACAATTGAATGTCTTGATCCACTAATAGCAACTGTGCCACTTCAATTGTTGGCTTATCATATTGCTGTATGTAAAGGCATGGATGTTGATCAACCTCGTAACCTTGCAAAATCTGTAACAGTAGAATAGATATTATATATAAATGGAACCATTAAAACATGAATGTGGCGTAGCAATGATCCGCTTACTGAAGCCCTTAGAGTATTATGAGCAGAAGTATGGAACATGGATGTATGGACTGAATAAACTCTATCTTTTGATGGAGAAGCAGCATAACCGTGGGCAGGAAGGGGCAGGATTAGCTTGTGTAAAACTGGAAGCAAATCCCGGTGAAGAATATATGTTTCGTGAAAGAGCATTAGGAACCGGGGCTATAACTGAAATATTTGGTGCAGTGCAATCTAATTTCAAGGATTTAACTCCGGAGAAACTTCATGATGCCGATTACGCCAAACGTTGTCTTCCTTTTGCAGGAGAACTCTATATGGGTCACCTTCGCTACAGTACCACTGGAAAAAGTGGTATTTCTTATGTTCATCCGTTCCTTCGTCGGAATAACTGGAGAGCTAAGAATCTGGCTCTTTGCGGTAACTTCAACATGACTAATGTTGATGAAATATTTCAGCGTATAACTGAAACCGGACAACATCCTCGGAAATATTCCGATACGTATATTATGCTCGAACAAGTAGGGCATCGTCTTGATCGCGAAGTTGAGCGTCTTTTTCAGGATGCAGAAGCTAATGGATTAAAAGGGATGGATATCACACATGCCATTGAAGACCATGTTGACCTGGTAAATGTGTTGAAATCATCCAGTGATGCCTGGGATGGGGGATATGTGATTTGTGGAGTAACTGGAAGTGGAGAATCTTTTTCTTTCAGAGATCCATGGGGAATCCGCCCCGCTTTCTACTATTATGATGATGAAATTGTAGTTCTTGCTTCAGAAAGACCGGTTATTCAAACAGCTATGAATGTAGCTGGAGAAGACGTGAAAGAACTTAATCCAGGTGAGGCCATTTTGGTTGATAAGAATGGAAATGTCCGTTTTGCTCAGATCAACGAACCAAAGAAGCTTAGCGCTTGTTCTTTTGAGAGAATTTATTTCTCACGAGGAAGTGATAAAGATATTTATAATGAGCGTAAAGCTCTTGGGATAAATCTGGTACAGCCAATTCTTAAAGCCATTGATAATGACTTAAAGAACACTGTGTTTTCATTTATTCCGAATACAGCCGAGGTCGCTTTTTATGGAATGCTTGAAGGCTTTGACAACTATCTGAATCGTTTAAAGATGAAAAAGATAGTATCGGCCGATCATCCATTAAAAGATGAAGAACTGGAAAAGATCCTTTCCATGCGTATTCGTTCAGAGAAAGTGGCTATAAAAGATATTAAGTTACGCACATTTATTGCTGAAGGTAACACAAGAAACGATTTAGCAGCTCATGTGTATGACATCACTTATGGTAGTCTTGTTCCTTATGTAGATAATCTTGTGGTTATTGACGACAGTATTGTTAGAGGAACAACATTAAAGCAAAGTATTATTGGTATTCTTGATCGTTTGAACCCGAAGAAGATTGTAATAGTGTCATCTTCTCCTCAGGTTCGCTATCCTGATTATTATGGAATAGATATGGCTCGTATGAATGAGTTTATTGCATTCCGTGCTACAATTGCTTTATTGAAAGAACGCAATATATGTGATATCATAACGCAAGCATATAAAAAATCGAAAGATCAGCAAAACCTTCCTAAGGAGCAAATCGTTAATTATGTAAAGGAACTCTATGCTCCTTTTACTGACGAAGAGATTGCTGCAAAAATGGTTGAGCTTCTTACGCCGGCTGGCACGAAAGCTAAGGTCGAGATTGTTTATCAGCATTTAGAGGGACTCCATGCTGCTTGTCCGAAGAATCCGGGTGACTGGTATTTTGCGGGTGACTATCCAACGCCTGGTGGTAATAAGCTGGTAAATGAAGCTTTCATTACATATATGGAAAAAGTTTATAAAGATTAAACTTTAAGTAAATTGCATTGCTCTATGTTGAACAATGCAATTTGTACAAATATACCTGCGCTACTCTGATTAACGGGTTGGGCAGATTTAAGATAGAAACGAAGCAAAAAATGTTTTGTTTAATTGTAGAAGAACATTATATTTAAGAACAAGAGATATAACAGAAGAATGCAAAAAGAAAAGAATGTTTTATTGATTCTCGATGATGGAAGTGTTTTCAAAGGAAAATCCTTCGGTTACGAGAAAGCTATTGCGGGAGAGGTAGTGTTTAATACTGCCATGATGGGATATCCCGAGAGTTTGACCGATCCATCTTATTCCGGTCAGATAATGACGCTAACTTTTCCTTTAGTAGGTAACTATGGTGTTCCTCCAAGAAGTGAAAAAGACGGACTTTCCACTTTTATGGAATCAGAGAAAATCCATGCTGAAGGTATGATTGTATGTGATTATTCATGGGAATATAGTCACTGGAATGCAGTTGAAAGCCTTGAAAGCTGGTTAAAGAGCGAAAAAGTTGTAGGAATCTACGGCGTTGATACTCGTGAACTTACAAAGCTACTTCGTGTAAAAGGTTCAATGAAAGGAAAAATTGTGTTCCCGGAAGAGAATGGGGAATTGAAACCAGAAAATGATATTCCTTTTGTCGATCCAAATCTTATTAACCAGGTGGAGCGCGTTAGCTGCAAAGAGGTTATAACTTATGGAACTGGAAAGAAGAAAGTCGTTTTAGTAGATTGTGGAGTAAAACATAACATTATTCGTTGTTTACTAAAGAGAGATGTAACCGTAATACGTGTGCCTTGGAATTATGATTTCAGCACAATTGAATATGACGGACTTTTCATCTCAAACGGTCCTGGAGACCCTAATATGTGTGATGTTACAGTTCAGAACATTCGCAAAGCTTTGAATGGTGATAAACCAATCTTCGGAATATGTATGGGTAATCAGTTGCTTTCAAAAGCTGGTGGTGCTAACATCTATAAATTGAAGTACGGACACCGTAGCCATAACCAACCGGTTCGTATGGTAGGTACTGATAAGTGTTTTATTACAAGCCAGAATCATGGTTTTGCAGTAGATAATTCTACTTTAGGCAATGATTGGGAACCATTCTTTATCAATATGAATGATAATACGAATGAAGGTATAAAACATAAAACAAAACCATTCTTTTCAGTACAATTCCATCCTGAAGCAGCGAGTGGTCCAACGGACACAGAATTCTTGTTCGACAAATTTGTAGAGATGCTGTAATATTAAAACGAAGAATCAATGAAAGATAAAATAAAGAAAGTATTAATACTTGGTTCCGGTGCCCTGAAAATTGGTGAAGCCGGAGAATTTGACTATTCCGGTTCACAAGCTTTGAAAGCTTTACGTGAAGAAGGAATACAGACGGTGTTGATTAATCCGAATATTGCTACTGTTCAAACATCTGAGGGGGTTGCCGATACTATTTATTTTTTGCCGGTCACTCCCTTTTTTGTAGAAAAAGTAATTCAAAAAGAAAAACCAGAAGGTGTTTTACTAGCTTTTGGTGGACAAACAGCTTTGAATTGTGGAGTAGAACTATATAGAGCAGGTCTTTTTGAAAAATATAATGTTCAGGTATTAGGAACTCCGGTACAAGCTATTATTGACACAGAAGATCGTGAGTTATTCGTTAAGAAGCTCGACGAAATAGATGTTAAGACTATAAAGAGTGAAGCTGTAGATAATATTGTTGATGCAAGACGTGCAGCTAAAGAACTTGGATATCCTGTTATTATACGTGCGGCATACGCCCTTGGTGGTTTAGGATCTGGTTTCTGTGACAATGAAGAAGAACTAAATAAATTAGCAGAAAAAGCATTCTCTTTCTCTCCTCAGGTTTTGGTAGAAAAGTCTCTGAAGGGATGGAAAGAAATAGAATATGAAGTGGTCCGTGACCGCTTTGATAACTGTATTACTGTTTGTAACATGGAGAACTTTGACCCGCTGGGAATCCATACGGGTGAAAGTATTGTAATTGCTCCTTCACAAACACTAACTAACAGTGAATATCACAAACTACGTGAACTTGCTATTCGTATCATTCGCCATATTGGTATTGTTGGAGAATGTAACGTTCAGTATGCTTTTGACCCTGAAAGTGAAGACTACAGAGTTATTGAAGTGAATGCCCGTTTGAGCCGTTCTTCTGCTTTGGCTTCTAAAGCAACCGGCTATCCTTTGGCTTTCGTTGCTGCTAAGTTGGGATTGGGATATGGCTTGTTCGACTTAAAGAACTCTGTAACAAAAACAACTTCTGCCTTCTTTGAACCAGCACTCGACTATGTGGTTTGTAAGATTCCTCGCTGGGACTTAGGTAAGTTCCACGGAGTTGACCGCGAGTTGGGAAGTAGCATGAAATCAGTAGGAGAGGTTATGGCTATCGGTCGTACCTTTGAAGAAGCTATTCAAAAGGGACTTCGTATGATCGGTCAGGGAATGCACGGTTTCGTGGAAAACAAAGAACTGGTTATTGAAGATATAGATAAGTCTCTGCATGAACCAACTGATAAACGTATTTTCGTTATAAGCGAAGCTTTCAAAGCAGGATATACCATTGATCAGATACACGACCTGACTAAGATTGATAAATGGTTCCTTCAGAAGTTAATGAATATCGTTCATACTGCTGAAGAGCTTGAATCAAAGAATTCACTGCAATCAGTATCTGCTGAGTTGCTTAAAAAGGCAAAAGTACAAGGCTTCTCAGATTTTCAGATTGCCCGCGCTATCTGGAATGATGGCGGCGATATGGAACAGGCAATGACTAAGGTTCGCGATTACCGTAAATCTTTGAATATTGTTCCGGTAGTTAAGCAGATTGATACTCTGGCTGCTGAATATCCGGCTCAGACTAATTATCTTTACCTTACTTATAGCGGAATTGCTAATGATGTAGATTATTTAGGTGATCATCGTTCAATTGTGGTTCTTGGTTCTGGTGCTTATCGTATTGGTAGTTCTGTAGAGTTCGACTGGTGTGGTGTAAATGCTTTGAATACAATCCGCAAAGAAGGCTGGCGTAGTGTGATGATCAATTACAATCCCGAAACAGTATCTACTGACTATGATATGTGTGATCGTCTTTATTTTGACGAACTTACATTTGAGCGTGTAATGGATATCCTGGAACTGGAAAATCCTCATGGCGTAATTGTATCTACAGGAGGTCAGATTCCTAATAACCTTGCAATGAGACTGGACGAACAGAATATCAATATTCTTGGTACTTCAGCAAAAAGTATAGATAATGCAGAAGACAGAAATAAGTTCTCTGCAATGCTCGACCGTATTGGTGTAGATCAACCTCGCTGGAGAGAATTAACCAGCATGGAAGATATTAATGGCTTCGTTGCCGAAGTAGGATTCCCGGTTCTGGTTAGACCTTCATATGTACTTAGTGGTGCAGCAATGAATGTATGTTCTAATCAGGAAGAACTGGAACGCTTCTTACTGTTGGCAGCAAATGTCTCAAAGAAACATCCGGTTGTTGTTAGTCAGTTTATTGAATTTGCCAAGGAAGTGGAAATGGATGCCGTGGCAGATAAGGGTGAAATTGTTGCTTATGCTATCAGCGAACACATTGAGTTTGCAGGTGTCCATTCAGGTGATGCAACTATTCAGTTCCCTCCACAGAAACTGTATGTTGAAACAGTTCGCCGCATCAAACGCATCTCTAAGCAAATTGCTAAAGAATTAAATATCTCGGGTCCGTTTAATATTCAGTATCTGGCTAAAGATAACGATATTAAAGTAATTGAGTGTAACCTTCGTGCTTCTCGTAGTTTCCCATTTGTGAGCAAAGTCTTAAAGATTAACTTTATTGAACTGGCTACAAAGATCATGTTGGGATTACCTGTAGAAAAGCCAGAGAAGAGCTTATTCGAATTGGATTACGTAGGTATTAAAGCATCTCAGTTCTCTTTCTCACGTTTACAAAAGGCCGATCCTGTGTTAGGTGTTGATATGGCTAGTACGGGTGAGGTAGGTTGTATTGGTGATGATAGTTCTTGTGCAATCTTAAAGGCTATGCTTTCTGTAGGTTATAGAATTCCTGAAAAGAATATTCTTTTATCAACAGGTACAGCTAAAGAGAAGACTGATATGCTGGCAGCAGCACATCTCCTTATCGAGAAAGGATACAACTTGTTTGCTACAGGCGGAACACACAATGTTTTAGTTGAAAATGGAATTCCAAGTACATTAGTATATTGGCCAAGTCAGGAGGGCACACCTCAGGCTTTAGATTTGCTTCGTAACAAAAAGATTGATATGGTGGTAAATATTCCAAAGAACCTTACCGAAGGAGAGTTGGATAACGGATATAAGATTCGTCGTGCAGCTATTGACTTAAATATCCCATTAATAACCAATCCTCGATTGGCTAGCGCATTCATCACTGCATTCTGCACGCTGACTGTAGATGATCTTTTGATAAAGAGCTGGGAAGAATATAAGTAAGCGTTATAGCTTTTATTCATAAAAAGTTAAAAGCCTAATATTATAGCTGCGTTAGCAAAGAATTAATTCTGCTAACGCAGCTTTTTTTTTGTGCAGTTTATCTGCCTATCTGCTACTAAATTGCATTAATAATCTGATAACTAATACTATAAGTTGGTAGCAGATAAACTTTCTGTACAATTCATCTGCTACTAAATTGTGTTCATCTGCTACTAAAATCAGTTGTCTGCCACTACCGGCTATTTAAATAATGCTGTAATTTTAGAAAAAACAGCTCGTTCAGCCTTCTTGTATATGGCATCCTATTTAATAAGCTACCCGATTTTTCCGTTTCAGCTAAGTGAGCCTTCAGATGGGAACTCATGGGTTTTCAACTGAGAACCCATCGGTTTTCATTCGAGAACCCATGAGCCTTCAACTGAGGGCTCACTTATATTTCTTTGCAAATTTGGTTAACTTATCAGGGGAAAGTGGTAAACAAGCCCATTGCCACAAGCTACATTCACCTTGGCTGTATCCTCAAAAAGCAGAATATTCCTCACTCAAGGATTAGCGACAACACCTACTATAATGCTGTAGAGCGTTCAATTCAGTAGCAGGTAAAGCTGTTTAGTAGCAGATGAACACGATTTTGTAGCAGATAAACGGTTAAACTTTTTTATCTGCTACTAGCTGAAAGTCTTTTTGCAAGGGATTTTTGTGCATTTTAGTGGGAGATGGTGGAGATGATTTCTAATTTTTCTGCTTATAGATCAAAAACGAGGAATGATTATTAGTTATATCTTTATAGTTTATGTCCATTTCATATTTGATTGTATTTACATTCCCTGATAGATCAACAATTTTCTGTCTCTGCTGAGATAAGGAAGCCAAATAGTAATTGAATTAATATCAAATCAAAGAGGTTACTCAAGATGTGGCTTATAGTATGCAGACTTTTGTTTTTGTACGCATGTGCTTATTTATAATGTAGATGATTTTAGTCCTGTGATTTTTTATTTAGCAAAGATGTTTTAAATATGTTTGCTAATCAGTGAGTTACAATTTTATTTCATTTTTATTAATTAAAAGTGTCCGATAAGTTTGGATTGTAAGATATAAAGTTCTACTTTTGCACTCGCTTTGTAAGAGAAACAAAGCATTAGCATTGACATAATGACAGCAGGTTCGCAAAAATAAAAATTAAAAAAAACTTCGAAAATATTTGGAGTATATAACTTAAAGTTCTTATCTTTGCATCCGCTTTCGCTTCGAGAGAAGCTCATTATGAAAGCTAAATTCGTTCTTTGAATAAGATTTAGATATAAACAATACAAGTAGTACAAGAGCTCTTGTTGGTGTGCTTTTAGCATACGAAACAGAGTAATAAATTTCGAACCGTCAACAATAACTTAAGCGATTAAGTAATTGAAGAAACAAGAAAATAAGAACGGAATCCTGAACAGAATTAAATAAAACTTTTACAATGAAGAGTTTGATCCTGGCTCAGGATGAACGCTAGCTACAGGCTTAACACATGCAAGTCGAGGGGTAGCAGGGTAGCAATACCGCTGACGACCGGCGCACGGGTGAGTAACACGTATCCAACCTTCCCATAACTCGGGGATAGCCTTTCGAAAGAAAGATTAATACCCGATAGTACTTATATAAGGCATCTTAAATAAGTTAAAGATTTATTGGTTATGGATGGGGATGCGTTCCATTAGATAGTTGGTGAGGTAACGGCTCACCAAGTCTTCGATGGATAGGGGTTCTGAGAGGAAGGTCCCCCACATTGGTACTGAGACACGGACCAAACTCCTACGGGAGGCAGCAGTGAGGAATATTGGTCAATGGGCGAGAGCCTGAACCAGCCAAGTAGCGTGAAGGATGAAGGTCCTATGGATTGTAAACTTCTTTTATAGTAGAATAAAGTGATCCACGTGTGGATTTTTGTATGTATACTATGAATAAGGATCGGCTAACTCCGTGCCAGCAGCCGCGGTAATACGGAGGATCCGAGCGTTATCCGGATTTATTGGGTTTAAAGGGTGCGTAGGCGGAATAATAAGTCAGTTGTGAAAGTTTGCGGCTCAACCGTAAAATTGCAGTTGATACTGTTATTCTTGAGTGTACATAAGGTAGGCGGAATTCGTGGTGTAGCGGTGAAATGCTTAGATATCACGAAGAACTCCAATTGCGAAGGCAGCTTACCGGGGTACAACTGACGCTGAGGCACGAAAGTGTGGGTATCAAACAGGATTAGATACCCTGGTAGTCCACACAGTAAACGATGAATACTCGCTGTTTGCGATATACAGTAAGCGGCCAAGCGAAAGCATTAAGTATTCCACCTGGGGAGTACGCCGGCAACGGTGAAACTCAAAGGAATTGACGGGGGCCCGCACAAGCGGAGGAACATGTGGTTTAATTCGATGATACGCGAGGAACCTTACCCGGGCTTAAATTGCAAATGAATATAGTGGAAACATTATAGCCAGCAATGGCATTTGTGAAGGTGCTGCATGGTTGTCGTCAGCTCGTGCCGTGAGGTGTCGGCTTAAGTGCCATAACGAGCGCAACCCTTATTGATAGTTACTAACAGGTTAAGCTGAGGACTCTATCAAGACTGCCGTCGTAAGATGTGAGGAAGGTGGGGATGACGTCAAATCAGCACGGCCCTTACGTCCGGGGCTACACACGTGTTACAATGGGGGGTACAGAAGGTCGCTACCTAGCAATAGGATGCTAATCCCAAAAGCCTCTCACAGTTCGGATTGGAGTCTGCAACTCGACTCCATGAAGCTGGATTCGCTAGTAATCGCGCATCAGCCACGGCGCGGTGAATACGTTCCCGGGCCTTGTACACACCGCCCGTCAAGCCATGGGAGCCGGGGGTACCTGAAGTACGTAACCGTAAGGAGCGTCCTAGGGTAAAACTGGTGACTGGGGCTAAGTCGTAACAAGGTAGCCGTACCGGAAGGTGCGGCTGGAACACCTCCTTTCTGGAGTGATTTCGTTCTTAGGTTCGGATTTTACTTTGTGCTACTGTTTATTGTTTATTCAAAATATAAAAAAAAAGAGATTAGAAAGAAGCCGAGCCGAAAGGTAAGAGGTTTTGAACGACAGTCCTATAGCTCAGTTGGTTAGAGCGCTACACTGATAATGTAGAGGTCGGCAGTTCAACTCTGCCTGGGACTACGAAAAAAAAAAGGAGCATAAGGGATTAACCAATTCCAAAGAAAACGCTTCATAATAATTTCGGGGGATTAGCTCAGCTGGCTAGAGCACCTGCCTTGCACGCAGGGGGTCAACGGTTCGAATCCGTTATTCTCCACCAAAATTAAGAAGAAATTCTTAAGAAACGATCTTTGACATAATGTACAAAAGCAAATAAAGAAGTAAATTTCAGTGATGAAAAAAAGCTTTAAAATATATATCGAACCATATTGCAATTTAAAACGTGTAAACGAATACGATTGTATTTTATGGAAGAAAGTAAGCAAGGGCGCATGGCGGATGCCTTGGCTCTCGGAGGCGATGAAGGACGTGATAAGCTGCGATAAGCTTCGGGTAGGTGCAAATAGCCTTTAATCCGAAGATTTCCGAATGGGACAACCCAATATCTTGAAGAGATATTATCCATTTTATATGGAGGCGAACGCAGGGAACTGAAACATCTTAGTACCTGTAGGAGAAGAAAATAATTGAATGATTCCGTAAGTAGTGGCGAGCGAACACGGATTAGCCCAAACCATAGATGTTACGGCATTTATGGGGTTGTAGGACCACGATATCGGACTTATATTGGAGAATGGAAGACTCTGGAAAGTGTCACCATAGAGCATGATAGTTGCGTACATGAATCCAATATATACTGTAGTGGTATCCTGAGTAGTGCGGAGCACGAGAAATTCTGCATGAATCTGCCGGGACCATCCGGTAAGGCTAAATACTCCCGAGAGACCGATAGTGAACCAGTACTGTGAAGGAAAGGTGAAAAGTACTTCGAATAGAAGAGTGAAATAGTCCCTGAAACCATGCGCTTACAAGCGGTCGGAGCAGCTTCGTGCTGTGACGGCGTGCCTTTTGCATAATGAACCTACGAGTTACTGTCACTGGCAAGGTTAAGAAACTAAGTTTCGCAGCCGAAGCGAAAGCGAGTCTGAATAGGGCGACATAGTCAGTGGTAGTAGACGCGAAACCAAGTGATCTACCCATGGTCAGGTTGAAGGTTAGGTAACACTAACTGGAGGACCGAACCGATAAGCGTTGAAAAGCTTCCGGATGAACTGTGGGTGGGGGTGAAAGGCTAATCAAACTTGGAGATAGCTCGTACTCCCCGAAATGCATTTAGGTGCAGCCTTGATAATTACTAATGTGAGGTAGAGCGACTGATAAGATGCGAGGGCTTCACCGCCTATCAAGTCTTGATAAACTCCGAATGCGCATTAGTTTAATATCAGGAGTGAGGGCATGGGTGCTAAGGTCCGTGCCCGAGAGGAGAAGAATCCAGACCATCAGCTAAGGTCCCGAAATAATTGCTAAGTTGAACTAACGAAGTCAGATTGCTAAGACAGCTAGGATGTTGGCTTGGAAGCAGCCATTCATTTAAAGAGTGCGTAACAGCTCACTAGTCGAGGAGTTTGGCGTGGATAATAATCGGGCATAAGCAATTTACCGAAGCTATGGAACCAGTAATGGTTGGTAGGGGAGCATTCCACTCTGCGTTGAATGTGAAGCGTGAGCTTTGCTGGAGCGTGTGGAAAAGCAAATGTAGGTATAAGTAACGATAAAGGGGGTGAGAAACCCCCTCGCCGAAAGACTAAGGTTTCCTGATCAACGCTAATCGGATCAGGGTTAGTCGGGTCCTAAGGCTCAGCCGAACGGCGAGGCCGATGGCAGAAAGGGTTAATATTCCCTTACTACCTTAAAGAGTGACGTGGAGACGGAGCAGTGAAAGTGTCGCCAGCTGACGGAATAGCTGGTTGAAGGGTGTAGATATTAGATTTCCAGGCAAATCCGGAAGACTAGTCGAACCTGATAGTACCGAGAGCCCTTGTGGTTATTGGATAGTACATGTAAGCATACTCCCAAGAAAATCCGCTAAACTTAATCTTTAAGGTACCCGTACCGTAAACGGACACACGTGGTCGGGTAGAATATACTAAGGCGCTTGAGTGAATCACGGTTAAGGAACTAGGCAAATTGACCCTGTAACTTCGGGAGAAAGGGTCCCTCAGTAATGAGGGCGCAGAGAATAGGTCCAGGCAACTGTTTAACAAAAACACAGGGCTATGCAAAATTGAAAGATCAAGTATATAGCCTGACACCTGCCCGGTGCTGGAAGGTTAAGAGGAGATGTCATCGCAAGAGAAGCATTGAATTGAAGCCCCAGTAAACGGCGGCCGTAACTATAACGGTCCTAAGGTAGCGAAATTCCTTGTCGGGTAAGTTCCGACCTGCACGAATGGTGTAATGATCTGGACACTGTCTCAACCGTGAGCTCAGTGAAATTGTAGTATCGGTGAAGATGCCGATTACCCGCGATGGGACGAAAAGACCCCGTGAACCTTTACTATAGCTTAACATTGAATTTGGGTAATTGATGTGTAGGATAGGCCGGAGACATTGAAGCAGGCACGCTAGTGTTTGTGGAGTCGCTGTTGAAATACGGCCCTTTAATTATTTGAGTTCTAACTCGCAGTAGCGAGGACACTGTTTGGTGGGTAGTTTGACTGGGGTGGTCGCCTCCAAAAGTGTAACGGAGGCTTCTAAAGGTACCCTCAGGACGATTGGTAACCGTCCGCAGAGTGTAATGGCATAAGGGTGCTTGACTGGGAGACCGACAAGTCGATCAGGTAGGAAACTAGAGCATAGTGATCCGGTGTTTCCGTATGGAAGGGACATCGCTCAAAGGATAAAAGGTACTCCGGGGATAACAGGCTGATCGCTCCCAAGAGCTCATATCGACGGAGCGGTTTGGCACCTCGATGTCGGCTCGTCACATCCTGGGGCTGGAGAAGGTCCCAAGGGTTGGGCTGTTCGCCCATTAAAGTGGCACGCGAGCTGGGTTCAGAACGTCGTGAGACAGTTCGGTCTCTATCTATCGTGGGCGTATGAAATTTGCGTGGCTCTGACACTAGTACGAGAGGACCGTGTTGGACTGACCGCTGGTTTACCGGTTGTGCCGCCAGGTGCATTGCCGGGTATCTAAGTCGGGATTGGATAAGTGCTGAAAGCATCTAAGTACGAAGCCAGCCACAAGATTAGATTTCTTAGGGTCGTTGAAGACGACAACGTTGATAGGCTGCAGGTGTAAAGACAGTAATGTCAAAGCCGAGCAGTACTAATTGCCCGTACACTTTCTTCCATGTTTATATGGTTGGCTATATGGATTTAGTTCCAAACATCAAGGATATTTATTCTTTATTGCTTTTGCATTGTGTTTATCTTAATAAGTAATATCTTAAGAACCTAATAAATTAAGGACTTAAGAGATTAAGAAATAAAAATATTAAGGTAGCTATAGCATCAGGGTTCCACCTCTTCCCATTCCGAACAGAGAAGTTAAGCCTGATCACGCCGATGGTACTGCGTAACAGTGGGAGAGTAGGTAGCTGCCGTTTTATCAGGAGTCCTGATCATTTTACATGATCGGGACTCCTTTTTTTAGGTTATAGCAGGTACTTAAGTTTATACCGGAAGATGATTTTATACCTTTTTAGGGATCAGAGATCAGTCCAAATTCTGGATCAGTTTGTATTCTTGGGGGAATGTTAAATGGGCTCACCTGCAAAAGTATAGGGATTATACATATATGATTCGGCTTTCTTTTTAGCTTTTTTGAGAATCCTTTTTTATCGGCTTATCTGTAAAAGGATGTGGATTATCCACGATTTTTCTCTGTTACTGTGTGAAATTTAGAAAAATGAAGAATAATGAACTTGTTGAAAATTAGATTTATATAGATTATTGTCGAAATATTTATTTAATTTCAAACGTTTGCTATTTCTTTCTTACATTATTTATGTTTATTAGTAATATATTCAATATTAAATTTGTATTTTTGCTCCATTAAAAAGATTGTTTTAAATAGTTTTTATGGTAAGTACACTTTTAAATCCTGATTATATATTTGAAACTAGTTGGGAAGTCTGCAATAAAGTAGGTGGTATATATACTGTATTGTCTACCAGAGCGAAGACTCTTCAAGATAGTCATAAAGATAAGGTTATATTCATCGGCCCTGATTTTTGGATTGGTAAAGATAACCCTTTATTTATTGAATTGGATTATCTCTATAAGCCATGGAAAATGCATGCGGAAGCAAATGATAAGCTTTCTGTACGTATTGGTAGATGGAACATTATAGGAGAACCAATTGTAATACTCGTTGATTTTAATTCATTTTTCTCAATGAAAGATGAAATATATACGGAAGCATGGAATCATTACCAAGTTGATTCATTACATGCTTATGGAGACTATGATGAAGCATCTATGTTTGCCTATGCATCCGGAAAAGTTGTAGAAAGTTTCTATAAGTATAATTTGACTTGCAAGGATAGAGTCGTTTTTCAGGCACACGAATGGATGACTGGCCTTGGTGCCTTATATCTCCAGAAGGCTGTTCCTGAGATTGCTACTATATTTACAACCCATGCAACTTCTATTGGGCGTTCCATTTCGGGCAATTTGAAACCATTATATGATTATTTATCTGCATACAATGGAGATCAGATGGCTCACGAACTTAATATGGAATCTAAACATTCTATTGAGAAACAAACGGCTCATCATGTTGATTGCTTTACTACTGTTAGTGATATTACTAATAAGGAATGTAAGGAATTGCTTGATAAAGAGGCTGATATTGTTTTAAAGAACGGATTTGAAGATGACTTTGTACCTAAGAGTAAGAGCTATTCTGCTAAGCGTGAGAAAGCTCGTGCCAAGATGCTTAATGTTGCAAATAAGCTGTTGGGTACTAAATTGACTGATGATACATTACTAATCTGCACGAGTGGCAGATATGAATTTAAAAATAAAGGTATCGATGTTTTTCTTGAATCCTTGAATCAGTTGAATCATGATACCAATCTGAAGAAAGATGTTGTAGCTTTTATAAATGTTCCCGCAGGTATACTGGTTCCACGTAAAGATTTGCTTGATCGATTATATAATGGTAATGGCAATGGTAATAGTACAGAGCCTTTAGAAGTTCCTTTTATTACTCATTGGCTGGATTATATGTCAGATGATAAGATTCTTAATATGATTAATAATCTGGGCATGAAGAATAGTAAGGAAGATAAGGTTAAGATAATCTTTGTTCCCTGTTATTTAGATGGGAATGATGGTATATTTGATATCAGTTACTATGATTTTCTTTTAGGATATGATTTAAGTGTATATCCATCATATTATGAACCATGGGGATATACTCCATTAGAAAGTGTTGCTTTCCATATTCCTACAGTAACTACAGATTTAACAGGTTTCGGTCTTTGGGTTAAGAGTATTAGAACTCAGCACGGAATTAATGATGGAGTAGAGGTTATTCATCGTTCAGATGATAACTATTTTGAAGTGGCAGATGCAATTAAAGAATCAATATTATCTTTCTCTGCTAAATCGTTGGAAGAAATAGAACATATGCGTAATCGTGCAGCTACATTGGCAGAACATGCGCTATGGAAACATTTTATAAATTATTATTATAAGGCGTATGACATTGCTTTACGCAATGCAAAAGAACGTCAGTTAAAGTAGAATATTCATCAAATAAGTAATTAGATAATTATGAAGGTAAAAGTTAGTAACGTGAATATTCCTGTTTGGAATGAGATAACAGTAAAATCACGAATTCCTGAGGAATTACAGAAATTATCAGAAATAGCTCATAACATTTGGTGGTCCTGGGATTCCGAAACGATAATCCTTTTTAGAGACTTGGATCCAGTGCTTTGGAAAGAGGTTGGATTAAATCCTGTTGCTCTTCTAGAACGCATGAGTTTTGAAAAAATGGAAGCTTTGTCAAACGACAAGGTTATCATAAAAAGAATGAATGATATTTATGCCAGATTCAGAAAATATATAGATGTAGTACCCGATTCAAACAGACCTTCTGTGGCATACTTCAGCATGGAGTATGGTTTGTCAAGTGTGCTTAAAATATATTCAGGTGGATTAGGTGTCTTGGCTGGTGACTACCTGAAGGAGGCTTCAGATAGTAATGTAGATCTTTGTGCTGTAGGATTCTTGTATCGTTATGGATATTTTAATCAGACACTTTCAATGGATGGTCAGCAGATAGCAAACTATGAAGCTCAGAACTTTGGCAGTCTACCATTAGACCGTGTAATTGGTGCTGATGGACAACCACTTGTTGTATCTGTTCCTTATCTTGATTATTATGTTCATGCATATATCTGGAGAGTTAATGTGGGACGAGTTTCACTTTACCTGATGGATACAGATAATGAGATGAATAGCGAGTTCGACCGTTCTATAACTCACCAGCTTTATGGTGGCGACTGGGAGAACCGTTTGAAACAAGAAATTATGTTGGGTATTGGTGGTATGCTGACATTGAAAGCTTTGGATATCAAAAAAGATATATACCACTGTAACGAAGGTCATGCGGCTTTAATTAATATAGAGCGTCTTAGCGACTATGTGGCTTCCGGACTTACATTCAATGAAGCATTAGAATTGGTTCGTGCTTCTTCTCTTTATACTGTACACACACCAGTTCCTGCCGGACACGATTATTTTGATGAAGGATTGTTTGGCAAGTACATGGGAGGTTATCCTAAAAAAATGGGAATCACATGGAGTGATTTAATGGATTTAGGCCGTAATAATCCGGGTGATGCTGGTGAACGTTTCTGTATGTCAGTCTTTGCATGTAACACTTCTCAGGAAGTAAATGGCGTAAGCTGGTTGCATGGAAAAGTATCTCAGGAAATGTTTGCTTCAATATGGAAAGGATATTTCCCGGAAGAAAGTCATGTAGGATATGTTACAAACGGCGTTCACTTCCCAACCTGGACTGCAACAGAATGGAAAAAGCTATATGCAAAGTATTTCGATGCAAACTTTTTGAATGACCTTTCCAATCAGGATATATGGGAAGCTATTTATGATGTACCCGATCAGGAAATCTGGAATACGCGTGTAGCTTTGAAAAATAAGCTGGTAGATTATATTCGCAAGCAGTTCCGTGATACATGGTTAAATAATCAGGGAGATCCTTCACGTATTGTTTCCTTGTTGAACAAGATCAATCCAAATGCTTTATTAATTGGTTTCGGTCGTCGTTTTGCTACTTATAAGCGTGCTCACTTGTTGTTCACAGACTTAGATCGTCTTTCTAAGATTGTAAATAACCCTAATTTCCCTGTACAGTTTATCTTTACCGGTAAGGCACACCCATATGATGGAGCCGGACAAGGTTTAATTAAACGAATTATTGAAATATCTCGTCGTCCAGAGTTCTTAGGTAAGATTATCTTCCTGGAAAATTATGATATGACGTTAGCTCGTCGTTTGGTTTCAGGAGTTGATATCTGGTTGAATACTCCAACTCGTCCTTTGGAAGCTTCAGGTACATCTGGCGAAAAGGCTTTGATGAATGGCGTTCTTAATTTCTCTGTCCTTGATGGATGGTGGCTTGAAGGCTATCGCGAAAATGCAGGATGGGCATTGACTGAGAAAGTAACATACCAGAATCAGGAACATCAGGATCAGCTGGATGCAGCAACGATCTATGCAATGCTGGAAAATGAAATTATTCCATTGTATTATGATAAGAATGATGAAGGCTATTCAGAAAAGTGGATTAAATTTGTTAAGAACTCCATTGCTCAGATTGCTCCTCATTACACAATGAAGAGACAGCTGGATGATTATTACATCAAGTTCTATAATAAACTGGCAAAACGTTTCCATGTTTTAGCTGCTGATAAAAACGAAAAGGCTAAAGAGCTTGCAGCATGGAAAGAAGCTGTCGTTGAGAAATGGGATACTATTGAAGTGAAATCTGTTTCTGTAAATGGCGAATCCGCTAAGTTGAGCATAGAGAGTGGAAAAGATTATGATGTTGAAGTTGTTATCGACGAAAAAGGATTAGATAATGCTATCGGAATAGAGCTGGTAACAATCATTACTGAAAAGGATGGCAAACAACATGTTTATTCAACAGAAGAGTTCCAATTGGTAAAGAAGGATAAAGATCTTTATACATTCAATACTAAATACAGTATGTCTAATGCAGGAAGCTTCAAAGTGGCATTCCGTATGTTCCCCAAGAATGTAGAACTTCCTCATCGTCAGGATTTCTGCTATGTTCGTTGGTTTAACTTAGGAGTTTAATCATTTCAGAGTTGATAAAATAGGGACTGTTTCAAAGTTCAGAATATCTCTTTTTAGAAGGCGATATCTGATTTTAGTCCCGAATATTGATATAAAAAAGAGTGGGTGCCAAATTATTTTTGGCACCCACTCTTTTTTATATTCTCTAAAACTAATCCAGATATAACCAGAGTTTCGGTTACTTGATTAATTCAGCTAATTTAGCTTGTAATTCTTCACCATGAAGTCCTCGTGCAATGATATTTCCTTCCTTGTCAATCAGGACAGTATGAGGAATGCTGCGAATTGCATAAAGCTTTGAGCCTTCACAATCCCAGTATTTAAGATCAGACATCTGAGGCCAGGTAATATTCAACTTGCTTATTCCGCCTTTCCATGATTTTCCGTCCTTATCTAAAGAAACCCCTACAATTTCAAATCCTTTATCTTTATACTGAGCGTAGGCTTTTACCAGATTTGGCATTTCCTGACGACAAGGTCCGCACCAGCTTGCCCAGAAATCAACCAATACATATTTTCCTTTTCCTGCATAGTCAGAAAGCTTGATAGCTTTTCCCTCAGGAGTAAGCATTGAAAAGTCTGTAAATTTCTGTCCTACAGAAGTCTTTTTAGATGTCTTTACAAGGCTGTTAAGGCGAATAATATCTTCGTTTTTCTGGAATTTAGCAGGAACTTTAGCTAAAACGGCTTCCAGCTTGTCAAACTCCAGATAGAAATTATATGCTTTAAGTAAATGAATTCCAACAGGATTTGCAACATTCTGATCAATAGTCTGAGCAATGGTTTCTGTCATACTCTTCTCAATACCATTCATCTCATTTGATTTTGCCTTTCTTTCTTCATCAGTCAAAGTTGGTGATTGCATGGAAGAATAGATAGCTTCTTCTTTCATGCTATATGCATTCATCTTTGATTTAAATGCCTGGTATGTATCATTGGAAGGAGTCCCTACAATGCTATCTGTTTCTCCAAGTGTCAGACTGATATCTCCGCTTTCAAGGAAGAAGTCGGCATATAGTTTCTTTTCGCCTTTAGTATAAGTAATGTAGCGGTTCACGGTAGAGTCTTGTTTACCTTCGAAAGAAAACTTACCATCTTTAATTACGGCACCGGCCACCTTTACGAACTCACGGTTAACTCTGTTTTGAATATATACACTGTCACCATCGGCGGCACCATTTATAACTCCGGATATTTTATACGCATTACCACCTGTGCAAGCCAGTGCCGACAGAGATGCAAATGCGAACAAATAAATACTTTTTTTCATAAGCTCAGGTATTTGTTTTTATTATGTGAGTGAATTTATATGCAAATATAGTAGTTTTTTTTCTCAATCCTATTTTGCTGAAAACTATCTAAGTAATTATCTAAAATAGCTCTCTGATTCAGGAAACCACGCCTGAAAATCAGCAAGATCTTGTTTGCCTTTTCAGAAACATAAGGAAATGTTATAATTATCTTGTACAGAAGATTGTTTTCTTTTGTACAGAACAAAACAATCTTTTGTACAAAAGAATGCATTGTTCTGTACAAGGAAATAAAAAGATATCCTTACTCCTTAATATTTTGATACGACAGGATTTCAAATTCTCTCTTAATTTTCTCTCATTTTAGGGATTACTTTATCTGAAAATACTATAAATAACTCGCATTATTTAATTACATTTGCACTGCAAAATAAAAGATAGAATCAGAATGACTACGACTTTAGTGGTGCTTGCCGCAAAAATGGGTAATAAATATGGAGGCCTGAAACAATTAGAAGAAATTGGGCCAAACGGAGAGACCATTCTCGACTATTCAATGTACGATGCTTTAAAAGCAGGATTCAATAAAGTAGTTTTTGTTATCAGTAAGTATTTTGAAGAAGAATTTAAAAGAAAAGTCTCTTCAAAGTACGAAGGATTAATCGAGATTGAGTATGCTTTTCAGGAAATAGAATCAGTTTCAGAAGAACTCCGAAACAGCAAAAGAAACCTGTTATGGGGATCGGCACATGCCGTGCTTATGACCAAGGATGCTGTTAATGAACCTTTTGGTGTAATAAATGCTACTAACTTTTATCAGCGTGAAAGCTTTGAATTACTCTACAACCAGTTACAGACTATTCGTAATACCCGTGACAACTATTTTATGATTAGTTTTCGCCTGGCTAATGCCTTGGCCGAAACCGGAGGAGTAACTCGTGGTATATGCGAAATAAATGAAAACGGTGAGTTGATTTCTATCGTAGACCGCTTGGGAGTGGAGCGAGTAGGAGGAGACCCAATGTATTTGAATGAGTATAATAAATGGGTGGCGCTGGATGTAAATTCTCCTATATCCATGAATATGTGGGGATTTACTCCCGATGTTTTTGACTCATTAAGCCAGTCATTTGATTCTTTTATTGATAAATACGGCAAAGATATGAAGGCGGACTTCTCAATCCCCGAATTTATGAATGCAATGATCCAGAAAGGATTAACAGTAAAGACTATAAATACACCTGCAAAATGGATGGGACTGGTTTCTCCTGATGATAGAATTCAGGTGATTCTACGTATCAATGATCTTATCCGTAAAGGTATATATCCATCTAAAATATTTGAAATCACTAATCAATCTACTAAATAAATAGGAAAACAATGAAAGAGAAAATTTTAGTAACCGGTGGTACCGGTTATATAGGCTCTCATACAGTCGTAGAACTTCAGAATAGCGGTTATGAAGTAGTCATAATTGATAACTTGTCAAACTCTAGTGCTGATGTTGTAGATAACATTGAAAAGGTATCAGGTATCCGTCCGGTTTTTGAAGAACTGGATTGTCTAGACTTTGCCGGTCTAGATGCTCTGTTTACAAAACATAAAGGAATTAAAGCTATTATTCATTTTGCAGCAAGTAAGGCTGTTGGTGAATCTGTTCAAAAGCCTTTGCTTTACTACCGCAACAACCTTGTTTCTTTGATTAACTTACTGGAACTGATGCCAAAGCATGGTGTTAATGGTATCGTATTCTCTTCATCATGTACAGTATATGGTGAACCTGATCAGCTTCCGGTAACAGAACAAGCTCCAATTAAGCCTGCTACTTCTCCTTACGGAAATACAAAACAGATTAATGAAGAAATTGTAAAAGACACAATTACTTCAGGATCTCCTATCAATGCAATACTTCTTCGCTATTTTAATCCGATTGGTGCTCATCCAACAGCTTTACTTGGCGAGCTTCCTAATGGTGTTCCTCAGAATCTTGTACCATATATTACTCAAACAGCTATTGGCATCCGCGAACAGCTAAGTGTATTTGGTCACGATTACAACACTCATGATGGAACTTGTATCCGCGACTTTATCAATGTTGTTGATTTGGCTAAGGCTCACGTTATTGCTATTGATCGTATTTTGAATGGCAAACAAAAAGCTAAGGTTGAAACCTTTAATATTGGTACAGGAATAGGACTTTCTGTGTTAGACCTGATTAATGCCTTCGAAAAGTCAACAGGCGTGAAGTTAAATTACAAGCTTGTAGGTCGTCGTGTTGGTGATATTGAAAAAGTTTGGGCAAATCCGGACTTTGCAAATAATGAATTAGGCTGGAAAGCTGAAACTAGCACCGAAGAAACTCTTCTTTCTGCATGGAAATGGCAGTTAAAATTAAGAGAAAAAGGTATTCAGTAATAAAAAAAATGTATATTTGATCTTTTTAACGCTAAAAGGTCAAACAAAAATATCGTATTATTGTTAATAAGTTGCAAGTGAACCTGAAATCCCGGATATATGTGAATATAAGCTGGTTTGATTAAGGTATGCCTCCCCGGCATAGACGGGTTTGCTTGTATAGTAGTTTTGTCGTGTTTTATTTTGTGTTTGTGTTGTGGCGGTGCTTCGACGTGAGTCGGTCGCACCGTCTTTTTTTTATTAAAGTGTGTTTTTTCTTTAGGGTATTTTATTTGTGGATAGTCATAGATATAGAAAACGGAAATTCCTTATTAATCACTTTAAAAAAAAGACATTATGAAAACACTATTTAAAAGTATTGGTTTTCTGCTTCTTTTGACATTCTTATCAAGCATGCAGTTCGAAGCAGTTGCTTCTGATGTTGAGTATTACACAATCAACGGTATTGTTAAAGATTCTCAGACTAAGAAGAAGCTTGAATATGTTTCAGTATCCATTCCTGGTAGTTCAACAAGTACAATAAGCAATGTAGACGGAGAATTTTCTTTGAAAGTTAAAGTCTCTGCTGATGCCAGGGAAATGGAAATCTCTCATGTAGGTTATTTAAGTTCACGCATTCCTATCTCTAAAAGCGAACAAACTAAAACTTATTACCTCCAACCTAATGCTTACTTATTGAAGGAAGTTGTTATTCAACCAGAACTGGCACGTTCATTAGTAGAACAAGCGGTCAGCAAAATTGAAACCAACTATAGTCCGGCATCTAACATGTTTAATTGTTTTTATCGTGAAACAGTTCAAAAAGGAAAGCGTTACATTCAAGTGTCCGAAGCTATATTAAATCTGTATAAAGAGCCTTACTCAAAAGGAATAGACAAAGACCGCGTACGTATATTCAAAGGGCGTAAACTGGTAAGTCAGAACCAAAAAGATACATTGGCTGTTAAGCTGATGGGAGGCCCGTATATGTCAGTACTTCTTGATGTGGTTAAAAACAAAGATATATTATTGGATAAAGAGATGCTTTCTTCTTACACTTATACTCTTGAAGATCCGGTAAATCTTGATAATCGTCCGCAATATGTAATTAGTTTCCGTCCGGCAGTTACTTTGCCGTATGCACTTTATTTTGGAAAATATTACATTGATAAGGAAACCCTGACTTTCTCACGCGTAGAGTTTAGTTTAGACTTACGTGACCGCGATAAAGCAATTACTCAGATTTTGGTAAAGAAGCCACTCGGACTAAGGTTTAAACCGTTGGACGTTAATTTCTTAATCACATATAAAGTACAAAACGGAATTAGCTATATGAATTATATGCGTACCGAATCTCAGTTTAATTGTGACTGGAAAAAAAGATTGTTCAAGAGTAAATACACAGTGCTCTCTGAAGTTGTAGCCACCGAGCGTGATGATGCTCCCAAAGAATCTATTCCTTACAAAGAATCCTTTAAATACGATCAGGCTTTCACGGATAAAGTGTCTGACTTCTCAGATAATGATTTCTGGGGCGGATATAATGTTATTGCACCAACAGAATCATTGCTTGATGGCTTGAATAAGTTGAAAAAACAATACCATTAAGTTATTAATAAAGAAAAAAGAATTGTATATTTGAATATTCATTTCTCTACAAATGATTAATTCAAAGTGAGTTGTATATGATAAATGATTTGCTCCTCCTTAACAGGATAAAAAATGGCGATGTACAGGCTTTCGAAAAATTATTTCGATCATACTATAAGCCGCTTTGCTATTATGCAGATTCTTTCCTCAATGATATGGATAGTGCTGAAGAGATTGTTCAGAACTTATTCTATATGTTATGGAAGGACAGAGCAGATTTACAAATAAGGCTTTCAGTGAAATCTTACTTGTTTCAGTCGGTCCAGAATAAAGCTTTCAGTCACCTTAAGCACCTTCAGGTAATGGATGTTTATCGTGATAAAGTAATTCAGGAAGAGTTTGAAACAAGTAACCTTTCACCGGTTGATGAACTGGAATACAGAGAATTGGAAAGCAAATTTACATCTTTACTTCAACGATTGCCAGAGCGACAGCGAAGGATATTCTGCATGAACCGTTTCGGCGGTAAAAAGTATAGTGAGATTGCTCAGGAACTATCTGTCTCAATAAAAACAGTGGAAGCGGATATTAGTAAAGTACTCGTAATCCTGCGTAAGGAGTTGAAACATTATAATCAATGAAATTATGTTCAGAAAAGAACCAAATACAGACCTGGCGTGGAGCGCGCTTTATTCAAGACTGGAAAATGATAGTCTGTTGAATAAAGAAGACTATAGTGTAAAGCAGAAAAAGAAGATACTTCCTGTTTATTGGGCTGCAGCCTGTGTAATAGCTCTTATCAGTGCTACGGTTGTTTTCTTTTATCATTCTGATAAAGAGGTAAGTGATCTGCTTACGCTTCAGAATACTGACAGTGGAAACATTCTGGTAAAAACGTTGGGTGATGGGTCTACAATTTATCTGGCATCAAATGCTTCTTTAAGTTATCCAAAATCATTCACAGGTTCTAAGAGAGAGGTAGCATTGCAGGGAGAAGCTCTCTTTGATATTGCTAAAAATCCGAAAAAACCATTCCTTATTGAAACCGAGAAAGTGACTGTGCGAGTTCTTGGAACGGCTTTTAAAGTAAAAACATCTGGTGAAGGGAAGTTTGAACTTGCGGTACAACGGGGAAGAGTAAGGGTTACAGAAAAGGAGGGAGGAAACTATCTTGAGGTTACTGCCGGACAGTCTGTTACTTTTGTACGCAACCATCTCTTTAAATACCAGACAGCAGATAAAAAGATTTTTGAACATTACACTTCAAAGATGCGCTTTAAAGATGAAACTCTTGAAAATATAGTGCATGTTATCAATCAAAATAATGATTCTTTTGTTGTTCTAAAAGGAGGATTATTGAAGAGCTCAAGGCTGAATGTGCAGTTCTATAATAACAATGTGAATGAAATGACGCAAATAATTAGTCTGGCCCTCAATCTGAAGCGTGAAATCCGACAGGACACCATTTATATTTCGCAACCTTAATGCAGATCAATGAAACGTTTGTGCCTTTTCCTAATCTTTACTGTGATCATCCTTTCTCCAATGTGGCCGGAGAACGGAGGCGATTCGTTAAGTAAGCACATTCGCATTGAGAAACGAAAAGACACTGTTTATGAGTTGCTGAATTACATTGGCGACGTGTCGGGTTTCTATTTTATCTACGACAGCAAGATTATCGATAACGAAAAGAAAGCAAAACTTCCCGGCGGCTCGTACTCTATCCGCGAGGCTATTAATTTTGTTTTGCAGAGTGACAGCTATACCCTAAGAACGCTTGACCGCTATATCCTTATTAATAAAGCAAATGCATCTTCTTCGCATAAGGAGGGTGCATTTGCTTCTAAGAATAAAGATAGTGTGTCTTATAAACAAATCTCGGGAACTGTTCTTGAAAAGATGTCTCAATCTCCTATTCCTTATTGCTCTGTGGGCTTTGAAGGAACTGGCATCGGAACCATAACTAATAACAATGGCAAGTTTGTACTAAGGGTTCCCGATTCTCTGCTCACCGATAAATTGCATATTTCTCATATTGGCTATGAATCTCAAAGGATTCCAATTGCTTTTATGCAGAATAATCCCTCAAATATTTACCTATCGGCACGTATTGTTCCTCTTCAGGAAGTAATCTTTCGTCTTGTAAATCCCCGGAAGATTGTAAAAGAAGCACTTGAGGCGCGTGATCATCTGTATCTGGATAAACCATCTTACTTTACATCCTTCTACCGAGAAGGGATCATGCGTAAAAATGAATTGTTTAAACTTACCGAGGCTGTGTTTAAGGTTTACAAGCAGAGCTATAATCATTCTTTGTCTTCAGACCAGGTAAAGCTTCTTAAGATGCGCAAGATTACCAATAATGCAGTGAAAGATTCTATCCTTCTGAAGATGAAGGCAGGAGTTGAAGCTTCATTGTTACTGGATTTGATGAAGAATGTTCCCGACTTTCTGGAAATTAATGACAAGAATATATATGACTATACCAAGATTGATATGACAGAAATAGACTCTCGCATGGCTCACGTAATTTCCTTTGAACAGAAAAAGGGAGTTACTGAACCATATCTGAGAGGAAAGTTGTTTATTGATTCCGAAAATTCAGCATTACTTTGTGCACAGTTGGAGGTTAATCCCCAGTATATTGATAAAGCGGAAGATCAGTTCGTTGTAAGACGCGGTAAGAATGTGAAGATTCACCCTCAGCAGATTGTATATACCGTGTCGTACAAAGAGCTTGACGGCAAATATTACATGAATCACGTAAGGGGCGATTTAGTATTTAAGATGAAGGGAAGGGGACAGCTATTTTATAATTCCATGCATATTTTCTTTGAGATGGTTACCTGTAAGGTAGACACCATCAATGTGCAGCCGTTCCCTCGTGAAGAAAGATTGCCGGTACGAAAGATTTTTTCGGAAGAGAGCTTTGCTTATGATAATAATTTCTGGGGAGACTTTAATGTGATTCTCCCTGAGGAAAATATCAATAAAAATCTCTCCCGAATTACTTCTAAAATAGAAGAATCGGGAGAATAGTGCTTTCTTATAACTGTCCTTGCCAGATAAAATAATCTGGGAAAATAACTTCCGGCTTGTCTACGGGTGCGTTGAATATTCCAAATAATGAAGATCCTGAACCCGACATAGAAGCATAGATAGCTCCTGCTTCGTATAGCTTATTCTTGGCTTCTCCAATCTCGGGATGCTGAGCAAACACACTCTTTTCAAAGTCGTTTACCAGACTATCTTTCCATTCTTCCACCGGTTGTTGTATTACCTCTGTGATTCTTTTTTCTGGGAAAGCGGGAGTAATTAGAGAAAAAGCTTCACGTGTAGAAACAAAAATCTCCGGTTTAATTATGAGTATATATAATCCTTTTAATGAGATATTTATCGGATAGAAAATATTGCCAGTTCCGCTTGCAAAGGTTGGCTTGTTCCTGATAAAGAAGGGGCAGTCGGCTCCTAATTGAGAAGCAATAACTTCCAGCTCTTCCTCTGATAAACCTAGAGAGAACTTATCGTTAAGCAGCTTCAGCATAAAAGCCCCGTCGGCAGAACCTCCACCCATGCCTGCTCCCGAAGGAATATGTTTATGAAGATAGATAGAGACCGGCGGCAGGTTGAATCTCTCTTTTAGTAATCTATAGGCTTTCACAACCAGATTCTCCTCAGGATTTCCGGCTACCGGAGTTCCTGATACGTGCAATTCAAATTCCTTATCAGAATCTTTCAGAGGAACAATCTCTAAAGCATCTTCTATATGAACAGGATAAAAAACAGTTTCTAAATTATGATAACCATCGGGACGCTTTTCTGTGATATTAAGGCCGAGGTTTATTTTGGCGTTTGGGAATACTATCATTCTTAGTTATGCGTTAATTTTACACGCAAATATAAATGAAAATAATAACAATCTTATCCGGGTGATCCGAAAATGCTTCTCTCCCCGAATTTATAAAGCAATGCCTATAGATTTATTGCCCGGTGATTATCGGTTTATTGGCCTTTGGTTTTAGATTATTGGGCAATGAAATGAATGACTGAATAAATAAAAAATATATACTTGTAGCAGGAGCGTTATAACATCTTATAATTCTCTGAATCTAATAAAACAGGATGGTAAGTATAAGATAATCAGATTGTTGAAGTGCGTATTTATCTTCAAACACTTTCTTCTGAAAAAAACAGATTTATTGCTAGTATAAATTAGGGGGGTAACAGGGTGCTTCCTTCTGAAACGCCGTGATAGTGGGAGTGCTAAATTTTAGCACGGGACATATAAAAGAAGTTTTTTTCATAGTTTGTCACCACACTGTGAAATATATACACATTTAAAACGCTACCATCAGGCACACTCCACGTAAGAGTTACCATTACAGATAAACTTAAAACAGTTTCTCGAAAAAACAGTGAGAAAATACATCCGTTTTTTTTCTCAGGTCCTATTAAAAGCTTTATCTTTGTCTCCCCAAAATGTTTAGAATATAGATATGGAACAAAAAAGAAATACACGAGGCACGAAGCCTAAAGTACAGCCCATCGCCGATTATGGCCGCTTGCAGCCGCAGGCTCGCGAGTTCGAGGAGGCTGTATTGGGAGCATTAATGCTTGAGAAAGATGCTTATCCGCAGGTTAGTGAAATTCTTCGTCCCGAATCATTTTATGAACGTCATCATCAAATGATTTATGCTGCAATAACCGACCTGGCTGTTCGTCAGGAACCAATTGATATTCTAACCGTTACCGAGCAACTTAAAAAGCGCGGTGAACTTGAAGAGGTTGGAGGTCCGTTCTATATCACTAAGCTGAGTAGTCAGGTGGCTTCTTCAGCGCACATTGAGTATCATGCGCGAATTATTGCTCAGAAGTATCTGGCGCGTGAGCTTATCTCTTTTACCAGCGAGATTCAGGGAAAGTCTTTTGACGAAACACTCGATGTGGACGATTTGATGCAGGAAGCGGAAGGACGATTGTTCGAAATTTCTCAGCGAAATCTAAAGAAAGACTATACCCAGATTAATCCTATAATCTCCGAGGCGTATGAATTGCTGCAAAAAGCCGCGGCCAGAACCGACGGTTTGAGTGGTTTGGAAAGTGGTTTCCATGGATTGGACAAGATGACATCCGGTTGGCAGAATTCCGACCTGGTTATTATCGCTGCCCGTCCGGCGATGGGTAAAACGGCTTTCGTCTTGTCTATGGCTAGAAATATTGCCGTAAACTTTAGAAATCCTGTAGCAGTGTTCTCTCTTGAAATGAGTAACGTTCAGCTGGTAAATCGTCTTATCGTGAACGTTTGTGAGATTCCCGGTGAAAAAATAAAGAGTGGTCAGCTTGCCCCGTATGAATGGCAGCAGCTTGATTATAAACTGAAAGATTTGATTGATGCACCATTATACGTAGATGATACTCCATCACTTTCAGTCTTTGAATTAAGAACAAAAGCCCGTAGGTTGGTTCGTGAACACGGAGTGAAGATACTTATTATTGACTACCTTCAGTTGATGAATGCCAGCGGAATGTCTTTCGGTAGCCGTCAGGAAGAGGTAAGTACCATTTCCCGATCCTTAAAAGGATTGGCTAAGGAACTAAATATTCCTATCATCGCCTTGTCGCAGTTGAATCGTGGTGTTGAGAATCGTGAAGGAATTGACGGAAAGCGTCCACAGTTGGCCGACCTTCGTGAATCTGGAGCCATTGAGCAGGATGCCGATATGGTTTGCTTCATTCACCGTCCCGAATATTATAAAATATATAATGACGAAAAAGGAAATGATTTACGCGGAATGGCCGAGATCATTATTGCCAAACACCGTAATGGTGCTACCGGTGATGTTCTTCTTCGCTTTAAGGGTGAATTTGCTAAATTCCAGAATCCGGATGATGATACAATTATTCCTTTACCCGGCGAGAGTCCAGTTTTAGGATCTAAAATGAACAAACAACCTCAGGGTTCTGTTCCTCCGCCTTCGGAAGAATACCCTTCTCAGGTATCTAGTCCGTTTGGAAATTATGGTAATGACGGCCCATTGCCGTTCTAACTCTTTTTCCTGATATATAACGTACAAAATAAAAAAACTTATTACCTTTGCGAGTCAATTCTGCAAATAAATAAAATTTAATGATATGAATATCTCTTATAATTGGCTGAAAGAGTATGTCAATTTCGATTTAACTCCTGATGAAGTTGCTGCAGCACTTACCTCAATTGGACTGGAAACCGGTGGGGTAGAAGAAGTTCAAACTATTAAAGGTGGTTTGGAAGGACTAGTTATCGGTGAAGTGCTGACATGTGTAGAACATCCTAATTCAGACCATTTACATATTACTACTGTAAATTTAGGAAGTGGAGAACCAACACAGATTGTTTGCGGTGCACCAAACGTGGCTGCCGGACAGAAAGTAGTTGTTGCCACATTAGGAGCAAAGCTTTACGATGGAGATGAATGCTTTACTATAAAGAAATCAAAGATACGTGGCGTTGAATCTATCGGAATGATTTGCGCGGAAGACGAAATTGGTATTGGCACGGACCATGCCGGAATTATTGTTCTTCCTGCAGAAGCTGTTCCCGGAACGCTTGCAAAAGATTATTATAATGTAAAGAGCGACTATGTGCTCGAGGTAGATATTACTCCAAACCGCGCAGATGCTTGTTCTCACTTCGGAGTTGCCCGCGACTTGTACGCTTACCTTGTTCAGAACGGACATAATACTCAGCTTACTAAACCATCTGTTGATGCGTTTAAGATTGACAATCACGATCTTGATATTGATGTGGTTGTAGAAAACAGTGAAGCTTGCCCACGTTATGCCGGAGTTACCATCAAAGGTATTACTGTAAAGGAAAGCCCTGAATGGATGCAGAACAGATTAAGAGCTATCGGCGTTCGCCCAATCAATAATATTGTAGATATTACAAACTTTATAGTTCACGAACTTGGCCAGCCTCTTCACTGCTTTGATGCAGATGTTGTAGGAAAGAAGGTTATTGTGAAAACATTGCCTGAAGGAACTCCTTTCACCACACTTGATGGGGTAGAAAGAAAACTAAGTGATCGTGACCTGATGATCTGTAACGAGAATGGTCCAATGTGTATTGCCGGAGTATTCGGCGGTTTGGATTCCGGAGTTACTGAGAAAACTGTCAATGTATTCCTTGAAAGTGCATATTTCCATCCTACATGGGTGCGTAAAACAGCACGTCGCTATGCTTTAAATACAGATGCTTCTTTCCGTTTTGAAAGAGGAATCGATCCTTTATATACAGATTATGTATTGAAACATGCTGCACTTTTGGTACAGGAACTGGGTGGCGGAACCGTTTCTTCAGAAATAAAGGATGTATATCCTGTTCCTTTCAGCAAATTCAATGTTGATATTACTTATAAAAAGATAAATACTCTGATTGGTAAAGAGATTCCGGTTGAGACTGTAAAGAGTATCGTTTCAAGTCTTGAGATGGAAATTCTTAGCGAAACTGCCGAAGGTTTGTCACTTGCCGTTCCTCCTTACCGTGTTGACGTGATGCGCGATGTAGATGTTATAGAAGATATTCTTCGTATCTACGGATACAACAACGTGGAAATTCCTTCTACCCTGAAATCAAGTTTAACAACCAAAGGAGTTGCCGACAAATCTTACAAACTTCAGAGCCTTATTTCTGAACAATTGGTAGGTTGCGGATTCAATGAAATATTGAATAACTCATTGACAAGAGCTGCATACTATGAAGGCTCGGAATCTTTCCCTGCAAATAATCTGGTAATGTTGCTGAATCCGTTGAGTAACGACCTGAACTGTATGCGTCAGACTCTATTGTTTGGCGGATTGGAAAGTATCACTCACAATGCAAACCGTAAAAATGCCGACTTAAAATTCTTTGAATTCGGTAATTGTTACTATTTCAATGAAGATAAAAAGAATCCGGAAAAGGTACTTGCTGCATACAATGAAGATTACCACTTAGGTTTGTGGGTATCGGGTAAAATGGTAAGCAATTCATGGGCTCACGCTGACGAACAAAGTACTGTATATGAGTTGAAAGCTTACGTAGAGAATGTCCTTCTTCGTTTAGGTATTGATCTTCGCAAGTTAGTGATTGGAAATCTTTCCGATGATCTTTTCGCTACTGCACTCTCTGTAAATACTCAGGGTGGCAAAAGATTGGCTGCGTTTGGTGTGGTTTCAAAGAAGCAACTGAAGGCATTCGATATTGATAATGAAGTTTATTATGCCGATCTTAACTGGGATGAACTGATGAAAGCCATTAAGTCGGTTAAGGTTTCATATAAAGAGATTTCAAAATTCCCTGCAGTGAAGAGAGACCTTGCATTGCTTATAGATAAACATGTGCAGTTTGCTGAAATAGAAAAGATTGCTTTCGAGACAGAACGCAAGCTTTTGAAATCAGTTTCTTTGTTCGACGTTTATGAAGGTAAGAATCTTGAGGCCGGAAAGAAATCATACGCTGTAAGTTTCTTATTGCAAGATGAAACACAGACATTGAATGATAAACAGATTGATAAGTTTATGAGTAAATTAGTTGCCAACCTGGAAAACAAACTAGGTGCAAAGCTCAGATAATTATATAAACTAAATAAAAGCATAAATAAAGATGGGAAGAGCGTTCGAATACAGAAAAGCCACCAAGATGAAGAGATGGGGGAACATGGCTCGTACATTTACGAGAATTGGCAAACAAATCGCTATAGCTGTAAAGGCTGGCGGTCCTGATGCTGAGAATAACCCTCATTTACGTTCGGTAATTAACAATGCAAAGGCTGCCAACATGCCGAAAGAAAATGTTGATAGAGCCATTAAAAGAGCTGTCTCTAAAGATACCGATGATTACAAAGAAATGGTATATGAGGGATATGGACCTTTTGGTATCGCTGTTTTAGTTGAAACTGCAACAGATAACACTACTCGTACGGTAGCCAATGTGCGTAGCGTATTCAACAAAAACGGAGGATCACTTGGTACATCAGGTAGTCTGGACTTTATGTTCACCCGTAAGTCAATGTTTACAGTGGCTCCAAAAGAAGGCGTTTCTATTGAAGACCTGGAACTTGAACTTATTGATTACGGTGTTGACGAACTGGAAGCAGACGAAGATGGAATCACATTATATGGAGAATTCCAATCATTCAATGCTATTCAGAAATACCTTGAAGAGAATGGTTTTGAAATTGTCAGCTCAGAGTTTACACGTATCCCAACAGACTTGAAAGATGTAACTCCGGAACAGCGTGCTGCTATTGACAAATTAGTAGACAAAATGGAAGATGATGAAGACGTGCAGAGTGTTTATACAAACATGAAGCCGGATGAATCAGAAGAATAATGAAATCTGTTTATAAAACGTCAGGTACTTGCAGTTCTTACATTGTTTTAGATGTTGAAGATGGCATTCTCAAGGATGCTAGTTTTCAGGGAGGCTGCAATGGAAACCTAAAAGGTATTTGCGAGTTGGTAAAGGGAATGCCGGTGGAGGAGATTATTTCAAAGCTTGAAGGAATTTCTTGTGGCGGCCGACCTACTTCTTGCCCTGATCAGTTGTGTCAGGCATTACGTTTGGTGAAGTAAATCAGGCTCTGATCAGTCCTTTATTTAAAGAAGGATTGATTGTATGAAAAAGCAAACCTATTTGTTTGAATTTGACAGACAAGCATAAAAAGACGAAAGGACGTTCAAAATTAATTGAGCGTCCTTTCGTCTTTTACTGTTTCTTGTTGGTTGGTATTCCTATCCTCGTTATTTATATAACTTAGGTCCGATAGCTATCCGATAAAGTTCTTTCTTGCTTTTGTCGGAATAATACACATATTCAATTGTTGTATTGAAATCCTTGTATTCTTTCAGATCAACAGAATTCCTTACCGCTGCAATCATTGAACTCTCCATATATTGTATGTTCTTCTGAATGGAATCAGGAGTGTCAATGTATCCTGATAGAGTGTAGTAATTACTGTTGGTGTTTGTTTTTGGATTATACTTCATACTGTCAATTCTTATACCTTGTGCCATGCTAATCGGACATTTAGCGGTATATTCCTTGGCTAGTCTTTCGAATGTTTTCTCTCTGGATTCCTGGCAGGAAAAGAAAATGAATGATATTCCTGCTGCAAATAATATAATTTTTTTCATGTTTTTTCTTTATTTATATACGAAGATAACCTATTATTGTGAACAGAACAAGTGTGCTGAATGTTTTTAATGGTTATCTTTGTATAAACAGATTAAAATACGAATATGATTAATTTCTTTAAAGATTTAATGCGAAAAGACCATCAACGCTATTTAGGCGGATTGGATGTCTTTAAATATATAGGTCCTGGATTATTAGTAACTGTTGGATTTATAGATCCCGGAAACTGGGCATCTAATTTTGCGGCAGGATCAGAGTTTGGATACTCTTTGCTTTGGGTAGTGAGCCTTTCTACCATTATGCTTATTGTTCTTCAGCACAATGTGGCTCACCTGGGAATTGTAACCGGACTCTGTCTTTCGGAAGCCGCAACCCAGTATACTCCCAAGTGGATTTCAAGACCTATTCTTGGTTCGGCGGTTCTGGCTTCAGTTTCCACTTCTCTTGCCGAGATACTGGGCGGAGCAATTGCTCTGCAAATGCTGCTCAATATTCCTATTATATGGGGTTCTGTATTGGTCACGGCCTTTGTTTTCATAATGCTGGTTACCAATTCATATAAAAAGATTGAACGCTCAATAATTGCTTTTGTTTCCGTAATTGGTCTATCCTTTATCTACGAACTTTTTCTTGTAAATATTGACTGGCCTATTGCTGTAAAAGGATGGGTCACTCCATCGTTCCCGCAGGGAAGTATGCTTATTATAATGAGTGTATTGGGGGCAGTTGTTATGCCACACAATCTTTATCTTCACTCCGAAGTAATTCAGAGTCATGAGTATAATAAGCAAGATGATTCTTCAATAAGACGAGTGCTGAAATACGAGCTTTATGATACGCTGTTTTCAATGATTGTTGGCTGGGCAATAAACAGTGCAATGATACTTCTTGCGGCAACAACGTTCTTTAAATCGGGCATCAAGGTGACAGAATTACAGCAGGCAAAATCATTGCTTGAGCCTCTTTTAGGAAGCAATGCGGCAATAATATTTGCGCTCGCCTTACTGATGGCCGGTGTTTCGTCTACAATCACAAGCGGTATGGCGGCAGGATCTATTTTTGCAGGAATCTTTGGTGAGCCTTACCACATTAAGGATAGTCACTCCCGTCTGGGAGTCATCATTTCACTTGGGGTGGCTTTTCTGCTCATCTGTTTTATTGGCGATCCATTCAAGGGACTCCTTATTTCACAGATGGTACTTAGCATTCAGCTTCCTTTTACCGTGTTCCTGCAAGTGAGCTTAACATCTTCGCGCAGGGTGATGGGAGATTATGTAAACAGCAATTGGAATACATTTGTGCTTTATTCTATTGCAGGAATAGTAAGCATTTTAAATATTATGCTCCTGATTTCTGCATTTATCGGTTATTAATTAATAATGTTTTGTACAAAAGAATGCAATCTTCTGTACAGAACAATTAATTCTTTTGTACAGAAGAAAACAATCTTTTGTACAAGGGAATAAAAATATATAAAGTAGATTCTAAAAAAGATGATGGAAGAAAGAGTAGCGAGAGCCGTAGAACTTTTTAAAAGCGGCTATAATTGTTCACAGTCAGTGGTGGCAGCTTTTGCCGATTTATACGGATTTACCGAAGAACAAGCCTTGAAGATGTCCTCTTCATTTGGTGGAGGAATAGGACGAATGAGGGAAACCTGTGGTGCAGCTTGCGGAATGTTTATGCTTGCCGGCTTGCAAACCGGAACAACAGACCCTACAGATAAAGAAGGAAAAGCGGCCAATTATAAATTGGTTCAGGATTTAGCTGCGATTTTTAGTAAAAGGAATGGTTCACTAAACTGTGGAGAGCTGCTGGGATTGAAGAAATGTGACCCAATTCAGTCTACTCCCGAGGACAGAACTGCCCAATATTACGCCAAACGCCCGTGTGTAAAAATAGTGGAAGAGGCGGCAAGAATCTGGTCTGAGTATCTTGAAACACAAAATTTAGATAGTAAATAGACTGAAAAAATTACATAAAATTAAAGATTTAACACTTCAATGTACTAAATAACATATTTTTGTCTATATTTGCATGCAAATAAATCCTATACAAAACGGATTAATATTTCTGAATAGATGTTTAACTAAAAGTATTTTTGAAATGTTAAAAGAAAAAGCAGGTACTGTAGCTGGTTTAATATGGAATGCATTGAACGGCACAGATGGTTTAACGGTAAAACAGATTAAGAAGGCTACAAAGCTAGTAGATAAAGATCTTTATCTAGGCTTTGGGTGGTTACTTAAAGAAGACAAGGTTACTATTGAAGAAATTGAAAATGATTTTTTTGTAGCGCTGAAGTAAGAAAGCGAATAACTAATTTATAAAAAATGCGCTGGTACGTTTTATTATGTTGCCAGCGCATTTTTTTATTTTGTCTTCTTTGTGTATCTTTGCATATTATAATAACGATAAAACAGACAAATGAAGAATATACGAAACTTTTGCATTATTGCACATATTGACCACGGTAAATCCACTTTAGCAGACCGTTTGCTTGAATTTACAAAGACAATTCAGGTAACCGGCGGCCAGATGCTTGATGATATGGAGCTGGAGAAGGAGAGGGGAATTACCATTAAAAGTCATGCCATCCAGATGGAATATATGTATAATGACGAAAAGTATATTCTTAACCTGATTGATACTCCGGGACACGTGGACTTTTCTTACGAAGTATCCCGTTCCATTGCAGCTTGTGAAGGTGCTTTACTTATTGTCGACGCTTCGCAAGGAGTGCAGGCACAGACTATTTCTAACCTTTATATGGCAATTGATCACAATCTGGAGATTATCCCCGTGATTAATAAGTGCGACATGGCAAGTGCTATGCCCGACGAGGTGGAAGATGAAATCATTGAGTTGCTGGGAGTGGAAAGATCTTCTATAATCCGTGCTTCAGGAAAAACTGGTATGGGAGTTGAAGAGATTCTTCAGGCTGTAATAGAACGCATTCCTCAACCGGTAGGTGACGAAGAAGCGCCATTGCAGGCTTTGATTTTCGACTCAGTATTTAATTCATTCCGTGGTATCATTGCTTATTTCAAGATAACAAACGGAGTGATTCGCACCGGCGATAAAGTGAAATTCTTTAATACCGGAAAAGAATATGCGGCCGATGAAATTGGAGTGCTGAAGATGAGTCTGATTCCACGCAATGAACTTCGTACGGGAGACGTGGGATATATTATTTCAGGTATCAAAACGTCAAAGGAAGTAAAGGTGGGAGATACAATTACCCACATTGCCCGTCCTTGCAGTAAGGCTATCTCGGGTTTCGAGGAAGTTAAACCAATGGTCTTTGCCGGAGTTTATCCTATTGAAGCAGAAGATTTTGAAGATCTTCGCTCTTCGCTGGAGAAATTACAGCTGAACGATGCTTCTCTTACATTCCAGCCGGAAAGTTCTTTGGCTCTGGGATTTGGTTTCCGTTGCGGATTCCTTGGATTGCTTCACATGGAGATTGTTCAGGAACGCCTTGATCGTGAGTTCGATATGAACGTTATCACTACAGTTCCTAACGTATCTTACCGTATTTATGACAAGCAAGGTGTGATGACTGAGGTTCATAACCCTGGAGGAATGCCCGATCCTACGCTGATTGACCGTATTGAAGAACCATATATCAAGGCTTCCGTTATTACAAAGACCGATTATATTGGACCCATCATGACTCTTTGTCTTGGCAAACGTGGTGAATTGGTGAAGCAGGAATATATTTCAGGTAATCGAATGGAGATTCATTATGATATGCCGTTGGGTGAAATTGTGATTGACTTCTACGATAGACTGAAAAGTATATCAAAAGGTTACGCATCGTTCGATTATCATCAGTCCGGCTTTCGCCCTTCAAAATTAGCGAAACTGGATATTTTGTTAAACGGTGAACCGGTTGATGCTCTTTCTACCCTTACACATGTGGATAATGCCTACGATTTAGGTAAACGTATGTGTGAGAAACTAAAAGAATTAATCCCAAGACAACAGTTTGATATTGCTATTCAGGCTGCAATTGGTGCAAAGATTATATCTCGCGAAACCATCAAAGCTGTTCGTAAGGATGTAACCGCGAAGTGTTATGGTGGTGATATCAGCCGTAAGCGTAAGTTGCTTGAAAAGCAGAAGAAAGGAAAGAAACGAATGAAGCAGATTGGTAATGTGGAGGTTCCTCAGAAAGCCTTCCTGGCTGTATTAAAGCTTGATTAAATTCGATAAATAGATAGTTTCAGCCCGTTGTAAAATGGGCTGAAATGTTTTTAAGACCATCCTAAAATCTATAAAACTATGGCTAACTTAAAAATTAAACCGTTTGCTTATTCTTTTGAAAGTTTTCTTAAGCATTATGTAAACGGAGGTATGCTATTAATGGTTGTAGCATTGCTGGCCATGGTTGTTGCAAATTCGCCTTTGAGCGAAGCTTATACCTCTTTCTGGAATTATCCTGTTTCCTTGCAAATAGGTGATTTTAATCTTTTCAGTCATCATGGAGAGCCAATGACATTAATGGCGTTCATCAATGATGCTCTGATGGCTATTTTCTTTTTCTCTGTAGGTCTGGAAATAAAAAGAGAAACATTAGTTGGCGAGCTGTCAAGTTTCCGTCAGGCCCTGATGCCTATTATTGCCGCTTGCGGAGGAATGATTATTCCTGTTATTATCTATTCCTTAATGATAACCGATGGTATTGGGCATCACGGATTAGCTATTCCAATGGCAACAGATATTGCGTTTTCCCTGGGAGTGTTAAGCTTGTTAGGTAAACGTGTTCCTTTAAGTCTGAAAATATTTCTGACAGCTTTTGCAGTCGTTGATGATATTGGTGGAATCATTGTTATTGCTCTTTTTTATGCTACCAATTTAGAGTTTGGATATTTACTTGCCGCAGCAGTAATAATTGTAATGCTATTTTTTGCCAACATTAAACTGGAAGTGGTGAATAAGGCTTTTTATATTTTCTGGGGCATAGTTGTTTGGTATTTATTTCTTCAATCGGGCATACATAGTACTGTGGCTGGTGTATTGGTTGCATTTACTATTCCTTCCAGACCAAATCTTATGATAGGTAAGTACATTGAACGTATACGTGAAAATATACATTCATTTCCTGTTTCGAAAAAGGAAAGTATTCTGCTTGATCATAATCAGTTAGAGAGTCTTAAAAGTATTGAATCATCTTCTGATCACGTGATTTCGCCTCTGCAATCCATGGAAGATGCTCTGCAGGCTCCGGTAAACTATCTGATTATGCCGCTTTTTGCTTTTGCCAATGCAGGAGTAGTCTTCTCCGGCGGAGGAAATGAAATAGTAGGCGAGGTGACTTATGCTGTAGCTTCAGGGCTTTTATTTGGGAAATTCATTGGAATATTCTCATTTACATGGCTTGCAGTGAAACTTAAAATAGGAAGTTTACCTGAAGGCATGTGCTGGAAAAATCTGGCCGGCGTATCTATGTTGGGCGGCATTGGTTTTACTGTTGCACTCTTTATTGCCAATCTTTCCTTTGGTAGTAAAGCTCCTGAATTATTAAATCAGGCTAAGTTTGGTATTATATGTGGAACAGTTCTTTCCGGTATTATAGGGTATATTTATTTATCGAAGGTACTTCCTAAAGAGAATCTGACTGATGCAGAGAATCTTTAAATAACATAATGGAAAGAAAGAACGTGGGTAACCACTGAATAGGAATACCAGGATAATAATCGTTAGAATACCAGGATGAAAATAAAAGGCTCCTGAAAATAAATAGTTCAAATACATAGAACCGAGTTAGAATAGTATATTGAAAAGTAAAGGCCGTCAGATTGTTTTAAATGAATAAACAACCTGACGGCCTCTTCTTTTGCTCGTCTTTATATTGGGGGATTACCTTTAACCCCTTTTTAAAGTATTATTCTTCATCGTCCATGTCGGCAAGAGGGAGAATCTTCTGAGATTCCTCGACAGGTAGTGCCTCTACCTGTTTTAACCTTCTTTCAATGGCACGGGTGCGTTTACCCATCACTTCCTCAAGCTGATCGCCGGCAGTCTGAATATTCTTCTGAACCTTCTCAAGTAATCCGCCAAATTTGCTGAACTCAGTCTTTACTGCACCAAGAACTGTCCACACTTCACCGGTTCTTTTCTGGATAGCCAGCGTACGGAATCCCATTTGCAGACTATTAAGTATAGCTCCAAGGGTAGTAGGTCCGGTAACAACAATCTTATATTCTTTTTGTAAGGTCTCAACCAGAGAGGTTCTTCGGATGACTTCGGCATAGATACTCTCGAAAGGAAGAAACATAATAGCAAAATCTGTTGTAAATGGCGGATCAATGTATTTATCATGTATGTCTTTCGCCATTTTCTTTATGGTTGTTTCAAGCTGTTTTGAAGAAGAGTCTATTAAAGCTGCATCGCCGGCTTCAAAAGCATCATAGTATTGCTCGTAAATATCTTTAGGGAATTTAGCATCAATAGGCAAATATACAGTATTGTTTGCATCATCTTTTCCAGGAAGCTTAATGGCATACTCCACGAATTCCGTACCACTTTTTTTCGTCTTTACATTGGCGTCATATTGTTCAGGACTCATCATCTGTTCCAATAGTGCTCCCAACTGAACTTCACCGAATGTACCACGCATTTTTACGTTTGTCAGTACCTTCTTTAATCCGCCCACATCCTGAGCAAGAGATTTCATCTCGCCCAATCCCTTTTGAACATTTTCCAGTTGTGTGCGTACAATCTCAAAGGACTGGCCAATCCGTTCGTTGAGTGTCTTTTGCAATTTTTCTTCTACCATTACACGCATCTCGTCCAGCCGTTTTTCTGTCGATTGAATAAGTGCTTCCTGTGTCTTGCCCATAGCCTCAAACTTTTCTTTTTGAAGCTCATTGCCGGTAATCATATTCTTATGAAGTGCATCCTGCATCTGCTGCATGGAAGTATTTAAGGTTGTAGTCAGTTCTGAACGGAATTCCCTGATAGTTTTACCCAGCTCATCGCGATTTTCATAAGATTGTTCCCTGATAACTGTTTCCAGACGAATGTTTAGTTCTCTGATTATACTTTCCAAGCGACTGTTCTGTTCCTTTAAAGCATTTTCTATGTGTTCGCTATCTTCTCTGCCTTTTCCTTTAGTCAACAGTATAAAGAGTATAAGAAGTAATAAGAACGCACAAGCAATTAATAAAATGAATTCCATAAGTTGTAAATTAATATATAATGCAAAGATACACTTTTTAAATATTTTCACCTTTTAAGAACACGCTAAAAGATGTATCTTTGCATCCGAATATAAAAATAGGGCTTTCCCTATTTAGGAATGGGGATTATCTTTGGTAAAAAGAATTTCCTTTACCCATTTTTGTTTCATTAAATTGATATTAATAATTATAACAAAATATTAACTGACTTCTAAACTTAAAAACGTATGAAAAAAAAGACTTATTTAGAGCTATTGCTTTTAATGGTGATAACTTTTAGCTTTACAGCTTGTAACATCGATAATCACGATGAACCGTATCTTAATACTACAGAGGGATTGTGCTCAAAGACTTGGGCGGAAGGGTATACAACTACAAATAATTTATATTGTACTCATAAACTATCTTTCGCATATAATGGAGCCGGTCAGGAGATCTTTATCTATAATAATGTAGATATCAATGGGAGACCATTAAACACTATTGTTAAAACCGAGACTTTTAATTTTAACTGGGATTGGGAAAATAGCAATAATGAATGCCTGATATTGGATTATGGAAATAACAGTGTTTTATACTTCGATAATGTTTGGGTAAGAAACGATTATTTGTCCGGCAAGCTTGAAGGTAACAATGTAACTTTTAGAAATAGTAATATTAAATAGTAATGTACAAGCTTTTAGTACTTGATCTTGATGGAACACTAACAAATTCCCAAAAGAAAATCACGCAGAAAACAAAGGACGCTTTATGTAAGGCGCAGGAAAATGGAATTAAAGTGGTGCTTGCATCAGGAAGACCAACTAATGGAATTGTTCCTTTGGCAGATGAATTGCATTTGAGTGAATCTGGCGGCTATATTCTTTCTTATAATGGGGGAGAAATTATTGACTGGAAAACAAAGGAACTGCTTCATGCTAAGTTGCTTGATCCTCAGGTTTTACCTTATCTTTATGAGTGCGCAAAGAAGAATGATTTAGCAATTATTACTTATCAGGATGAGTTTATAATAACTGAGTCACCCGATGATATATATGTGCAAAAGGAGGCTTTCCTCAATAAAATGAAGATTAAGAAGGTGGATAATTTTCTTTCGTACGTTAACTTTCCGATTGCTAAATGTATTATTACTGGAGATGGCAACCGGCTGATGGAATTGGAAAAAGAGATGAATAGTCATCTGAAAGGTTCGATGGGCGTTTATCGTTCTGAACCATTCTTTCTGGAATTAGTGCCAAACGGAATTGATAAAGCACAGTCTCTGAGTATTCTTTTAGATAAGTTAGGTATGAATAAGGATGAAATGGTTGCCTGTGGTGATGGTTTTAATGATTTGTCAATGATTCAGTTTGCGGGCTTGGGCGTGGCTATGGCAAATGCTCAGTTGGTCGTAAAAGAAAAGGCCGATTTTATTACTCTGTCTAACGAAGAAGATGGAGTTGCTCATGTAATAGAAAAGTTCTTGCTATAAATCGAGTAGAGGACTCTCTTATAAAAGAAAGCCCTCTACCTTTTGAATCTAAATATTTGAAAATGAATGGTTAGGTTTTATATCTAATTATAATATCTTAAATAAAAAAACAGTGCCTTGTTTAATTAAATAAACAAGGCACTGTCTAAAATGTTTAATATTTATAGTTAAATATTCTGCGGTTTTTGTTCTTTCCCTGTTTCTTCTTTTTTAGCAGTAGGTTGCTTAATAAAGAGTTTCTTGAAAGCACTTGGATAAGGTGTTTCAAATTCCAGTAAATCTCCTGTTACCGGATGGTAAAAGCAGAGCTTAAAGGCATGCAGAGCAAGTCTGCCAAGAGGATTAACTCCATCACCATATTTAATATCACCAATCACCGGATGATGCAAATCCTGCATATGAACACGAATCTGATTCTTGCGTCCGGTCTCTAATTCCAGCTCTACAAGAGAATAACCATTAGCACGTTTAATCGTTTTATAATGTGTAATAGCCTTGTCGCCTCCGTTATTACTCATGCTTGAATAGGTAACAAAAACTTTGTTATCTTTAAGCCAGGAAGTAATTGTACCGAAGTCCTTTTCCATTTCTCCTGATACAACAGCCACATAACGTCTGTCTTTTACAATCTCATCCCAATAGTCCTGCAAGGTGAATTTTGTTTTTTCATCTTTGGCAAATACCATCAGTCCGGAAGTATCTTTATCCAGTCGGTGAACAATGTAAACGCGATGCTGCTTTCCTGAGCGCTGCACATATTCGTTCAGAATAGAATGAGCTGTCCGCTCTTTTTGCTTGTCTGTTCCCATGGAGAGCAATCCTTCTCTTTTATCAATCACAAGAAGGAAAGCATCTTCGTATACCAGTTTAAGTAAACTGCTGGTAAATTCCTTTCTACCCTTGTCCTTGCTGATTTTTACCTTCATTCCTGGACGAAGTTCGCAGTTATACTGAGTGGTAATCTTGTTTTCTACCATTACTTGACGCTTTGATAGTAAAGACTTTGCAGTAGTGCGACTTATGCCGCTCAATTTATTCATTAAGAACGTCATTAGCTCGCTAGGCTCAGTTACATCAAAAGTAGTAATGTTTGCCTTGGCGCGTTCTGCTGGCGTACCTTTTTTCTTTTTTCTCATTTCGGGATTTATTTATCTCTTTTCCAGTAAAACAACATTCTCAACATGGTGTGTATGTGGGAACATATCAACAGGTTGAACAGCTGTTAGTTTGTATTTTGCATCTAACAATGAAAGGTCGCGTGCCTGAGTAGCCGGATTACAGCTTACATAAACAATGCGTTGAGGCTCAGCAAAGAGAATTACATCAATCACATCCTGGTGCATTCCGGCACGTGGAGGATCGGTAATAATCACATCCGGACGTCCATATTGATTAATGAAGTCCTGAGTAAGCATGTCCTTCATATCTCCTGCAAAGAATAAAGTGTTCTTTATTCCGTTAATCTCAGCATTAACCTTTGCATCCTCAATAGCTTCGGGTACATATTCAATACCAATAACCTGTTTTGCTTGTTTAGATACAAAGTTTGCAATAGTTCCGGTTCCGGTATATAAATCGTATACAAGTTCGTTACCGGTAAGTCCTGCAAAGTTACGTGCTATTTTATATAGGTTATATGCCTGTTCTGAGTTTGTCTGGTAGAATGATTTAGGTCCGATTTTGAACTTAAGTCCTTCCATTTCCTCAAAGATATGGTCATTACCTTTAAATACGAACACGTCACGGTCTGTAATGGTGTCGTTACATTTATTATTCACAATGTACAATAGTGAAGTTATTTCAGGGAACTTCTCGGCAATGTGTGCCAGTAATTCTTTAAATAAATCCATTTCATGATCTTCCACAATCTTGCAGATAAGAATCACCATCAATTCACCTGTAGAAGAAGTACGTATCACCAGGTTACGAAGCATTCCTTCCTGGCTTCTCAGATTAAAGAATGTATAGTTGTGTTCGTATGCATAGTCACGTACAGCATTTCTTATCTTATTAGAAATATCATCCTGCAACCAGCATTTTTCAATGGCAAGTACTTTATCAAAAGCTCCCGGAATATGGAAACCTACAGCATCCATATGTTCGTAAGTTACTTCTTGTTCTACCTCTTCTCTGGTAAGCCAGCGTTTATTTGAAAAAGTATATTCCAGTTTATTACGATAAAATTTAATTTTTTCCGATCCAAGAATAGGAGACACTTCAGGCATTTCAATCTTTCCAATGCGTGTAAGGTTGTCCACTACTTGCTGTTGTTTGTATTTTATTTGTTCTTCGTAAGGCAGACATTGCCATTTGCATCCACCGCATATACCATAGTGTTCACAAAAAGGAGTTGCCCGGATAGGGGAATATTCATGGAAATGCACAGCTTCCGCTTCTGCATAATGATGTTTTCTCTTTCTGATTTTCAGATCTACCACATCACCTGGTACCACATACGGTACAAATACGACCCAGTCGTTTACTTTTGCAATGGCCTTGCCTTCGGCAGCCACATCGGTTATTGTTACCTTTTCTAATAAAGGAAGGTCTTTAGTTTTACGCGACACTTTTGTATAGTTTAAAATAATGGCACAAAAGTACGATATTTGACTGAGTAATTTGTCATATATTTCTTTAAAAGGTGTGATAACAAAGAATTTTCACTGTTATGTTGTATATTTTTCATAAAAAGTTTTCATTTATCTAAAATATAATTAGTTTTGTAGGTAGATAAAAAACACAATTGTACTTTAATTTAATACTTTATGGATAAGAAAAGAGTTTATACCTTTGGTAACGGTCAAGCAGAAGGTAAGGCCGAGATGAAAAACCTGTTAGGTGGTAAAGGTGCCAACCTAGCCGAGATGAACCTTATTGGCGTACCAGTCCCTCCCGGTTTTACAATTACTACAGACGTTTGTTCCGAATACTTCGAACTGGGAAAAGAAAAGGTTGTTGAATTATTGAAAGAAGACGTTGAAAAATCAGTTGCAAAAGTAGAAGTTTTAATGAAATCCAAATTTGGAGATGTAGAAAATCCATTGCTGGTTTCAGTTCGTTCCGGAGCCCGTGCTTCTATGCCAGGTATGATGGATACAATCCTTAATTTAGGTTTGAATGATGAGGTGGTTGAAGGACTTACCCGTAAAACAGGTAATGCCCGTTTTGCATGGGATTCTTATCGCCGTTTTGTACAAATGTACGGTGATGTGGTTCTTGGAATGAAGCCTACCAATAAAGAAGATATAGATCCTTTTGAAGCAATTATTGAAGAAGTAAAAGAATCTAAAGGAGTAAAACTTGATAATGAACTTGAAGTTGAAGATCTGAAAGTTCTGGTTAAGAAATTTAAAGAAGCTGTAAAGGAACGAACCGGACATGATTTTCCAACCTGTGCCTATGAGCAACTTTGGGGCGCAATTTGCGCTGTGTTCGATTCATGGATGAATGAACGTGCTATCTTATATAGAAAGATGGAAAGTATACCTGCTGAATGGGGAACTGCCGTAAGTGTTCAGGCTATGGTCTTTGGTAATATGGGAGATACTTCCGCTACAGGTGTTTGTTTCTCAAGAGATGCCGGTAATGGCGAAGATCTTTTCAATGGAGAATATTTAATCAATGCACAAGGCGAGGATGTTGTTGCCGGTATTCGTACTCCTCAGCAAATTACAAAGATTGGTTCACAGCGCTGGGCTGTTTTGGCTGGTGTGTCAGAAGAAGATCGTCTGGCGAAATATCCTTCCATGGAAGAAGCTATGCCCGAAATATATAAAGAACTCGATACTCTTCAAACAAAGCTTGAGAATCATTACCGTGATATGCAGGATATGGAGTTCACTGTTCAGGAAGGTAAACTTTGGTTTCTCCAGACTCGTAATGGTAAACGTACCGGTGCTGCAATGGTAAAGATTGCCATGGATTTGCTTCGTCAGGGAATGATTGATGAGAAAACAGCTTTGAAGAGAGTAGAACCTAATAAACTAGATGAACTTCTTCACCCTATATTTGATAAAACAGCATTGAAGAGTGCTAAAGTTATTGCTAAAGGTTTACCCGCTTCACCGGGTGCTGCTACAGGACAAATCGTCTTCTTTGCAGATGATGCGGCTAAATGGCATGCAGATAAGCATAAAGTAATAATGGTCCGTATTGAAACTTCTCCCGAAGATTTGGCTGGTATGGCAGTTGCTGAAGGAATTCTTACAGCTCGTGGAGGAATGACCTCTCATGCTGCAGTAGTTGCCCGTGGTATGGGCAAATGCTGTGTATCTGGTGCCGGAGCTTTAAATATTGATTATAAAGCAAGAACTCTTGAAGTTGACGGAGTGAAACTGAAAGAAGGTGATTATATCTCTTTAAACGGAACAACAGGAGAAGTCTATGAAGGAAAAGTTGGAACTAAGGCTGCCGAACTTTCAGGAGACTTTGCTGAGTTGATGACGTTAGCTGATAAATATACCAGAATGAAGGTAAGAACCAATGCAGATACTCCACATGATGCTGAAGTTGCCCGTAAGTTTGGTGCTATTGGTATCGGACTATGCCGTACTGAGCACATGTTCTTTGAAGGAGAGAAGATTAAAGCCATGCGTGAGATGATTCTTGCTGATAGCGAAGAAGGCAGAAAGAAAGCTTTAGCTAAAATTCTCCCTTATCAGAAAGCTGACTTTAAAGGTATATTCAAAGCAATGGAAGGTTGTCCGGTAACTGTTCGTCTGCTCGATCCTCCTTTGCACGAATTTGTTCCTCATGATGAAAAAGGTCAGCAGGAAATGGCTGATGCAATGGGACTTTCCTTTAAACAGATTCAGCAAAGAGTAGAAGCTCTTCACGAACAAAACCCAATGTTAGGCCACCGTGGTTGCCGTTTGGGAAATACATATCCTGAAATTACGCGGATGCAAACCCGTGCTATATTGGGTGCCGCACTTGAATTAAAGAAAGAAGGAGTGGAGACATTTCCTGAAATAATGGTTCCGCTTACCGGATTGTTGCTTGAGTTTAAAGAGCAGGAAAACATAATCCGCGAAGAAGCTGCAGCATTATTTGCAGAAGTGGGAGATAGCATAGATTATAAAGTTGGTACAATGATTGAAATACCGCGTGCTGCTTTAACCGCTGAACGTATTGCCATTGGTGCAGAATTCTTTTCTTTCGGAACAAACGACCTTACTCAGATGACCTTTGGTTATTCTCGCGATGATATTGCTTCATTCTTACCTATATATTTAGAAAAGAAGATTCTGCAAGTTGATCCATTCCAGGTTCTTGATCAGAATGGAGTAGGTCAGCTAGTTCGAATGGCAGTAGAAAAAGGCCGCTCGGTACGCCCTGAATTGAAATGTGGTATTTGTGGAGAACATGGAGGCGAACCTTCTTCAGTTAAGTTCTGCCATAAAGTGGGGCTCAACTATGTAAGCTGTTCTCCTTTCCGCGTTCCAATAGCCCGATTGGCAGCGGCACAGGCAGCTATTGAAGATTGAAACTTTAAGTTGGTTTTTTAGATAAGTTAGTTATTACAGTTTAATTTTTTGGTTGAAAAAGGCTTCCTTTTGGTAAGGAGGCCTTTTTCTTTTCTCGTTAAAATCTGTTTCGAAGAATTAAATAAATATGTTTTATAGCATATTTTTGGCTATTGTTTTTGTGTTATAAAACATATTATTACCTTTGCATCATCAAAGGATAACAATCTTAAAGCAGAGAATACCATGAAAAAACTATCAATGGTATTCTCTGCTTTTTTTTTAGGTATTAGTATTTAATTAAAGTTTTAAGGTATGAAACGTTTATTTTTAACAGTAGTAGTTGCATTAAGTTTAGGTACAGCAACATTCGCAGGTAATAACAATAGCTCAAGCAATTTCATCAGCAAGATGAACGAAGAAAAAACATTTAATGGTATTGCTTCTTATTTGGGCGCTGATTTTGAACAAAGAGATGCTTTGCAATATATCTTCTCTGAAGCTGAAAAAAGAATGGAACATGCAACAAAGAATGGTGTTAACGAAGGAGATGCAACTCAAAAAGCAATTTATTTCAATTTGGGAAATGCAAAACAAGTATTGTCAAGAGATCAATATATTAAATTTGTAGGTATTTTGAATCTTACAATTAACAACCAAATGAGTTATGAACTGTTTGCAGAAAAGTAAGACCAACGGATTTATATCCGATTGTATAATTGAGAAGAAGGAGCCTAGATATTAGTACCTCCTTCTTTTTTGTTTCCGGGCAGACTTATGCTGCCAGTCTTTTAGATTAAATTAGCGTTGAACAGCATCATAAATAACTGAAAATAGGGTAAAAGTCCAGCAGTTAAGCGGCTGGCTTATAATGTGCTGATTATAAACAGTATGTGAGTGCCCGACTTTTTCTGGAAAGTCAAGCACAAGAGTTTAAGTCAAGCGCTAAAACTAATCTGCAATCTCTTTCAATTTTCTGAAATGCCTGATAATGCCCAAATAATCCTGGTCATTGCGGCAATCAAACTTTCCCCAAAGGTCGCCTAACAAGGCAGCACCACCAAAACCAAAGTCCTTAACCTGCAATATATTGTCGGCTGTGATTCCTCCTAGTGCAATTACATTTTTGTCGATAATGCCATCTTTGGCTGCGGATCTCAGGTCCTCGGGAGTGTACTTAGACTGATAACCAACCTTTGATACACTATCAAAAATAGGACTCATGAATACATAGTCGTAAAGCTCCTTTTTCTGCTTCACTTCCTCAATAGAATGACACGAACAACTAATGTGCCCTTCATAAGACTCCGGTTCTTTTGAATTTCTTGAATTTAGATGAATTCCCATCAGGCTGAATTCCTCCTTTGTATAGAAATACTCGTGAGTTACAATCTTTTTGTGATATTTCTCAGGAATTAGTTTCAGTAGACGTTCAGAATACACTGCAGCGGTATCGGGTTTTCTAAGATGTAGAATGTCCAACCCTTCTTCAAATAACTCAGTAATAATTTTATCCTCTTCAACAAAGAAGTGCGGAGTAGTAACGGCAATAAGTTTCATATTCTTTAAAAAAATGTCCGCAAAGGTAGTCATTACCTCTTTATAAGAGCTGCTTTACAATGAAATAATGTTCGTTTCCATTGTTCTAAGGTCGATTGTCCATAATTTACCGTCCAGTAATTCGCCATATCCGCAGATTAGCTTTATGACTTCTGAGGCTTCCACACTTCCTGTTACGGCAGGTGTTACGCCCATTACTCCTTTTGAAAGGGGAGGCATGGCCAGCATTTCTTCTTCATCGGGGAAAAGATCTCGATAGGTCTTTTTGTTTTTGTGATTGAAAACCGAGACTTGCCCCTGCAAACCGAAGATTGCTCCGTACACATAGGGCTTGCCAAGTTTTACACACGTGTCATTGATTAGATAACGGGTTGCAAAATTATCGCATCCGTCTACTACCAAGTCATATTTGCTGATGATTTCTTCTGCGTTCTCATTGGTTAGTTTGAAGGGATACGTGTGAATGTTTACTTCACTGTTTACGGCACCTAATCTTTTGCGGGTACATTCTACTTTCACGAGGTCAATTTCTGCTTCTGTGTAGAGTACCTGACGTTGTAAATTAGTGAGGCTCACAATGTCACTGTCCATTATTCCTAATGTTCCAAGACCAGCGGCTGTAAGATAGAGAGCGATGGGAGAGCCTAATCCGCCTACGCCTACTAGTAAAATTGAAGCTTTTCTAAGTTTTTCCTGACCTTCTTCGCCCATTTCGGGAAGCATTGTTTGTCTGTTGTATCTCATTATTTAATTGTCTTTGTTTTATTAAAGGACCTTCTCCGGCTTTCCAGAAATTCTCAGGAAAGCCGGGTTTAGTCCATCAAGTTACATATACAGAATCTTTATTATCTATCAAATGCCTGATCCCAATCCTTCCACACCGGTTCCCGTCCAATTTGTTTCAGGTCCTTTTCTACCTGTACGGCTGTGCGACTGTCATTAATGGCAAACTGCTCCAAAGCCTGCGGATAGGTGTAGTAACCTCCCGGCTCAGTCTTACTTTCGGCACTCATTGTGGTTACACCAAGTGTTGCCATGTTATTGCGCATTTCCGCACTCTCACGGGTTGAGTAGGAGATGTCCACATCATGATCGAAGATACGGAAAGCAAATGTAAGCTGTGCCAGTTCTCGGTCGCTCATTACTACATTGGGCTGGAAGTGTCCTTCGGACGGACGCATGCGCGGGAAGTTTACACTGTACTTTGTCTTCCAGTAATTTTTTTGCAGATACCGTAGGTGATGCGCCATCATGGTAACATCCGTGCGCCATTCCTCAAGACCAATCAATGCACCCATACCAATTTTGTGCACACCGGCTTGCCCCATTCGGTCAAAGGCATCTACCCGCCATTCGAACTTCGATTTCATCCCTTTCGGATGGTAGATGTTGTAATTCGCTTTGTTGTAAGTCTCCTGAAAGCAGATTACACCGTTGAGGCCCGAATGCGTGAGGCGTTCATACTCTTCAGCTTTGAGCGGCATTACTTCTATCTGCAAATTTGAGAAATAAGGTTTTGCTAGCTGAAGAGCCCTTTCTATATAAGGAACTCCCGCGGCTGCCGGATTTTCTCCTGTTACAAGCAGCAGATTCTCAAACGGTGCCAGTTTCTTGATTGCTTTATATTCATTCACAATTTCCTCTTCCGTGAGAATGACACGGGCAATGGGATTATTGTGCTGGAATCCGCAATAGATGCAGTGGTTGGTGCATGAGTTGGTTATGTAGAGTGGCACAAACATGGATATGGTTTTGCCAAAACGCTGTAAGGTATACTGGCGGCTCAACTGGGCCATCACCTCTAGGTAAGGCTCGGCGGCAGGAGAGATCAGTGCCATGAAATCATTTACATCCAAGTGTTCTTTGCTAAGCGCACGTTCCACATCGGCGGATGTCTTGGAATAAATGGCTCTTGTAGAGTCTTCCCATGAAATCTTTGCTAATTCATTTGAAAACATTTCCTTTTATATTTTTTGTGTCCTGTACAAAAGAATGCAATCTTTTGTACAGAAGAATTAATTGTTTTGTACAGAAGAAAACAATCTTTTGTACAAAATATTTTTAATCATTCCTGAATGGATTATTTTGCACAATCATTCAGATCGTGAGACAGGCGCATGGCGCAGAAGTTTGGGCCGCACATGGTGCAGTATTCACCATCTTCGTGGGCCCCCTGCTTGAAATATTCCAATGCACGCTCTGGATCTAGCGAAAGATTGAACTGATCTTTCCAGCGGAAGTCGTACCGGGCTTTACTCAATGCATTATCGCGCACCTCTGCTCCGGGATGACCTTTGGCCAGATCGGCGGCATGTGCTGCAATCTTGTAGGTAATCACCCCAACGCGGACGTCTTCCTTGTTGGGCAATCCAAGATGCTCCTTGGGTGTAACGTAACAAAGCATCGCTGTGCCTAGCCAGGCAATCTGCGCTCCGCCAATGGCGCTGGTTATATGATCATATCCTGGGGCAATATCCGTGGTCAATGGGCCAAGTGTGTAGAATGGCGCATCGTGACAAGCAGAGATCTGTCTGTCCATATTCTCTTTGATTTTGTGCATAGGCACATGTCCCGGCCCTTCAATAAAGGCTTGTACATTGTACTTCCATGCACGTTGCACCAACTCTCCAAGAGTATCCAGCTCGGCAAACTGAGCCTCATCGTTGGCATCGTGAATGCTTCCCGGACGGAGCCCGTCGCCCAATGAAACTGCCACGTCATACTGAGCAAGAATCTCACAGATTTCATCGAAATGATCGTAAAGGAAACTCTCCTGATTGTGAACGAGGCACCATTTAGACATGATGGAACCACCACGAGACACGATTCCCGTGAGACGCTTTTGCGACAAATGCACATTGTGAAGCCTGATTCCGGCATGGATAGTAAAGTAATCCACCCCTTGCTCGCATTGCTCAATCAGCGTATCCTTGTAAATCTCCCAGGTTAGGTCTTCCACCTTACCGTCTACCTTCTCCAAAGCCTGATAGATTGGCACAGTACCTACCGGAACCGGGCAGTTGCGCACAATCCATTCGCGCGTTTCGTGAATGTTTGCTCCCGTAGAGAGATCCATCAACGTGTCTCCGCCCCAGCGACAAGACCATACAGCCTTTTCCACTTCCTCTTCAATGCCCGAAGATGTGGCAGAGTTTCCAATATTAGTGTTGATCTTTACCATAAAGTTGCGTCCTATAATCATAGGCTCAGCCTCGGGATGGTTGATGTTGGCAGGGAGAACGGCACGTCCTTCGGCTATTTCTTGACGAACAAACTCAGGCGTGATGTGCGATTCTATACCCAACGCGGCATTATTCTGGTTCTCGCGGATAGCTACGTACTCCATTTCGGGAGTAATGACGCCTCGCTTGGCATAATACATCTGAGAAACCTGCTTCCCGGCCTTTGCCCTGTAAGGCAATGCAATATGCTCGAATCGCAAAGCATCCAGACTCTTGTCCGCACGGCGCATGCGTCCGTATTCCGAACTGATATCTGACAGTAATTCAGCATCACCGCGCTCTTTAATCCACGATTCCCGCAGACGAGGTAAGCCTTTTCTTAAATCTATAGGCACAGAAAGATCGGTAAACGGGCCGCTGGTGTCGTAAATCACCACGTCGTCATTCTTATAAAACACCCGCTCTCCGTTAACCACCTTCACAGTATCGGTCAGTTTCACTTTGCGCATGGCCACTTTGATAGGATGAATCACGCCATCCATGTATATTTTTTCGGAATTAGGGAAAGGAGTTCTTGTTATTTCACTTTTCATAATTGGGATTCTTGTTTTATTATACATTCAGGAAACTGGTTAGCGGACTACTTGCCTGTGCAAGAATACCCGTTGCAGCCAGTTGCGCTTCAAAAGCCATTCGTCCGGCTTCCACTGCAAGCTTAAATGCCTTTGCCATCTCCACCGGATTTCCGGCCACGGCTATAGCAGTATTTACAAGCACTGCCGAAGCTCCCATTTCCATAGCCTCAGCGGCATGACTTGGTGCACCAATACCTGCGTCTACAACTACCGGAATTCCGGCTTGTTCTATAATGATGCGGATAAAGTCCTTGGTCTGCAGCCCTTTATTGGTACCAATCGGAGCACCCAAAGGCATTACTGTTGCTGCGCCCGCCTCTTCCAATTGCTTGCATAGCACAGGATCGGCCTGGCAATAAGGAAGTACCACAAAACCAAGCTTAACCAATTGCTCGGTAGCCTTTAATGTCTCCACAGAGTCGGGTAATAAATAGCGGGGATCGGGATGAATCTCCAGCTTCAGCCAGTTAGTTCCGAAAGCCTCCCGCGCCATCTGAGCCGCGAATACAGCTTCTTCCGCATTTCTCACTCCCGATGTATTTGGCAATAGCTGAATATTAGGATGCTTGATGTGATTCAACATATCGTCCTCCTGATTATCCAGATCAATGCGTTTCATGGCAACGGTTACCATTTCACTGCCCGAAGCCAAGATAGCCTCTTCCATTGCCTGATTAGAATTAAATTTTCCTGTACCCAAAAATAAGCGGGAACTGAATTCTTTCCCTGCAATTATTAATTTTTCCATTTTCTTCTCTTTTAATCGTTCTTGTTTTGTCTGAAGTATATAGATCGCTTATCGGGCCTTATCCATAAACTATTTTAAGTGGTGGTTTATAATCAATAGATTATCAATAACTTGAGTGTGCCTTTTTAGTTGAAATATACTTTAATTCGTTGTTGATTTTATTAATAATCCAATGAGTCTCGTCCACGGGACTGCTTGCTTTAAGAATAGAACCCGAAAGAGCAATGCCGGATACACCTGTACGCATCACATCTTTGATGTCACCAAGCGTAATTCCGCCGATAGCTACCACAGGAATAACAATCCCTTTTGCTTTCATTCGGGTAAGTATATCCTTGTACCCATGCATTCCCAGCACCGGACTCAGGTTCTTTTTTGTAGTTGTGTACCGAAATGGCCCCATGCCAATGTAATCCGCACCAGAGTTTACGTGCATGCATACATCATCAAACGTATTGGCTGTTCCGCCAATAATGAACTCCTTTCCAAGAAAACATCTGGCTTCTGCCACCGGCATGTCATTTTTGCCCAGATGCACCCCGTCGGCTCCAAGTTTCTTTGCCAGCTCCACATGGTCGTCAATAATGAAAGTGGCCCCGTATTCCTTGCACAATTGCTGAACACGGACAGCTTCTGCCTCCACAGCCTCTTTAGATGCATCTTTCATCCGCAACTGAATCCATCGGCAACCGCCTTCCAGAGCCATGCGTGCAGAATCAAAATAAGAATATTTCTCGGTGAAGTGAGTGATAAACTGAAGATTCATGGCATTCATCCTCCACAAGCTGCTTTAATAATTACTATCTGATCATTCTCTTTGAGGACAAACTGATTCCACTCAGTGCGGGGAACCATCTTGTTGTTCACGGCAATTGCCACACCCGCTGCGGGGAGCTCCATTGATAAAGCTAATTGTTGGATTGAAGACTGCGATAGAAGCTCTGTCTCCTTGTTGTTTACTTGAACTTTCATATTTACATTTTTAAGTAGGAATAAGTAAATGTGTAAATACAAAAGTGTGCGACCGAAGTCTAAAAGAAGTACGAATAACAATCCCTCCGGCAGTACTAACTGCGTCAGGTTCATAGGGTATAATCTCAGCCCTCTATGGGGCACCCCTTTGTCTTTACGGCTGCAAAGTAACTAAAAAAAGAATGAATAATCCAACTGTTTTGACTAATTTTTATTTTAAGATTGCACCGAATTTGTGATAATCTAAAAATAAATAGATTACTTTTGCGGGAAATTGATAATAAATCTTATTAATTATTATCAGTCTATAATCAATCAAATATTATCAGTTTTATGGTAATCAGAAATATAAGGGAAGAAGACGATGAGGCTTTGGCTTCAATCATTCGCAGAACATTGGAAGAGTTTGGAGCCAATCATCCGGGGACAGTCTATTTTGATGAGGCTATCAATCGTTTGAGCAAAATGTTTCAAACGGAAAGAAGTACTTACTTTGTAGTTTCCGACGAGGAAAATAATAAAATACTTGGTGGCGGAGGCATTTATCCTACCGAAGGCTTGCCTGCTGATACCGCAGAATTGGTAAAACTATATCTGCTTCCCGAAACAAGAGGGAAAGGATTTGGGAAATCACTAATTAATAAATGTTTAAGTTTTGCAAAGCAAGCAGGTTACTCTAAAGTTTATCTGGAAAGTATGGATGAACTAAGCGGGGCAGTTGGCTTATATGAAAGATTGGGATTTTCATACTTGAATGCTCCCATGGGAAACACCGGCCATTGTTATTGCGGAATATGGATGATGAAAGAAATTTGAAACAGATACCTATGTCTAAACAATATAAAATCGTATTAACTATTGCTGGAAGTGATCCAAGTGGAGGAGCAGGTATTCAGGCAGATATAAAAACAATATCAGCGTGCAGATGTTATGCCATGTCGGCCATAACGGCTATTGTTGATGAAAATACTTTTGAGGTGAAGGGAGTACATCCGGTGCCAGCCTCTTTTGTCAAAGGACAAATGGAATCCGTTCTCAATGATATAGGTGCCGATGCCATAAAGATAGGAATGCTTCATTCTTCAGAGCTAATTTTTACAGTGAAAGAAACGTTGTCTAAGTATAAAATTCGCAACATTGTTCTTGATCCGATAATGATTGCAACGGCAGGTAACAACCTGTTAAAGCAGGAAGCTGTGAGAATTCTGGAAGATGAATTAATTCCGCTAACAAGAATTATCACTCCAAATATACCCGAAGCTGAGGTTTTATCAGGACAGAAAATAAGAAGCAAAGAAGATATGCTGACGGTAATTAAAAGTCTTTCTTGTGGCAATAAAGTTTCGGTTCTTCTGAAAGCCGGACATCTTTCTGATAATGAGCTGACAGATATCTTTTATAATGCTGAAACCGATGAGATCATTGAGCTTCGTGCAAAACGAATATCATCAAAGAATACCCATGGCACCGGTTGTACATTATCTTCGGCCTTAGCATCTTTTCTGGCTCATGGCTTATCCTTAAACGATTCCGTTAAGCAGGCAAAAGAGTATATGAATCAGGCTATATTGCATGGTGCCGATTATGAAATAGGACAGGGACATGGTCCGGTTCACCACTTCTTTGCTTTTTGGAAATAGAATAAATGTATGATGTAAACATACCTCAATCAGGCTATTTTTATTGTGAAAATATGCCCGCTTATATAATTAGACGGAACACAAAAAACGACAAACGATATAGAACATAATATCGTTTGTCGCAGAATCAAATTTTTGTAAGTCTATCAGTTAATGAGATGTAAGTAGTACAAGAGCTGCAGTTCCAAGAATTGCACCGGCTACTTTAGTATCGCTGTTATGATTATGATGACGATGTCTGTATTCCCATCTGTCGTCTCTGTCTCTCATTTCGCGATATCTCTCATCTCTATAATCTCTGTAATTGTCATACCTTCTGTTGTCGCGGCAAATATCGCGATCTTCATTCCTGTAATCTCTGCCTCTGTGATACCCGTTGTCGTGATGCCTGTCGTTGTCATATCTAACAATCACTTCTGTGCAGTCACCCTTGTGGTGATGTCCACCTTTGTTTGAAGCCATGCAAACAGAACTCATTGATACCATCATGATGGCTACTAATAATAGAACTATCTTTTTCATAACATTTTGTTTTTTAATAATTAATACCCTTGTTCCTTTGTTATGTGACAAAAGTAGGGCGAGAATAATCTCTCCACCAGAGATAATCCCCATTCTTTGATAGGAATTTCCCTAAGCCTAAAATGGTGTCCTGAATATGCAACTAAAGTTCCTGTAAACTCTTTTTTTATTTTTCATCAGAAACTCTTGATTCTAAAAAATAATTTTGTATTTTTATATTTGTGTAGAAATTATCTATGCTATGAAAACAAAGTAAATAGAGATCCTTATGTACCGAAATTTATAAATGAAATGTAAGTCAAACAATTTACCTATACGTTTGTTCAAAATTAGGCCAGACACGCATCCAGATTCTACCTAAACAGCGCTTGAATGCTTTGTCCGTAGTTTTAAATTAATAAAAGAATGAAGATATGAAAACAAAACTTCTTGTCTGGTTATTGCTTATAGCAAGTTTGTCTTGCTGCACAAGTACAGAGAAACCTGTGTCCGATGCCGAGAAAAAGATAATAAAGAAAGAGGTAAAGAAGATTGTGAATATTTTCATTACAGCATGTGAACAGGCAAAGTTTAATATGGCATTGAGTACATTCAATGATTCACCCGATTTTAAGTATATATATAATGGACAGGTTTTAAGTTATGATGATTTTATAGCCAATATTAAACCTCTTTTTAAAACAATTACAAATCAGAAGTTTACTATTCGGGATGAGGAATATTCAGTTCTTGATAACTCAACGGTTTTGTATACGGCAAAAGTCAAGGGCGTTTCAAATTTCAAAGATGGGCATTCCGTTCTTGTTGATCAGGGTGCAATGCAGCTTGTATTCAAGAGAATAGACGTAAGGTGGCAAATAATCTATGCAGTAGAGTCGACTGTTGAGAAAACCGTAGAAGGTGCCAGTAAGCTTAATCAGGTTGAGCTATTCAAACAGTTTGCCGGGTCCTGGAAAGGGGAATTAGGTAAGGATACTACCTTTACTTGGATTGGTAAATCTGTTGGACGTTCTATTGAGGGACGTTTAAAGATTAAGTCGAAAAGAAAAACGGTGATGGAAGCCAGGATAGTAAACGCTTATGATAAGCACAGTGATAAGTTTGTTGAGACGGAAATCTATAAGCGTTCTGCACCTCTTATATTTGTTTCCTGGTTCACATCGAAGAACAGGTGCGAAGCTGTTATGTTTAAAGATTTCCCCGACCCAAAGAATGCCTCTTTGAAAACCTGGTTTGAATTTAAATCCCGAAATATTTTTATACAGATAACAGCAAAGAACAACATCCCGATTGATACAATTACTTATTATCGGGTAAAGAGGTGATACTATCTATAAGGTACTGAGGGTTTACTGCTCTTCGATAATATTTTTAAATTCACTCCATCCAGTAGCGGCTTTATATGTTCCGGAAGTTCCTTGGGGCACATAAAGTTTGCAGTTGGTCTTACTAACTCCAAAAAAGGTGTAAGGGGTGATTTTGGCCGGTATTAAACTCCGGCAAGATATCTTTGTTAATCCTGTACAATCCTGAAATGCTGCATAATCAATCAAAGCCATATTCTTAGAAAAGGTGACAGATATTAGTTTCGTACAACCAATAAATGCATTGGTACCGATGGACGTTACCCCATCTGGTATAATGATTGTAGTCAGTTTAGAGCAATCAGAGAATGATTTGGTGCCAATAGCAGTTATATCTTCGGGAAGGACTACTGAGGTTATATTATCCTTACCGTATAACATTTCTTCGGGTATTTCATTATTTGCGACTTCTATCTTATCATCATAAATAGAACTGACAAAGATACCTCCTTTTACAATCTTTGCATCTGCCATATTGAGGACAGATAATTTTGCCATGCTGCGAATAGTGGTAACATCAGTCCCGTTAATGTCTCCTTTGAGAGTTAAATATTTAATTAAATCTTTGTTGTTTCCTAATTGTTCACTAAGCTTTCCTGCCTTCACCTTTATAGTGTCGGCTATAATATTCTGTGCATCCAGTCTGAAACTAAGCAACAAAGATATTACTAAAAACAAATATTTAGAGATAGTATTTATTTTCATGATTACTGAATTAATAATAAACTATTCTCTTTCTGAAAATCTAAAATAAAGATACTTTCAATAAGTGTTTCTGATAATAATAAATTCTTTCATCTCTATAATTAAACAAGGTATAATTAAAATAGTTTATTCCATACGCATAAGTATTTCAATCCTTTTAAAGGATGTTTGTAGCCCCGTTTTATGAGTCTGCTTTTATGGAATTATTATCACGGATTTATTGGTTAATGACTGGGCTTTTATTGGAAAATGGTTTTTATTTATTGGCCAATAAATGAAAGATTACCGGAAATTTATTTCTTAACCAATTATCTGTTACTTTTTAATGAATTTGCTGACCCTGATACCTGTTGATGTTTCAGTCAGAAGGATGTATGTACCGGGACTAAGATTATCTACAGGAATAGGCACTTCTCCGCTTATTTCAGGATTCATCAGCAGTAGTTGTTTGCCTGAAATATCCATGATGAGGATTTTTTTCACCACCTCTTCCGATAGCAGATAAAGTCTGTCAATAGCCGGATTAGGATATATCGTGATTTTGTTTAGTGCTGTCTGTTCTATTCCGGTACCAATATCAACAAGGGTAAATGGCAGTTCTGCGTATACACTTGGAATGAATAAAATCCAGTTAGAGATGGTAGCATCCCAGTACCTGATTTCTGTTGAATATTCCCCCGGAGGTAAGTTTATGCTATCTGCAAAGGTTACAGTTCTTTCTTCATCTTTATTCAGGGTAATAGTCTGGTTGCCAAAACGCACCAAAGAGCTACCTCCGATTTGAGGAAATACAAATGCAGCAATAAAGCCGCTATAGTTTCCTCCGGTGTTTTTTATATGCGCGGTAAGCACTGCTTTTCTTTTGCTTACTTTTGTGGCATCAGAGAATGATATTTTAGATGTGGCTGTAAGCACAGCAGCTCCGGAAGTTTCTGCCAGTACATTTACAGTTAACGGATTGCCAAGAGAAGCATAAGTTGTTGAAGTTGAACTATTGTTATCCGGATCATACATTGCCGATAAGTAGTATTTCCCTGCCGGTAGCAAAATATCCCCTTTCAGATTATAGCTCTTAGTCTCTCCCGAAGGGATATTTATAGGATCAGTACTTACAATCTGAGTGATGGTATCATTAGTGACAGATTTTAATTGAATAATTAAATCTGAATTATATTCTCCTCCGGTATTTGCAATAGATACACTGAATTTCGCTGTTTTCCTCTGGTAAAGGCTGGTGGTTGGAGCTAGCGAAATCAAGGCCAGCTTAGGAAGTACATCGGGAGCCGAAAAAGTGATTCCCGACGGCGAAACTGTTACATTCAGGTAATTGGGAGTTCCCACCTTTCCTCTCACTATTTGCCAACCACTCTGGCCCATAGGCTGGAACACGCTGTAAAGCTTATATTTGCCAGAATTAATATCAGATGGCATACTGGAATAGATATAATACAGATAGAAATTATATGTATCCAGAGATGATATTGAAGTGCTGTTTAACAATCGGACAAATCCGTTATTATTATACAATGCTATGCCAAATAAGCCACTGAATGAATTTAATCCATCATTTTCTATATCTGCCAGGAAAGCAAAAGGAGCACTTCGGCCTACTGAATCAGGAAATACCCATAAAGGCAGATATAAATTCAGCTGATAAGGTGAGGCAACAGCTGTTGAACTAGGCTTTTGTATCCCAATAACTATGCCCTGATCATGATTAAATCCGCCACTGGTTCCATCAGTGACACCTAATGCTGCAGGAGTGAGCGCAGATAATTCAAAATATCCGTCAGAGTTTCCGCTCCATCCCCAGTTGAAATGAAATAATCCGTTGCTGTCATATCCATCACAAACAAACTGATGTCCTCCTGCAACAGAAGAATATCCTGAATACAAAACCGGACGCTGGGCATTTAATTCTACCTTAATCAAATCCGTCCATTCAGCTTTTGAATAATAACCTCTGTCGTAAGTCTGGATATTAGGATCATAGCCAAAATTAGCAACTAACGCCTTGGCCATATCAATACTTCCGGCAGTACTTTCCCTGCCATAATTCATGTTTACAGCTACTCCGGCATGATACATAAGTGTAGACACCGCCGCATTCTGAGCAGCCGTGCTGAAGTTGCTGTATGTTTCTGTCATATTGGCCCAGTCGTAAGTTGTTTGAGAGAAATTTACAGTCAACGGTGTAGCAAACTTCCTGGGAGTATAAGTGTTTGATCCTGTTCCTTTAACCGGCCATTTGTAATATCTCATAATTTGGGCCATGGCCGTAGCAACACATCCTGTAACGGCTCTTTCGGATGTATAGGAGTCTATTATCGGACAACTGTTATTGTATGGAGAACGCTGATCCCACTTTATTCCTCCTAAAAGGGGAGCTACTGAAGCAGCAAAAGTTGTCAGGCGGTTGTCTGTGTCAGTAAATGAACTGAGTTGAGCCTCGGGGGTTATAGATGCTTCCGGTTGCTCCATTAATGTCTTCAGCTCTTTTTGGTAAGTGCTAAGCCAATAAGCAAAGTTGGGAGGTAAGGAGGCTATATTAAAACTTCCGCTTTCAGAATATCCAAGAATCTCTTTTGCACGATCATCACCGGAAACAATGATAAAGCCTTTATTGTTTTCAATGTTGAATACATAATAATAAGGTTTTGCACTTATGGAACGCGTAGCTATGCTATCGTCAGTACAGACATAGGCTAATTTTAAAGCAGCGCTTTCTGATGACATTCTTGTAACAGGACTTTCAATCTTTACTTTGAAAGAATTGGCAATATCAAAAGCTTCGCTACTTGTTCTCGGTTTTGCAAAAACATGGGTAGTAAATACAAATAACAAAGAAATTAATAAGATTATTTTGTTTGTCTGTTTGTACATATGAATATAAGATCTTGTTCAGGTAAACCTTTCGTGATTAAGCCTCTTTTAAAACTAGTCTATACGATAATTGATTATCAATAACATACCATTATATAACAATGAATAGTGAATATTAGTTTTTACAATTAACCAATTTCGGTTAATTGAATCTTTGCTGAGTTGCCTAATACCTCGCGTTTTGATTGTGTTGTTATAATAATTAGTTAACTTTGTAGCTTCATTCTTAATTTGTTTGTTCTGAAATTTATACCGCTTCTATTCCGGTAATTGAGGAAAATAATACAAATTGAGAGAATCTACAAAATATAACTTATGGGGAAACGGATAAAATATTTAGACCTGATAAAATTCTTTGCTATATACTGTGTCATCTTAGGACACTTAATTCAATATACTGCTGCCGACCCCTGGAACAATCTGATATGGAAATTAATCTATTCCTTTCACGTTCCTTTGTTTATGATAATGAGTGGATACTTTTTCTCTTCGTCTCTGAAGCTCCCTTTTGGAGAATTTATCAAGAAAAAGACTGTTCAGCTTATTCTGCCGGCTTTTGTGTGGTATATTATTCTTTGTGTTCTGAATAGTTGTGTCTATTCATTCATCAACAAAGAAATTGCATTAAAATATGATCTTCACGGATTGCTGAATAGTTTCTGGTTCTTAAAGAGTCTGTTCTGCTGTTATGTCATTACGTATCTCTTCCTGAAAATAATCAAGAATGAATTTCTGGCATGCTTTATTTCGTGTGTTGTTCTATGTATCATCCCTTTTGGAAACTTTGCTGCTACTAACTTCCTGTTACCATTCTTCTGGGTTGGATTCTTTTTCCAGAAACATAGATTGAGTATTGAAAACAGACAGACTCTATTATGGAGAATTTGTTTTGCCTTATTTATGTCCCTTTTCGTATTCTGGAGCGGTGAATACACTATCTACAAATCTCCAATTGAAATATTGTCGTTTAAGCCACTACACTTTGCATTAGATTCCTTTCTGATAATGTTGTATCGCTTCTTTATTGGTTTGGTCGGAAGTATGTTTTTCATTCTTTCAATGCAATTCATACATAAGAAATATAGTGAAAGTAAAATTATAGAAAATCTTTATGAAGCAGGGAAGCAGACTTTAGGCATTTATCTTATACAGACAATCGTATTTGAAGCTTTCTTTTATGTTTTATCGTTAAGCTATGATTCCTATACAGTTAATCTGCTTAGTCCGGTATTGGCATTCTTTATTCTGGGATTGTGTCTTTTGATAATCAAGGTTATTAAGAAAAACAAATATTCTCAGTTGCTATTATTGGGCATAACACGATAAATCAATCTGAATGCTATTGTTGCTCTTTCAGGCATTGAAACAAAGACGGTTCTTGCTGAGGTAGAAAGACGATAAGTATAATAAGAGGTTAATGATATAATCATTATGTAATATAAAAAAGGCAGTCAGAATTAGTTCTAACTGCCTTTACTTACTTTTATATAAAGATCTTACTTAGAAGTCATAATTGTAACCCTGTTCCAATTATTGTTTTCAGAGAAAGGTTGTTGTTTATCGCCATTGTTCACTACAGTAAATCTGCTTTCGGCAATACCATACTTTTCTTTCAATACTTTAACTACAGCAGCAGAACGCTTTTCACTTAGCTTTTGGTTAAAGGCAGCGGTACCTGTTTTCTTATCGCAGTAACTTGCAATAGTTATTTTGGCATCTGGATTTTGTTTCAAATATTGTGCTGCGTTATATACGTTAACTTCCTGACTAGCATCAATTCTAGCTTTACCTATTTTGAAAATAACTGCTGAATTTAATGAAACTGCATTTGTTGCAGGAACTTCTTTCACAATTGTTTTAGGTTCAGTAGATTGCTTTTCGCAGCAAGTCTTGTACTCTTTAATCTGAGCTCTTTGTGTGTTTATCTGGTCATTCAGAGATTGAATCAATGAAGCGTCTGCAGCATCTACGGTTGCAAAACCTCTTCTTCCGAAATGATAAGTAACACCGGCTAATACATTCAAAGTACCATCATAAGAGCATCCGAACTTTTCCTGATTATTAAAGTCATCACGCAATAAGTTTCCGTTTGCTTCCAGGTTTACGCTCCATGCATCGCTCAAACGGAAGTCAGCCTGCAATCCTAGACGTGGGGAAATACTGTTTGTTGCGTGCCTATTTTCATCTGAATCTTTAAATCCGTGTACATAACCAATACCTAAAATACCAATTAAGTTAAACACTCTGTTTTCTTTATAAGGAAGAAAAATATTAGTCATGTTAAATAACGCATCTACGTTACCATTTAGATATTTTACATCATATGTACCGTTTAGATAGTTACTTGATGTCCATCCACCAAGTTGAACACGTGCTCCCACTTCTGGCGAGAAGAATTTACCTACTCCCAAAGCTGCATTAGGACTAATCTTATCTCCGAAAGAAGACAATTTGTTGTTCTCACTAAATGTATACTGTCCACCTATTTGTCCTTGAACAAACCAGTTATCCCAAAAACTATACTGCTTTAAAGCCTTTTCCTGACCCTGAGCATAGTTTGCACTTGCAATTAATGCTACAGCTAATAGTAAAAATACTTTTTTCATTTTCATTTTGTTTAAAATAATAAATTAAAAAATTATGTAAGTTATATTTTTGCAATCTTGTATGTTTTAAGATTCAAGATTTGCTACGATAGTTTAATTTTCGTCACAAAGGTAATATTTGTTGTTAATGAGTTGTTCTTTTATTAACTTAAATTCACCATTAATTTTTTACTTTATACTAAATTATATGTTGTTTGGCACTATTCTATAACACATTATTAGCTAATTTAGAGAAATATAAAGCTGATTTACCGACTAAAAGTTTAAAGTCTCTTATATAATTCAAAAAAGGCCGTCCAAAATAATTCGGACGACCTTCACTCTTTTTGAACATTAAATTTATTTCACTTTAAATTTAATGTTTGTAATCTATTTCAATACATGAATTTACTTAGCTAGACTGCAATTCTTATTCACCATCTATTGGCCAATTGGGAGACGCTACATGTGCTTGTTTAATTTCTTTCTCAAGATCAGATAAGATCTCTGGATGTTTATCTGCCAGATTTGTTTTCTCGAAAGGATCGCTTGCTATGTTGTACAATTCCAGCTTACTGTTCTTTTTCACTGATACAGCTTTCCAGTCACCTTTTCGTACAGCTACCTGATTTCCTGGAAATTCCCAGTATAATATGCGGTTAGCTGTATTCTGATCTTTCCCGTTCAATAGAGGCTTGATGCTTATTCCATCTGTTTTTTGAGGAACCTTGGCATGTGCATAATCTGCCAGAGTAGGCATTACATCGGGGAAATAAATAATATTACTTTTGGTTTGTCCGCCCTTAATGTGTTTGTGATAATTAACGATGAAAGGAACTTTTATACCTCCTTCATACAATATACCTTTTCGTCCCCGATAACCGGCATTACAATTCAGTTCTTCAAGCGGAGCCTGTACCGCGCCTCCATTATCAGATGCAAATATGATGATTGTGTTATCACGGAGTCCGGTTTTGTCTAAGTAGCTTATTAAACGACCTATCGCTTCATCTGTGTGAGTAATCAAAGCAGCATATAACTTGGCTGTATCCGATAGCGGCATAGATGAATAGGGTTCTATGCTATTTATAAAATAAGGCTCATGAGGAACATCGAACGCCAGATAGAGGAAGAAAGGATTGTGTTTATTCCTATCAATAAAGTCTATAGACTCATTAACAGACAAGTCACTGTCATGAATCCCACGTTTGTTATTCTCGTTTTCCGGAATTACTTTCAGATCACGATTATAGAAACGCAGGGCGGGATAGTAATAAGGCGTATTAGAATTCTCGGTGCTGATTAGCCATCCATAGAATTCATCAAAACCACGGTCAAGCGGTCCGGCTCCGGGATTGAATCCGTCCTGATGCCATTTATTAACCAGACAAGTTCTGTAACCTGCTGCACTTAAAACAGTAGCAATTGTTGTGTCATTAGGGAGCAGATGCATGCGGCGGATGGGAGTAGTACCTTTCAGTCCCGGAAGTCCACCTGCTTTACAGAAGTTATCCCTGATAGTTGTATGCCCGGTGTGCTTACCTGTGAGCAGCGAACATCTGGAAGGTGAACTAATGGCCGATCCTGCATAACAGTTTGTGAACCGCATGCCTTCACTGGCCAGCTTGTCTATGTTTGGTGTTTTAACTATTTTGTTTCCATAGCAGGATAGGTCACCATATCCCATATCGTCTGCCAGAATAAAAATAATATTGGGGCGTTTACTCTCTTGCTGAGCATGAGCAAGACTGAAAAAAGATAGGCCTACAAGGGCCGGAACTGTTTTTATCAATGGCTTCATTTCGTTTTATAGTATTGTTTGTCATTCAAAAGTATAATTAATAATTCAGAAAGCCATGGGCATGGAGTATATTACATGATATTGTACTAATTTACATATCTCTGATAAAAACAAATAAACGTTTATATCTGTTATAATAGAGAATAAATGATTGTATAATGTTGTTGTAACCTCTAATACTAAATACAATGATAAGCTTAATTTTAGATAATATATGGATGATTCTTTTTGTAGGATTAGCATTGCCATTACTTACTTACCGTAGTAAGTTCAGGAAGATAGTATATCAGACTAATAGTTGGGTAATTAACATCAAACCTGTTTTTACCGATGAGCTCAGAGGGATTATTGGCGGACTGAGCATTGATCACCCTAAGTACAAAAGAGTCCGGGATTACTATAGGAGTTACCTGGTTGTTTATTTAGTGATGGTGTTATTCTATTTTGATTTTAGCGGCTTTACCCAGACTAAAAAATCAGATAGTTCGGATACAAGAATAGGGGTTGGGAGCACGCTTCCTTCGTTTTCTCTGAAAGACCAGTATGGTAATACTTTTTCTATTGATTCAGTGATAGGGAAACAGAATCTTCTGATTTATTTTTATCCAAAGGATGGCAGCCCCGGCTGTACTCGTGAAGCATGCGCATTCCGTGATGAGTTTGAAGAGTTTAAAAAAGCAGGAACAATGATTATTGGCATTAGTGGTCAGTCTGTGGAGAGCCACATGAAATTTGCTACAGAGAACAGAATTAATTATCCGCTGCTTAGTGATGAAGGTAACAAGGTGCGCAAACTGTTTAAGGTACCTGCTAATTTATTGGGATTGATACCTGGTAGGGTTACCTATATTATCGATAAAAATGGTAAGGTTGTGTTTGTATATGGTTCGCAGGTAATGGCAACAAGTCATGCCGAGAAAGCATTGAAGATAGTAAAAGGGTTGAAATAAAGGTATTATTGGGCCATTTTACAATAGAAGCATGTTTCTGTTAGTGTTTCTAAGTAGAATTATAGTTCAAATTTGTCTTTTCAGTATTTAAATTGTCTTTGTAGCTATTTTATATAGTGTCACTCTTATAAAAAAAACTATTTTTGTAGGAGATACATTATAAAATAGAATGATAAAATTACTTCATACTGCCGATTGGCACATAGGGCAAACCTTTTTTGACTATAACCGTAAATCAGAACATTTACAGTTTCTGGAATGGCTGAGAGGTCAGCTCCGGGAACAGTGTGCAGATGTACTTTTTATTGCGGGTGATGTGTTCGATACTCCAAACCCTTCTGCCGAGTCGCAGAAGATGTTCTATAAGTTCCTTAAAGATATAACCACAGATAGTCCATCCTTGCAGGTGGTAGTGATTGCCGGAAATCATGATTCGGCAGCACGTCTCGAAGCCCCTAATCCTCTTCTGGAGGAGATGAATATCACAGTCAGAGGGATAGTAAGGCGCACGGTTGATGGTGAAATAGACTATCAACGATTGCTGGTTCCGCTCACCAAGGATGGTGAAGTGGCGGCCTGGTGCATGGCTGTTCCTTACCTTCGTCAGGGAGATTATCCCGAGGCTGAGAACTATCCGCTGGGGGTGAAGGCAATGTATGAGACTTTACTGCAGGAGGTACTAAAGGTCAGGCAACCCAATCAGGCTATTGTGGCGATGGGACATTTGCATACTGCCGGTGGAATTGTTTCAGAGAACGATCGTTCCGAACGTACCATTGTGGGTGGTGTAGAGTGCGTGTCGCCTGATGCTTTCCCGAAAGATATTGTTTATACAGCTTTGGGCCATTTACACCGCGGACAGCAGGTATGTGGCCGTGAGGAAGTGCGTTATGCAGGAGCACCTCTGCCCATGTCGTTTGCCGAGAAGAATAACAAACAAGGTGTGGCGCTGGTTGAGATTGAAGGAACATCGGTTACGAAGATTGAAAAGTTACTTTTTGATGCACCCGTAAAGCTGCTGAGTATACCAAATGAAGCTAAGCCGATGGAGGAAGTTTTAGAGGAAATAGCCCTGCTTCCGGAAGGCGAAATTACGGAAAGCTCTCCTTACCTGGAGGTTAAGGTGCTGATTACCGAACCTGAACCTTCACTTCGTCACAGAATAGAAGAAGCATTGAAAGACAGATCTGTACGACTGGCAAGGCTAGGTGCTGTGCAGGCTGGAGGAAGCGCTGAATCAAGAACATTTACTTATGAAGAATTGCAGACTATCACACCGATGGAGATAGCACGGATGGAGTTTGAGAAACAATATGGAGGCGAAGAAATGCCTGAGACAATGAAGAATTTGCTGCAAAGCGTAATCCAGGAAATAGAGCATGAAGATATTAGCAATTAGAGGAAAGAACCTGGCCTCTCTGGAAGGAGAGTTTGAGATCGACTTTACGGCAGAACCGCTGAGGTCGGCTGGTATATTTGCCATTACCGGAAGCACGGGATCGGGAAAGTCAACGTTGCTGGATGCATTGTGTCTGGCTCTTTTTGATACCACTCCTCGTTTGAGCAGTGTAAGCAGTAATAGCAATATTCAGGATAATAAGAACGATTCTATAACGCTGAAGGATAGCAGAAATATTCTTCGCCGAGGAGCTGTTGAAGGAATGGCAGAAGTCGATTTCGTGTCGCTCAGCGGAGACCATTATCGTTCTACCTGGACAGTGGGCAGAGCCGGGAATAAGTTCAGCGGGCGATTGAGGAATGTAGGCATTACGCTTCTTAATCTCACCACCAATGTACAGGAACAGGGAACAAAGACAGAGCTGCTGAAAGAGATTATAGCACTTGTTGGCCTCACATTCGATCAGTTTACCCGTTCTGTGCTGCTTGCTCAGGGAGATTTTGCTACGTTCCTTAAAGCCAAGCAAGGCGATAAGGCTGAGCTGCTTGAGAAACTTACAGGTACAGACATTTATTCCCGCATCTCGCAGTCTATCTATCAAAAGAGTAAGCAGGCTGAAACAGAGCTTAATATGCTGAAAGATCAGATAAAGGGGGTTGAACTTCTTTCTGATGATCAATCAGAGACTCTGGAACTGGAGCGCAAACAGATTGCCGATAGTTCTGTGCTGATAAAAAGAGATTCGGCCATACTGGATCAGAAGATTAAATGGATAACCGGTGAGGAGGGATTGAAGCGGGAGGTAACAACTGCCGAAACTCAGCTTACAGAGGCGAAAGCAGCCATTGAGGGTGCCAAACCCAGATATGACTATGTGGCAAGGATTGATGAAGTGCAGGAGATTCGTGATGTTTATAACGAATTGCAAAGCACCTTAAAGCAGTGGAATGAGAACCGTACCAGCTTGCAGACTAAACAGCTGCAAGAGAAGAAGAATGCGGAGTTGCTTGCTGTGGCTGTAGATAAACTGAATGCCTGTAAGGCAAACCAGCAAAAGGTAAACGAGGCTTTTGAGAAAGCTGAACCTGAAATTATTCTTGCGCGGAAGCTGGACGCTACAATGGAGGTAGTAAAGCGTAATGGAGTTCAGGCAAAGAAAGAGTTCGATGATGCCAAGGCTTTCAAAGAGAAGGTTGAAGGGAACATCTCTGCAATTAATAAGGAACTGGAGAAAGATCAGCTGAGGCTGAAAGAGCTCAATAATTGGTTCGAGGCGCAAAGCATCTATAAGGAGCTGGTACCTAGAACGGAACTTATCGTGAACTTGCTCAACACTGCCCAAATAGCCTTCAAGCAGTCGGCCAACAGTGAAAAGACATTGAAAAGCAGGAGGGAAGTGCTGGAGGGCGATAACCTGAAACTGGAAGGAGTAAAGAAGGAGGCTGAAAGGCTGGACAAACTATTGCCGGCTGAGATCCTTACTTTGCGTGCCAGGCTCTCGGATGGGGTGGCTTGTCCCGTGTGCGGAAGCTTGCATCATCCTTTACGTGCTGAAGCCATGGGCGGTGAAATGAATCTGGAAGAGGAGGAACTGAACCGTGCCAAAGAAGCGGTAAAGAAGCAATTGGAAGGATTGACTGCGGGTATTGAGGAATCTAATAAAGAGATCACCCGTCTCACCACTTTGGTGGAGAGCTATAACCGGCAATATAAAGATGCTTTTGCCGATGCAGAGTCTTATCTTGTTGCTCTACCTGCCTGGAAATCAGAATTTGAGCAAGGCATTCTTCAAGATAAACTTCAAAAAGTTGCTGCTCAATGGAATAACAACCAGACTGCACTTACACAGTTAAATGAAAAGAATACGAAGCTGCTTACAACTCTTGCCGGAGAACAAAAGAATCTGGAAGAGGCGACTAAGGGCCTGGTGGAAAAAGATAAGAAGCTGACCGACTATCGTGCCGAATATAACGACCTGGCTGGCGATAGGAAAAAGCTTCTGGAAGGTAAATCGGCTGACGAGGTTTCCGGTGCTTTCCAGAAAGAAAAGAAGCTCGTTGAGGAAGAGCTAAGGAAGCTCACTGAAGAGCAGAATAAACTGATTGCCAATAGCGAGAGTCTGAAAGGTGGAATCAAAGAGGCAGTTGCTATTATTGCCCGCCTTGAGGAACGCAGTGAGCAACTTCAGAAGAGTGTGGACCAGTGGATGGCAAGTAAAGACGGGGCGATTACCCGGGAACTGCTGGCCGAACTCTTACAGAAAGACAGCACCTGGCTGGCAACAGAGAAGAGAGCCCTCGAGTTATTGAAAAAGAATGAAATTACCATAAAGGCTACGTTGGACGAACGCAGAAAGAAACTGGAACTGCACCAGGCAGCTGAGGTTCGTCCGCAGGGTGAGGAAGAGACAATAGAAGCTTTGCAACTTCAATTGAAAGAAGCTACCGAACTGCTGGAGTCAATGATGAAGAGAGCTGGCGAGATTGATGCCGCCTTTACTGCACACAAAGCAGCTAAGGAAAAGGTGAAGAAGATTGAGAAAGAGCTTCCCGTCAAAGAATCACTGTCCGAGAACTGGCAGAAACTGAATGCCCTCTTCGGCTCGGCTACCGGATCTAAGTTTAAGGAGATTGCGCAGGGCTACACGCTCGATGTGCTGCTCACCTATGCCAACAAGCATTTGCAGGAGCTCTCCAGACGCTACGAACTGAAACGAATTCCCGATACACTGGGACTGGAGGTGGTAGATTTAGATATGCTGGGCGAAATAAGAAGCGTGCATACACTCTCCGGTGGAGAATCATTCCTTGTCTCTCTGGCACTGGCGCTGGGGCTGTCGTCCCTTTCCTCCAACCGCATGAAAGTAGAATCTCTCTTCATCGACGAGGGCTTTGGCTCGCTGGATGCCGATACGTTGCGTGTGGCCATGGATGCATTGGAAAGGCTTCAGACACAAGGTCGCAAGATTGGCGTAATCTCTCACGTGAGCGAAATGAACGAACACATCTCTACCCAAATTCGCGTGGAGAAGTCCGTAAGCGGACGAAGTAAAATTGAAGTTGTGGGATAGAATCCCGAACGATATAGAAAGTAACATTTTAAAGTAATATTATGAATCATTTATTTCGATCACTAATTGTTATGTTTGCTCTTAGCATCGCTGTCTGCTCTACTGCGCAGAATCAGCCTTCGGGAGGAACGTTCAAGGCGGGGAAAAACACATTCCTCTTAAATGATAAGCCTTTCGTAATTAAAGCTGCGGAGATACACTATCCGCGTGTGCCCGATGCTTATTGGGAACATCGCATTGAAATGTGTAAATCTCTGGGTATGAATACACTTTGTCTGTATGTGTTCTGGAATCTCCACGAACAGAACCCCGATGAATTCGACTTTACCGGGAATAAGGACATTGCCCGTTTTTGCCGGTTGGCACAGAAGCATGGAATGTACGTCATTGTGCGCCCTGGGCCATACGTATGTGCTGAGTGGGAGATGGGCGGACTGCCTTGGTGGTTGCTTAAGAAGAAAGATGTGAAGTTACGTACGCTGGATACCTATTACATGTCACGTGTGCGTAAATTCATGAAGGAACTGGGCAAGCAACTGGCCGATTTGCAGATTACCCGTGGTGGTAACATTATTATGGTGCAGGTGGAAAACGAATATGGCTCTTACGGAACGGATAAACCTTATGTAAGTGCCATCAGAGACATTGTCCGTGAATCGGGCTTTACTGATGTTCCACTTTTCCAATGCGACTGGAGTTCAAACTTCACTAATAATGCCTTGGATGATTTGTTATGGACAATGAACTTTGGAACCGGTGCCAATATCGAAAGCCAGTTTAAGAAGCTGAAAAGCCTTCGTCCGGAAACACCGCTTATGTGTAGTGAGTTCTGGTCTGGCTGGTTCGACCATTGGGGACGTAAGCATGAAACCCGCGACGGCGCTACCATGGTTGCCGGTCTTAAAGATATGCTCGATCAGAATATCTCTTTCAGCCTTTACATGACTCACGGAGGAACAACATTCGGTCATTGGGGCGGTGCAAACAACCCTGCATACTCGGCCATGTGTAGTTCTTATGATTACGATGCTCCAATTAATGAATCAGGAAATGTAACGCCAAAGTTCTGGCAGTTGCGCGAATTATTATCTAAATATGTAGCTCCGGGAGAAAAGCTTGCCGATGTTCCGGCTGCCAATCCGGTTATCGAGATACCTGAAATCAAGTTCGAGAAAGCAGCTCCGCTGTTCAGCAATCTGCCTGCACCGAAAACAAGTGTAGACATTCAGCCAATGGAGCAGTTCAATCAGGGATGGGGAACTATCTTGTACCGCACCACTTTGCCTAAAGTAAAAGCAGGTACCACATTGCTTATTACCGAAATGCACGATTGGGCACAGATCTTTGTCAATGGTAAACTGATTGGCCGCCTTGACCGCCGTCACGGTGAGAACAGCGTTACGCTTCCTGCATTGAATGCCGGAGCCAGACTGGATATTCTTGTTGAGGCTATGGGACGTGTAAACTTTGATAAGTCAATCCACGACCGTAAAGGTATCACCGAAAAGGTGGAATTGCTGTTGAATGGCAAAGCCACAAATCTGAAAAACTGGACCGTATACAACCTCCCGGTTGATTACAAGTTCGTTCAGGATAAGAAGTACACAGCTAAAGGCAAACAAACAACACCAGCTTATTATCGCGCTACCTTCAATCTGGAGAAAACAGGCGATACATTCCTTAACATGGAAACATGGGGTAAGGGAATGGTTTGGGTAAACGGACACGCCATGGGACGCTTCTGGGAGATTGGTCCACAGCAAACACTCTATATGCCGGGCTGCTGGTTAAAGAAGGGTGAGAATGAGATTATAGTTCTCGACCTCAAAGGCCCTAAGCAAGCTTCAATCAAAGGACTGAATGCACCTATCCTGGATATGCTTCGCGAGAAAGCCCCTGAAACTCACCGCAAATCCGGTCAGAAACTGGATCTTCAGAACGAAACACCAGCAGCACAAGGCGCATTTACCCTTCGTAACGGATGGCAGGAAGTGAAGTTCGATAAACAGGTAAAAGGCCGCTACTTCTGTCTGGAAGGACTTTCAGCATTCGATGGTTCAAACGTGGCATCTGTGGCCGAACTACATGTGTTGGGAGCCGACGGTCAGCCTCTTTCCCGCGAGAACTGGAAGATTCTTTATGCAGACAGCGAAGAAACAAGAAGCGGTAACCGCACAGCCGATAAGATTTTCGACCTGCAGGAATCTACTTTCTGGAGTGCGGTAGACAATGCAGCCTATCCGCATCAGGTAGTGATTGATCTTGGCAAAGAAGCCGTAGTAAGCGGTTTCAAGTATCTGCCTCGTGCCGAGAGTGGTTGTCCGGGCATGATTAAGGACTTTAAAGTGTATGTAAAGGCTGAAGCTTTTAAGTACTAAGCTAGAATTTTCTATATTTTAAGTAAAGAGCCAAACTTTTCCAAGTTTGGCTCTTTTTTAATTCTTTATTCCCAACTATCCTTTAAAATATCAAAACTACCTTTGCTCTGTTCATCTTTCTTTTTAAGAAAGATATTTTTTTATCATAGTTTCTTTCTAATAAGGAAACTTTTTATTAGTTTTGTACTTGTAAAAAAGAAACAATGGAACAATGAAAAGGAAAGAATTGCTTAAACAGTTAATAGTTACCTCTCAGGAGACTCTTTCTATGGAGGTGGAACAGAGGGGAGTAGAGCTGCCACTACATACCGGAAAGATTATAACGGTAACGGGTGTTCGCCGTTGTGGGAAATCATGCTTATTTACATTGGCAATTAAACAACTTTTGGCGGAAGGTGTGGATCGCAGGAAGATATTATTCCTTAATTTCGACGATGAACGTCTGCAGTTTGACAGAGAAGGATTCGATGAAATTCTTGATGCTTATCGGGAATTATATGCTGACATACCTATGAATGAAGTTTATATGTTTTTTGATGAGATACAAATGGCCGATTCTTGGGAGCAGTTTGTACGCCGGGTATACGATCAGGAAACTCGCAATTTGTTTATTACAGGGTCAAATTCTAAGATGCTTTCGTCTGAAATAGCCACTTCTTTACGTGGACGCACTCTTCAATTTGAAGTTTTTCCACTATCTTTTAAAGAATTTTGTATTTTTCGAAAGGTAGATACTAATTATTATGTAACAACAAACAGAGCCCCGTTACTCAATCTTTTTTATGATTATTTACGTTACGGAGCTTTTCCGGAAGTTGTAATGGGTGATAGCCGTTTTAGAGAGCAGATGTTGCAGGAGTATTTTTTTGTAATGCTGTATAAAGACCTTGTAGAACGATATAACATTCGTAATCCGGCACCCGTAAGGTATTTTATTAAGCGAATTCTGGCAAATATAACAAAGCCAACTTCGATTAATAAACTGTATAATGAACTGAAATCTCAGGGAGTTACTGTGGGGAAAAATACCCTTTACGAACTAATAGAACAGATAGAAGCTATTTATTTGTTATTGCCTTTGACCAAATATGATCCTTCGTTGGTGAAAGAGAATAGCGCCGATAATAAATATTATTGCATTGATAATGGATTAAGGGGGGCATTGCTTGCCTCTCATGGTGAGGATAATGGTGCTTTGCTCGAAAATTTGGTTTATCTTTATTTAAGAAGATATCTACCTTTTGGGCGTGGCTTGTTTTATTTTAAAGGCAAGCGTGAATGCGATTTTTTGATAACAGACAAGCAAGAAGTTTCATCTTTGATTCAAGTTTCATGGGATATTAGTGAGCCCGAAACCAAAAAAAGAGAGATAGATGGATTGCTCGAAGCAGCTACTGCTACTGGATGTAGTCGTTTACTGATTATCACCGCCGAGGCTGAAGAGGAAATAACTATTGGAAATATGAAAATAGAGATTTTGCCTGCATGGAAATGGATGCTGGAATCGCGTTAAGGGAATGATTAAAGACTTTAAAGTGTATGTAAAGGCAGAAGCTTTTAAGTACTAAGCTAGAATCAATATAATAACGCCTTCTTACAGGTTGCATCTTTTTATGAAGTGGCATTGTAAGAAGGCGTTGTATTATTAGGGTCAATATCTAATCATAATCAATATCAAAAGCTCAAATTTCATTCCAGAAATCTATTAGCTTGTCATATAAAAAGTCATGTGTCTTATTCTGATCTTCTTTAAGCATCTCAAAAGAAACAAATGTTTTGAACAGATGAACTTCATGACTTTCTTCTATTCCTAAAACAGCCCCGTGCATAGATGTTCCACATATTCCGTCAGCCGACAAGCGGGTGTTACGTGTTCTTCTTATTGTTGAGTTATATTTAAAATATTCCTTTATAACCTCTAATTTAGGAATAGATGTATCTTTTAAATACCGTTCTCTGTATCTGTCGAAGAAATGCGGTGAATAGATAGTAATACATAAACTATCATAATCAATAGTAGCAGCATAAATCCCCTCAGGTCTGTGATAATATAAAAAGTCCGATTCTATTGGTCCTAACTTAATATCTTTTTTACTTGTAGATACAAATGAGATAAAGTAGTTATTTTTTCTAGGACTAATATGCTCAGTAGGTTTAAAATGAAGAGGGAAATGTTTGGTTTGTATAATTGCTCTCCTGCATTTCAGAGTTTCGTATAAATACATCGTCTTTTTTTTAATACCCGGCAGATCGGCAATATACTCTTTTCTTATTTCTTCTTTCGTCATTGAATCTACTATCATAAAAGTGTTTTTCGTTTTTGATTATTTTTTTTATTTTTTCTAAGAGGCTGCAAAGAAAGGAATTTTTTTTAAATTAATAATGCTTTCCTTTGACAGATTTGGTAATATTGTTTGATGGTGCTATTCCCAGCATTCCTTCAAAACATCAAAAACCGGACATTCTTTCACGCGCTCCCAAGGATCAATAATGCCGTTATAATTCTTGTCCGGACTTAAATCCCGGTGCCCTACAACCCGGCTGCCGGGAAACTGTTTCAATAGCTTGCTTACCAATGCGTGGAGTGCTATTTGCTGTGGCAGGGTACGAGTATCGGCTGGTTTGCCGTTGGTGTCAAGTCCGCCTTCGTAGCACACGCCTATTGATTTGGCGTTGTACCCGCGCGCATGGGCGCCTACCTCGTCGAGTGGTCGCATGGGTTCCACCCGTCCGCTTTTGCGGATGTAGTAGTGATAGCCCCATGAGCTGAAGCCCATTACCTTGTGTGCCGCGTTAATATCCTGGGCTGTTATGTCTCTGTCGGCACGTGTTGCCGAACAATGAATCACTATCAAATTAATTTCTCTCATACTCTTTTCTGTTGTTTGCTTTGTTTTTACAAAAGCCGTTATTATTTATTCTGTTCTCTCAAATTCCGGCATCGCCTTGCATCGGTAATTGCCGTTATTTCTGAATTGGGGAAATGCCGTAAACTTGTTCGGCGGTTTCTGAAAATCAGAGCTTTGTATTGCATAATGCCGTAAAGTCTGATTTTAAGGAATGCCGTTATTTCTCTTTTTCAATATTCCGGCATCGCCTTGCATCGGTAATTGCCGTTATTTCTGAATTGGGAAAATGCCGTAAACTTGTTTGGTTATTTCTGACAATCAGAGCTTTATGCAGATTAATGCCGTAAAGTCTGAATTTAAGGAATGCCGTTATTTCTCTTTTTCAATATTGCGGCACTGCCTTGCATCGGTGGTTGCCGTTATTTCTGAATTGGGGAAATGCCGTAAACTTGTTTGGTCATTTCTGAAAATCAGAGTTTTATGCTGCTTAATGCCGTAAAGTCTGAATTTTATCGAGTGCCGTTATTTCACTTTAAACTGCAAAATGCGGGAAAACCTCTTTTTCAGAAGCCTTCCCCGCTTATTTTATTGCCTGTCTTTGCAGCCGGTTACTATACATTGCCCTTTTAGTGCGGTGTTTAGCTGGGCGTTGAGATTGATAATCTCCTGATACATCTGCCGTACCTTCTCTGAGAGGTCGAAATAATCCGTTTCAAACCTGGTGATTTGCTCCATCAGGTAGTCGAACTGACTTTTTACCAGATCGGTGAACTCCTGAACCTGCTTGGCGTCCTTCTTTTTCAGAAAAGGAAGCACCACCTGTAGTATATTTATTATGCCGTCTATGATTTTCATTTTTCCGTTTTTTTATTGATTTACTTAATTGGATGGAATAGGATAAAGCTTCGCTGCTTTGAGGCAATTTACCTTTCGCAGCGAACTCCTGAATCTGATTGGCATCTTTCCAACCTTTCACAGCGAACTTCTGAACCTGCCTGGCGTTCTTCTACCTTTCGCAGCGAAATGCTTTATCTAAGCTCCTTTGACTGACCCTGTTGGTCTATTGGCCATCTTGCTTTGCAGTGAGGTCACCAGGTTTGTCAACCGGGAACATCTTACCCTGAGTCTGGCAACCATCCTGCTTAGCTGTGAACGGCTTTCGCTTACACTCCGGTTTTAGGAGCAGCAACAACCTTTACCGGAAGCTTGGCTACTTGTGAGTAGGCCAGCGTTTTTTGCATGTTGGTGAGCAATTTGCCCGGACGGAAGGCGATTCTGGTACCACGGATCAGCGTAGAGGTGAACTCATCTTCCTTTTCCGCACCCTTGCTGCTCACTCCAATCTGGAAGCTGCCGAAGTTGCCCAGGCGCACAATCTGGCCCTTTGACAAGCTTTGCTTCATCGACTCGAGCACACTCTCAATTACTGCCGATACGTCTGCCTTGGTCACCGTACAACGCGCGTTTACATCTTCGCAAAGCGAATCAAAATCCATTTCGCCATAAGCCTGTGCGTGTGCGTAATACTTACCTGGTTCTGTGATTCTCGAAGGATTTTTTCTCATTACAACTGAATACTTTACACTCATCTTTTTTCTGTTTTTAATTGATTATTACTACTTGCTGATGGCCATCTCTTTCTTGTTAACCCTACAAAGATAGTTCACCGGAAAGGGGGCAGAACAGTAGAATGCATTGGGGTGAATTTGAGTGAATTATTTACACTTAGGAGTCATTTTACAGGCTTTTATTCTTTGATTATTGATTGAAAATTTGTAACTTTATGGAAATAAAATAAACAGATACTATGATAGAACTGGAAGAAGACTTTAAAATTCGTACGTACACCAAGGTAGAACTGGCAGGTTTGTATAATCCCGGCATGTGCATAAGCGGAGCGTTGCGTACACTGGCGCGGTGGATATCGGGCAACAGTGACCTTGTGACAGAACTTTCCCGCCTTAATTACAACCACCGGAACCGTATTTTTACACCAAAGCAGATAAGTGTTATTGTGGAGCATCTGGGCGAACCGTAGAAGAAAATGGAGTGATAACAAAATAAAAAAGATCAATGCACGTTACAAATAGGAATTAAGAATTACTAAGAAGATAAACCATATTGAAGCCTGGTTGTTTATTAACTGGTGAAGGTGTGGAATATGAATGATAACTAAAAACAAAATCAAATGAAGAAAGTATTTTTTGCTACAATGATTCTTGTACTCATGGTACTAGGTACCAGCGGACTACATGCGCAAACCGTGGAAACGAAGCTTAACCAGGTTGAGCTGCACAAAAAGTATTTAGGAACCTGGCGATCAGAGCATAAAGACACTATTGCCGTGGTTACATATACTCCTTACGCAAAGAATGGCATGCAGGCTACCTGCAAGGTTACTACTAAAGGAAAGATTATTTATCAGTGCCGCCAACTTTGGGCTTACGATAATAACAGCGACAAATTTATGGGCATGCATTTTGAAAAATCGCTTCCCGGTGTAAATCTTTATATGTGCGGGTTTACCTCTGGTGATCAGTGCGAAACCGTTCAACTCTTAATAAGCGATGCAGACCACGTTAAGAAGGGAAATGAGATGTGGAGAGAGGTATTCAAATCACGTGATATGTTTATACAAAATTACCTGGTAAACAATAAAACTGTATCTGTGCGTTCATTTATGCGTGTTAAATAGTGAAGCTAATGGTTTGTTAAACCAAAAAGAATCCGGTGCGGCACAATGCCATACCGGATTTTTTTCTTTCCTCACAAAAGCTTCTGCCAGCCGAAAGCACTGATTAAAGGTTACTTTGCCTGTTTCATCAGCCACTCCATGGGCGGCACATAGTCTTCAAACTTCGTCATACTGTTGTTGTGTGAGAAGTATACGTTGCCCGTTTCGCCGTTACGGTGCTTGGCAATGTTCAGCACCCCAAGTCCCTCGGTAGGGTAGCCGCTATCCTTGTCGGTAGGGATGTTGTAGAGCGCCGGGCGATAGAGCATCACCACAATGTCCGCATCCTGTTCTATGGCACCACTTTCGCGCAAGTCGCTCAGCTGTGGCTTTCCCCCGAAACGATTTTCCGCCTCACGGTTCAGCTGACTGAGCAAAATTACCGGACAGTTCATCTCTTTTGCCAGAAGCTTTGCCTTGCGGGCAGCAGCGGCAACCTCCTGCTCACGGTTGCGGTTCTCCTTCACGGTGCCTTTCATGTCGCTCAGCTGCAAGTAATCAATGAAGATAATGTCACACTTACCCCGGCTTTTCAGCATCCTTGCCTGAGCGCGGATATAGTCCATGCTCATTGACGGATTATCATCTATGATGATGGGCAGCTCAGCCAGAGACTCCGCCGTGGTGTACGCCTCGTTCCATTCCGCTTCGTCCGTTTGCCCCGTTCGCCATCGGTAAGGATTCACGTTACTCTCCATCAGGATAAGCCGGTCGCCCAGTCGTTCACCCTGCATTTCGATGCTGAAAAACACCGCATTCACGCCCGTCCTTGCCGCTATTCGGGCCAGGAAGAGGGTGAACATGGTTTTCCCCGTGGCGGGACGGGCAGCTATTATCACCAGATCGCCATTTTGCCACCCGCCCGTAATCTTGTTCAGGTCCGCGAGCCCCGTATCGGTGCCCGTTACCCCGTTTGCCGAATTCTCCATACGCTCTTTCGCCTGAGTAAGCGTGTCGTCCATCAGCACCTCCATGTTGCGCACATTGTCCGCCTTTACCGCATCCTTCTCCACCTGCGTGGCCAGCTCCTGAATGTCACAAACCACATCTGCCAGATCCACCGACATGTCCTGCGCCGTGCCCAGCAGATGGCTAAGTCCCTTAATTACCTGCCGTCGCAGGTAGAAGTCCTTCACAATGAGGCAATGGGTTCTAAGGTGCGCCGTGCTGGCCACCTGACTGCACAGCTTGGTGATGTAAAACGGACCGCCCACCTTCTCCAGCTCATTGTGGCGGCGCAGCTCATCGGCCACAGTGATAAGGTCAATGTTCCTCCGCTCGTTGTACATGCGCATCAGGGCGGCGAAGATAATGCGGTGATTATCATAGTAAAACATCTCCGGGCGAAGATACTGCACCACTTCGGGCATGGCTTTCACTTCAAGCATTGCGGCACCAAGTACCACTTCTTCGGTATCACAATCAAAAGGCAAGGCAATATTTTTTTCCATGTTGTTTTTCAGGTATTAAATTTATAATCGTTCGTTATAGAAACATTTCGCTTTCAGGTAATTCACAGCAGTTTTGTAGAACTGAGTGTTGTTTATCCGCCTACAATAAGGCTCAATTTTGCTTATGGCCAGCTCTTTTTCATCCTTTGTAAGACGCTTCCAGAGGATAATTGCCATGCCAATGTCGTTCGCCTCCAGTCCCGTTGTTCTGTGATACGCATCCCAAAACTGATAGAACTTCTGGTCTTTCCGGGCAATCTTCTCCGCTTTAGTGATTTCCGGAGCGCACACATCCTCTTCGGTCTTCTTCTTCGCGGTTTTCCGCTTACCCGTCAACACATCATAGTCAATCACCCGGACAAGCTTCACCCTGTACATCACGGGGATGATGGCAATTAGCTTCTCCTTCACCATTTTCCTGAAAAAGCAGCGAGTTTTGCCCACCGTCCAGTTAAACAATTTTGCCCACGAAGGATATGAAAGCAGCGATTCCCCACGCTTGCACATCATTTTGTGTCCGCTTATGGTAGCCTCATTATCTGCAAAATTTACCGTGGCCAGCACTGTGAGAAAAGCTTCGAGGTAAGATAAACTGGTGTCTCTATTGTTAAAATTATACGTAAGCAACTTTTTGGGTATAAGCACATAGCCACTGGTAAGTGCCCCGAAAGGCAGAACTTCATTTTCCATAAGTGTAATTTCAGTATTAAAATTTATAGTTGGCAAACTTTGTTGTTTGTTTTTCGTGGGGCAAAAGTAAGGGTAGATGCAATAGCCTCCAAATAGTTAATGTAGGATTCGACAGAAAAATCACATTTAAGCAATAAAATCACGTTTGTCACTTTTTTGCAGTTAGGTATAGGAGTCAAAAAGCTAGTTTATGTCTTAATTTTACGATATAAAAAAGTGCCGATCAAAGTGCCGATGCCCGGTGGCTGTAAGTGGCTGGATTATAGGAGGGTATAAAACTAATATATTTCTTTGGTGCCGATCAATGCGCGCCAAAGAAATATATTAGAATTAGATTTATATTAAAATATAAATCCTGTGGGTGTTATTTCTTTTAAGGAAAGAAATGCAGGTGTACAGAGGGTTAACAGTTGGTTTCGTGAGCTGCATTCCTTATTTTCTGAGCAGTGATCACAGCATCGTCCGGATAGCCCCAACGGTTTACTATCAGTGTAACCTGTTTTGGTTTAATAAATTCATTATCAGGAGAAAAGCCGATAGATATGAGCTGTCTATACAACTCTGTATCCTCTTTTAAAGCAGCAATAATCATTCGTTTGGCCAATTCGGCACGTGAGCAGTTGCGGAAATACATGCCAGCCAATTTGGTTAAACGGATACATCCTTTGAGCTGAAACTCATAAGCGCTTGTTGAAATAGTCATTAAGTCTTTTTTTTATTGTTATTAATTTAGTTTTGTTTAAAAGTAGAAACTTTATAAACGTCTGCAAATGTAAGTATATATATTCACTTTTAAAGCATAAATCCATTTTATTTTTAGCACTACTTCCTTCGGTATACGAAATTTTCAAGAAGCTTTTGCTATATACATAGAGGACGATTTTTTAGGCTTGTTTTGTGCGTAATATTTACCTAAAATTATTGGTTAATGGTTGCTGAGTTATTGGTGAATGGATTTTATTTATTGGGGTTTGGGGGGAGATTGGTTGGGGAATAGATGGGGGATTATTGAGGTTTATAGGGGAGAAGATTTTGTTGGTTGGGTTGGATTGAAATGATTTATTGCTATATTTGTGGGGTGGAAACAATGGATTTGGTTCAAATCAGCCCAGATGTGAATGTTGTAAATGCCCTATATTTGCAGGGTGAAAACAACTTCCGTAAATGTCGTCTACTGTTGTCATGGTTGTGAATGCCCTATATTTGCAGGGCGAAAACAACTAAGTTTTAGTTTTCATAAAACATGCCTGCGTTGTAAATTCCCTATATTTGCAGGGTAAAAACAACTTCAAGAGTAGTAAAGCGAGTAGTATCGTTGTTGTGAATGCTCTATCTTTGCAGGGTGAAAACAACTTTAATGATTAATAATTTATCTCTTTTGAAGTTGTAAATACCCTTTATTTGCAGGGTAAAAATGACAATTAATTTACGTAAATTAGTAATGTCTCTGTTGTAAATGCTCTATATTTGGAGGGTAAAAACAACCAGCGGCTTCAGCGTTAGTTTTTCTAAGTGTTGTAAATACCCTATATTTGCAGGGTAAAAACAACATATTCAAATCTGCCCAAAAAGGTACTAAATATGACTGTAGAAAGATATATGAGGAATCTAAACGATAGAATAAAGTAAAACAAGAAATTCTCTATTTATAAGAGACGGGATTATAATTATATTGAATCGCCAAATTAGAACATGATTAGTATAGCATAATTGAATTTCATTCAGATCCTAAATCTTTGCATCTGTTAATTTGTTATATCTAGACAGAAAAATCAAGTATTCTGCACAACTTTGCAGAAATAATGACATTACACCAATGAAAGAAAAGGCATTCAGGCAACTAGAAATATATCCGGCTGGTACAAGTAAAAAGCTTGAGATACCATTTGTAGGCGATATAAAAGCTGGATTTCCCTCTCCTGCAGAAGACTTTGCTACATCAGCAATAGATCTCAATAAATATATAGTTAAACATCCATCGGCCACTTTTTTCGCTCGTGTGAATGGTGATTCGATGAATTCAGATTTCAGCGAAGGAGATTTGCTTGTTATTGATAAAAGCCTGGATCCTGTAGATGGCCGGATAGCTGTTTGCTTCATAGATGGCGAGTTTACCGTAAAGCGTATAAAGATTGAAAAAGATAAATGTCTATTAATCCCATCAAATAGTGACTTTCCTATCTTGGAAGTCAACGAAAATAATAACTTTATGATTTGGGGAATTGTTTCCTATGTAATTAAAAAAATCTGATGTACGCTCTTATTGACTGTAATAATTTCTATGCTTCATGCGAGAGGGCCTTTAATCCATCTCTTATTGATAAGCCTGTCGTCGTTTTAAGTAATAATGACGGTTGTGTCATTGCACGTAGCAATGAAGCCAAGGCTTTGGGCATTCCCATGGGGGCGCCTGCCTATCAGTATCAGTACACGTTTGAGCAACACGACATTACGGTGTTCTCTGCCAATTTTGCTCTTTATGGTGATATGAGTCACAGGGTGATGAATATACTTTCAGGGTATAGTCACGAACAGGAAATTTACAGCATAGACGAATGTTTTTTGAATCTATCCGGAATAAGAGAAGATTTACACGACTACGGGGTTAAGATGCGCATACATGTATTTAAGTGGACCGGAATTCCCGTAAGTGTGGGTGTTGCTCCAACAAAGGCTTTAGCAAAGTTGGCAAATAGAATAGCTAAAAAGTTCCCGGAAAGAACGGAAGGCTCTTATGTGATAGACACTGACGATAAAAGAATTAAAGCTTTAAGGTGGATGCCAGTTGAGGATGTTTGGGGAATTGGCAGAAGAAATGCAAAGAAATTAAGAAGTATAGGTGTAAATACTGCTTATGATTTCACCCAGTTAGATAGAGGTTGGATACTAAGAAATATGACAATTGTAGGCGTACGGCTACTTGATGAGCTGAATGGTATATCTCGCCTTGACATGGAACCAGTAGAGAAAAAACAAAGCATAGCTACGACTCGGACTTTTGAGCGTGAATACAGATCGTATGAAGAATTAAGCGAACGCATTACTACATTTACAGTCACGAGTGCAGAGAAGTTAAGAAAACAGCAATCAAGGTGTAATTCTATCGCTGTGTTTATTGAAACAAGTAGGTTTAGAGAACCGGACGATCAATACAATAATAGTATTGTTGTTAAACTTCCGTTCCCTTCATCATCAACTATGGAGATGGTTAAGTTCGTGATTGAAGGATTAAAAAAGATATATAAACCTGAATATCTTTATAAAAGGGCCGGAGTGGTGCTTATGGATTTTGTACAGGAAGAACATGTTATAAGATCATTCTTTTTTAACTCAGACCCAAAGCACGAGCCTTTGATGAAAGTAATTGATAATTTAAACTCGAAATTCGGTTCTCAGAAAATACGTCTGGCTACTCAGGATACAAAGGTCTGGAAAATGAAACAAGAAAGGCTTTCTAAAAGATTTACTACTGACATTAACGATATTCTAGACGTTAGTATTTAAATTTTCGTTGCAATTAAATCATCATTCCAAAGAACTATCCTTCCCTCATTCAACCAATCTTTTTCATTATCCTTTTTTATAATTACAGGCATTCTTTTCTTAGAATTATGAATTATTGATAATAGTTCGTTGGCTTCTGTTGTGATAATGCTGAATGTATTTAGTAGTATACCTGTTTGCTTATCTTTCCATGTACTCCATAAGCCAGCGAAAGCAAATATTTCGTGGTTAGGAAAATCGAGCAGATATTTTTGTTTATTCTTTCCTTTATTGTCCAGCCATTGCCATTCAAAAAATCCGTCAGCAGGAATGAGGCACCTGTTATTTATGCAGCCTTTAAAAGAAGGTTTTTCAGATATATTTTCAAGGCGAGCATTTAGTGTATTATTCTGAAAGTTCTTATCTTTCGCCCAATAAGGTATCAATCCCCATTCAAAGAACTGTATTAAATTTGGCTCTTTACTTGTTATCACTGGCATTTGTGGATGAATAAAACCATTAAAGCTGCCCTGAGGTTGCTCAAAGAACATATTTCCCTGTTTATGAACGACCTCAGCAACAAATCTTTCTTCTATTGCTTTTGCACTCTTATTTAATTTGTATGTAAAGCACATATTAACAAAATACGATTTATTTAAAACATAACAATTTATTTGAGGTTTTAGTTTGGGTTGAAAATGTTCAAATCAGTCTAGAAATGAACTTAGGTTGTAAATGCTCTGCATTTGCAGGGTGAAAACAACATAAATCGTTCGTTTTCATAACCGTATATTGTTGAAAGTGCTCTATATTTGCAGGGTAAAAACAACTTGTATCGGTAGGATTAGGAGTGCCAAGCGTTGTGAATGCCCTATATTTGGAGGGTAAAAACAACTCTACAGAGTAAATGGTTTGTCTCACGTAGTTGTGAATGCCCTATATTTGGAGGGTAAAAACAACCCAAAAGCCTGTTGCTCCCCAATACCAATAGTTGTGAATGCCCTATATTTGGAAGGTAAAAACAACTGTGTTTTAAATTATTGAATAATATTTGCGTTGTAAACACCCTTTATTTGCAGGGTAAAAACAACCTGTCTGTGATGAAGGGCACGAATATGTCGTTGTAAACACCCTTTATTTGCAGGGTAAAAACAACAGAAGCCTGTAGTGATCTATAAATTAGATTATTACAGGCTTTTTCTGTATTTTAATTCACTTTGTGACCGATAAATTAGCTTTGTATCGTATATTTTTTTATATTTGATGTAAAATAGAAAATATGGAAGTAGAAGTTACAGCACAAAACAATTCTTTGACACTTACCGATAATCCTTATTATTTCGCTCACTATGCCAACATGGCCAGGCATAATGCTTATATAGTTCTCAATGAAATAAACGACAAAATTTACAATAACAAAGTAGAAATACCCGAAGATGGACTAGGTGAATGTAAGTTAGTTAAGTCATTTTCAAAGAAAAACAGAAAGGCAGATGAATATGCACGCATCATCAAATTGTTGACAGAGCATTATCCGTTTATCCGCTTTTATACTGATAATTCCCAAGAGGTAGGAGATATACCATTAAAGGCTTATCTGGATATACTCGATAAAATAAGAAACGAGAATAATCACTACAACTATACTGCTGAAAGAAAGGAGATTAGCAAAATACAAGAATTGTTTCTGTTCTCAAAAGAGAAGGCGCAAGGGCGCATGATTGAGTTCTCTCCTGAAGACTTCGATCATCTGGATAACAGCAAGTATTATGCAATGACAGAAGATGATGCATTGACCGATACCGGAATCTATTTTTTCCTTTGCCTGTTTCTCGAAAAGAAGCATGCCTTTCAGTTTCTGTCGCGAATAAAGGGATTTAAGCATAGAGAGCAGAAGTCTCACAGGGCTACGCTCGAAGTATTTACTCAGCTATGCTGCCGATTGCCTTATCCAAAACTGGAAAGCAGTGATGTGGCACTGGATATGCTTAATGAAATAGCCCGCTGTCCCAACGCACTTTACGGTGTGCTTGAAAATAAAGACAAAGAGGCATTTAAGGCAGAGTTTAAAAGCGATGCAGCCAATAGTGAAACGGAAGTACCCGAGCCTGTGATGAAACGCCACGATGATCGTTTCCCTTACTTTGCATTGCGTTACTTTGATAAAAGCCAGGCACTGGATGGCATTACTTCTCACTTGCAGCTGGGCAGGCGTGTAGCTTCCAATCCTCATACAAAGAAGATTAGTACCGAAGTTCGTACTCACGAAATACTCAAAGATATGCGAACTGCTCATCAGCTTGCTTATTTTGAAACTGATGCGGCCAAAGAGTTTTATACGAATATACCTAAAGTGGAGCATTATGCGCCTCAGTATCGCATTGTGGGCAATAGAATTGGATTGTTCTTTGACTTTGAGTGTTGGGATCATTATACCGTTCCTAAAGAAAACGTAAAGCCCGATGCCATTATAAGTACCCACGATCTTGGAGCTCTCTACTTTTACAACCGTCTTTATAAGGAAGGCAGTGCAAAACAATCGCCCAAGGAACTGATGAAAAGCTATCTGGATAATATGAACAGACTGTTTGCCGATATTAAAAAGGGAAACATAAAGCCTGTGAATGGTGGTGAGAAACTCACTCCGTTGTTTAAAATAAAAGATAAAGAAGATGAGTATGAAACCAGACTGGAGAATCTGAAAGAATTATCGGCCTTGCTTCAGAAGGAACTGGATAAGCAGGGATATGGAATAGAAGTGAAAAATCTACCCGATGTGTGCCGTGAATATCTTCTTGGCTACAAGGAAAGCTCTGCAAAAGATAAGGCAAAAAGACGATTCAAACGAATGCTCAGAGAAACTCAGTTTGCCTTAAAGAAGGTAGAGCGAGTTTTAAGTCGGGAAACTCCGCTGCCGGCAAATGGTTTGAAGGTGGGTGAAATGGCACAGGAATTGGCGCGGGATATTGTTTTCCTCATAAAGCCAAAGATAGTAAAGAAGACAATAAAAAGCGGAACAGACGAAGGGAAAGAGATAGAGTGCAAGCAGAAAATCAATAATATGGAATTTGATGTGCTGCAAAAGATGCTTGCTTTCTATCCTGTTTACAAAGAAGAGATCGAAGGTTTTCTTTGGGATATGGTAAACAAAAGAAATCCGAACGCTTTTTCGCATCCTTTTCTGTTTAAAGTTCTAATGGAAATAAAGACTTGTCGTAACTTGAATGATTTTTATAAAAAATACTATTCATACAAAGAAAGATGGCTCAATAATTTATCAAGGAATATAACTCCGGAAGTAATAACCGACTATGAATATTTCTTGAAACTGGAAAACGGTAATGCATTTCCTCACAATTACAATGGGGAGGCTATCTTTATACCATCGGGTTTCTTTAATAAGGAAATAACCCGGGCAATGGAGCAGATTGGGTATAAAATAGAGAATCCTGAAAAGGGGGCCAATGCTGCATATTGGATAAAGCAATACTTTGAGGGTAAATCTCAGCCGTTTTATAACTTGCCACGTTATTACAATGAATCGTTAAGTGGCGAACAGCCTGTTTTTGTAGAAAGAGACGAGCTGAAAAAGCAAATACTGGAAGGCGATTTTAATCGTTTAACGGAGGATGAACAGAAAAAAAGAAAGGTGTTAGCAAAAAGAATCAGAGAGAATGAATCGGAGATTCTTACCAACCAGACTAATGACCGCGTGCTGTTTCTCATGGCAATTGAACTGATAGACAGTGAAAATTCATTGAAAAAGAACGAAATAGTTTCTGTGGGATATAACATAAAAGAGGGTGCTAATCTGCTTGATAATAACAATAATGTGAGTTGGAACATTCAGGGCAGAAGGGTAGTAGCCGAACTTCCAATAAAGCGCTACGGAGAGTATCGCCGTTTCATGAAAGATCGCCGATTGGAGAACTTACTTAAATACTATCCCGAAGGCTTGGAGCTACAGCTTGGAACACTAAAAAGTGGTGAAGTAGAGGAAAAAGGAACAAAGTATACCAACAGCAATCTGGTGGATGAACTTGAACTGTTCGATTTGAAACGGAATGAATTGATGGAGCAAGTTTATCAGTTCGAAAAAATTCTGTATACAAACTATGCTGACGAGATAAAGAAAACTCTTCCGGATGAAGAACGAAACAAGCCATACATTGAACATTTCTATTATCTGAAGTATACAAAGAATGAACTGAAACTTTCCAAGGAAATTGGTGAGTTGGAGAACGAAGATTTCAAGGAACTTCGTAATAAGATTTGCCACAATCAGATACCTTGTACAGACTGGATAATGGAGCGTGTTAAAGCAAATAAGGAAGAGCCTATGATTATAAACCGTATTGTAGACGAAATTCTTAGTATCTACAAAGAACTGAATAATCAATTAATCATCATCACAAACTCTAAATAATGGAAACAATGAAAGAGTGGCTTGGTATATTACTGGAACCTTTGGCTGTTATTGTGGCAGTAGCCATAACATTGTGGTGGGGACATAAATATTGGAGGAAGCAAAAGAATGAAGAAGGTCTTTTTCTGCAAAAACAGAAACTCTATGAAGCAAAGCTGGAAGCGGTAAAAGCAGTCTGGGGGCTGATAATATTTTTCTCAGAGAACGATAACGATAAGAATATGTTTCTCAGAGGAGGCAAGAACGGACAGGGCGAAAAGGAAATCTATTTTCGTGCAGATCAAGCTAAACAGTTCTTTGACCAACTAAACATTGTTTTCTTTGAACAAGGGCATGGTGCCTTTCTGGAAAAAGAAATAAAGAGCTTAATCTTTGAACTACGCAGTCAGGCATACGCATGGTATCACATAGCCTCAAAATCTCCGGAAAGGAAAATTGTAATAGCAAATGCTCAAAAGTATGACCGAATAGTGGAAATAAGAGAACAACTGATAAAGACTTTAAGGGAATTATTGCTGGTTCACTAACAAAGATCATGCAATGTTTTGTTTGTTGTTTAAATATAAAGACTAAAAGTTGTGGATGCTTTTATTTGAATGTGGAAATAATAATTGTCGCAAATTCGTGCAAGATTATGATATAGTTGTGAATGCTTTTTATTTGAAGAGTGAAAACAACAATTCTTAACTCTAAATGATAGTAGATAGTGTTGTAAATGCTCTGTATTTGAAGAGTGAAAACAACATCTTGAATCATAATTTTTTAATTAAATGGTTGTAGATGCTCTATATTTGAAGGGTGAAAACAACATAATTGCAATCCTTTCTCAAAATTAGTTGGTTGTAAATGCTCTAAATTTGAAGAGTGAAAACAACTGTCTTTTAGAGATAATCTCTTTTTTATTGTTGTGAATGCTCTAAATTTAAAGAGTGAAAACAACCTTAGGAAGAGAACCATTGATAAGTTCTCCGTTGTAAATGCTCTGTATTTGAAGAGTGAAAACAACATGTTGTCTGCGATACGCAACATATTAGCGTATTGCAGACACAAAATGATTCATAGTCCGATACTGGATTATATCGAACTAAAGAAATAGTCTCTATTTTTTATTTGTAATACATAAAAAAGATGGAAGAAACAAGTAATTTTAAACTAACAGAAATGGATATAGAAATCTTTAAAAAGGATTGCAAAGCATTTGAGATTAAGCCTGATATAGATGTAAATCAGAAAAGTTACTATATATCATACATTGAGTTCCTGAAACATTTTAAGCGCATCAAAGAATTTAAAAAACATGATGTAATAGTCGGCATTCACTTAATCTATGGATGGATGCCAACAATCTGTCACCTGAAATCAGAGGATTTTGCTGAAGCAGCTACTATACTGAATAAAGTGAAAAAGGATAAAGAATTGCTTGACAATAGCGAGTTGAATATTCTCAAGGATGTGTTTAATAATTCGATAGTTGGCACTTCTAAACTCCTTCATTTTATCAGTCCTGAGAATTACCCAATTTGGGATAGTAATGTTTGCCGTTATTTAAATATCCCGGCACATAAAGCAAATAATATCGACGTTTATTTGGAATATATTAAGGCATGCAGAAATATTATAGAACAGTGCAAGGATGAAATAACTCGTGTGAAAGAAGCAATGAATGAATTTGAACCGTATAAAGTTCAAAATGAAATATCAGATATGCGTGCTGTTGAACTGGTAATGTTTACCAATGGACAAGGGACTCTTAAATCTTCACCTCAATTGGAACATTAACACTCTTGTGTTATAGATACAAAATGAATCATAATCCGATTCGGAATTATTTAGAACCTAATAATAATCTATTTGAAAAACATTAAAAAATGACACTAACCGATAAACTCTCAGAAGTAAAAGAAGCAAAAGACTTACAGAAGTATTTTGAAGAAGTAGCAGACATACTTCTAAACAAAGGCAAACTGGTTATTAATAAAACAGAATACCGTCTCACCGAAATAGAATTCTATTATAGAGATGAGAATAAGCACAATGATACCTTTACACATTGTGATAAAGAACAACTAAAAAATGGTACATGGTATTTTCATGCTTCGGGCATTGATATCACATTTGGAAAGGGAGAAAATGAAATCTATGGTGGTATCTTACTGCGGGCAATAACTCTGGCATCAAACACAGATGAAAAGAAGAATCAACAGAATGATGTATATGGACCATTAAAGCTTCGTAATCTCACCGAATGCGATTATAAGAACTTGAAGGACAATGTTCGTGGGAAGAATTGTACGGATCAATCATGTTCAATCTATTGGAAAGATGATGATGTATTTAAGAATATGGAAAACACGTTGCAGTCTCTTGCTGTGCCTCGTGTGGGGCTTATATTAAAGGGTAAATATATTGATCTCAAAAAAGAGTTTATAAATAAACCTTACCGATTTATTATCTATCCCATGAAAGAACATAAAGGCAAGGAAAGCATAATTGCCAAAGACTGGAATGATGAAGTAAAGTTCAAAGAAGTTTTTGGATATAATCTGGCAAAGAAATAATACTTCCTGATTGATGAAATCCTGTAGGGCTAATATTTTAAGTTTTCTCTAAAATACACTATATATTGTATTGCAGCACGAAATAGGAGATATGAATAAATAGACTGAAAGATGAAAAATATGAAAATGACAAAAGAGAGAGTATATAAAATAGCAGACTTCATCATGATGCTGGTTTGTTTATCTATGCTATTGGACGATAATCCACTGTTGGAGCCAGTCTATATGTTATTTGGAATATATGCGCCATTTTCCATTGTAAGAAATTTGCGAGAGGTTATGAATAAGAACTCAGAGAGCTAAGACTGGGCAGAAATATGAAGCTGGTGATGGTTTAAATGATGGTATGATGGTTTGTGAGGGTGTAAATGATGGAGTAAATGAGGGTGTAAATAAGAAAAATGAGGGAGTAAATTTAAAGACCTGATGTCCCTATAAATGGACCTGTAAATGGACCTGCAAATGATAATGAAAAATATAAATAACTTTAGAAATGAACAACTGTAAATTCAAACCCTATGTCTGGATGATATTCGACTATAAGGGCACTTCGGCTATTGGAAGAACCATCTATGGACAAAACAAAGAAGAGTTAATTGCGTTTGTTTCGGAAACCGGGAAGCAAGATTGTATTCCTTATTCTGAAATTGAGCGACCAAGAATATTGAGTATACTGAGTAAAAAAGAACATGAAAAAGACAGTCGCCAATATTTCATGAATGGAACAGAAGGCGGTGAAGCTTAATGAAATATATCACAAAAATAAAATAATATTATGGCAAAATTAGAATGTACAAATCAAGAGTTTACGGATTTTATAGGTCCGTTAATTAGAAATAAAGTTGCGTATATAACGCGCAATGATAAGACTGCACAAAAGAACAGATGCAGGTTATGCGGGAAGAAAGCAGAACTTCAGGCTGCACATATTTTAGGTCATGATAGACCAACAGTTATTAAAGAAGCTCTGGAAAATTATCGTAAGCAAGATCAGGATTATTATATAATTGAAGATCTTTCTAAAGCTATAGAGGATATTCATATCGCTCATTTACCAGTAAAAGAAAAATTCGTTTTTTTATGTCAGGACTGCCATCGTCAATATGATAAGCTTGATGATGAAAGGAAAAGTAATAAAGATTATATTACAGCTATATTTGAATTTCTGAATTCAAAAAAGAATGTTTTATCTGATGAATTACTGGCAGAGCTATTGGATAAAGATTATTCAAAGCAAAAGATTGGATTTGATTTTCCTGTTCTGTCTCTAAATCGTGAAGTTAATAAGGAACGTTATTATGCTACTCCAATTGAGTTAAATGGCAAGGAGTATTATCTATGCAATCATCTTTTTGATAAGCAAAGAAAAGCTTTGGTAGAATGGATCAATCATATTCTAATATCTGATAAGTAATTTACTCAAAGTAATATTCGTATAACAGTACTTACTCAAGAAAATTAGATTAACCAACAATAAAACCTATGAAGAAAACTTTAATTGCATTTACGCTCTTTTCAATGTGCATTGCATCTGTTGCTGATGCAAGCCAATCAGACTGCCTACTAGCCGGATCAGTGCAGGTAAATGATTCTATTCATCGCCAGCAACGAAAGACAAAAGGGTATACAATAACAGAGGAATTTCCTTTATTCCCCGGAGGACAGACGGCTTTTAATGAATATATTTATAAACATATGGAATATCCTGAGATCTCTGCAAAGAAACATATAGAGGGCACAGTTAATGTTCATTGTATGGTAACTAAAACCGGAAAGATTATAAAGGTAACCTTAATGAATTCTCTTGATAAGTACTGTGATGCGGAAGCTGTTCGTTTAGTAAAGGGTATGCCGCGATGGATTCCTGGTAAAAGGAATGGCAAAAAGGTTGATATGTTTCGTGTTATTCCTATAGAATTTTATAAACTTGTTGACGTGGTTGATGCGTTTAGCATAGATTTAATAAAAGGAAAAGATACAGAAAAAGAGACAGTGTCTGCTTCCAAGAGTAATTCCGAAATTATTTATACGGCTGTAGAACAAATGCCTCGTTACGTAGGAGGAGATGCGGCAATGAATGAATTTATAGCAAAGAACCTGAAGTTTCCCGAAGAACGTAAGAATGATGATATTATTGGAAAGGTATATGTACGTTTTGTTATTTCAAAGGATGGAGATGTGAAAGATGCTCAAATAATGCGTTCACTTGATGTCTCTTTTGACAAAGAAGCTCTTCGGGTTATTAATAGTATGCCTAAATGGATTCCAGGAAAGCTGAATGGAGTAAATGTTCCTGTATATTATGTTATTCCTATTGCGTTTAAACCTTCTTCAAAATAATGCTTACGATATAAGAATTAAATAACAGCTATCAATACTCTTGCTTCATCTTCCACACTCTTGTGTCTTGTGAGGCAAGACGGATTTTCTGTGTGCTGAAAAGGTGGTTGATTTGGCAAACATCAGGATGCGATTGAATATTTAATGAAGTTCTGCAAGACTTTGGCCTGATATTTATAAAAGTTACCTGTAAGTGGGAGTAAATGGAATTTTAATTTTTCTGATTCTACATCCAATCTCTCGAAAAGAAGAATCTTCATTAACCCTAAAGAATCTCGACTGATCCAGGATTGCCGGATAAAATCTTCTTTATCGATACAAATAGAAAATTATTAAAATATTTTTTTTCGGCATTAACTGCAAGAGAATCAGACAGAAGCAGCTTATTGAACAGTTTTATCTAAAATATTTTTCTGGAAGTACTTGCATTATTCAAATATAACCCATATCTTTGCATCGCTTTTGAAAAGAAACACTTACAAAAGTCTTCGGGGTGTAGCGCAGTCCGGTTAGCGCACCTGCTTTGGGAGCAGGGGGTCGTGGGTTCGAATCCCGCTACCCCGACAATTAAGAAAGGTAGTTACAGTTTTGTAGCTACCTTTTTTTATATCTAAGATATTCGTTCTGCAAGTGAAGGTCGGTGATGCTCATCCATGCTTGGTCTAGCTGGCTGAAGTTGTAAGCGCTGGGATGCTTTACCTGATGACTCTCATGTCGCCATACAGGGGGAGTAAGCTTAGCAAAGATAATTGTTTTACATTACAGTGATGAATGCAAAAGTCTGACTTGGTGCATAAAAAAACAGAATTCAGGTAAACTCTACATTTTACCTGAATTCTGTTTTTATATATATAATCTAAATTTTATCGATCCCGTTTCTTCTTTGACTGAGGAACGTTCTGTCCTTTAGGGTCCGGAGCAATTGAATCCTTAGGCTGAACTATTTGCTTTTTCTTTTTACGGTTCCAGGGCAGCAACTCGCACCATGAGTCGAAGTCTTTTTTATACATGATACCAAGACCTTGCGTGTTTAATGTGGTTCGGGTATAGTAACGGTCGTTCGACTGATTATAGGCTTTCATACGGATTTGGTTGGTAAGCAGATACTCGAGGTCAAAGTTGCCTACAAAGTTGCTGGTTACTGTTGGATTCTCACGGTATCCAAAGTTTCCGTTTATCAGCAAACGGTTATTAAGCATCTGACCTGAAAGCATTCCTTCAAACTCCATATCGGTCCATCCGTTGGTTCCTGTGGTACCATTTATACCCATATTCCAGCTGTTACTGTTAATAACGTGAGATAGCATATTATTAAGCTGACCGGAGATAGTAGAAGATAGTACGGATGTCATTGCATTTGAATTCTGAGTTGTATTAGCATAGTCGGGGGTATAGAATTTACCAAGACTTAACAGATAGAGCGTTTGCATACTTATCTGATCTTCCGTGCTGATTACATTTTGCACAACACGTTTTTTCTCTTCGCTTTCATTAGGCAATTCTATGCTAAGTTTTATATTAGGATGTACTAGAATACCGCTGATATTCATTATACAGTTTACTTTTATATTTGATTTCTTAATGTCTTCCGGAACCTCTGACCCTAAATCACTTAATGAAACAGAATTTACTGTGTAAGCAGCTTTTAAATCAAGATTGGCATTTAATGGATCTCCATTGAAGCTGATAGAACTACCGGAACTAATATTGAAATCTTTACGGATAACTTGCTGAAAACTAAATTTATATGTTCCGTGATCTATTGTGTAGTTACCGAACATCTTAACACCTCCCTTATTATAATATTCCATTCGGATATTTCCCGATCCTTTTCCTATAATGTAATCGTTGGCAACGGGATCAACAATGATCTTCATTGTTGCATCGGGGGTAGCATCGACCAACATATTCAAACGGATATCCATACTGGATGATTCGGCTTCTTTTTCCATCTGTTTCATGAAGTAATCGACCACCACGGTGGTGTCTTCCTGTACTTTGCGTTTAGGTGTTTTATCAACGAACTTAACAAACTGGTTGCTCACTGCCGAAGAGGTATTGGTCATGAGGTAAACGAAATTGGTATTTCGGTTGGTGCTCATGGCTACATCTACGTTTAACCCGGAGTTGTCTCCTGAAAGCGAAGCGTTTCCTGTTCCATATACAGCACCGTAGAAAGGCATGTCCGGACTCTCTTTTGTGTTATAGACCAGCATGTTCTTTGCATCCATCTGGAAATGATAATTCATGTTTTTAAAGTGCTCGTGACGCACATAGCCGTTAACCACTCCGGTGTGACCTTCCGGATCGAGCACTTTGGCATTCTTTAAGGAAATTTCAGTAGGAATGAGGCGTACGGAATCTTTCAGGGCAAAGGTGGTGTTGAGCACATTAACCTTGAAGGAGGCATCGGCAAGGGCTGATCCTTCCAGGGTAAGTGCCTTGAATAGTCCAAATAATCTGATATGTCCTGTAGCTCGTCCTTTGATGTTGGAGGCTATACTTTGCAGATAAGTATTCAGGAAAGCAACATTCGTGTTGTGTGCATCAATATCAAGATCTAACCCGGCTTTCTTGGGGTAGATGTATCCTTTTACATTAGACTCTGACACATTGGGCTCTTTAATTTTTGCATTAAGGAAGATTCCTTCTTTCTCTTTATCCCATTCTCCGTACACATTCATATCACCAAGCAGGCCTTTGTTAAATGCAAAGTTCTTAACGAAAAGCTGAGTATTCATGATAGGGCTTTTCATTACCTGATTCATATACATGGTGCCGGTGGCGTCTCCTGTTAAATCTACCGATTTAAGATTTACAATATCGAAAACGTATCCGATATTGATATCTTTCAGTTCTACTTTTACGGTATCGTTGATGTTCTTGGTTGCCTTACCATTGATGCGCAGATATTGATCTTTGTGTTTGAAAAGGAAATTATCAACGTATACTCGTCCGGAATCTACTTCTATGTGAGAAGGATGAATGTTCCATACGCTGTCATTGAGAATAACTTCGGTGGGTTCTACATCTATTTTGGCCTGAAGAATAGGATTAGCACCTGCTGTTTTAAAGAAATTAATGATTGTCGAGAATTTGCCGCTGTATGTCTTAACGGCATTGTTACCCCAATTGATTGATGTGTGAACTTTATCGTTTTGTGCCAACGCTTCCAGGGCGATGTTGACTGTTGAACCGTTTTTCTGTCTGTTATTTCCCCTGACCTGACATTTAAACTGGTTATCGGCACTTTCACAAAGAACCATTCCCGATTCAATAAATATGTTTTTATATTGAACGCTTGGAAAATAGCCATCAATTTTCAGTTTTCGGTCGTTGTCTTTAAAATATCCCTTTATTGTACTCTGTTTGTAGATATTTATAGGAATGTCAAAAACGGTAGACAGAATATCTGTGTTATAAATGTGGATATCAAAATTAAAGTCATTGTGTGGGTCTTTATATTTTTTGTTCACGCTGAGCAATGAAGGAATATATCTTTCCACAGTTTTCATAATGCTCACTGGGATTGTTTGGTATGAATAGTTTCCTTCCACTTTAGCTTTTAAGAATTCAGAATTTAGCTCCAGACTTTTCTTGCCGTTTGTTTGTTTTGCAGCAATATTCAGATTGTTCATGAAGTAATTTTTCTCCGGACTAACAAAAGCAAAGCTGTCTACATTGATTTCTCCAATCATATCATCAATAGAGCGCCCTGTAAAATTAGCATCCACGCTTAAAGAGAATTTCGCATCTTTGTATTTGTTCGTCAGATGCAGGTTATAAGGATTTACGTTTTTGATGTTTGCCTGAAAGTTAAATGTAGGAGTCTTCTGGGACAGATTGATTTTTCCGTTCATGAAAACACTTCCATTATCGTCATTTAATGCGATCTTTCCGTCGAACCCTCCGTTCTTATATAATCCGTCGAGCTCAATGTTTTTGTATTCGTAGCCGCTATATTCTAATGAAGCAACCAGTCCTTTCAAGGAAATATCTGGTTTTGTTCCTTTGCGTTGTGTTCCTTTTACTTCCAGGTTGAGTGACGTCTTTCCAAACTTCTCTTCATTTCCTAGTAATCTCCCCAGATTAAATTTGTCGGTTTTTACGGCTCCGGAGAAATTGTAACTACCCTTGGGTTTTTCAGAACTGAATTTAACGTCGGTCTTTACTGTTCCTAAGCCTGTATTGAATGTTCCGTAGGTTACTAAATCATTGAAGTAACCAGAAACTTCACCTTTAAATGCGATATTTCCTAATCGTTTTAAAATATCGGGTGTACCGGAGAAGTTCTTAACCAGGTTTCGTACAAGGAAATCCATTCCTGCACGGTTAATCTTCAGTTGATGAATATCACCGATGAAATAGGTGTCCTTTGTATGCGACAGATCCTGGAAGGTAGCTCCTGCTGAAATTGTGAGGTTATTGTTTGCATTAATTTTGAGGCCCGATATAGATAATTGATTAATGGTGCCGTTAACTCCAATCTCAAAATCAATTCTGTCACGGAAGTTAGCCAGTGCCGGAACAAGAGGAGATATGTCGTGAAGAATGATAGACGAAGGCAGTATATGTGTGGAGAAAGAGACATCATTGGCGATGTTCTTAAATGCTTTAAAGCCATCATATGAAATCTTAACCGGCGACAACTGAATCTTTGTTTCCGGCAGTCCGATGATAAAGTTATCTATCTTGGCTCCTTTGGTATTTCCTGTTACTTTAAACGATAGCTTCTGTAATTCAATACCCGATTTTTCGCTCAGGCTTAATCGTTTTATCGATGCATTTATAGAGTCCTTACGCAAGGCTTTCAGAGAAATGTTGGCAATGATATTGGAGAACTGTAAATGCTTTGTATTAAACTTGCCCGGGCTTTCGGGCTCTGAGAGAATATCGTAATTGAATGTACCTCTACGAATCAATACGGAATTAATACGTAAATCGAGCTTGCTCTCTTTCTTTACAGTATCTTTACTTGCAAATGCGTCAATAACAAATTTGCAGTTGATAGGATCTTTAGGAGTCTTTTTATTCAGATGAATGTTGAATCCAAAGAGCTGAACGCTTCGGATGGTTATTTTACCCTTGAACAATGGTAAAATCTCAAACTTAGCAGAAAGGCGTGCTACCTTAAGCATCTCTTTGTTTGACTGATCTTTCAGCAATACATCGTCAACAATGATGCGGTTCATTAGTCCGATATCAACTCTTCCGATAGATAATTCTGTATGAAGGATTTTTTCTAATTCATCTGTGGCAATAGCTGCCATTTTGTGCTGAATATATGGGATATTCAGCAATATAATAATCCCCAGGTAAAAGCCAATTACCACTGAAAGGAATATTAGTACTATTTTTCTTACTGTTCTGATAAAACTAAATCTTTATTTAATGAACAAAAATAGGGATTATTGTTCATTCTAAAACTATGTATTTAGATAATTTCTGATATTTAGTTTCTTTTTGGACAATTTGTATGAGAAATGGACCAATCAGATTCCTAATGAGCAACGTATCTTTGCAGGATTGAATTCTTTAATAGATATTTTAATTATGAATATAAGTTCCGCTATACTTATTTATGGCCCGGATTGCAGCTCAACCCGGTTGTTGAAAGAGTCTTTTCGAAATGAACGTTTAGAAGTAAAACTATGCTTTGATGTAGATAGTGCTTATCGTTACTATTGCGATGCACGGCCACAGATTTGTCTTCTTCATGAATTTCCTTCAATGGAAAGCTCTTTTCCTTTGGCAAAACGAATGCTGGAGTTTAGCAGAAACACTTATCTTGTTTTCCTTTTCAAACAAGACCGGATGACTAACTTTAGAATTGGTTATCAGTTAGGAGCTGATGATTGCCTGATGGTTCCGTATGACACTGATGAGCTTAAATTAAGGCTAAAGGCTATGATAAGAAGAGGGTATGAGGCGAAAGTAAAATATTCTATGCAATATGTATTAGGAAAGTATATTTTTGATGTTCAGAAGGGTGTTTTATACTTTGAACAATCAAAGATTCATCTCACAACCAGGGAAACGGATTTGTTATTGCTTCTATGCAAAAGAATGAATGAATTTGTATCGAAGGAGGATTCGTTGAAAGCTATATGGAGTGGGGAAGAATATGCTAATTCAAGAGTTCTGTCGATCTATATTTTTAAATTGAGGCAAATACTAAAGAATGATCCTTCTGTTCAGATAACAACACTGCATGGAGGTGGATATAAGCTGACTACTAATTCTATAAATAGAATTTCAGATGTAGTGCCTTATCAGTATAACTGGTTATAACAGGATTTAATTTTATATTTATATTCTTAATATCACCCGCAAGTGTCTGAATTCATCTTTTTTTTTCTTATTTTTGCACGTTTATATTTAGAACTATGTAAGTTTTGAAAAAAATGTGCATGGCTGATTAAGCCAATGTATTGTATTTAAAAATAAGGTAATCATGTCGTTAAAGAAGATAAAAAACAATTGGCATCCTGTTAAGGGAGAGCCGCTTTCAGAATTAGATAAGAAAGTTCTTTATCACCAGAATAAGGGTTTTTTAGTACCCAAACGTAAGTTAATTAAAACTTCGGAACAAATTGAAGGCATTCGTAAAAGTGGTTTGATCAATACTGGAGTGCTTGATCTGATTGCAGATAATATTCATGTTGGAATGTCTACAGCTGAGATTGACAAGCTGGTTTATGATTATACTGTTGCACACGGAGCTATCCCTGCTCCACTTAATTATGAAGGATTTCCTAAGAGTGTTTGTACATCTATTAATGATGTAGTGTGTCACGGTATTCCCAGCGAACATGAGATACTTCAGGAAGGTGATATCGTAAATGTTGATGTCTCTACTATATTAGATGGTTATTTCTCGGATGCTTCGCGAATGTTTATGATTGGTGAGGTAAAGCCTGAGCTGAAGAAGCTGGTAGAGGTAACCAAAGAATGTTTGGAAATTGGAGTAGAAAAAGCCAAAGCATGGGGATTTCTTGGAGATATAGGAACGGCCATTCAACGTCATGCTGAAAAAAATGGCTTCTCTGTAGTAAGAGATTTGTGTGGCCATGGTGTTGGACTGAAATTTCATGAGGAACCTGATGTGGAACATTTTGCTAAAAAAGGAAAGGGAATGTTGCTGGTTCCAGGAATGGTATTTACCATTGAACCAATGATTAACATGGGCAAATATGATGTATTTGTTGATGAAGAGGATGGCTGGACTGTGTTGACTGATGATGGACTTCCTTCTGCTCAATGGGAATATACATTGGCTATTACTGAAACAGGAACTGAAATACTAACTCATTGATAGTTCCTTTTCTAAGTTTATAAATAATGAGGCTCTATATATCTTCATATATAGTTAATAAATAATTAATAAAATCGATTTAGCTTTGCGGGCTATAAAAGAATTCGAACAATGAATAAATCTGCAAACTACAAATTTACCATTGTTGTTCCTGTGTATAACGAGGAAGACAATATTTATGCATTAGAGAAAAAAATAGGAGAATTTCTTCCGGTATCAATTTATCCGGCCTGCGTGCTTTTCGTTAACGATGGCTCAAAAGATAACAGCAAACAACGTCTGATTGAAATCTGTAATAGGAATAAACATTTTTATTATATGGATTTAAGCCGTAACTCGGGGCTGAGTGCAGCTATGAAGGCTGGCATTGATGCTGCACATTCTGAATATGTGGGTTACATGGATGCTGACTTACAGACAACTCCTGACGATTTTAACTTGTTACTGGAGCATATTAAGGAATATGAAATGGTAATGGGGATCAGAGCTAACCGCAAGGACTCCTTTTTCAAGAACTTCCAGTCTAAAATTGCAAATGGATTCCGTAACATGATGACTCATGACGGGGTATCAGATACTGGATGTCCGCTCAAAGTGTTGCATACGGATTATGCAAAAAGAGTGCCTTTCTTTACAGGAATGCATCGCTTCTTACCAGCACTGATTCAACTTCAGAATGGAAAGGTAATGCAGATTCCGGTTCGGCATTTCCCTCGGGTGGCTGGCGTCTCAAAATATAATTTATGGAATAGACTAGTGTCTCCATTCATTGATTGTTTTGCATATCGCTGGATGAAAAAAAGATATATTAATTACAGCATCGGGGATAATAATTTATGATAATGTATGTTATTGGGTTTCTGGCTCAAACATTCTTTTCAGCGCGTATCTTGTTTCAATGGATATTGTCTGAAAAGGCTAAGAAGGTACTGTCACCTTCTATTTTCTGGGTACTGAGTATTCTGGGATCTTATTTGCTGGTCATTTACGGTTGGATGAGAAATGATTTTTCAATCTTACTAGGGCAGTTTATTTCCTATTATATCTATATTTGGAACCTTTATGAAAAGGGTACCTGGAAACGGGTTCATGTTTTATTACGGACTGTATTGTTGCTAACCCCGCTTATTGCTATTGCTTTTGTTTGCAATAATGCGGATGAATTCATTGCATCCTTTTTGAAAAATGAAAAAGTCCCGATGTGGCTGCTGATCTTTGGTTCTATGGGACAGATTATATTTACACTAAGGTTTGTTTATCAGATGGTTTATTCGGCAAAAAGAAAAGAATCAATATTGCCTATTGGTTTCTGGGTTATCAGTCTGATTGGCTCATCTGTGATTATTTTATACGGTATAGTTCGTTTAGATCCGGTATTGGTAATTGGCCAGGCTTTAGGCTTTATAGCTTATTGCCGGAATATTATGATTGCAAGGAATGATTATAAATACAGATTAAATGAAGACGAATAGATATTTCTTGTTGCTGTTAGTGTTTCTGCCTCTGCTATTATTCCGTGATTTTACACCGGATAATGAGCTGAAGTATCTTAGTATTGCAGATGAAGCTATAAGGAATGGCAATTTCTTTACTTTCACAAATCATGGAGAAGTGTATGCTGATAAGCCACCGCTCTATTTGTGGATTGTAATGTTGGGAAAGCTAATCTTTGGTATGCACAGCATGTTGTTTCTAGGGTTATTCTCTGTTATCCCTGCTTTAGTTGTTCTTCATGTAATGGATAAATGGATTTCTGGAAGCGTAGATGAAAAGAACCGTTTGTCGGGACAATTGATGCTGATTACCAGCGGTTATTTTATAGGAGCAGGTGTCGTTTTGCGAATGGATATGCTGATGTGTATGTTTATTGTGCTTGCTCTGTATACTTTTTATCAGATGTTTATAGGAAAAGGTACAAAATGGAGCGGGCTTCTATTTGCTGTATATGTTTTTATGGCATTATTCACTAAAGGGCCAATAGGAATACTGGTTCCACTGTTGTCTGTAGTAGCTTTTCTTATAGTGAAAGGGGAATTAAGAACTTTGGGACGTTATTGGGGCGCTAAAACATGGATTGTTTTATTAATAGGTGCTGCCATTTGGTTTGCTGGTGTTTTTATAGAGGGAGGATATGATTATTTGCACAATTTATTGTTTAACCAGACAGTGAATAGAGCGGTTGACTCTTTCCATCATAAGAAACCTTTCTATTATTACTTTGAGGTAATATGGTATTGTCTTGCTCCATGGTCTTTGCTTTATATTGGCTTAATTTTTGCTGCAATCAAAGCTAAATTGATCAATACAGATCTGGAGAAATTCTTTTTGACCATTATAACTGTGACATTTATTCTTCTTACTCTGATAAGTTCTAAAGTAGAGGTTTATATGCTTCCGGCATTTCCTTTCTTTGGCTATCTTACAGTATTATTACTACAGAAAATAAAGTTAAACAAGGGTGTTTCATTATTGATTGCTATCCCTGTGGTGGCACTTGGGCTGGCGTTACCGGCTGTTTGCATATTAAGCAGATATCCTTCAATGGCATTTTTGAATCATCCGTTAATTTATATTGCATCTGCTCTTTTATCAGTATCATGTGTTGTTTCTCTGTATTATTTATATGGACAAAAAAATCTGAATAAATCGGTAAATACGTTGGCTGTAGGATTGCTCCTGACTATTTTTACAGGATCTTTCTTTATCCCTTCTTATAACGAATATATAGGATATGGAAAGCTTGCTGAAAAAGGAAAAGAGCTTGCTCAAAAGAATGGAATTGACTCATATTGCTTCTATAATGTTGGTAGAGCGGCAAATATGGATGCTTATCTTAATAAAGAGTTGAGAGAACTGAAAGACGCTGATTTGAATAATAGGCAATGCAGTAAATCAATTTTATTCCTTCGTACAAAGGATATTCAAAAGGATTCTTTGCTAAGCAAAATGATAGAAGGGAAAGAAAAATTTGTAGAAGGGAAGTATTCTATCGTAGTTTTTAAGTAGACGAAATGAAGAAAATTTTAGTAACAGGTGCAGCCGGATTTATAGGCTATTATCTGGTAAAGAGATTGCTTGAACGTGGTAATGAAGTCGTTGGCATTGATAATATTAATCAGTATTACGATGTTAAATTGAAATATAGTCGTTTGAAAGAGACTGGTATCTATCAGGACGAAATAGCTGACAGGAAGTCTGTTCAAAGTAGTATATATCCACACTATCGATTTATTAAAATGGATCTGACAGAAAGGAATGAAATTAATAACCTTTTTGAAAATGAGAAATTTGATATAGTTTGTAATCTGGCAGCTCAAGCTGGAGTACGATACTCTATTGATCATCCATTCACTTATATAGATTCAAATATTGTAGGTTATGCCAATATACTTGAAGCATGCAGACAGAATAAAGTAGAGCACTTTATATATGCAAGTTCCAGCAGTATATACGGATTAAATGATAAGATACCTTATTCGGAAGATGATCAGGTAGACAAGCCTGTAAGCTTGTATGCTGCCACTAAAAAGGCGAATGAACTTATGGCTCATTCCTATAGCCATTTATATCATTTACCAACTACCGGAGTGCGTTTCTTTACGGTTTATGGTCCTTGGGGGAGGCCGGATATGGCTCCTTATCTTTTTATGAAATCAATCATAAACGGAAGTCCTATAAAAGTATTTAATAATGGCAACATGGAACGCGATTTTACTTACATAGATGATATCATTGATGGATTAGAAAAAATTATTAATGTTCCATCTGTTGGTCAGACTCCATATAAAATATATAATATTGGAAATTCCAGTCCGGTAAAACTGATGGACTTTATTCATGCAATTGAAGAGGTTTCAGGCAAGGAAGCAATTAAAGAATATGTGGGGATGCAGCCAGGAGATGTTTATAAAACTTTTGCAGATACTACTCATTTAGAAAGAGATTTTGGATACAAGCCAAATACTAGTATCAAAGATGGAATTGATAAATTTTATAAATGGTACGTAGAATATAGCAATTAAACATTACTTTTGCAGAGTATAACGATAAAGAAATTATGGATACAATTATATTAGGAATTGAATCTTCCTGTGACGATACTTCGGCTGCTGTTATAAGAAACGGAGTGTTACTGTCTAATGTGGTTGCCAGTCAGGCTGTGCACGAGTCGTATGGTGGCGTAGTGCCCGAACTTGCTTCACGGGCACATCAACAGAATATAGTCCCTGTTGTCAGCGAGGCGTTAAAGAGAGCAAATGTTACTAAAGAGGAATTAAGTGCTGTGGCTTTTACCCGCGGTCCGGGATTAATGGGATCATTACTGGTGGGTGTTTCTTTTGCAAAAGGATTTGCTCGCTCCTTAAATATTCCAATGGTTGATGTTAATCACTTGAATGGCCATGTTTTAGCTCATTTTATTAAAGAAAAAGATGAAGACGCAGATCAGCCTAATTTTCCTTTTCTTTGCTTGTTAGTTTCGGGAGGGAACTCTCAGATTATACTTGTAAAGGCATATAATGATATGGAAGTGCTGGGACAGACAATTGACGATGCGGCCGGAGAGGCTATTGATAAATGCTCAAAGGTTATGGGACTTGGTTATCCTGGTGGTCCGATTATTGATAAAATGGCTCGTCAGGGTAATCCAAAAGCATTTACTTTCAGTAAACCGCATATTCCGGGGTATAATTATAGTTTCAGTGGATTGAAAACATCTTTTCTTTATTCATTACGTGACTATTTAAAAGAAGATCCCGATTTTATAGAACATCATAAGAATGACTTGGCGGCTTCTCTGGAAGCAACCATAGTGGATATTCTGATGAATAAACTTAGAAAAGTAGCTAAAGATTACAATATTAAAGAAGTAGCTATAGCTGGAGGTGTTTCGGCAAATAATGGACTTCGTAACGCTTTCCGTGAACATGCTGTAAAATATGGCTGGAAGATTTATATTCCAAAGTTTAGCTATACCACAGATAATGCGGCTATGATTGCTATTACCGGCTATTTTAAATATCAGAATAAAGAATTTTGTCCGATGGAATTGCCAGCCTTCTCAAGGGTGACAATGTAAAATACTTGAGATATGTTTGTAGAAATAATAACAATTGGTGATGAGTTGCTCATCGGTCAGGTAATTGATACTAATTCAGCCTGGATGGGCAAAGAGCTGAATAATGTAGGCTTCGAGGTTATCCGTGTTACTTCGGTTAGAGATAGGGAAGATGAGATTCTGGAAGCAGTTGATGCTGCAATGAAAAGGGTTGATGTGGTTTTAATGACTGGTGGATTGGGGCCAACTAAAGATGATATCACCAAATATACTCTTTGTAAGTACTTTGGAACTGAGCTGGTTTTTAGTGAAATGGTTTTTGAGAATATAAAAAGAATTCTGGCCAATAGGATTACAATGAATCCTTTAAATAAAGCTCAGGCGCTAGTTCCTAAAGATTATTGCACGGTGATAAATAACAGGGTGGGAACAGCCTCTGTAAGTTGGTTTGAGAAGAATGGTAAGGTACTGGTATCTATGCCTGGTGTGCCTCAGGAAATGAAAACCAATATGAGCGAGGAGGTTATACCAAGACTTTGTGCTCGTTTTAAAATGGGAGCAATTGTTCACAAAACCTATACGGTTAAGAACTATCCGGAATCAGCATTGGCTATAGCATTAACAGATTGGGAAGATCAGTTGCCTGAATGCATAAAACTGGCCTATTTACCCAAATCGGGCATTGTTCGTTTGCGACTTACTGGTCGGGGTAATAATGAAGATGAGATGAATAGTCTCGTTCTTAAAGAAGGGGCGAAGTTATATGATATTTTGGGCGAAAATGTACTTGATGAAAATGATTCTCCCTTGGAGGAAATTGTTGGGAGTATGCTGAAAGAGCGAAGCCTTACACTCTCTACAGCAGAGAGCTGTACTGGTGGGAATATTGCAGCACGGATAACGTCTGTTTCAGGTTGTTCTGCTTATTTCAAAGGAAGCGTGGTTGCTTACTCTAATGAAATTAAGAAAGAACTGCTTCAGGTGTCTGAAGATACGCTTAATAAATTTGGTGCGGTTAGTGAGGAGGTTGTAAAGGAAATGGTAAACGGAGCGATGAATTCGCTTAAAACAGATTGTGCAGTAGCCGTTTCCGGAATAGCCGGACCTGATGGAGGTACTGCTGAAAAGCCTGTAGGGACTGTGTGGGTTGCTGCAGCCTATGGAAAAACAATCCTGACTTTAAAGCAAGAAGTGGATTTTGGAAGAGAGCTTAATGTGGAACGGGCAACAAATAATGCTCTTCTATTGCTCCAGAAAGTATTAAAATGAAGAATATTTGATGCGCAATTGTGAATTAATTAGTAAAACACTTGTTTTGTATTGATTAAATCACTTACTTTGTGCCCTGTTTGGAAAGTACTAGAAAGAAAACTATAAAAATAAGATAGAAATGTCGAAGATTTGTCAAATTACCGGAAAGAAAGCCATGATTGGCAACAATGTATCACACTCAAAAAGAAGAACAAAAAGAACCTTTGATGTGAACTTGTTTACTAAGAAGTTCTACTATGTAGAGCAGGATTGTTGGATCAGCATAAGCCTTAGTGCTGCTGGTTTACGCACTATTAATAAAAAAGGGTTAGATGCAGCATTGAATGATGCGGTAACTAAAGGGTATTGTGATTGGAAAAGCATTAAAATAATTGCTTAATTTTAAGGAAAGATTGACTTATGGCAAAGAAAGCAAAAGGTAATAGAGTACAAGTTATCCTAGAGTGTACAGAACACAAAGATAGCGGCATGCCGGGAACTTCCCGTTACATTACAACGAAGAACAGAAAGAATACTACAGAAAGAATTGAGTTGAAGAAATATAATTCAATCTTGAAAAGAGTAACAGTACACAAAGAAATTAAATAAGATAAACCATGGCAAAGAAAACAGTAGCAAGTTTGCAAGACGGAACCAAAGAAGGTCGTTCTTATACAAAGGTTATCAAAATGGTGAAATCTCCGAAAACTGGAGCTTACGCTTTTGACGAAAAAATGGTACCTAACGAAAAAGTTCAAGACTTTTTTAAGAAATAATTGTCGTTGTCTTTAAGACGGCTGTCAAAAACTTCCTCTCATTCATAAAAATGAGAGGAAGTTTTTTTTTGCAACCTACTTATTTGTTATATCTTTGTAGCATAATATATTACTAATTATAATCAACATGGGATTTTTTAGTTTTTTCTCCAAAGAAAAGAAAGAGACGTTAGACAAGGGATTGTCTAAGACCAAAGAAAGTGTCTTTGGTAAGATCGCCAGAGCCGTTGCGGGTAAATCAAAAGTAGACGATGAAGTCCTGGATAACTTGGAAGAAGTTTTGATTACCTCGGATGTTGGGGTTGAAACTACTTTGACTATTATCAAGCGAATAGAAGCAAGAGTTGCTTCAGATAAATATGTGAATGCTCAAGAATTAAATAGCATCCTTCGTGATGAGATTGCCGCTCTATTAAAAGAAAATAATCCAGAAGATGAAGAAGATTTCAGCACACCAGCCGGTAAAAGTCCGTATGTGATTATGGTCGTTGGTGTGAATGGTGTTGGTAAAACTACTACTATTGGTAAAATGGCTTATCAGTTCAAGAAAGCAGGTAAGTCTGTTTATTTAGGTGCTGCTGATACTTTCCGTGCTGCTGCTGTAGAGCAGTTGGTCATTTGGGGAGAAAGAGTAGGAGTTCCTGTTATTAAACAAAAAATGGGCGCTGATCCAGCTTCTGTGGCTTATGATACTTTAAGCTCTGCTGTGGCCAATAATGCAGATGTGGTGATTATTGATACTGCAGGTAGATTGCATAATAAAGTAAACTTAATGAATGAGTTGACCAAGATAAAGAACGTAATGAAGAAAGTTGTTCCTGACGCTCCTCATGAAGTTTTATTGGTTTTGGATGGCTCAACAGGACAAAACGCATTTGAACAGGCTAAGCAATTTACATTAGCTACTGAAGTAAGCTCATTGGCTATTACTAAGCTGGACGGAACTGCTAAAGGTGGCGTTGTGATTGGTATTTCTGATCAGTTTAAAATACCGGTAAAATATATCGGTTTGGGAGAAGGAATGGAAGATTTGCAGGTGTTCCGCAAAAAAGAATTTGTTGATTCGTTATTTGGAGAAAATTGATGAAAAAAAATACGATTGATTTAATCACATTAGGATGTTCTAAAAACTTGGTAGATTCGGAACAACTGATTCGTCAGTTGGAAGAAAACGGTTATAGCGTAACCCATGATTCTGAATCACCGGAAGGAGAGATTGCCGTAATTAACACTTGCGGTTTTATTGGTGACGCGAAAGAAGAGTCTATTAACATGATCCTTGAGTTTGCTCAGGCAAAGGAAGAGGGGCGTTTGAAAAAACTATATGTTATGGGATGTCTTTCGGAGCGTTATTTAAAGGAACTTTCTACCGAGATTCCTTTGGTAGACAAGTTCTATGGTAAGTTTAACTGGAAAGGTTTGCTCGATGATCTTGGAAAGGTTTATGATGAACGTATTCATATTGAACGCTCGCTTACAACTCCCAAACATTATGCATATTTAAAGATATCAGAAGGATGTGATAGAAAATGCTCTTATTGTGCAATTCCTATTATTACAGGCGGGCACGTTTCAAGAAGCATGGAAGATATCATTGATGAAGTGAAGTATCTTGTTGCAAATGGCGTGAAAGAATTTCAGGTAATTGCTCAGGAACTCACTTATTATGGGGTTGATCTATATAAAAAGCAGATGCTTCCAGAGCTAATTGAGAGAATCTCAGATGTTCCTGGAGTAGAATGGATTCGTTTGCATTATGCTTATCCCGCTCATTTCCCTACTGACTTGTTTAGAGTAATGCGTGAACGCAGTAATGTATGTAAATACATGGATATTGCTTTGCAGCATGTCAGCGACAATATGTTGTCTATGATGAAGAGACACGTAACAAAAGAGGATACCTATGCTTTGATGGAACAATTCCGTAAGGAGGTTCCCGGAATACATTTGAGAACCACTTTAATGGTGGGGCATCCAGGTGAAACTGAAGCTGACTTTGAGGAGTTAAAGGAATTTGTAAAGCGTGCTAAGTTTGATAGAATGGGAGCTTTTACATATTCTGAAGAGGAGGGAACTTATTCTGCCAATAATTATGAAGATGTGATTCCTCGTGAAGTTAAGCAAGACAGACTTGACGAACTGATGGCTATCCAACAAGGAATATCTGCAGAGTTGACAGCTCAAAAGATTGGGAAATGCTTTAAAGTAATAATTGACCGGAAAGAAGGCGATTATTATATTGGACGTACAGAATTTGACTCTCCTGAAGTTGATCCTGAAGTTCTGATATTAGCAGCTGATGTGCAACTAGAAATAGGACATTTTTATCAGGTGAAGGTTACTGATGCTGATGATTTTGATCTTTATGCACAAGTAATTGAATAGTGTTTATTTTCTTTGAAATATAATTGCTTAATTAATAGATTTTTACTAATATAGCAATCGCTTAAAAACTGAAGACATTGAATAATAAAGAATTTATAACAGAATTATCTGGTCGATTGGGATACTCCATAAAAGAAACGACTGATCTTGTATCCTCTGCTATATCTGTTGTGTCAGAACAGTTGCAGGAAGAGAATGCTGTTGTTGTTCAGGGTTTCGGAACCTTCGAAGTGAAAAAGAAGTTAGAGCGAATTTCAGTTAATCCGGCTACAAAACAAAGAATGCTTGTTCCCCCAAAATTGGTGATAAACTTTAAGCCAAGTAATGTTATAAAAGATAAGTTTAAATGAATCTGAAGTAATGGGTGAAAGAATAAACATACAGAACTTAATAGACTTATTAGCTGCTAAGAAAGGACTAAGCAAAAAGGATGCTGAGACTTTTCTTAAAGAGATGTTTGCTGTTATAGAACAAGCTCTTCAAACTGACAAATATGTGAAGATTAAGGGCTTGGGCACTTTCAAATTAATTGAAGTTGATAGTAGGGAAAGTGTAAACGTGAATACTGGCGCGAGAATAGAAATACAGGGGCATACCAAGGTTTCTTTTGCTCCCGAAGCAAGTATCCGTGATCTGATAAACAAGCCATTTGCTCATTTTGAAACAGTTATTTTAAATGAAGGCGTTGTTTTTGATGATATAAGTTCCAGTGATGAAAATGCTGATAACGAGAATGAATCTGGCAGTTTTGCTGAAGAAGAACTAGTTCCTGAAAAAGCAAATCCGGTTATTGAAGAAGTAATTACTCCGGTTGAGCTTCCTGAAAATATCACTAAAGAGTCAGACGTTAAAGAAGAAGATAAATATCCTGTTGAAGAGATTGTTCAGGCTCCGGAAGAAGTTGTTTCTATTCCTGAACCTGTTGTGGCTAAGGTTGAAGATTTGAAAGATGCTGATAAGGAAGAGGAAATCGCTGCTCAGAATAATGAACCTGATAAAGCGAATAAGCAAACAGAAACTGTTATTCCATCTGCTCTATCTGTTGAATCTGTAGTTAGTAATGCGGAAGATGCAAAGAAACCGGAACCGATATCTATTGCAGAAAGGCCAGAAGAAAGAGACAATGCTCAGTCTCCTGTAACATCAATATATGCACGATATCAGCCATCTCAGAATTCTTCGTCGGAAGTCACTCCAAAAGCGCCCGAGGCTGATCAGGAAACAGAAGAATCAGCGAATAAGAAGGCTTTAATTGACGAACTTATTCTTGCAGCAAGAACAGAGAAGGTTACTCAAAACTATTCTGGTGGAAAATATTCTATTATTTATTTTGTCAGTATGGTCCTTTTTCTGGCAATCTTTGTTGGCGCTGTATTTGTCTTTATCTATAATCCGGACTATATATTGAATATTCTTCCAGAATCATCGGAAAACAAAACCGATTCTGTTATGGTTGATGCAAATAAGGAGAAAATAGATACTTTTGCGCTCACCCATCCGGCTCCTACCAGATCGAGAGAGGAGATTAAAAGAGATTTGGCAAGAATAGATAGCATTAATGCCTTGACTTCCGGTACTAATAATGAAAAGGAGAATAAACAGAAAACTGATAATAAGCAGGAATCAGACGATATCAAAAAGCCTGCTCTTGAAAAGAAGGATCCTAATGACTATAAGATTGTTGGAACAATAGAGACTTATACGGTTAAAAAAGGAGAGTCTATAGTAAGAATATCGCAGCATTATTATAACTCAAAAGACCTGTGGACACTTATTGTGAAGCATAATTCTACGGCTATAACTAATCCGGATAACGTTCCGGCAGGGACCGTTCTTAAAATTCCAAAGCTTAGTTCTAAACAATAATTTATATTAGAAAGATTGTTGCATGCTTGTACAAAAGAATGCAATGTTCTGTACAAAACAATTAATTCCCTTGTACAAAAGAAATCATTCTTTTGTACAAGGGAATTCTCATTATAGGCCAATCTTTATTAAATTGCTTCTTAATCATCTAAAATCTAAACATAATGCATCTTTTTTTAATAATATTTAGTTGCTGTAGTTAATTATAAAGAGTAATTTTGGGACTCGAAAGGAAAGTTCAATTTTGATATTGAATTTTCTTTTTTCAATATAGTAAGAACAATAAAAGTATAATAAAAACTATGGCTGAATCAATTGATATTCGTGAGTTGAACGAGCGGATAGAAAAACAAAGCGCATTTGTGACCAACCTCGTGATGGGGATGGATCAGGTAATTGTGGGACAAAAACATTTAGTAGAGTCTTTGTTGATTGGATTACTGTCCGACGGACACGTTCTTCTGGAAGGTGTACCAGGACTAGCAAAGACATTGGCAATTAAAACACTGGCTTCGCTTATTGATGCGAAATACAGTCGTATTCAGTTTACGCCAGACTTGTTGCCGGCCGATGTTGTTGGTACCATGATTTATAGTCAGAAAGACGAAACATTTATGGTTAAGAAAGGTCCTATCTTTGCAAACTTTGTATTAGCGGACGAAATAAACCGTGCACCGGCTAAGGTTCAGAGTGCACTACTTGAAGCAATGCAGGAAAGACAGGTTACTCTGGGTAAAGAGACTTTCAAATTGCCGGAGCCATTCCTTGTTCTAGCTACACAGAACCCTATTGAGCAGGAAGGTACTTATACACTTCCAGAAGCACAGGTTGACCGTTTTATGCTGAAGGTGGTTATTGATTATCCGAAGATGGAAGAAGAAAAACTCATTATCCGTCAGAACATAAACGGTGATAAGTTTAATGTAAAACCAATCCTGAAAGCAGACGAAATTTTAGAGGCTAGAAAAGTGGTTCGCGATGTTTATCTTGACGAAAAGATAGAACGATATATTGTTGATATTGTGTTTGCTACACGCTATCCTGAAAAGTATGGCTTGAACGAACTCAAAGAGATGATAAGCTTTGGTGGATCTCCTCGTGCTTCAATTAATTTAGCACTTGCCGCACGTACTTATGCATTCATAAAGAGACGTGGTTATGTAATTCCTGAAGATGTTCGTGCAATTGCTCACGACGTACTTCGTCACCGTATTGGCCTGACTTATGAAGCAGAAGCAAGTAACATTACATCAGACGAAATAGTAAGCAAGATTCTTAATAAGATTGAGGTGCCTTAATTAAATGGAAGCGAGTGAACTTATAAAAAAAGTTCGTCAGATTGAAATAAAGACTCGGGGATTATCGAATAATATCTTTGCCGGACAATATCATTCAGCCTTCAAAGGGCGTGGTATGGCCTTTTCAGAAGTTCGCGAGTATCAATTTGGCGATGATGTACGAGATATTGATTGGAACGTAACGGCACGTTTCCACAAACCTTTCGTGAAAGTGTTTGAGGAAGAGCGTGAACTCACAGTTATGCTCCTGATTGATGTGTCGGGAAGTCTCGAATTTGGAACAATTAAGCAGATGAAGAAAGACATGGTGACAGAGATTGCTGCCACCGTGGCTTTTTCTGCTATCCAGAATAACGATAAAATCGGAGTAATCTTTTTCTCAGATAAGATTGAAAAGTTTATCCCACCCAAGAAAGGTAGGAAGCACATACTTTTTATTATTCGCGAATTGATAGATTTCCAGGCAACCAGCAGGAGAACAAACATCCGGATGGGAATGGAATACCTTACAAACGTGATAAAGAAGAGATGTACAGCTTTTGTAATATCTGACTTTATAGATAATTCTGATTTTAAAAATGCACTGACGATTGCTAATCGCAAGCATGATGTGGTAGCTATTCAGGTTTATGACAGACGTGTATCAGAGCTTCCATCAGTAGGACTGATGAAGGTGAAGGATGCTGAAACCGGTCATGAACAATGGATTGATACTTCATCCGTGGCTCTGCGTAAAGCACACCGTGACTGGTGGCTGAAAAAGCAGAGTATTCTTAACGAAACATTTACAAAAAGTAATGTGGATTCGGTATCTGTTCGAACGGATGAGGATTATGTGAAAGCATTGTTGAACTTATTTGCTAAAAGAAAATAAAAAGAAATGAGTAAATACACATTATTGAAAAGCAGAAAATTCTTTATTGCACTGAGTTGTTTGGCACTCTCTTCTTTTGCTTCCCAAAAGATGCTTGCTCAATCAGTAACTGTCGATGCAACCATTGATTCATTGCAGGTAATGATTGGACAACAGGCTCATATTCAGCTGCAAGTAAGCATGGATGCTAAGCAAAAAGCTATTTTCCCCCATTTTAAGGATTATCTGATAAAGGGAATCGAGATTATTGGTGTTGCAAAGCCCGATACTCAATATCTGAATAACAAGCAACGTATGCTTATTACTCAGAAATATACGGTTACGTCTTTCGATTCAGCACTTTATTATATTCCTCCTTTCAGTGTAAAAGTGGGTACCGTGGCATATAAGTCAAAATCTCTGGCTCTGAAAGTATATTCTCCGCGAGTTGACGTAAGTCATCCTGAGAAATTCTATCCTCAAAAAGGGGTGATGAATCCTCCTTTCGTGTGGGCCGACTGGGCTGAAACAATATTTCTTTCAATACTATCCATCCCTTTACTGTTCCTGATTATATATTTTATTATCCGATTCAGAGATAATAAACCAATTATCAGACACATAAAGATTGAGCCAAAACTTCCGCCTCACAAGCAGGCTATGAATGAGATAGAGCGAATTAAAGTTGAAAGAATATGGCAGAAAGGTCTTTCTAAGGAATATTATACCGAGCTGACAGATACTTTGCGTACTTATATTCAGGAACGTTTCGGCTTTAGTGCAATGGAAATGACCTCTTCCGAAATCATTGAAAAGCTTATGGAGCTTGAAGCCAAAGATATCAATGATTTGAAGTTCTTGTTCCAGACAGCAGACTTGGTTAAGTTCGCCAAACACAGCCCTATGATGAACGAAAATGACTCCAACCTGTTGAGTGCCATTTCTTTCATTAATGAAACAAAGGCTGAGGAACTTACCGATATTAAGCCTGTGCCAACCGAGATTACTGTTGAGGAAAAACGCTCTCGCCGGGCAAAAACTCTTCTGGCTGTTGGAATAGTAGTATTATCTGCCGCTGTTGCAGCAATTATAGCTCATGTGGCTTTGAGATTGGCAGACATGTTCATATAAAAATGTGATAAAAACTAAAAAAGATGATATTTGCGAATATTTATTATTTATTTCTGCTGATACTTCTTATACCATACATTATGTGGTATATTCTGAAGCAACGGAAAAATGAAGCATCTCTTCAGGTTTCCGACACAAGAGTATACGCTCATACGCCCAAAAGCTATAAGATATATTTGCTTCACGCGCCATTTGTTCTTAGAGTTATTGCTTTTGTAATGCTTATATTAATTCTTGCGCGCCCGCAGACAACAAATAACTGGCAGAATACCGAAACAGAAGGTATCGACATAATGATGTCTCTTGATATTTCAACCAGTATGTTGGCCGAAGATCTGAAGCCTAACCGTTTGGAAGCTGCCAAGGATGTAGCAACCGAATTTATTAATGGGCGTCCTAACGATAACATCGGTATGACACTTTTCGCAGCAGAAAGCTTTACTCAGTGCCCGCTGACGGTTGATCATGCGGTTTTGTTAAACCTCTTTCAAAACGTAAAATGTGGTATCATTGAAGATGGTACTGCTGTTGGTATGGGTATTGCGAATGCTGTATCCCGGTTGAAGGATAGTAAGGCAAAATCTAAAGTTATAATTCTGTTAACCGACGGATCAAACAATAAGGGTGATATTTCTCCTCTTACTGCTGCCGAGATTGCAAAAAGTTTTGGAATCAGGGTTTATACTATTGGTATAGGAACAAACGGCCTGGCTCCATATCCATACCCAACTGCTGGCGGAGTGCAATATATCAATATGCCGGTTGAGATTGATGAATCTACATTGAAGCAGATTGCACAGACTACTGATGGTGAGTATTTCAGGGCTACAAGCACTTCTAAACTGAAGGAGGTATATCAGGAAATTGATAAACTGGAGAAAACGAAGTTAAATGTAAAAGCTTTCAGTAAGAGACAAGAAAACTATCAGCCATTTGCATTGATTTTATTCTTATGTATCCTAAGTGAGGTACTTTTACGTAACTCAATATTAAAGAAAATACCCTAATTAAAAACAAGATAGACAATGTTTCGATTTGAAGACCCGACATATTTATATCTACTTATAATATTGCCGTTCATTGTGCTTTTTTATTTGTATTCCAACCTAAAAAGGAGGAAAGCAATAAAGAAGTTTGGCGATCCGGAACTGATGGCTCAGCTGATGCCCGATGTTTCGAAATATCGTCCTGATATTAAGTTCTGGCTTGTGTTTTCTGCGCTGGCATTAACTATTGTGTTGATGGCTCGTCCTCAATTCGGCTCCAAAACAGAGAAAGTAAAAAGGAGCGGAGTGGAAGTGATTATTGCACTTGATATTTCCAATTCTATGTTGGCCCAGGATATTGTTCCTAGTCGTTTGGATAAAGCTAAAATGCTGGTATCTAAAATGGTCGATGAACTTGATCAGGATAAAGTGGGAATGATTGTATTTGCAGGAGATGCTTATACGCAGTTACCTATAACCAGTGATTATATTTCAGCTAAAATGTTCCTGGAAACAATTACTCCTGAGCTGATCTCAAGACAAGGTACAGCCATTGGTTCGGCCATTGATCTTGCAGCTCATAGCTTTACCCAGCAAAAAGGTGTGGGAAGAGCTATCGTAGTTATCACTGACGGTGAAAATCATGAAGATGGTGCAGTAGAAGCTGCTAAAGCTGCAAAAGAAAAAGGTATCCTGGTTCATGTACTCGGAGTTGGTTCACCGGGCGGATCACCTATTCCTATAGCAGGAACCAATAATTTCCGTAAAGACAGACAGGGAAATGTTATTGTTACTCGTCTGAATGAACAAATGTGTAAAGAGATTGCTGCTGCCGGAAAGGGCATTTATGCGCATGTTGATAATACTAACTCAGCTCAGAAAGCTTTGAATAGCAAAATTGACGAGATGGCTAAATCTGATGTTGAAAGCAGTATGTATACTGGTTTCGACGAGCAGTTTCAGGGAGTAGCATGGATTATATTAATTCTTTTAATTATTGATTTACTGCTGTTGGAACGCAAGAATCCGTTATTCAAGAATATAAAACTGTTTAAGGTATAATATAGAAATATGTCACAAGTTAAGTATATTATTTTTATAGCTTTTCTTCTTTTGGCGAATTGTAACACATTTGCCCAAAAGACAGAGAGGGACTATATTCGCAAAGGAAACAAACTCTTTAAAGAGAAATCCTTTGTGCAGGCGGAAGTAAATTACCGGAAGGCATTGGAGAAGAATCCTAATTCAACCGAGGCTCTATATAATTTAGGTAATACTTTGTCTCAGCAACAAAAGTTGAAAGAGGCTATGCAGCAGTATACGTCGGCTTCCAAAAATGAAAAGAGCAAGGCTAAACTGGCAAAGATCTATCATAATGCCGGTGTGCTATTTTATGCTGCCAAGCATTACCAGGAAGCGGTTCAGTCTTATAAACAATCTTTAAGGAATAATCCTGATGATGATGAAACAAGGTATAACTTGGCTTTGGCTATGAAAATGCTGAAGGATCAGCAGAATCAAAACAAGAATAAAGACAAAAATAAGAATAAGGACAAAGATAAAGATAAAAAGAAGAAGGAAGACGAAAAGAAAAAGCAGCAGGATAAGCAGAAAAAAGATGATAAACAAAAACAGCAGCCTAAGCCACAACCCGAAAAGAATAAAATGTCTAAGGAGAATGCTGAGCAATTGTTGAATGCTGCAATGCAAGATGAGAAACAACTTCAGGAAAAAGCCAAGAAACAGTTGAGAAATCAAGGCCGTAACCTGGATAAAGATTGGTAATTAAATAAAGGATATAAATAATAAATAAGCAATGAGGAAACTGATTTTCTTATTCATCATTTTACTGATACCCGGAATAAATAGCTTTGCTGATAATGTAAGATTAGTAGCAGAAGCTCCGGATGTTGTCGCGGTAGGCGACCAATTTAGAATTACATACACTGTAAATACGCAGGATGTAAAGAGCTTTAGAGCTTCATCAATGAGAGGCCTTGATGTATTAGCCGGGCCTTTTGAGTCGAGAATGACAAGCGCACAGTATGTTAACGGAAAAGGCTCAACAGTGAGCTCCATTACTTATACATATACAGTAATGGCAAGCAAACAGGGAACCTTTGCTATTTCGCCCGCAAGCGTTTATGCTAATGGTAATCCCATTACTTCTAATGCATTAAGAATTAAGGTACTTCCCGCTGATCAGTCACATGGTGGAAGTTCATCTTCCAAAGCTTCACATTCTCAATCATCTGGGACAAAGATTTCTGCAAATGATTTAATTATTGTTGGTTCTGTAAACAAAACAAATGTTTATGAGCAGGAAGCGCTTGTTTTAACTTATAAAGTCTATGCGTTAGTCGATTTAAGAGGTTTTGATAATGTAAAGTTACCCGATTTTAAAGGATTTCAGTCTCAGGAAGTTGAGCTGCCGCAAACAAAGCAGTTCTCTTTAGAACGTTATAAAGGAAAGAATTATCATTCAGTAGTGTATAGACAGTTTGTCCTTTTCCCTCAGCAATCAGGCAAATTAGTCATCAATCCTGCAAGATTCGATGCTTCAATAGCTAAAGCTATGAAGACCGATGACCCGTTTGATGCTTTCTTTAATGGTGGATCAAACGTTGTTGAAGTAAAGAAATCAATTGTTACTCCTCAGATTACAGTAAATGTAACTCCTTTACCTGCAGGAAAGCCTGCAAACTTCTGTGGCGGAGTAGGAGGCTTTACCATCGCTTCATCAATCAATTCTAAAAATGTTAAGACTAATGATGCTCTAACTATTAAGGTAACTATCTCTGGTGTAGGTAATCTTAAACTGATTGAGACTCCAAAGATTAATTTCCCTAAAGACTTTGAGGTTTATGATCCTAAGGTAACTAATAAATTCACTCTTACAAAGAACGGTTTATCTGGAAGCAAGGTGATTGAATATCTGGCAATTCCTCGTTATGCCGGAGCATATAAAATACCTTCTGCAAGCTTTTCTTATTTTGATAGTAACTCCAGATCTTATAAGACTCTTAGAACACAAGAGTTTGATTTGAAAGTAGCCAAAGGAGCAGGTAATGCAGATCAGGTAATTGCCAACTTTACAAATAAAGAAGATCTTAAAGTGCTAGGTTCTGATATCAGATACATTAAAACAAATGATGTTACATTATCCGAAAAAGGTGATTTCTTCTTTGGCTCATGGCTTTATTATCTGCTTTATATCATTCCGGCATGTCTATTTATAGCCTTTGTTGTCATTTACAGAAAACAAGCTGTAGAAAATGCAAATGTAGCTAAAGTGCGCACTAAGAAAGCTAATAAAGTTGCAGCAAAAAGAATGAAGAATGCTGGCAAGCTTCTGAAAGAAAATAAGAATGAACAATTCTATGATGAAGTTTTAAAAGCGTTGTGGGGATATATAAGCGATAAACTGAATATTCCAGTTTCTAAGCTGACAAAAGATAATGTTGATTCAGAATTGACTAATTATGGAGTGGATGCAGAGTTAACGAAAGAATTCCTGGCAGTACTTGATCAATGTGAATTTGCTCGTTATGCTCCTGGCGATCCTAATGAAACGATGGATAAGGTTTATTCTTCTGCCATTGAGGTAGTGAGCAAAATGGAAAACATAATTAAACGCTAACAGATTAAGAAATAGTAATATGAAGAAAATTATATTTTTAGTATTAAGCATTCTGTGCTCATTTAATCTTTTAGCTCAGAATTCTTTAGCAACTGATTCTGTAAAGACTTCAAGACCTGCACGCAAAGAGTTCTCTGCTGCCAGGATTGAAAATGCAACCAAAGAGCAAGGAGATAATGCTTATATTCGTAATAACTATACTTCTGCTATACAGATATACGAATCTTTACTTAGTACTAAAGGAGAGGCTGCAGAAGTATATTATAATTTAGGTAATAGCTATTATAAAATCGGAGATATGGCTAAGGCTATATTGAATTATGAACGTGCTTTATTGCTTAAACCCGGTGATGGTGATATCCGCTCAAATCTTGAAATAGCTCGTAGCAAAACAGTTGATAAGACTGAAGCTGCTCCGCAATTATTCTTTATCAGTTGGGTGAACTCTATTATTAATTGTATGGGTGCTGATGCATGGGCAAAATGTGGAATAGCTTCTTTTATTTTGTTCATTTTAGGCCTTTATTTCTTTATTTTCTCAAAAAAGGTCATTCTGAAAAAATTAGGATTTATTGCTTCAATAGCCTTGCTTGTAATTGTGGTTGCATCTAACCTTTTTGCTTCTCATCAAAAAGATCTATTGATAAATCGTGCAAGTGCAATTATTATGGCTCCAAGTGTTACGGTTAAGAGTACGCCAAACGAAAGTGGTACTGACTTGTTTATTATTCACGAAGGGCGTAAAGTGAGCATAAAAGATAATTCCATGAAAGAATGGAAAGAGATTATTCTTGAAGATGGTAATGTAGGTTGGATTAAAACAGCTGATCTAGAAGTGATCTAAAAGTGATGAATGAAATACATCAGCTAATACAATGCGATAAAGAGGCTTTTCTAGCTTTAAATGGGAGTAATTCAACCTTCTGGGATGGATTTATGTGGGTTTACACAAGTACGATTACTTGGATTCCATTAGCACTTGTATTGCTGTATGTTATCATTCGGAATAATAAGTTGAAAGAAGCTTTGTTCCTTATTTTTATGATCGCAATAACAGTGGCTATATGTGATCGGATATCATCAGGTATTTTTAAACCAGTATTCAAACGCTTCCGCCCTGCTCAGGATCCCGAATTTATGTATCTGGTAGATATCGTAAATGGATATAGGGGAGGCCAATATGGTTTTATATCCAGCCATGCTGCAAATACTTTTGGCCTTTTTACCTTTACATCGCTTTTGTTCCGAAAAAAAGAGTTTACTTTCGCTTTTCTTCTATGGGCTATTATTTCATGTTATTCTCGTCTCTATTTAGGCGTACATTATTTAGGAGATTTAATTTGTGGAGCAATTTTAGGGCTCATATCTGGTACTCTAATATACTTTCTTTATAAATATATTGATAATGAATACGTTAGAGATAGTAGACAAAAATTTTCAAAACAATATACTTCCAGTGGTTATTTAATTTCTGATATTAATATCTTATTAATCGCTTTATTTTCTACAATATTTGTTATAATGATAGCAGGCATGTTAATTTATCATTATAATTATTTGTAAGCTATTATAATTTTTCACTGCTATTTCGTGATTATTTTATAGAAAATTAATGTATAAACAGTTTGATTTGTGTTTTTTATTTGTTAAGTTTATAGCGTTATTAATTGGTATAGTATTAACCCAAATTTCTATATTATGAACAGAACAATAACTTTCAATGAACTTAGAAAAATAAAAGATTCATTGCCAAGCGGAAGTACGCGCAGAATTGCTGAAGAACTTAATTTAGACGTAGATACTGTTCGTAACTTCTTTGGTGGTAGTCACTTTAAGGAGGGCAAAAGTGTTGGATTTCACACAGAACCAGGTCCAGATGGTGGACTGGTAATGCTAGATGACACGACAGTTCTTGATCTTGCTTTAAAAATATTAGAAGAACATAATATTAATCATCAGGAAGAAGTTAGTGAAGAGTTAATGCAAGCGTAGTATAAAATTATAGAATCCTGATTGATCCTTCTTCAATTAGGATTTTTTTTCTGTATATGAAGTTACTAAATATCTACAATTAAACGATGATTATATGGAAGAGAAATTAGTTACATTAGCAATACTTACGTATGCTAAAGCTCAGATTTTAAAGAGTGTATTAGAAAAAGAAGGTATAAAATCTTACATTCAAAATGTAGATCTTATAAAGCCGGCTGTATCTTCAGGAGTTCGCTTAAGAATTAAAGAGAGCGATTTACCTCATGCTTTGAAAATTACAGAAAGTAACTTGTGGCTTTCTGAAGATATAATAGGGGAGAAGCCTCACGAAAAAGAACAAGGCAATAAGGTCCTGATTCCTGTCGATTTTTCTGATTATTCAATGCGTGCATGTGAATTTGGTTTTAGTTTTGCAAAAACGTTTAATACTGAGGTAGTTCTGCTGCATGTTTATTTTACTCCCAGATATATGCCATCAATACCTTATAATGATGTTTTTAACTATCAGGGGCCCGATGAAGAATCAATTAAGACCATCATTAAGAAAGTTAATGAGGACTTAAACAATTTATCAGAAAAGATAAAAAGTAAAATTAGTTCAGGTGAATTCCCGAATGTTAAATTTACATGCATACTGAAAGAAGGAGTTCCAGAAGAGGAAATTCTAAAATATGCAAAGAATAATTCTCCTGGTATAATTGTAATGGGAACTCGGGGTAAAAATAAAAAAGATGCTGATATTATAGGAAGTGTAACAGCTGAAGTTATTGACAGAAGCCGGGCTATCGTTTTTGTCGTTCCTGAAAATACTCCATTTAGGATCTTTAATGAAGTTAAGAAACTTGCATTTATAACAAATTTTGATCAAAGAGATTTAATTGCATTTGATGCATTAGTTAAGAAAATGAGTATATTTAAATTTTCTGTAACAATCATTCATCTTGCTACACTCAAAGATACTTGGAATGAAATTAAATTGGCTGGTATAAAAGAATACTTCCAAAAACAGTATCCTGATATCCAGATTCTCTATGAAATAGTAATGGATGATAATTTAGGACAAAATCTTGATTCCTTTATTCAAAAAAATAATATTGATGTAATTACCATTACATCGTACAAAAGAAATATGTTTGCTCGTTTATTTAATCCTAGTATTGCAATGAAGATGATTTTCCATACTGATACTCCTTTACTAGTTATAAGTGATAAAATATAATCTAACGATATTAGTTTAATAATTATGATTATATTAAAACAAAAAAAACATTCTCTCTAAAAGGTGTAATTTAATGTTAATTAACCAAAGAGGGAATGTTTTATTTATACTCAATTGAAATTATATTCTTTATAATACTGTATTCAAGTGATTTAAATAGATTCTTGTTAGAACGATTTTAATCTATAAATCGTTATGAATTAGTATTATATCACATTAATTTCAAAATACATTGCTTTTACGTCAAAAATAAAAGCGGGCGCTTTATCTTCAGGTGAGAACTCATAATATAGAGATGTAAAAAATGATAAATCTAATGTTACAAGTTCACTTATTGGAACCTCATAATCTTTTATAACTCTTTCGCCATAATATTCAGGAATTATATTTTCAGAAATCCACATATGGCAAGAAGATACGACATTAAAAGATACACTTTCACAATAATATAAAGTATTGTCTTTTAATGGTAAAAGATAACCATAAATATTATTATTATTAGGACCATCTGTTTGTACTCTATCAGATATTAGCTTTTTTCTAATTACAAGGCGGGATTTATCACATTTAAGCTTATAGGATGCAAATTCCAAAATATCATCCATTGTTATAATATATTTCATTTCTTTTAATGAATTATACTAGATTTATTTCAAAAACTACGCCACTTACATAATAAATAAAATCAGCTAATGTGTCGGTAGGTGCGAACTCAGCATAGAAACCTGTACAAAAACTCAAATCGGGTTTAATTACTGCCACATCTGTAGTTAATACATGCAGAATCTCTCTTTCTTCACCTTGTTGGCGCATAATATTACTAGATAACCAACAACCAGTTGCGCCTTGTGCGTTTAATGATAATTCAGTTACAAAATAAACTGTATTACTTTTATATGGTAATATTTGGTCTGAAATTGTATCGCCAATTGGTCCGCGTGTTATCATTTTTTCAGAAAGAACTTTTTTCCTGATAACAATACGTGATTTATCACAGCGCAGGAAATAAGAAGCAAGTTCTTTTATATCTGATAGACTTAAATTATATGTCATTTATTTTTTCAGTTTTATTTTTTTTTACATACTTTTCTACTCTCTGAGAAATCAAGCGGGAAGCTACAGCGCATAAAAGATAAACAATAATATCTTTTATACTCGTAACAAAATCAGCCTTTAAAACGTCCTGCAAACACGTTATAATAGAAACATTGCATAATATTTCTATCATAAGGAAATTTAACCTAAACATTATACTTTTACCCCTATTTTACTATAGAGTGCCGCCCATTGGCTAAATCGGGAATCGCTTAACTCTAATTTTAACCAACCCAATAAACTTTTATTAGTTCCTGAGCCCCACATGGGTGCGCCAAATGTGCCGTAACCCCTTTGCCCGAAGTCATTATAAACCGCAGCAGCTAGGCGAATATTTCCCACTATATCACCGAAAACGGTATCTATAGTATCATCATCCGTGCCGCAATTTTCCATTGCGTTGTAAAGCTGTTCGGCTAATTGCCTGGATAGGTTTCTATCTACTTTATCCAAAGCCGCTTCATCAATGGTTACGGTTGTATTCACATCTTTGGTGACCTTTGGGATAAGCCATTTTAACCCGATAAAGAAAAAGACTGCCGAAACCATTGTAATTAATAGCTTCTGAAAATCTATATCATCTGTAATTTCATTTTTTGCCATAAGATTAATTTATTAAGGGAGGAATTAACCCCCCTTTAATTTATTTTACTGTAACCAAATCCCATGCGGCTTGCAATTCCGCTTCTGTTGGTTTGTATGCGCTCTCTACTACAGACATTGCGGAAATAATCTTTTTGTAATTCGTAAAATTAAAGTTATTCTTTACATCAGGACTAAAGCCTGAAGCCTTGCAAACAGTAGATATATAGGCAGCCGTATTATTTTCCGCAGGTGGAGCCCATTTATTAATGATTTCCCGAATTGTATCTTTACCTGCTACATGATAAGTTTGCATATTTACAAATGCAGCCCGATAACCGTAAACTCTTGATTTGAATGTACAAAAACCTTTGTTTTCACCCGTCAACCCTTGCCACTGATTCCCACTATTATAGCGAATGTTTAAAGGGTTGTTGTTCCTCATTCCTAATGTACCCGAGTTCATACCGTTACTATTTAAAAAAAAAAGTCTTCAGTTGTGACCAATATTTATATAAAATAATGACCAGACCCGCAGCGATAATGTACCATTTGTACTTCAAAATTGATTGCATATTTATTATTTTTAATTGTTAAAAAAATGTTGTTTTTTTACCGTTGTAAACGTCGGAAAGTGATTTCCATTGCGTATTCACTTCGGTTGTTACCAAGTCCGCAGCCGTATTTGCTACGCCCTCAGTAAGTGCTTTAGTTATGTTTGCATTTACTTGATTCTTATTCTTAATATACCAATATACGGCATAGAATAAAGCAATTAAGCCCGCATAACTAATCACTCTTAAAGGTGTGAATAAATTACTTTTCATCTCGTTTCGGGTTAATTTCCTTGTTTAACTCACTTGTAAAAGTATCAAAACCAGCCAAAGCCGCTTTAGCGATTTTAATAATGTAATCGAATTTCTGTACAAATTCAACTAGATTTTTTATCTTGTTCATTACTTTTACTTCTTAATGTGAGTACCACAATAACCGCCACGACCGCCTTTGGTAGCGATAATATTAAAGTCTTTAATGTACAAGCGTGAGCCCTGAGCATCAAACAAAGCAGATGTTTTACTTTCTTGCATAGTTGTTTTATTCGTCATAGTAACAAAGTAGTTTAACCATACTTTACCCGATTTGCTTGTAATTTCTTTAGTTCCTTTGTACGGACGAGCGTATACGCTGAACAATTGGCGAGCCTTTACAAACCATGCGCTCACTACTATTGTACCATCTTCACAACGTTTAAAAGTTGCACCGCTTTTCTTCTTTGCAGGTCCACGGTTATTTGCGTTGTAACTATTCTGATAGCCGTTATCTCTCATTTGTCCGTTGTTGTAATTCGGACGACGTTGGTAATTATTACCGAACCCACGATTAAACCCGCCTTGATTGTAACTGTAATTATTTTGATAAGCCATTTTAATATCTCCTTCTTTTTTTACCTTTGTTGAAATAAACGATTAAACCAATAACCAAAGCAGCCAAAGCAGAACCCCACACAATCGGCTTTTTTACCCACTGAGTAATTTTTGTTACTGTGTCGATATTTGTTACTGCTGTACTATCATCTATAGTTGCGCCCGTAGTGGTCGCAAGTGCTTTTGTCAAAGCCTGAGTAGTTGCCTGAGCTTTAACCACATTTGGTTCAAATTTTGCCACTGTTTCCTCTACTTTCTGAACGTTTACACTCCCTGAGTCAACCACTGCCGCTTGCATCTCAACCACTTTTGCGTCAGGAATTGCCATATCGACAATACTTCCAATACTGCTAATAATTGGAATGCCCGAAGCACCCGCAACCTTCGCAACTCCATTAGCTACTTTTCCCACGGTTTTTACTACACCTTTGGCAGCTTTACCGATTCCTTTTACAATACCTCCTAAAAATGACATATTATTTTTGTTTTTTGTTAGACTTCTTTTTTCTACTCTCTTGGTCGGGTATCAATTCATCCACTACCTGACCAACACCGCTAATAATGGGATTCGGTAGCTTTTCGGCTACTTTCCCCCCAATATTTAACACGGATGTTACTATTTTCCAAAACTTGTTCACGTTGTTATTTTGAGGCTGTATCGGCACTCATATCTAACATAAAGAACTCATACGAGGATGCGCCCGAAGCTCTTTTAACATTGATTGTATCGACTCCCTCCACATCAACGTCCACGATGTTTACAAATCCGTTTGTCACCGATGTTGAAGCTACCCCCAAATCGTTTAACACATCTACGCAACATACATCATTTTTCATGCGTTGCATCATACACAACTCAGGAAACATGTAAACGGGTGCGTAGCCGCCTCTAGCATAATACAATTGTACTTCTGAAAGAGTGTTATCGTTCGGGAGAATTAAGTCTTCGTTATCTCCTACAGTGAAAGACTTTTGCAATTCACCCGCAGCCATATAGAACTTGCGATATTTCATTGCAAAATCGTTGTCAATCTTATGATTTTCCAAACCGTACACATCCATTGTTGCGGTATAACTGCCTGATGTTGGAGTAGGTTTCTGTAAATCCAAGATATCTATCTCCATATAACGGTCATTTGAAAGCCCAACAGACATAGAAGGGTGTAACATAATGCAATATTCGCCCTTTAAATCTACCGCAGTAGGTAGAACAGCTCCGGAAACTGTTGTTGTTCCTATTTTCTTAACAAAGAAACCCTCATTTCTCGATGCAATTTCAGCAAGCTTAAGAACCGAAATATTAGGAATAATTTCCTCAGTCTTGCCGGTGGTTGTGTTGATAATACGAGCGCGGATATTTGCCGTATCCATTTTGTAATTGACTACAGATAAATAAATGTACTGTACTGGCTTAAAGATTTTAATAGATTCCTGCTTTAGTGAATCACTGAAAGAAATAATTTTCATCTTTTTAATTTTTTTGAGTTTATAATTTTTTTATTACTCTGCAAAAATGAAACAAAAAAAAAGAGCGCATTCGCCAAAATGGCTCTTTATAGGGTTTTATTCTGTTTTATGTATGTAATTATCTGTTTCTATCAATAACTAAGCATTTTTTGTATGTTATCCGTTGTAATACCCTCATAACGTGCAACATCAAATATTGACACTTTTCTTTTTTGTAACTTTAAAGCCGTTAATATTTCGTTCCTGATGTTGGTTGCGGTTGCGCTGCAACATTTATAAATAATAGAAAGTTCTTTTATAGTTAAGTACATAATTAATATTTTTAAGGTGTGTTATTCATAGTAAATTATAAACGAGGCGGGATAAATTGACCATTTTTAAACTGTATCAAAAATTGTTTTGTCTGCTTATCATATACATTTACAGCAGTCCAATGAGCCCCGAATGTTTTAGTAACATAACAAGATATACTATATAAGTTGTTACAATTACGATATTTAACGGGCTCACGGTCAGGGAAAAAGAATATTACATTATAAGTTACTTGGTTCATGATCTCATATTTCGGTTATACATAACACCATATTGTTCTAAAAAGCCAGGCAATTCTTTATTGACTTGACGAACAGAAGGGATAAATATAACTGTATCGAAACCGTTTGTCATTGCTATGCGTGTTGCGCCACTTTTATATATTATACATGTAACAACATTATAGCCCGATTCTAAGGCAATTGATATTGAATAAGGTCTTTGCATTTTTTTTAAATTTAAGTTATTAATTTTTTAAGGTGTTATCTGAAATGCCAATCGCAATAATTTTACCGTATTTCTCGATTAAATCATAGATTTGTTGGTTCTCTTCGTGCATGGTTTTAAAAAATCTTTCAGGGCAAGACATGTATTTACCGTCAGGAGTAGCACCGAAGTATTCTATACTTGCGTATTCTGTTTCAATCACTAATGTAGTGCATAACTTTAATGCATTCTCAATATCTTTTGCCGTTACTTTATAATCAATGTTTTTTGTAGACATTGGAACAGTAAAGCAATAGAATAGTGCAGATATATCACGGCTACAATGGTATGGTAGCACCTCGAATGTATCTTTGTTTTTGCTCACATACTTGGTTATATATGCGCCTAAAGCTTTGCTATTTCTTACTAGTTTAACGTCAACACCGTTATATTGCATTAATGTTAGTTTGTTTCTTTTCAGAATCCCCATGTTTTCAAGTATTTTTGCCATCATGTAATTTACTGTTCTGATATTCATAAAGTTATTAGTCAGCATATGAAAGTGAATTGTACCCGTTTGTGGCTGAAATTCGCATACTCTAATGAATGTTTTTAATCCCAATTTTGAAAGTCGTGTTCTCCATGTGTTGAACGCTTTTACGGCTTCATCTTGTTTCATATCTTTCGGAAAGGAGACAGAATAAAACGCAGTGAATTTCTTACTTTGCTTTAATCCGAAGAAAGCGCAGATTTTACCCCTTACTTTTTGTTTGTTCAGTTTGTAATCTCCTGATTTTAATGCACGCACTTTGTTCGGGTAGTATAATTCTGCCGTTCTTTCAGCTCCCAACACTTCAAGACATTCTATTTCGCCTTTATCTTTGATTTGTTGCTTAACTTTTGATAGGTCTTTTTTGCTTATCATTTTTCCGCCTACATTCAACCCCCCTTGATCGGCAGCCACGACATTTTTGTAAAGGGAAGAGCCTTGCAAAAATTCGTCAGTATTCGAATTATGATAAACAACTCTATTTTTTTCGACTTTTATATTTTTCATAATAAGTTAATTTAGACCACTTTAAGATTAAAAGTTTGAAATATAAGGTAAATAATGAATCCATAAGAGAGGGGAGAGCCTAACGGCTCGACCTATCGGTTAAAACAATAGTATCACCCGACAACGTTAATACTTCGAAATCAGACAGACATATATATTGTCTTACTGTACGGTCGTAAACATGTTTAACATAACGGTTGCAGTTATAATAAAATTCTGTACCTTTTTTTAATGTTTTTAATGTACAACCATTGTAAGGTGTTGATTTTGAACGCATTACGATAAAACGTATGAAAAAAATAAACAAAACGATTGTTATAGTTGATAAGATAATCATAGTAATTTTTCTTTATTTAGTTAATAATTTCCACGAAATAAGGGCTTAAAGCAAAAGGAACAATAGGAGTATCAAAAGTATTTATACGCATACTAATAAGCTTTTTATTATAACTTTTCATTCCTATACTAGCCGTGACAGAGATAAGCGACGTTAACAAAGTATGTACTTTGTTTTCATATTCGGGCACGTCGGAATATTGCGATAACTGTAATATCATGTTCTGAGCAACACTAAAAGAGCGTTGAACATTTATATCTTTACAGCAGAATTTAGAATATTTCATTGTAACCCGATTGATATCTTTAATACATGCTGCAAAAACATAACGCAGGACACGCACACGACGGTCAAACATCTTTGCGGCATCCGCTTTGCGGGAAAAATAGTACTTAAAGTTCTTTGTACACACGTAATATGGAAATTTACGTTTATCGTGTGATTGCTTTACTTGTAGTTGCATACTGTTTTTTTTATTATGCTTCAAATATAGTTGTTTAATAATTATGATTATGTTTAATAGATAATAGAAAAATTAAAAAGAGACACTCTTTTCTTCATTTTCCTGCTATCATAAAAAAGCCACTTAAGAATTTCTTAAGTGGCTTTTTTTATAATAATTATGTTTTGCTTTTATTTTCCTTGTGATGCCTCAACTTCTTTTGCTAATTCATCAAATACAGGACCGCCGATACCTAACTTGTAGTAAACGGTATAAAGTCCACTAAGCCATAATTCTTTGTTGTTTGGCTTCAACTCTCTAGCTTTTTCATAACATGGTTTAGCATTCTCATAGAACTTTGTTATTTTAACTTGCTCTGCTTTAAATTTAGGATCATTAAAATCTACTTTAGAAGCAGCATCCAAAGCTTGAGTCCAATATGCTAATCCCATATTTGAATATGCTTCTGCATATTTAGGATCTACTTCTATTGTCTTTTTATAAAACTCAATAGCCTTATCGTAGTTCTTCATGCTTTGGCTCAAATAACCTTTTACATAAAGGAAAAATGCATTCTTAGGATCTTTTGCTATCATTTGATCTGCAAAAGTCATAGCGTCATCAAATTTATTTGTATTGCTGTAATAGTCTACAAGATGGCCAAAAAAGTAGTTATTGTCACTAAAAGTAACAATCCCGTCTTTTAAGGTTTTAATCCAATTTGTAGTATCTTTCAGCGCTTTGTATCCTTCTGCAACTAATTGCATAGCGCTATTGCCGTTTCCTTTATCGTTCTTAGCTATAAGGCCATATTTAATAGCGTTTGGATAATCATTCATCCTTGTAGCTGAAAGAGAAGCATAGAAGGCGACCATAGATAAAAGAGTGTCTTTAGCTGCTAGTTGCTCTTTCTCAAGAATTGGTGCACTTGCTAAATCCACGTACATTCCAAAAAAGTCAAGTGCTTCTTTGTTTTTACCTAAATTGTAGTATTGACTACCTCCATTGATTAAGTTAACTCTCTCAGTCTTAATAGTAGGAGCATTTTTAGATCTGAATTTGAACTTCACTTTCCCTTTTTCATCAGGAATTTGTTCTAGTTGATCACATTTAAGGAAATAGCCAAGCATCTTATAAAGGCTATTATATGACTTTAAAGTGTCATATGGTTGTCTTAAATAAGCTTTTTCTATCTCTTTCTCATTTATTCTCTTTTGAATGAGACCAGCAACGTTCCATGTGTTTGCCTGATTTTTTGTTTCTGCGTTTTCCAAAGCTTCACCAATTAGCTTTTCAGCATCAGTAAAGTTCGGTTTTACATCTTCTGCCAAGCTTTTAGCTTGCTTAACGTTCTTTTCCTGAGCGAAAGAGAAACCAGCAGCCAATAGCAGGACAATTGAAAATAATACTCTTTTCATACTTTTTTGTGGATTAAATATTAAACTTTTATTCTTCATCATTTGCCTGTTCTACTGAACTGACATTTTCAGGGTTAATAATTTCTTCATCTTCATCCGATAAATCTACTTCTTCCAAGCTTTCAGATGTTACTTTACATACAGAACCAATTTGATCGTTACGTTTTTCGAGGTTAATTAGTCTTACCCCTTGTGTTGCACGACCCATAATTCTGACGTTTTCTACTTTCAGACGGATGGTGATTCCTGATTTATTTATAATCATCAAATCATTATCATCAGTTACAGATTTAATTGCAACTAGTTTACCTGTTTTCTCTGTGATATTCAGAGTCTTAACACCTTTACCGCCACGGTTTGTAATACGATAATCATCAATATCCGAACGTTTTCCATATCCTTGTTCAGAAACAACCATGACTGATTCTGTTTCTTTATCTTTAATACAAATCATTCCGATTACTTCATCGTCTTCACTATCAAGTGTCATACCACGAACTCCGGTTGCGGTTCTACCCATCTCACGGACTGCAGCCTCATTGAAGCGGATTGCACGACCCTTGCGGTTAGCAATGATTATTTCATTGTCACCCTTAGTCATACGAACTTCTATTACCTGGTCATCTTCGCGAATGGTAATAGCATTTATACCATTTTGACGTGGACGAGAATACTGTTCAAGCTTGGTTTTCTTTATAACACCTTTCTTGGTGCAGAAAAGAATATAATGATTATTGATAAACTCTTGATCAGTAAGGCTCTGTACGCGAACAAATGCGTTTACTTTGTCGTCAGAATCAATGTTTAGCAGGTTCTGAATTGCTCTACCTTTTGAATTCTTTGTTCCTTCAGGAATTTCGTAAACCTTCAACCAATAACATTTTCCTTTTTGAGTGAAGAACATCATTGTATTGTGCATTGTAGCCGGATAAATGTTTTCTACGAAATCTTCATCACGGGTTTCAGTACCTTTAGATCCTACTCCTCCTCTATTCTGAGAATGGAATTCTGCCAATGGTGTACGTTTGATATATCCTAAATGAGAGATAGTGATAACCATCTGATCATCAGCATAGAAGTCCTCTGGGTTGAATTCTTCAGAAGAATAAACGATTTCAGAACGACGTTCGTCACCGAATTTAGCTTTAACCTCAAGAAGTTCGTCTTTGATAACCTGACGACAGATTTCGTCATTTGCCAGAATTTCTTCTAAGTGGGCAATCGTCTTCATGAGTTCTTCATATTCTGCATGAAGTTGATCCTGCATTAGTCCGGTTAACTGACGTAGACGCATTTCAACGATGGCACGAGACTGTATTTCTGACAGGTTAAATCGTTCAATTAAGCCTGCAATAGCTTCATTAGGAGTTTTAGCTGCACGAATGATTTTGATTACTTCATCAATGTTATCAGACGCAATAATTAAACCTTCTAAGATGTGAGCACGTTCTTTTGCTTTTCTCAGCTCGTATTGTGTACGACGAATCACAACTTCGTGTCTGTGTTCAACGAAGTTTGAGATTAAGTCAAGAAGATTAAGCATTTTAGGACGTCCATGAACAAGAGCAATGTTGTTCACACCAAAAGAAGTCTGCATAGCAGTCATTTTAAACAATTTGTTTAAAACAACGCTAGAGTTTGCATCTCTCTTCACGTCAACTACAATACGCATACCTTCACGGTCGGACTCATCATTTACATTGGATATTCCTTCAATTCTTTTTTCTGACACTAAGTCAGCAATAGCCTTGATAAGTTCTGCCTTATTTACGTTATAAGGAATTTCTGTAACGATAATCTTGTCGTGTGAACTTTCTGCTTCGATATTAGCTTTAGCACGCATCACAACTCTACCCCTACCTGTAAGGTAAGCTTCGCGAACGCCGCTAACTCCGTAAATATATCCACCTGTTGGGAAATCGGGAGCTTTTACGTATTGCATTAGCTCTTCGATAGTTATATCTTTATTATCCAGATATGCATCACAAGCGTCGATTACTTCAGAAAGATTATGAGGAGGCATGTTTGTTGCCATACCTACGGCAATACCCGAAGCACCGTTTACTAATAGATTAGGAATACGGGTTGGTAAAACCTTTGGTTCCTGAAGAGTATCGTCAAAGTTATTTTGGAAATCAACAGTTTCTTTGTCAATATCTCTCATCATCTCCTCGCCAACCTTATTAAGACGAGCTTCTGTATAACGCATAGCAGCAGGGCTGTCACCGTCTACAGATCCAAAGTTACCTTGTCCGTCTACTAAAGTATAGCGCATTGCCCATTCCTGAGCCATTCTTACCATTGCACCATAAACAGATGAATCGCCATGTGGGTGATATTTACCCAAAACTTCACCGACGATTCTGGCAGATTTCTTATAAGGTTTATCTGAAGTATTACCTAGTTCGTTCATCGCAAAGAGAATTCTCCGGTGAACGGGTTTGAATCCATCTCTAACATCTGGAAGAGCACGTGATACAATAACCGACATTGAATAGTCAATGTACGATGATTTCATCTCATCTTCAATGTTAATTTTTATAATTCTGTCTTGTTCAAGCATTTAAAAAGATTATTAATTATACATTTGTGGCTTTTAAAAAACCACGCTAAAGTAATACTTTTCCCTGAAATATAAAAGCTTTCAGGTAAAAACTTTCTTTTTGGATGGTTATATCCACCGTTTAGATAAATTTATTAGAGAGTTTAATTCTTTTCTGGTGAAGTATCCTTTTTATAATGTAGCTCTTATTTATTTTAGGTGTACAGCTTTATATGAATAAGTGTACACTTCAATTTGAAATACTGTAGGCGTTTTTATGAATAAAACCGTTATCATTCCCTAAATAATAACCTTATATTGAATAAGGTATTATTAGAATACAACTAAAACATGCATTTATTCGTTATTATGATATAATGGCACACCTTTTGTTATTTGTAATTAAGTGTGTAAGAAGATGCGCAGAATTAAGTAAATGTGTATCTTTGCAATGTATAATTAGATAAGGAGAAATAAATTTATGGATAATCAATTCTCACAAAAAGTATCAGAAGTCATAATCTATAGCAAAGAAGAAGCTAATAGATTGAATAATGGCTTTATTGGCCCCGAACACTTGTTCCTGGGACTGCTTCGTAATGGCGAAGGAAAAGCCATTGAGATACTTTCCAAGCTCAATATAAATTTCACGGAGATTAAAACTCTTATAGAAAATAAACTACGCGAAATGGCAGATCCTATAGGTTATATGGTAGATGATATTGTATTGACAGCAGAAGCTTCTAAAGTATTGAAAATGTGTATTCTAGAAGCTCGCCTTCTTAAGAGCCCAGTTGCTGATACTGAACATATGCTTTTAGCAATATTAAAAGAGAAAAATAATATGGTAGCCAAAGCCCTGGAAGAAAAAGATGTAGAGTATAAGACTGTATACGAACAACTTTCATTACAACCTGATATCAATGCAGGATTAGGTTTTAGCGAAGATGATGAAGAGGAAGAAGATGATATACAACGTCCTGATGATAGTGCTTCGAAGAAACAACAAACCCAGGCTCCTCCCCGTAAAACAGCGAATGACACTCCTGTGCTTGACAATTTTGGCACAGACATGACACGTGCTGCCGAGGAAGGAAAACTGGATCCGATTGTTGGACGTGAAAAGGAAATAGAACGTGTAGCTCAGATACTTAGCCGTAGAAAAAAGAATAATCCAATTCTTATTGGTGAACCCGGAGTTGGAAAGTCTGCCATTGTGGAGGGCTTGGCATTAAGAATCACTCAGAAAAAGGTTTCGCGTATATTATTTGATAAGCGCGTTATTTCGCTCGACATGACTTCTGTTGTGGCCGGCACTAAGTACCGTGGCCAGTTTGAGGAACGTATTCGTTCCATTCTCAATGAGTTACAGAAGAATCCGAATATAATCCTTTTCATCGATGAAATCCATACTATTGTTGGAGCCGGCTCTGCCACAGGATCGATGGATGCGGCAAATATGCTTAAACCGGCACTTGCCCGTGGCGAGATACAATGTATCGGAGCGACTACAACCGATGAATACAGAAAAAACATCGAAAAAGATGGAGCCTTAGAGCGTCGTTTTCAGAAAGTTATGGTTGAACCAACCACTCCTGACGAGACTCTTCAGATTCTGAGAAATATAAAGGAAAAATATGAAGATCATCATAATGTAGCTTATACAGACGAGGCATTACTAGCTTGTGTTAAGCTGACAGAACGTTATGTTACCGATCGTAATTTCCCTGATAAGGCTATCGATGCACTCGATGAAGCCGGTTCACGCGTACATCTTGCTAATATTAATGTACCAAAGGAGATTGAAGAGCAGGAAAAACTGATTGATGAAACAAAAAGTAAGAAGAATGAAGCGGTAAAATCGCAGAATTATGAGCTTGCGGCTAGTTTCAGAGATAAAGAAAAAGAATATACCAATCAGCTGGACGATTTGAAACGTGACTGGGAAGCTAATATTAAACAGAATAGACAAACTGTTGACGAAGAGGAAATTGCGGAAGTTGTTTCTATGATTTCGGGCATACCAGTACAACGAATGGCGCAGGCTGAAGGAATGAAACTTGCCAAAATGAAGGATGATCTTCTTTCTAAGGTTGTTGCACAGGATCCGGCTGTAGATAAGCTAGTTAAGGCTATCCGCAGAAGCCGTGTGGGACTTAAAGATCCTAATAAGCCAATTGGTACATTTATGTTCTTAGGGCCGACTGGTGTGGGTAAAACCCTTTTAGCCAAGGAACTGGCAAAGTATATGTTCGGTTCTTCGGATGCTTTGATTCGAATAGATATGAGTGAATATATGGAAAAATTCACGGTTTCTCGTTTGGTTGGAGCTCCTCCGGGATACGTTGGTTATGAAGAAGGTGGTCAGTTGACAGAGAAAGTAAGAAGAAAACCTTATTCTATCGTACTTTTGGATGAAATAGAAAAGGCACATCCTGATGTATTCAATATATTGCTGCAAATTATGGATGAAGGACGTTTAACTGACAGTTATGGCAAAACAGTGGACTTTAAGAACACGGTTTTAATTATGACCTCTAATATCGGAACCCGTCAGTTGAAGGAATTTGGACATGGCGTAGGCTTTGCAACTCAAAGTCGCCTTGACGATAAAGAGTTTGCACGTAATGTAATTCAAAAGGCCTTAAATAAGTCCTTTGCACCTGAATTTATTAATCGTATTGATGAGATAATTACCTTTGATCAGCTCTCTTTAGATGCTATTACAAAGATAGTGGATATAGAATTGTCCGGACTTTATGGACGCATTGAAACTATTGGTTATAAGTTAGTTATCACTGATCAGGCTAAAAAGTTCTTAGCTTCTAAAGGTTACGATGTACAGTTTGGTGCCCGTCCTTTGAAGCGTGCGATACAAAACTATCTGGAAGATGGATTATCTGAAATTATCATCACTTCCGGTATAAAAGAAGGTGATACAATATCAGTCGATTTCACCGAAGGAAATACAGATTTAAGCATGTCGGTTATTAAACCAACAGTAGAATAAACAAAATCCCGAAATAAAATTCGGTCAAAATGTCAGATTATACCAAATCTGGCATTTTTTTTGTCTCTTTACTGGAAAAGAATATAATTTATTAAATAACAAATTAAAATATACTTGAGATTATGCAAAAAGGAAACATTGGGGTAACTACCGAAAACATCTTCCCCGTCATTAAAAAGTTCTTGTATAGTGATCACGAGATCTTTCTTCGTGAGATAGTTTCTAATGCTGTAGATGCTACACAGAAACTGAAGACTTTTGCTTCTGTTGGAGAATTTAAGGGAGAATTAGGCGATCTTACAGTGAAAGTTTCATTAGGAAAAGATACCATTACGATTTCTGACCGCGGTACCGGACTTACGGCTGAAGAGATTGACAAATACATCAACCAGATAGCTTTCTCCGGAGCAAATGATTTCCTGGAAAAATACCAGAATGATGCAAATGCCATTATCGGACACTTTGGTTTGGGATTCTATTCTTCTTTTATGGTTTCCAAGAAAGTGGAAATTGTTACAAAATCATTTAAAGATGATGCTAAAGCAGTAAAATGGAGTTGCGATGGAAGTCCTGAGTTTACTTTGGAAGAAACAGAAAAAGCAGATCGTGGAACAGATATCATTCTTTATATTGACGATGATTGCAAAGAATTCCTGGAAGAAGCACGTATCTCTTCTCTGCTGAAAAAGTATTGTAGCTTCCTTGCTGTTCCGGTTGCTTTCGGAAAGAAAAAAGAATGGAATGACGGTAAACAGGTTGAAACTGAAGAGGATAATGTAATTAATGACACAAATCCTTTATGGACTCGCAAACCGTCTGAATTAAAAGAAGAAGATTACAAGAAATTCTACACAGATCTTTATCCTATGTCTGATGAACCATTGTTCTGGATTCATTTGAATGTAGATTATCCGTTTAATTTGACAGGTATCTTGTACTTCCCTAAAGTAAAAAGCAATATGGATCTGAATAAGAACAAGATTCAGCTGTATTGCAATCAGGTTTATGTAACTGATTCTGTTGAAGGAATTGTTCCTGACTTTTTGACATTACTTCATGGTGTAATTGATTCTCCGGATATTCCGCTAAACGTATCTCGCTCTTACCTTCAGAGCGATTCAAATGTGAAGAAAATCTCTTCTCATATTTCCAAGAAAGTGTCTGACCGTCTGCAATCTATCTTTAAAAACGACCGTAAGGAATTTGAAGATAAATGGGATGATCTGAAGATTTTTATTAATTACGGAATGCTTACACAGGAAGACTTTTATGATAAAGCTGCCAAATTTGCATTATTAAAGGATACCGATTCTAAGTTCTACACGTTCGAAGAATATAAAACTTTGATAAAGGATAATCAGACAGACAAGGATGGTAACCTAATTTATCTGTATGCCAACAATAAAGACGAGCAATTCAGCTATATTGAAGCTGCTACAAACAAAGGATATAATGTTTTGTTGTTAGATGGCCAGTTAGATACTGCAGTAGTAAATATGCTGGAACAAAAGTTGGAAAAGAGCCGCTTTACTCGTGTGGATAGTGATATTGTAGATCATCTGATTGCAAAAGAAGATAAAAAAGAGTCTGCTTTAGAAGAAGGACAACATGAAATTCTATCAACTCTTTTCAAAAGTCAGCTTCCTGCAATGGAAAAAGTTGAATTTAATATAGTTTCTCAGTCATTGGGCGAAAACGGTTCTCCTATTATGATTACTCAAAGCGAGTATATGCGTCGTATGAAAGAGATGGCTAATCTGCAACCAGGAATGAGTTTCTACGGTGAAATGCCTGATATGTTTAATTTAGTGGTTAATGCAGACCATAAATTAGTAAAAGAGGTCATGGATAGTGAAGATAAAGAATGTTCTGCTGCAATTCAACCAATTCAGGCTGAGATAGATTCTTTAAGTGCACGTCAAGAAGAACTAAAGAAACAACAGGAAGGTAAGAAAGATGAAGAAATTTCAGTTGCTGAGAAAGATGAATTGGCTGATATTGATAATAAATCGGCAGAATTAAAGACAAAGAAGGATTCTGTTTTAAGTAGTTATGCAGGAAATAATAAGATTATTCGCCAATTAATCGACTTAGCTCTTCTTCAAAACAATATGTTAAAGGGTGAAGCTCTAAATAATTTTGTAAAAAGAAGCATTGAATTGATCTGATAAACTCCTTTTAATAGGGTTTTTATATATAAAAAGAGCATTGCGGCTGAATATGGCTGTAATGCTCTTTTTTTGCTTATAAAAAGCTTATTTGGTAAACGATATATGCAAACTATTCTCTATATTTGAATATTTATAACGATATTGGTAATTTTAGGTATTCATTTATTTTATGAGAAAGATTCTTTTAATTTTCATATTGTCTGTTTTAATCATTCCATATTCATCTGCGCAGAAAGTTGGACTTGTTCTCAGCGGTGGAGGTGCAAAAGGAATGACCCACATAGGTATTATCCGGGCATTGGAGGAGAATAATATCCCGATAGATTATATTGCAGGAACGTCAATGGGTGCCATTATTGGGTCTATGTATGCCATGGGCTACTCTCCCGATGATATGGAGAACCTGCTTGCTTCTGAAGATTTTAAACGATGGTATTCGGGGGAAATAGAAGAACGTTATGTGTATTACTTCAAAAAAAATCCTTCTACTCCTGAATTCTTTAATATCAGAATGTCTTTAAAAGACTCGCTTAGTGCAGTGAAACCACAGTTTTTGCCGTCAAGTATGGTAAATCCCATTCAAATGAATCTTGTTTTTATTGATTTGTATGCACGTGCAACGGCTCTTTGTGGGGGCAATTTTGATAATCTCTTTGTTCCTTTTCGTTGTGTAGCCTCTGATGTGTATAACAAAAGGCAGCTGGTAATGAGAAATGGAGACTTAGGCGATGCTGTTCGTGCATCTATGAGTTTTCCTTTTGTTTTTAAGCCTATTTCTTTTGATGGAGTGCTTGCTTATGATGGTGGATTATATAACAATTTTCCTACTGATGTGATGCATGATGATTTTCATCCCGATATAATTATTGGTAGTGTGGTAGCTTCTAATCCAACAAAACCTGATGAAAAGGACCTTGTTAGTCAGATAGAAAATATGGTTATGCAAAAGACGGACTATTCTATTCCGGACTCAGCAGGTATTGTTATGAACTTCAAATTCGAGAATGTGGGACTTCTGGATTTTGACAGATTAAAGGAATTTCAAAATATTGGCTACAATCGGACTATAAGCATGATGGACTCTATTAAAAAACGTATTCACAGAAGAGTTAATGCAGATAATATCCGCTTGCGCAGATTAGTATTTAAAAGCAATCTTCCGGAATTACGCTTCAAGAATATCAGCATTCAGGGCGCCAATTCCCAACAACGGATTTATATTAAGAAGGAGTTTCATGATTCAGACAATAAAACATTTACTTACGAGGATTTGAAACGTGGCTATTTCCGTTTATTATCTGATAATGTTATTTCTGAAATCATCCCTCATGCGGTATATAATCCTATAGATGATACTTACAATTTGAATTTGAAGGTGAAGATGGAAGATAATTTTTCTGTAAGAGCCGGTGGAAATATATCTTCCACTAATTCTAATCAGGTTTACTTTGGGTTATCATACAAAGACTTGAACTATTATTCCAAAGATTTCATTTTTGACGGACAATTAGGAAAGGTCTATAATAATCTTCAGTTCACAGCTAAGGTGGATTTTCCGACAAAGATTCCTACCTCGTACAGATTTATAGCTTCTATATCTACGTTCGATTATTACCAGAATGATAAATTATTCTCGGGGAATGATAAACCTGCATTTAATAAGAAAGATGAGCGTTTTATAAAAGTGAAAGCAGCATTGCCATTCCTTTCCAATAAAAAAGCAGAGTTTGGTTTGGGAGTTGCAAATATTACAGATCAGTACTTCCAGACAAGTATCATTGACTTTGGTGCAGCCAAACACGATAAAAGTACTTATAAGCTCTTTGGAGGCTCAATAGGCTTTGGTGGAAGTACATTGAATGCAAGGCAATATGCAACAGAAGGGAACAGGGATTTACTCCTTGCACAGGTGTTCTCTGGTAATGAAAGATATGTTTCGGGAACAGATACATTAGGAGGTGGTGATTATAATAAAAAGCAATCCTGGATGCAGATTTCCTATACAAATGAGAAATATCATAAAATTAGTTCTTCATTTACCTTGGGAACTTATTTTGAAGCTCTTTATTCATCCAAGAATTTCTCTGAAAATTACACGGCTACATTGCTTGGCGCAGGCGCATTTACGCCAACCCCTCATAGTATGATTACTTATAATGACGCTTTCAGAGCCAATCAATATCTGGCTTATGGAGTAAAACCTATCTATAATATCAGTTCTTTATTTCATTTGCGAGGTGAATTTTACGGCTTTTTACCAATATATCCAATTGAAAAGAACTCAATAAATAAGGCTGTATATGGAAAAGCTTTCTCGAAATTCGAGTATTTAGGAGAGTTGTCCTTAGTTTGTCGTTTACCGATTGGAGCAATAAGCATGTACGTAAATCATTATAGCTCACCATCTAAGAACTGGAATTTTGGTTTGAGTCTGGGATGGCTGTTATTTAATTCCCGTTTTATCGAATAATTTTTATAAAAAAAGTGTAGAAAACCCTTGCATTTTCGGGAAAAGGGAGTATCTTTGCACCCGTTAAACAAATGGCCCCGTGGCTCAACTGAATAGAGCATTTGACTACGGATCAGAAGGTTACAGGTTTGAATCCTGTCGGGGTCACAAAGTTTTAAGACTTGATATTTTTATCATTGGCCCCGTGGCTCAACTGAATAGAGCATTTGACTACGGATCAGAAGGTTACAGGTTTGAATCCTGTCGGGGTCACAAAGTTTTAAAGACTTGATTTTGTTTATCATTGGCCCCGTGGCTCAACTGAATAGAGCATTTGACTACGGATCAGAAGGTTACAGGTTTGAATCCTGTCGGGGTCACATAAAAAACTCCCCTACAAATCACAATTTGTAGGGGAGTTTTTTTATTTTATTCGATGGAATGGCGGATTTTTTGAGAAAGTAACAAAATAATGGTACTTCAAATAAAAATTAAAAAATTGCAAAGTTACTGCCACCTCCCACTAATTGAGGGTTAATGTCCTTAAAATGAAAGTGGTAGATTAGTAGCAGATCGATTTTTATCTGCTACTAATCTACCACTTTTCAGAGGTATCTGCTACTAAATTTAGCACTTAATATTAAGTTCGTTCAATACAGAGCGAATTTTTTCGAATGTTGTTATGCGTGTAGGTACAAGAGGCAGACGAAGTTTGTTTTCAATCATCCCCATAGCATTTAACATTGATTTTACTCCGGCAGGATTACCGTCTACAAAGAGCAGATCGAATAATTCTGTAAATTTGTGATGGATAGAGAGTGCATTTGCATAATCTCCAGCCAAAGCCAACCGGGTCATTCTGCTGAATTCACGAGGAAAAGCATTGCCGATAACCGAAATTACACCAACAGCACCAAGCGTAATCAGAGGGAAAGTTATACCATCATCGCCTGAAAGAACATTAAAGTTTTCAGGTTTGTTCTTGATAATATCGTCCATCTGAGTGATATTTCCAGAAGCTTCCTTGATTGCTACAATGTTCTTAAAGTCACGTGCCAAACGTAGAGTTGTCTCTGCAGTCATATTCACGCCTGTTCGTCCTGGAACATTGTATAAAATAATAGGAAGGTTAGTAGCATGTGAAATTGCTTTAAAGTGCTGATAAAGTCCTTCCTGAGATGGTTTGTTGTAATATGGTACTACGGAAAGAATTGCATCTATTCCTGTAAAGTCGTCATTCTTAAGAGTTTCGACAACGGCTTTTGTATTATTTCCTCCTACGCCTAGAACAATTGGAATTTGTCCATTGACGCGTTCGATAATAAGTTTCTGGATTTTAGTTTTTTCTTCGGAAGAAAGAGTTGCTGTTTCGGCTGTTGTTGCCAGGATAACCAGGAAATCTGTTCCGTTCTGAAGTTGATAATCTACCAATCTGATGATTGCTTCATAATCAACACTTTCGTCTTCTTTGAATGGGGTAATAAAAGCTACGCCCATACCTCTTAATTTTGACTGTATCATAAATGTTATTATAATCTAAAGGTATTTGATAGTGCAAAAGTACGAATATTTTCTATTTTTACTATACGCAAGTGAGGAAAATAATTTATTTCGTGTTAAATGGTTACAATATTTGCTTTAAAAACTCCTCTTCGTTAACAATTCGTATTCCCAGTTTACCGGCTTTTTCCAGCTTACTGGGTCCCATGTTTTCGCCGGCAAGAATAAAACTAGTCTTCGAAGAGATGGAGCCTACATTCTTTCCTCCATGTTGTTCTATCATATCTTTGTATTCATCCCGCGAATGCTGGGTGAATACACCACTTATAACAATTGAGAGGCCTTTAAGTTTATCGCTAACTTGCTCATGCTCTTCTGAACGGGTGAATTGAAGTCCGGCTTCTTTTAGTCTGTTAACTAGCATGACATTCTTTTCATCAGAGAAATAATTCACAATACTTTGTGCTATTTTTCCCCCGATTTCATCAATTTCAATAAGAGTTTCAAGTGTTGCTTGCTCAAGCTCTTCGATAGAAGCGAATGATTTTGCAATTTTCTTGGCCACAGTTTCACCTACGAACCTGATACCCAGTGCAAAAATAACTCGTTCAAATGGCACATTCTTAGAGGATTGAATGCTGTTTACTATATTTTCGGCTGATTTTTCTCCCATTCGGTCCAGGCCTTTAATCTGATCCATTGTGAGGGAATATAAGTCTGCCGGCGAACTGACTAATCCTAGTCTGTAGAACAGATCTACTGTTTCGGGACCTAATCCATCAATGTTCATGGCTTTACGGCTGATAAAATGCTCTATCTTTCCTTTAATCTGGGGAGGACAAGCGTTCTCGTTCGGACAATAATGGGCAGCTTCGCCTTCATAACGTACTAGTTTTGAGCCACATTCGGGACAATTAGTGATAAATCTAACCTTTTCACCGATCATAAAGCGGGCATTTGTATCCACTCCGGTAATTTTAGGAATAATTTCTCCTCCCTTTTCAACGTAAACCATGTCGCCAATGTGAAGATCGAGACCTTCAATAATGTCTGCGTTGTGAAGTGAAGCACGTTTAACAACTGTTCCTGAAAGTTGAACGGGGTCCAGATTGGCAACTGGAGTAACAGCTCCCGTTCTGCCTACCTGGAAGGTAACTTCATTGAGACGGGTTAATGCTTGCTCGGCCTGAAATTTATAGGCAATGGCCCAGCGAGGAGATTTTGCTGTGTATCCTAACGTTTTTTGCTGGCGTAAAGAATTAACTTTCAGTACAATACCGTCAGAAGCTACCGGGAGATTTTTACGTTCCGTATCCCAATAATTTATGAAATCGAACACTTCTTGCAAGGTTTTACATTTCCGGATAGCATCCGAAATCTTAAATCCCCATCGTTGAGCGGCTTCCAGATTCTCAAAATGGCCGTCGCAGGGTAACTCTTCACCTAAAAGATAATATAGGTATGCATCTAGTTTTCTTGAGGCAACGATTGATGAATTCTGCAATTTAAGTGTTCCCGAAGCTGCATTTCTTGGATTGGCAAAGAGTGGTTCCTCACGTGCTTCTTTTTCCCGGTTAAGTTCCTCAAAAACTGTCCATGGCAAAAGAATTTCTCCTCTGATTTCGAACTCCTGAGGATAGTCATTCCCATGAAGAACTAAAGGTATTGTTTTGATAGTCTTCACGTTATCCGTAACATCGTCTCCTTTTTCACCATCGCCTCTGGTTACGGCTCTTACAAGCTGCCCGTCCACATAAGTCAGAGAAATGGATGTTCCATCAAACTTTATTTCGCAACAAATTTCAAAATCTTCGTTTAATGATTTGCGCACGCGTTCATAAAAATCAGTAACCTCAGATTCTGAATAGGTATTTCCCAATGAAAGCATAGGGTATTTGTGAGCCACCTGCGTAAAATTCTTGTTAATATCGCTTCCAACCCGCATTGTTGGGGAGTTTTCGTCATAATATTCAGGGTATTGATCTTCCAGTTCCTGAAGTTCTTTCAGTAGTTTATCAAATTCCAGATCGGAAATTTTAGGGGAGTTCGATACATAGTAATTATGGTTATGGCGATGAATTTCAGTACGCAATTGCTCTATTCTTTCCTTTGCAGTCATATTTCGGGTTGTTTTGGACAAAAATACGTATTTTCTTCATGAATATCTGCCTCTACCAAGCATATTTATTTGTATTTTTGCAAAAAATTAGAGCTATGCGCATTGATATAATTACAGTTTTACCGGAAATGATTGAAGGATTCTTCAATTGTTCCATTCTCAAAAGAGCTCAGAATAAAGGACTTGCCGAGATTCATATTCACAATCTTCGTGATTATACCACAGACAAACATCGCAAGGTAGACGATTATCCGTTTGGCGGTTGTGCCGGAATGGTGATGAAAATTGAGCCCATTGAAAGATGTATAAATTCTTTAAAGGCTGAAAGAGAGTATGATGAGGTGATTTTTACAACTCCTGACGGTGAGCAGTTTGACCAAAAAATGGCAAATACTCTTTCACTGACCAATAACCTGATTATTCTGTGCGGACATTTCAAAGGAATTGATTATAGAATCCGGGAACACTTAATTACAAAGGAAATTAGTATCGGAGATTATGTTTTGACTGGCGGCGAATTGGCAGCGGCTGTAATGGCTGATGCCATTGTTCGCATAATTCCAGGCGTTATATCCGACGAACAATCTGCTCTTTCAGATTCTTTTCAGGATAATCTTTTAGCGGCTCCGGTTTATACAAGACCGGCTGATTATAATGGGTGGAAAGTTCCTGATATTTTACTTTCAGGTCACGAAGCAAAAATCTCAGAATGGGAATTATCCCAATCTCTTGAACGAACAAAACGTCTGAGACCTGATTTATTAAAATAAGGCTTAATCAAAATATTTCATAAAGCTAACTGTAACTAAACCGGAGCTAAGGATTTTGTTGGTTACAAGTTTAGTTTTTAAAGTAGGGCTAAATTAAAAAAGGTGTACACTGAATATAATCTAAGTGTACACCTTTTTAATTTTATCTGTAGGCCTTTTCTAAAAAGTAAAACCGGAGAACAACTTAATGCTGAGCAGTTCTTTGTTTAATAATCGGCTTATACTTCTAAAGCACCAATAATATCTTTTACGGAAGAATATCCGTGATGATCCAGGTAATTATTTATACCATCAATCACTTTAACAGTAACGGCAGGATCAATAAAGTTGGCTGTGCCAATTTGCACGGCAGTAGCACCAGCAAGCATAAATTCAACAGCATCTTTCCAGTCCATTATACCACCCAAACCAATTACAGGAATATTTACAGCTTTAGCAACTTGCCATACCATCCGCAAAGCAATAGGTTTTACTGCCGGACCGCTTAACCCACCAGTAACAGTTGACAATAGTGGACGACGTTTTTCTGCATCAATTGCCATTCCTAAAAGTGTGTTTATCAAAGAAACACTATCTGCGCCTGAAGCTTCGGCAGCTCTTGCAATCTCGGTAATGTCTGTAACATTTGGCGACAATTTTACGATCAGCGTCTTTTTGTATACAGAACGAACGGCACTAATTACATCGCAAGCGCCTTTTGTTGTAACTCCAAAAGCCATTCCCCCTTGCTTTACATTAGGGCAGGATATATTTAATTCTATAGCAGGAATATTTACAAGCTCGTTGATGATTTCTGCTGTTTTTACATAATCATCTATAGCAGATCCAGAAACATTTACTATAATGTTAGTATCAGTGTCCTTTATCTTAGGATAAATGTGCTCAACGAAGTAATCAACACCCTTATTTTGCAGTCCTACAGCGTTTAACATGCCAGATGGAGTCTCTGCCATACGTGGATATGGGTTCCCTTCACGTTTGTGAAGTGTAGTACCTTTTACAATTATACCACCTATTCGCGCTATATCTATAAAGTCTTCAAACTCATTTCCGTATCCAAATGTACCCGATGCTGTCATCACCGGATTCTTCATTTTTAATTCTCCAATATTTACACTTAAATCTGCCATAGCAACTTCTTTATATTAAAAACAGGTCCTTCTGTACACACGCATATATGTCCTTCATCTACAGTCTTTTCTACACAACATAGACAAGCACCTACGCCACATGCCATTGTATTCTCTAAAGAGACTTCACATTCAATATTATTTGCTTTGGCATATTTAGCAACAGCCATCATCATCGGTTTAGGACCGCATGTGTATATTCTATCAAATTGTTGCTTATTTAATACGGAATGTTGGGTAACATATCCTTTTTCTCCGGCACTACCGTCTTCAGTGGTACTGTAAACGTCTCCATACTTTCTAAAGTCCTCTAATTGAAGCAGATCACTTTCTGAACGTGCTCCTAATAAGAAGGTCGGTTTGCAGTTATTAGCCCGTAATATCTCTCCTAAATACAGCAGAGGGGCTGTTCCAACACCTCCACCAATAAGCAAAAGCTTTTCAGTGGGTTCCTGTGGAATGGAAAACCCATTTCCCAGAGGCATTACCACATTTACAATGGTTCCTTTAGTCACTTTAGCTAACGTACGCGTGCCATCTCCAACTAATTGTACAAGAAACCAAACCTCATTGTTTACTCTGTCTACGTAATTGATGGAAATAGGTCGGCGAAGGAAAGTAGTAGGTGATCCGTCCACTCTTATTTCTGCAAATTGTCCAGGAATCATTTCAGGCAATATTTCCTGAGAGGTCATCTTGATCAACACGTAGTTAGCATTTAACTGAATGTTGTCCGTAACCGTTAAATCTAAAATAAATTTTTTCATGAATAGGAATAATTCTCGTTCAGGTGACAAAGATACGCCATTTTGTCCAATTTATACTTTACCTGTCTTCATTAAATTTTCCGAAAGGTAATTTTTCGCCTTTAAAGATTTCAAATGTATTATCATCGAAGAAAATTCTTATTTCAGTAATTTTTCTGGGAGGTCTTTCAATGTATCTAACTTCCTCTTTTACAACTTCTTTAGTAGGTATTTCAGGCGTTTTTAATGCGATTTCCTTGCGATATTCAGTTTCACCCGTAGGAATGGACGCATTTTCTGTATTCTCGTCGAATAAAGAGCCTTGAAAATCGCTCTGTGAATTTTCCTGATTCACCATATTACCATTTCCATATAGCAACCAATCTAAATTTACGTATTTATATCGCTGATGAATTTTCATAACTACATCAAGGCTTGGATTATTTCTGCCTCGCAAAATATGTGTTAATGTAGAACGCTGAATTTCGATGCTTTCAGCAAATGAAGAAGGAGTTAAATGTTCTCTTCTCATTATAGCTTCAATTCTATCTTTCATCTTTGAGTCTTTTTGAATATATAAATGTGAAATATAACTGTAAACAATGATTCGACAAATGTAAATAGAATAATTCACATATGCAAATAACAAATGTATTAAAGATACAATTACAAATATAAATAGTTGAGTACAAATGTATAATAGCACTCCGAAAGTCTTAATTTACATCTGTATTATGGTAAAAGTACAACTTTAGCTATATTATATAATTACTTAATAATTAGACATATATATAAGTGTATAATTTTTATAAAATTCATAATCACAGATGTTCTCATGTAAATTTCGTCTAATCTATATTTTTAATTTATTAAAATATCGTATTTATCTGATACATTATGTTTTAATCTTATAAAAATGTGTTATAAATAGCATTTATACGTATTTTAGTTTCGCCAGTTTTTATTTGTAAAATTAGTTGTTACAATTGTGCATTTGCACTATTTTAGCACAGATGTAACCTATAGTTTACATTATTATCTGATGGTACATTTGTATATAGTGGGTATTTCCACAAAAAGATTCACCTTTGTAAATTGACTTATTTTGTTATACTACCTTAGTATCTATAAATGGTACTAGATAAACAATTGTCTCTATTAAAAATAGAATGCTTGATGAATTTGCGTATTATTGTTCAATAAGTGATAAATAAACGATTCTAAGAAGCTTGTTTTTGTTTTAAATATCTGTGATATAATAGATTAGCACTATTTTAAAGGTTGTTGGGAAGATAAGTTCTAGAAAAGTAGTAAAAATAGTGTTCATTTTTAGCTTTTACGATCGCTTTAGGTTTGTGAGAGGAAGTTGATCTGTGATCTTTTTAGTATCAATTTAAGATTTACTTTTATGCATAAAAAAAGCCTCCATAAATGAAGGCTTTATATGAATGAGGTGAGTTATTTTAATGCAAAATATTATACACTAATTCACGAAGTAGTTCCTCGTTATCTGAAGTGCTGTTTCCCACTCCTTTTGATTTGGCGTCGCAATTTCTTATTTCCCCTATAATCTGCATAACCTTTACTCCACTATATTTTCGCATTGCAGTCAAGTAGTCTTTCGATTGCCATGTGGTCTTTAACCCTAACTGCTGAGCTATTCCTTGTTCTGATTTTTCGGGCGCATAATATGCTAGCATTAAATTTGAGAAAAAGCTAAAGAGTAAAGACACGGTTACCTGTATCGGATTTGTTTTTGGATTTTCTGCAAAATATTTTATTATCTGATTTGCCTTAAATACATCTTTTACTATTAATGCATTTCTCAACTCAAAGTTATTATAATCCTTGCTTATTCCTATATTCTTTTCTATTTGCTCTGGAGTTACACGTGTTTGCCCTGGAGGCAGTGTGATGGCTAATTTTTCAAGTTCACCGGTAAGGCGGCTAAGATCAGCTCCCACAAAGTCTGTAATCATTGCTGAAGATTTTTGCTCAATATCAAGCCCTTTCCTTTTTAGATAGGAAGTGATAAATCCCGGTAGCATTGTATCCTTTAGTTTTTTGGATTCAAAAAGAACTCCTCCTTTCTTCTCAATTTCAGCTGCGAGCTTTTTACGTCTATCCAGAACACCGTGTTTATGGCAAATAACTAGAATGGTTGAGTTTAAAGGCTTTTGCAGATAGAATGATAGCTCGTCCAGATTTTTAATATTCTGAGCTTCTTTAACTATAACAACCTGATATTCCGACATCATAGGATACCGTTTTGCAGCGTTTATTATTGTTGCTACATCTACATCAGCACCATATACAACAGTAAGATTGAATTCCTTTTCAATCTCAGTAAGAATATTCTGAGTGATATAATCAGATATTAAATCAATGTAATAAGGCTCTTCTCCCATTAAATAGTAGATGGGTTTGTATTCCTTAGCTTTAATATCCTTAATTATATCTTCGTATGTGAATTCTTTTTTTGCCATTTAATTCTGTAGGTTATTTATCAAACTTTAGATGCTTAACAGTCTTCTTTTGATCAATAATCATTTTAAGTGATGCAATACCTATTTCTACATGTTCGTGCACATAGTTTTGAGTAACCATATTATCACTTTTATCTGTTTTAATGCCCTCAGGTATCATTGGTTGGTCTGAAACCAAGAGTAATGCTCCAGTTGGAATGTGATTGGCAAATCCAGTTGTAAATAGAGTTGCCGTTTCCATATCAACTGCCATTGCGCGGGTTTGTAGCAGGTATTCTTTAAATTTTTCGTCGTGTTCCCAAATTCTTCTATTAGTTGTATATACAGTCCCTGTCCAATAGTCACGAGCATAGTCGCGAATTGAAGAAGAGACCGCACGCTGCAACATAAATGCTGGCAATGCAGGAACTTCGGGAGGAAAATAATCATTGGAAGTACCTTCACCTCTAATTGCCGCAATGGGAAGAATAAGATCTCCTATCTGGTTCTTTTTGTCTATACCACCACATTTTCCAAGGAACAGACAAGCTTTTGGGTGTATTGCTCCAAGCAGATCCATAATGATAGCTGCATTTGGACTTCCCATTCCAAAATTAATAATGGTAATACCTTCTGCACTTGCTGAAGTCATATTTGCATCTCTTCCTAAAACAGGAACATTAAATTGCTCAGCAAATATTTCCACATATTTATTGAAGTTTGTCAATAGAATGTATTCTCCGAAATCTTCTAATGATCGTTTTGTATAACGAGGGAGCCAATTTTCCACTATTTCTTTCTTCGTTTTCATAATTATCTGCTAAATTTGTATTTTATATAAATATATATCAATTTTTTAAACTACAAATTTAATAAATGTTATTGTTAAACCTACCAAAATACGAAACTAAAATAGCAATACGTGAAGGTAAAAAAGTAATATTTGATTTGATAAGGAGGCGATACGTTGCACTAACACCTGAAGAATGGGTGCGCCAGCATTTCATTCATTTCCTGATTAATCATAAAGGATATCCATCTGCCTTAATGGCAAATGAAGTTCTACTGAATTTAAACGGAACAAAAAAACGTTGTGATACAGTACTTTATAATCGTAATCTTTCGGCCAAGATGATTATTGAGTACAAAGCTCCGCATATAGAAATTACGCAAGCAGTTTTTAATCAGATCACGAATTACAACTTTGTGCTTAAAGTGGACTATTTAATAGTGAGTAATGGAATAAACCATTACTGCTGTAAGATGGACTATGTTAATCAGACTTATGTTTTTTTAAAAGATATACCAGATTATAATCAGCTTTAAAACAAAAAGAGAGAGTCTTTAAAACTCTCTCTCATGATAATTATTTTGTGAAGATTGACTATAATTCAACTCCAGCTAATTCAGGGTCGATCATTACTCTACCGCAATATTCGCATACAATAATTTTCTTACGCATACGGATATCCAATTGTCTCTGAGGTGGGATTTTATTAAAGCAACCACCACAAGCATCACGCTGTACGTAAACAATTCCCAAACCATTGCGAGAATTTTTACGGATACGTTTAAATGCCTGTAACAAACGAGGTTCAATTGTTGTTTCAAGAACCTTAGCCTTGTCTCTTAGCTTTTCCTCTTCCTGTTTTGTTTCAGAAACAATCTCGTCGAGTTCACTCTTCTTTACTGCTAAGTCTTTTTGTCTTTCTTCCAAAGCTGTAACGCTGCTTAAAACTTCTTCGCTTTTAGCTTTCTCTTCTACAGCAAATTCTTTTATTCTTTTATCGCAAAGTTCGATTTCCAGAGTCTGGAATTCAATTTCTTTGGATAGAAAATCGAACTCACGGTTATTGCGAACGTTTTCTTGTTGTGATTTGTACTTCTCAACAGATGCTTTTGCTGACTCAATTTCAATTTTCTTTGCAGCAATTGCAGCTTTAAGCTCAGCGATTTCAGCTTTAATCTTTTCAATACGAGTATTCAAACCGGCAACTTCATCTTCAAGATCCTGTACTTCAAGAGGTAGTTCACCTCTAAGTGTTTTAATCTTATCAATCTCTGAAAGCATTGTTTGCAGTTGATACAATGCTTTTAGCTTTTGCTCTACCGTCAACTCTTTCGGTTCGTTTTTTGCTTCTTTAGCCATATTATTATAAATATTTTATGGGATTGGTATTTATTTTACTAAACTGTATTCCAAAATCAGGAAATAAACCCCTTAATAATGAATAGAAAATTTCTTTTGTATGTTGTTCGCTTTCATAATGACCTATTTCAGCCATTAGAATATCGTTTTCGTGACCAAAATAATCGTGATATCGAATCTCACCTGTGATGAAAACATCTGCATTACAATTAATAGCGTCAGAAAGGAGGAAAGCCCCTGCCCCTCCACATAATGCTACCTTACGTATTGATCTGCCTGTCAGTTCATTATGTTTAATGCAGCCAACTTCGAATGTATCCTTAATTCGTTTCAGAAAATCAAGTTCTGTTTCAGGGCATTCCAGTTCCCCTATCACTCCGGCTCCGGCTTGTGCCCAGGAATTCTTTAACGGATAAAGATCAAAAGCTGGTTCTTCATAAGGATGTTCAGCTATTAATGCTCTGACAACTGCACTTTTCTTATAAGAAGGAAGAATCGTTTCAATACGAATTTCCTTTTCTTTATGCAATTCTCCTATTTCCCCGCAAAAAGGATGCGTACCTTCCTGAGCGCGGAAAGTCCCCTCGCCTTCCAGATTGTAACTACATGAATCATAGTCTCCTATGTTTCCACATCCAGCACTAAATAATGCGCGACGTACCTTCTCTGCATGCTCAACAGGAACAAAAGTTACTAGTTTTAGCAGTGAATCTTCTTTGCACGAAAGGATATGTATATTTTTTAAACCAATTTTTTCTGCAATTTTAAAATTCACTCCTCCAGACGCATTATCCAGATTTGTGTGTGCAGAATAAATTACGATATCATTTTTTATTGCTTTCAGGATACAGCGCTCTACATAATCTTTTCCTGTAATAGACTTATATCCTTTAAAGATGAGTGGATGATGCGATATAACGAGATTATATCCCAACGTAATTGCTTCATCAATAACAGATTCAGTAACGTCAAGACATAACAAAGCCCCTGTTGCTTCCGCTTCTGTCAGCCCAATTTGCAGTCCGGCATTATCAAATCCGTCTTGCAAAGGCAGAGGCGCGAACCTTTCAAGGGCGCTTACTATTTCCTTTATCTTCATTAAGTGTGAGAAAATCTGGCTGCAAATATACGCTAAAATTGCGATTATACAACCATATTTCTTGTTTTTTTATCAATTCTTATTCTCTTTAAGTTGTAGATGTGATGACGCAAGTGTAAATGGCCTGGATTAGAGATAAAGAGCTTGTTTTATTATTTGCGATAATATCTATTTGCTTATCCATGCTGAAAGGAATTATGGAATAAATTATGTCTGTATATTTTATGGCGTGTGACAAACTTTGTAGAAAAGATCTTTTATATGTCTTGGTTTAAAATTTAGCACCCCCTCTATCAAAGGGTTTCAGAGCCACTCCCCTTGTTACCCCCTCAAAAAGAACCCGAGACTTTTCCTTTTTTTGAAGAGTTAGATTCTAATTATATAAATTCTTAGTAATGTGTTGGTAATAAGGATGATAATAGATGAAATTAGAAATAAAACTATAGAAGTCTAGGACATAGATAGTTTTTAACAGTAACAATATTTTATTTCTTAGTAAGACTAAAACGAAAATTGTTAGTGAAAGCTTATACCTAAAAAAGCGACTTACAGCTGCTGAATAGCAGAGTAAGTCGCTTTTATGATTATAGTAGGATTTTATTAGATAATTCCTTTTACTGTTTCAAGCATACCCTTTTCCTGGATAGAGTTCAAGTATCCAATTACTTTTTCTGTTAATCCAGAAATTTTGTTCAAGTCTTCACCCCAGATCATTTCAGAAGCTAAAACTCCTTCTGCAACTGTCTTAGTGCAACCTGTTGCCCAAAGTTTTGCAAGTAAATCGATAATAGCCTGATCATCGTTAGGAACGATAGTATCTTCACCACGTTTACCACCTTTGTAGTAAGTAATGATACCAGCCAAACCAAGAACGATACCAGCAGGAAGTTCACCCTTACGTTCCAAATATGTTTTCAAACCTGGAAGGTCACGAGTTTTGAATTTAGGGAATGAGTTAAGCATGATTGAAGTTACGAAGTGCTTTACGAATGGGTTGCAGAAGCGTTCCATAACGTCTTTACCGAATTTTTCAAGTTCCGCTTTTGGTAAGTTCAATGTTTCAAGTAATTCTTCGAACATTACTTTGTGAACGAATTTACCGATAACAGCATCTTCGCAGCATTCTCTAACTGTATTCAAACCTGAAAGGTAACCAACAGGAGAAAGTACAGTGTGAGGGCCATTCAATAAAGTAACCTTTCTTTCGTGATAAGGAGCTTCAGAAGGAACGAATAATACATTCAAACCAGCTTTGTCAGCAGGGAATTCTTTAGAGATTGATTCTGGAGCTTCGATTACCCATAAGTGGAAAATTTCTGCCTGAACAACCATTTTATCTTCGATCTGGATTTTATCAAGAATTTCGTTGATAGTTGCACGAGGATATCCTGGTACAATACGGTCAACCAATGTACAGTAAACACCGCAAGCAGTTTCAAACCAAGTTTTGAATTCTGCGCCAAGGTTCCAAAGATCAATATATTGTTCAATACATTTCTTTAATTCTTTACCATTCAGGAAGATTAATTCGCATGGGAAGATGATTAAACCTTTGTCAGCTGCACCATTGAATGTTTTGAAACGGTGAAATAATAACTGAGTTAATTTTCCTGGATAAGAAGAAGCAGGAGCATCAGTTAATTTGCAAGAAGGATCAAAAGCGATACCAGCTTCTGTTGTGTTAGAAATAACAAAACGCATTTCAGGGTTTTCAGCCAATTTCATGAACTCATCATTCTGAGTATAAGGATTCAAAGCGCGGCTGATAACATCGATCATTTCAATGCTGTTAACTTCTTTTCCTTTGTCCAAACCTTGAAGATTAAGGTGGTAAAGACAGTCCTGAGCATTCAACATATCAATCATACCTTTTTCAATAGGTTGAACAACAACAACACTACTATTGAAATCAGCTTTCTGATTCATGTTATAAACGATCCAGTCTACAAATGCGCGCAAAAAATTGCCTTCTCCAAACTGAATGATACGTTCAGGATATTTGTTCGCCTGAACATTTTGTCTGTTTAATGGTTTCATTTCTTTTATTTTATAATGTTCTAAATACTATGATTTCAATGACTTATTATCAAGGAAACTGTACCCACTATTTAAGGATTTTGTTGTTGTTTGGTTACAAAATCTCATTCGTGTTCGATAACAGTTTAAATATCATAAATAATATGCGCAAATATACGAATAATTTTGTGATTCCAAATTAAATTTCTACTTTCGTGTGCGATAACGGTTAATAAATCTAAAATAGGGAATAGCTATATAAAGCTAATAATTAGCTATATATCTATTAATAATATAGTAGTAACAATTTTAAATACTTAAAACGCTCTAATAAAATGAAGAATTTTATGGATGAAAATTTCTTGTTGCAAACTAAAACTGCACAAGAACTGTATCACGAACATGCGGCTAAGATGCCTATCATTGACTACCATTGTCATTTAGTTCCTAAAATGGTTGCTGACGACCACAAGTTTCGTTCATTAACTGAAATATGGTTAGGCGGAGACCACTACAAATGGCGTGCAATGCGTACTAACGGTATTGATGAACGTTTTTGTACTGGTACAGATACTTCTGATTGGGAAAAATTTGAAAAATGGGCAGAAACCGTTCCTTACACAATGAGAAATCCTCTTTATCACTGGACTCACCTGGAACTTAAAACTGCTTTTGGCATCAATAAGATTCTTAATAAAGATACTGCACGTGAAATTTTCGATGAATGTAATGAGAAACTTGCTTTACCTGAATATTCAGCACGTGGAATGATGACTCGTTATAATGTAGAAGCTGTTTGTACTACTGATGATCCTATTGATTCTATGGAATATCACATTGCTACAAAGAATAGTGGCTTTGCGACTAAGATGTTGCCAACATGGCGTCCTGATAAAGCTATGGCTGTAGAAGTTCCTGCTGACTTCCGCGCTTACATTGAAAAATTAGCTGAAGTTAGTGGCGTTACAATCAATACATTTGATGATGTTGTTGCAGCATTGAAAGTTCGTCATGACTTCTTCGCTAGCCTTGGTTGTAAACTGTCTGACCACGGTATTGAAGAATTCTATGCAGAAGACTATACTGATGCTGAAATCAAAGCTATCTTCAATAAAGTATACGGTGGCGCTGAACTTACAAAAGAAGAAATCCTTAAATTCAAATCGGCTATGCTTATTGTATTTGCTGAAATGGATTACGAAACAGGATGGACTCAACAATTCCATTACGGAGCTATTCGTAACAACAACACTCGTATGTTTGAGAAATTAGGAGCTGATACCGGTTTCGATTCTATCGGCGAATTTAACACAGCCAAGGCTATGTCTAAGTTCCTGAATCGTCTTGATTACAATGGTAAGCTTACTAAAACAATACTTTATAACCTGAATCCATGTGCAAACGAAGTAATTGCAACTATGCTTGGTAACTTCCAGGATGGTAAGATTGCCGGAAAGATTCAGTTTGGTTCAGGATGGTGGTTCCTTGATCAGAAAGATGGTATGGAAAAACAAATGAATGCTCTTTCTGTTCTTGGTTTATTGAGCCGTTTTGTTGGTATGTTAACTGACTCACGTAGCTTTATGTCATATCCTCGTCACGAATATTTCCGTCGTACATTGTGTAACCTTGTTGGTCGCGATGTAGAAAACGGTGAAATTCCTGCATCTGAAATGAAATTTATCGGTCAGATGATTGAAGATATCAGCTACAACAATGCTAAGAATTTCTTCCAATTCTAAGAAATATGCTATAATAACTGTTTTGACGGACAGTGAAAATAAAAAGGGATGCTCTATTGAGTATCCCTTTCTTTATATATTCTTTCTATAATATCGACCACTTTTAATCCATCCATGGCGTTTGTGGTAATCAAAGCATTGCCATTGAGCTTATCAATCACGTTTTGAATTACGTAGTGATGATTTTGTGCCGATCCTTTATACGCCCCGTAATCATTAGGTGGATTAGAAGGAGTTAGTTTCGGCATCGAATAATCTTTTATGTGACAGTATTCAACCTCGTTCATATATTGTCCGGCTACCTTAACAGAACCGTTTTCAGCTATAATGGTCAGACTGCTTTCCAGATTCTTATCCCACACAGCGGTAGAATAATTCAGACTCCCCGACCCTCCTTTTAGGAAATCGAAAAGAACACTTCCGCTGTCTTCAAAAGCCGTCAGCGACTGGTGATTGAAGTCCTGAAAAGAACCTTTAATATTGGTAATGTCGCCAAATAGCCAATACATAATATCCACAAAATGAGAGAATTGGGTGAATAAAGTTCCACCATCCATTTCGGTAGTGCCGTGCCAGTTTCCCGGTTTGTAATACCGTTCATCGCGATTCCAAAAGCAATTAAGCTGAACTGAATAAAGCTTTCCCAGTATCCTGCTGTCAATAACTTCTTTTAGCCAGACTGAAGGCGGAGAATAGCGGTTTTGCATTACGCAAAATACGTCACGCCCTACCTCCTTGCTTCTGGATAAAACTTGTTCTGCGTCCCGTTTTGAGAGAGCCATTGGCTTTTCAATGACAACGTGCTTTTCAGAATTAAGCGCTTTAAGTGCAAATTCGGCATGGAGCCCGTTTGGAACGCAGATATTGATTACATCAATCTCTTTTTCATTTGCCAGCAGTTCATCAACAGAGCCGTAAAAGGCTTCAGAAATACCTGATAAACCTAGCTTTTCCTTTGAAAGAATGTCGCAAACTGCAACCAGCTCCGCCTGCGGATTGCGGCGAATCATTTCGGCATGTCGTTTGCCGATATGTCCCTGCCCAATAACAGCAAAGCGGATTCTTTTCATCTTTTCTTAATAAGAACGGGCAAATACTACTCTGCAAGCAGATGGTTTACCAGTAACCATACATTTTCCAGGAGTTTTGTCGCCATTTAAAGGAATACAACGGATAGTTGCCTTTGTTTCTTCCTTGATAAGTTCTTCTGTTTCAGTAGTTCCGTCCCAATGAGCAAGGATAAATCCGCCTTCTTCAATCTTTTCTTTGAATTCTTCGTAAGAATCAACAGTGATTGTATGTGCTTCGCGATAATCGTATGCTTTCTTGAAGATATTTGCCTGGATAGCATCAAGAAGATCTTTCACGTAAGTTTCAATATTATCACATGTAACAGTCTCTTTTTCAAGAGTATCACGGCGCATAATCTCTACTGTATTGTTTTCTAAGTCGCGTGCACCCATAACCAAACGAACAGGAACACCTCTTAATTCATAATCAGCGAATTTGAATCCAGGACGTTTGTTGTCTGAATTATCATATTTGAATGAAATGCCTAATGCTTTTAGTTTAGCAGTGATTCCTGCAACTTTTTCATTGATGGCATTCAATTGCTCTTCATTCTTATAAATTGGAACGATAACTACCTGGAATGGAGCCAATTTAGGAGGAAGTACCAAACCATTGTCATCAGAGTGAGTCATAATAAGAGCACCCATTAAACGAGTGGAAACTCCCCATGAAGTAGCCCATACATATTCCATTTCATTGTTCTTGTTCACGAACTGAACATCGAATGCTTTAGCAAAGTTCTGACCAAGGAAGTGAGAAGTACCTGATTGTAAGGCTTTTCCATCCTGCATCATTGCTTCAATAGTATATGTATCCAAAGCACCGGCAAAACGTTCGTTGGCAGATTTAACCCCCTTTACAACAGGAACAGCCATGAAGTTTTCAGCAAAATCAGCATATACATTTAGCATCTTCTTAGCTTCTTCTTCTGCTTCCTCGCGGGTTGCGTGAGCTGTATGTCCTTCCTGCCACAAGAATTCAGCAGTACGAAGGAACAAACGGGTACGCATTTCCCAGCGGAAAACGTTTGCCCACTGGTTACACAGGATAGGAAGATCACGGTAAGACTGAATCCAGTTTTTATATGTGTTCCAGATAATAGTTTCTGAAGTAGGACGAATAATCAATTCTTCTTCAAGTTTTGCAGCAGGGTCAACAACCACTCCCGAACCATCTTCTGCATTTTTTAAACGATAATGAGTTACTACAGCACATTCCTTAGCAAATCCTTCTACGTGTTCTGCTTCGCGGCTTAAAAATGATTTAGGAATCAGCAAAGGGAAATAAGCATTAACGTGTCCTGTTTCCTTAAACATGTCATCCAGCTGACGTTGAATCTTTTCCCAGATAGCGTATCCATAAGGCTTAATAACCATACATCCACGTACTGCAGATGCTTCTGCCAAATCAGCTTTTACTACCAATTCATTGTACCATTGCGAATAATTATCGCTGCGTTTGGTAAGTCCTTTTAGTTCCTTTGCCATTATAATCTATTTTTTTAATTTTATTTTCTGCTTTTGAAACGCAAAAGTAATCATTTTAGATGAAGAAGTTAAATTTTCATCTAATTAATTGCTGTGATTAAGCGCCACTTCCGGTGAGGAAAAAATAATTAGCCGCGGGATGTTACTGAAACTCCCGTTATGTTTTTATATTCTCCTGTACAAAACAATTCATTCTTTTGTACAGAAGATTGCATTGTTTTGTACAAAAGAAAACATTCTTCTGTACAAGGATGTAATAAAGTTCCGCCTGCTTTCTTAAAACGTCCGGTTGCTCTTTGCAAATAGCCCGCCTGGTTTTGATTTTTCCAGGAATGAGCTTGCAGTTTCCTGGGGTATTCCTATAGCCGATTTGCACTATTTTTCTTAATCCTAATGCAGTTTACGCTATAATCAAAGAAATTTCTCGAAACCTTCGGCCAGTTTTGATGGTTCAAATTCCAGAATTTCATATTTTGCCACCTCATAAGCATAGAAGGGATCTTCTTTGATCAGATTCTCAACTTCTTCCTTTCCTATTGCTCTGCATAAGATTATTCCTCCTATCCTGGGATTTCTTCTGCCTGAAGCCACAAAATTGCCGGCTTTATAGTTCTTTTCAAGATAAACTTTGTGAGCATCAAGATGTTTGTCTACTTCTTCGAGAGGTTTCTGGTAAGTTAATAGTAAAATATACATGTGAGCCTCCTTTTTTAAAGGTTTGTATTAAAAAGAAAAGCCCGGCGGTTGTATACCGACAGGCTTGTAATCTGATGAGCGAAAAACGGGGCTCGAACCCGCGACCCCAACCTTGGGAAGGTTGTGCTCTACCAACTGAGCTACTTTCGCGAATAATAAGTTTATTTCAAACAACAAAGACCTTAACCACTAAGGAAAGGTCTGTAATGTATTTTGGAGCGAAAGACGGGACTCGGACCCGCGACCCTAACCTTGGCAAGGTTATGCTCTACCAACTGAGCTACTTTCGCATTTTTCAATAAATATCTTCCTATGTGAAGAGAAGGAGACTCGAACTCCCACGACATAACTGTCACTACCCCCTCAAAGTAGCGCGTCTACCAATTCCGCCACCTCTCCAACATATAAAGTTTGTGCGCTCTTGCAGTGCCCAGAACAAGACTCGAACTTGCACGTCATTGCTAACACTAGTACCTGAAACTAGCGCGTCTACCATTCCGCCACCTGGGCATTTAACCGACTCTACAGCCGTAAGACACGCTCAAACTTTAGAGCGAAAGACGGGACTCGAACCCGCGACCCTAACCTTGGCAAGGTTATGCTCTACCAACTGAGCTACTTTCGCGATTGCGGATGCAAAAGTAGCTCTTTTTTCTAAAATACCAAATATTTCGCATACTTTTTTTATCAAAAAACCGCATATCTAATTTGAACTATTAGCACATTCTATCGCGATAATCCTCGTAACAGAAAGTCTTATAAATATTTAGCTCGTTTTTGCTGGTCCACAAACCAACGCTTGGATGTTGAATTCCATTGAACATATTTGTCTTCACCATGGTATAATGAATCATATCTTCGAAGATAATTCTTTCGCCAATCTGCAATTCGTGGTCAAAACTCCAGTTGCCCATATAGTCTCCGCTCAGGCAACTGTTACCTCCTAACCTATAAACATGCTTTCCCGGAACAGCTTCCGATATGGCTCCTCTTACATCTGGCTTATAAGGCATTTCAAGACAGTCGGGCATGTGGCAGGTGAAGCTTACATTGAGAATGGCTGTCTTAATTCCCTTGTTTTCAACGATATCTACCACAGAAGAAACTAAAACTCCGGTCTGCCATGTAAATGCTGAGCCCGGTTCAAGGATAACATGAAGGTGTGGATATCGTGCTTTAAAGTCTTTCAGCAACTGAATCAGGTGTTCGGTATCATAATCTTTGCGGGTCATTAAATGTCCGCCGCCCAGATTTAACCATTTTATCTGTGAGAACCACTTGCTGAATCGTTTTTCAATATGAGAAAGAGTCTTTTCAAGATCGTAAGAACTTGATTCACAAAGAGTATGACAGTGAAATCCGTCGATACCTTTGGGCAAAGTCTCAGGAAGTAAATCTGATGTAATGCCAAAACGAGTGCCTGGAGCACAAGGGTTATAAAGTTCCGTTTCTACGTCTGAGTATTCAGGATTAATGCGGATGCCGCAAGATATATCTTTCCCTTCTTTTTCCACGTATGGGAAAAAGCGTTCAAACTGACTGAATGAGTTGAAAGAAATATGGCTACTGCAATCCATTATCTGAGGAAACTCTTCTTCTGTATAGGCCGGAGAGTATGTGTGCGTTCTGCTTCCCATCTCTTCGAATCCCAATCTGGCTTCATATAAAGAACTGGCTGTAGAACAATTTATGTATTCCCTGAATATAGGGAAAGACTTCCACATGGCAAAGGATTTAAAGGCCAGAATAATCTCTACTCCTGCTCTTTCACCCACGCTTTTTATTGTACTCAGATTTTTTCGAAGCAGATCTTCTTCCATCACATAACAAGGAGATGGCACTTTACTAAAGTCTATCATTTGAATGTATATCTTATTATTATTTTATATAAAGGTCTTTATTTTTAGGAAATCACTTTGAAACGGGCAAACTTCAGCAATAACTGTTTTTCTCCTGCATTGCGGAATTTAACGGTTGCTTTGAGGTTCTCTCCGCTACCCTCTACTTTAACAACTTCACCTATACCAAAGCGTTCGTGCTCAATCTGTTGTCCGGATTGTAGATCAGTTATCGGTGCACCCGATGCCGGTCTTGATTGTGTATTCTCTACTCTCGTCAGATTCTTTGGAGTGGATATTGCATTGAAGGTAGGCTTTGGTCTCTCCTTTTCTGAGTTAAACAAGGAACGTGCCGGGCGCTCATTTTGCTCTCTTCTGAATCTTGAAGGAGATTCATCAATATGTCTGCCAGATACAGATTCCTGCGGCAATTTTAAGAAAGAGGAATCTATGTCTCTCAAAAAGCGGCTAGGATTCGCAAATTCCATTTTGCCATATTTAAAGCGGGTTTTGGCAAAAGAAAGAAAGCAGTGATCTTCTGCACGAGTGATGGCTACGTAGAAAAGTCTTCGCTCCTCTTCCATGGCTCTTGGAGAATCACCCGACATGCTGCTAGGGAAAAGGTTCTCTTCCATTCCTACAATGAAAACATTGCGGAATTCCAATCCTTTGGCAGAGTGAATGGTCATAAGAGTGATCTTCGGCTCGTCGCCCGATTTATCTGTATCCTGATCGGATAATAACGATACTTCGGATAAGAAATCGGAAAGGGAGATGCTTTCGTTCCCTTCTTCTTCACGCATGGCGCAGAAATCATGGATTCCATTGACCAATTCCTCTATATTCTCCTGCCGGCTTAGGTTTTCCGGTGTGCGATCCTGATAGATATCATTCACAATGCCTGCTTCCTTAACGATGGAAGTTGCCATTTCATAGGCATTCTTTTCGGATAATACACGGATAAAGTTCTCAATCAGTTCACGGAAACCTTGCAGTTTGGTGTGAGTTCCTTTATTTATATTTAGCCCAAATTCCAGCGGACTGCACAATACATCCCACAGACTTACCGAATGAGTATTAGCCGCCTCAATTATTTTGCCAACGGTTGTATCACCAATTCCACGGGCAGGGTAATTAATTATTCGTTTAAAGGCCTCTTCGTCGTTTGGATTCACCACCACACGGAAATATGCAATTACATCCTTAATTTCCTTACGCTGATAGAAGGACAGACCACCGTAAATTTTATAAGGAAGATTACGCTTGCGCAAAGCTTCCTCGAAGATTCTTGACTGAGCATTGGTGCGGTAAAGAATGGCAAAATCGTCATATCCGTAATGTTGCGCCATGCGGAGCTCCATTATTTTATTGGAAACAATATCTCCTTCCTCAACATCCGAATATGCCTGGAAAACGCCGATTGGTTCTCCCTGTGATTTTTCAGAGAATACCTCTTTGCGAATTTGTTCCCGGTTTTTCTCTATAAGGCTATTCGCGGCACGAACGATGGTTTTGGTGGAGCGATAATTTTGCTCCAGCTTAAATACTTGCGTGTTTTGGTATAGCTTGGTGAATTTTAATATATTATCAATGTTGGCACCGCGGAAAGAGTAGATACTTTGGGCGTCATCTCCTACCACGCAAACCTTTTGATGCTCTTTTGATAACTGAAGAACAATGCTGTGCTGGGCAAAGTTTGTATCCTGATACTCGTCTACCAGGATGTATTTGAATTGTTCCCGGTATTTATTCAGTATTTCCGGGTGATCCCTGAAGAGCAGGAATGTATAGAACAATAAATCGTCAAAATCCATTGCTCCTGCTTGTCGGCATCTGTCCCAGTATCTGCGGTAAATGTCTCTGATTGCCGGCATCTTGGCTGCCATATCATGCTCCATCATTTCGCGGTTAACTGCATAAGCATCGGGAGAAATCAGATGGTTCTTCGCATTTGATATCTGCCCCTGAACGGAACCGGGCTTGTATGCTTTCTCATTCAGCTGCATTTCCTTGATGATTGTCCGGATCAGACTTTTTGAATCGCTGGTGTCGTATATGGTAAAGCTGGACGTAAAACCAATAGCCTCTGCTTCTACTCTCAGTATGCGTGAGAAAACAGAGTGGAAAGTTCCCATCCACAGATAGCGTGCGCTTTGCTCGCCTACTTGTTTGGCTATACGTGCCTTCATTTCCCTTGCCGCTTTATTGGTAAAAGTAAGGGAAAGAATGGACCAGGGTTCATATCCTGACTCCAGCAAATAAGCTATTTTATAAGTCAGCACACGTGTTTTTCCCGATCCGGCACCGGCAATTACCAGTGAAGGACCTTCGTTATAAAGCACTGCAGCGCGCTGACTCTCGTTTAGTTCATCTATATAATTTGTCATTTCTTGAATATTCTTTCAAACTTAGTCTGCAAAGATAAATAAAGTTTGAGTGATATTGAACAAAAACATGTAACCTTATGTTATTCTATCATGAAGTTTAATTTAAACTCCAAAATATATGAAATCAATTTTATTATCTTTAATACTTACGACTATGACATACGAAATGCCAAAACTTCCATACGCAAATAAGGATTTGGAACCAGTAATCAGTGAACAAACAGTTAATTTCCATTATGGAAAACATCTTCAGACTTACGTAACTAACCTCAATAATCTTGTTCCCGGAACAGAATTTGAAGGAAAAAGTCTGGAAGTAATTGTAGCTACAGCTCCCGACGGCCCAATTTTTAATAATGCCGGTCAGGTTCTTAATCATACTCTTTATTTTTTGCAGTTTACCGGGAAACCAAATAAACATGAACCTTCCGGAAAACTTGCCGAAGCAATTAATAAAGAATGGGGATCCTTTGAGAATTTCAAAAAAGAGTTCTCAAACGCTTCTATTACTCTTTTTGGATCGGGCTGGGCCTGGTTATCTGTCGACAAAGACGGGAAGTTACATATTACCAAAGAAGCCAACGGAAGTAATCCTTTAAGAAATGGATTGAAACCAATCCTTGGATTCGATGTGTGGGAACATGCTTATTATCTTGATTATCAAAACAGACGTGCAGATCATATTGCAGCACTTTGGAGTATTATAGATTGGGATATTGTTGGTAAAAGGATAGAGTAGTTAGTTTTTTCAGGCTGAAAAGGCTGCAGATAATCATTTATCGGCAGCCTTTTTGGTTGTATAGGCTGTTCTGTTCGGGATATTTTTAAACTTCTTCGCTGGTTTTACTTATTAAACAGTTTTTGCTTTCAGGCCTTTAATCAATTTGCTGAAATCATTTTCCTTAGTTAATTACAATTTTGCTTCTTTACATTCATTTCCTGTTCATTCCATCCATTAACTAATTTAGAGGATTTTATGTTTTCTGTATATCTTTTTCGTGATGGTGGTGACAAACTTATGTGAAATACTTCTTTTATATGTCCTGGTATAAAGTTTGTCACCCCCACTACCAAAGAGTCTCAGAAGGAAGTACCTTGTTACCCCCTCAAAAACAACCTTATGTTTTTCTATTTTTTCAGGAGTCAGTGATTGAAATAGATTATCCACAATAACATTCTGATAATCTTTTATTTAAGTTCTTGTTTTATTTAATAGAACTTATTCAGAGGACAATATTATTTCTTGTTTAAGTCCAATTATTTTATTCACCAATGATTAAGATTTATTGGCCAATAGTTTGCTGATTAATGGCCTATAATTTCTAGCCATACGCCAATGGTTTTACTTGCTTGACCATCGTTTTGCTTTTCCCCTTTTTATAAATTAATCAGTGCAATAAACAAAAAGGAAGTAAACAAGGAATAGTTCTTCATCCTTTTTTGTACATTTGCATACATTTTACTACACTGTTTAGTAAAATAGATGTCTTGATTAATATAAAATGAAAATAAAATTTATAAGTTTAGCAAGTGGAAGCAGTGGAAACTGTTACTATCTAGGTACTGAAAAACACGGCATTTTAATTGACGCAGGTATAGGTATTCGTACTATTAAGAAAAGTCTTAAGGAAGTTAATCTGTCCTTAAGTGATGTTCGTGCTGTATTTGTAACTCACGACCATGCTGACCATATTAAAGCTGTGGGGCATTTAGGTGAGAAATATAATATCCCCGTATATTCTACACGAGAAATACACGAAGGAATAAATAAGAGCTACTGTATGACTGAAAAACTATCTACTTCGGTTCATTATATAAATAAAGATGAGCCAATGAAGTTAGATGAGTTTAATATCTCAGCGTTTGAAGTTCCTCATGACGGAACAGATAATGTGGGATATTGTATCGAGATTGGCGAGAAAACATTCTCTTTCCTTACCGACCTTGGCCATATAACAGAAACTGCAGCTCATTATATCTGCAAAGCCAATTATTTAATCCTGGAAGCAAACTATGATTTAGAGATGCTTCGCATGGGACCATACCCAAAATATTTAAAAGAACGTATTGCTGGTCCCAACGGACACATGAGTAATGCTGATACGGCCGATTTTCTTGCCGAGAATATCAATGAGAATCTAAAATACATCTGGCTTTGTCACCTCAGTAAGGATAATAATCATCCCGAACTGGCATATAAGACGGTAGAATGGAAATTAAAAAGCAAAGGGGTAATTGTTGGAAAAGATGTGCAACTCATTGCTTTAAAGCGAAGTAGCCCATCCGACTTTTATGAGTTTGAATAAAATGTAAAAAATAACCGATAAAAACAGTAATTTTATTTGGGAAAATGAAATAAAACGCCTACCTTTGCAACCGCAAAAAAGAAAGATATATGCGCTCTTAGCTCAGCTGGTAGAGCAATTGACTCTTAATCAATGGGTCCAGGGTTCGAGTCCCTGAGGGCGCACTTTCTTCGAGTTGTATATGCGCTCTTAGCTCAGCTGGTAGAGCAATTGACTCTTAATCAATGGGTCCAGGGTTCGAGTCCCTGAGGGCGCACAAAAAAAGCTTGTAAACAATGATTTGTTTGCAAGCTTTTTTGTTTGGAGCAAATGCCATAGAAAGTATTGATAATACAAAAAGTTTATGAGATTTTGTTATTATACAAAATATAACGTTGGGCATAAAAAAAGAGGATGTCTTTTCAGGAGGGCACTGAAAAAGTTGCCCTTTTGAATTTTTGAAAATCCTTTTATCTAAAAGGGAGCCCAAAATCTGCTAAAATAGATTTTGAGTTCCCTTCTTTTTTTTAAGCAATATTTATGAGCTATACAGGTTAATTGGGCTTGCAGTCTGGTTATATATCTTCCAATAACATTTGAAAGCACTTTCTTACATTAATTTGAGTATTCTTTTTATATTAGCAGCAAAGATTGTCATAGCCCCCTGCATTTCCATGCATGACAATCCATATGACAATGCCCTGCCATATCCATAGGAATGTTTAAGTTCTGAGTTTTTGGCCTCTATTTTGTAGCGTTCTCTGGCTTTCTTTTTAAATTCTTCAGTCTGTTGAAAATCAAGTTGTTCTTTTTGTTCGTCTGTTTTTATCGGAAGTGAATAAGTTTTTGACTTTGCTCCATCTTTATAACATCCTTCGCGTCTTGAGCACACCCTGCATTTCTGCACATCAAAATAATAGGTTGTGGTCTGATTCCATGCCCCATTCTTTTTGCCTTGAACCGCTTTACGGACTGCCATATGTCCTGCTGGACAGACAAACATTCCGGCATCCTTGTTAAAATCAAACTTGTCTTCATCCTTTCTGAACCCGTTTAGGGAAGGATTCAATTTAGATATCAATTCAAATCCTGTATCCTTTTCTTTAGAGCGCTTTAAATTGTTCTTACCAGAATAGGCGGTATCACCAATTACCGTCTCAACTACCATACCATTTTTACGGCTTTGTTCCACTAGATTCTCCAACTGTGCCCCATCCCCCTTCTCTCCAGAAGTTACAACCGCAGATGTAATAATGCGTTCATCGCTCATCGCAATGTGCGTTTTATATCCAAAGAAGGAAGTGTCTTCCGTCTTGTGACCGATACGCGCATCCTCGTCTTTTGAGGTCGTATAATGGTCCTCTATGTCTTCTTTAGTCTCTTTTAGCATGTTGAGACGTTCCTTTATTTTAGGTATATTGATTAGAATCTCTTCTCTTTCAATCCGGTCAATAAGTTGAACTGTATATTCCAGCTCATGTTTTAAATCGTCACCTTCATTTTTATCCGGAAGAGTACCTTTCAGACTGTCATCTGCTTCATAGAGAGCCTTGCGCAACTGTCTGGAACGCATTTTAAGTATCTCTATCGGTTTACAAGGATTGGAACGAGAAGCTGAGTGAGTGGAATCTACAATAATAGTCTTTGATTGTATGATACCCTTTTCAATGGCAATAGAGACAGTCTTGCCCACAAGCAAATCCAGCAGAGCCATATCTTTCAGACGTAGTTTGCGGAACTTGCATAAAGAACTAGGATTAATAACATCGTCTTCAGGGACCATCCCTAAAAAATACTTAAATGACATATCGTATCTGGAACGCTCCACAACGTCAACATCAGAAATGTCATAGATAGTCTTCAAAAGTAGATACTTGAACATGCGGATAGGGCTTTCTGCAGTACGACCATTGTCATGGCTATACTTATCTACAAGTTCTTTATGAACAAAACTAAAATCTATGAGGTCGTTAATTCTCCGAAGAAGATTGTTCTTGGGAATAATCAGATTATACAAATCTGAATAACTGCTGAACGGGATAGTCTCTTGTTGGGGTAGCATAATTACTTCTATTATGCAATGAAGTTATAAAAAAAATCTGCACATATCCAAAATAATTATTGGATATATGCAGATTTTAATACTTTAAAAAAAGGAGCTTAAAGGCACTTTTTCAGTGCCCTCCTTTTCAGGCATCCTCTTTTTATGATTATAAATGTTTTCTTACCAGAAATATGCATAGAATGCAATACAGATACAAACAACCACAATTGATGTGATAATATCTGCTGTGCTCCAGCTTGCACGTGTTTCTGCTAACTGAGCTTTATCTTGAGTGAAGTATGTGATACCTTTTAATTGCTCTTCTGTTGCTTTTGGAGTAAAGTAACTTATAACGAACATTACAGCCATAGTGAATAAGAACAGGAATATACAGAAGTATAACCAGTTGATAGCAATTATGCCTCCAAGGAAGCTATCTGGTGCAATGTCCTTGTGGAATACTAAAAGAGTTAAACGTAACATACCTACAATGAAACCGATAAGTAATCCCCACTCTCCTGCTTTAGGAGTAATTCTCTTGTTGAATACACCAAGAACGAATACAGCTGCAATAGCTGGAGCGATAAGAGATTGAACATTCTGTAGATATTCATAAAGTACGTTACCAATACCTCTCATGATAGGAATCCAGATCAAACCAAGGAATACAACAGTGATTGTTGCCATACGTCCTACCCATACAAGACGTTTTTCACTTGCTTTAGGATGCTTGATTTTATAGAAGTCAATAGTGAAAAGTGTAGCAGATGAATTGAAGTGAGCAGCCAAAGAAGTTACAAGAGCTGCAATAAAACCTACAGTTACAAGACCTTTAATACCCATTGGTAATAAGTTGATTACCATGCTACCGAAGGCTTTATCATTTGAATCAAAGTTGAATCCGTCTACTCCTTTAGCTTTTAAAGCAGCAGCAATCATACCAGGGATAAGGAACATAAATACTGGAAGAATCTTAAGAAAACCAGCAAAGATTGTACCTCTACGAGCATTCTTTAAGTCTTTTGCAGCAAGAACTCGCTGTACAATGTGCTGGTCTGTACACCAGTACCAGAATCCGATAATCGCAGCACCGAAAATTACTCCTACACCAGGGAATTTAGAATATAATGGATCTGATGGATCTGCGTGAATCAAGTGACGGTTTTCACCAATATATTGCAGTGTTGATTGCCATCCTTCTAATATACCACCTCCACCAATTTTGAGAAGACCTAATACAAGGATTGTTAAAGAACCAACAATCAGAATTGGAGTTTGTACAACTGAAATAACCATGATACCTTTCATACCAGCAAGTACACTGAAGATACCGGTAAGAAGAACAAGGCCAATTGCACCATACCAGAAGTCAATACCAAGAATAGTCTCAAGGAAGATACCTCCGGTAAATGCTGTTACTGATACTTTTGTAAGTACGTAACTGATAAGAGTGATGATTGATAAAGTTGAACTTGCGTTTTGATTAAAACGTCTTGATAAGAATTCAGGCATTGTAAATACCTTGCTGTGTGCATAAAAAGGTACGAATACCCAACCAAGGATAAGAATCATCCAGCCTTGCATTTCCCAGTGTGCCATAGCCATGCCGCTTTCTGCACCTGCACCTGCCAGACCTACTAAGTGTTCCGAACCAATGTTTGCCGCGAAAATAGCAGCACCGACAGTAATCCAGGTTTCGCTACGTCCTGAAAGGAAGAAATCGCTTGTGTTGCCTGTTTTGTTCCTCATAACCCAATAAACAATTCCAATAAGGGTTAGAAGGAATACTCCAATAATAATCCAATCTAATAATTCCATAATGTTGTTACATGTTAAAAAAGTAAATATTACAATATATAAAATTCATTTCTATTAAAAGCTTTTTGATTCTTTGTTTTAATATCAATTATAAGTAATATATAATAAGGTTAGATTAAAAGAAGTATGCTATCTTCAGTCAATTGTATTATTCTAAGGCCTCAAAAATATCAGTTATTTATCAATATCAGTTCTTTGGGACAAAAATAATAATTAGTGTAAACAATACACTTATTTTTTTGCATGTTATATAACATACTTCATAGATTATACTTAAAAAACAGTAAAGAGCGCATAGAATAATGAATTGATAAAATTGTTTTTTCTTGTTTTATAAAAAAATAGTAACGACTTTTGGGAAATTTTAATTGATATAGTTTAAAAATATATTTTTTTATGAAAACCAGTAAATCAATATTTAGTGCTCCTAATGGGAAATCGTATTTAATTCCTTTTATTCTTGTGACCAGTCTGTTTTTATTATGGGGATTTGCCCACGGCTTGCTCGATGTATTGAATAAGCATTTTCAGGGAACCTTTCATATGACTAAAGCAGAATCAGGATTGGTACAATTCTCTACTTACATTGCTTATTTTGTTATGGCAATTCCTGCCGGAATGTTTATGAAGAAATATGGCTATAAATGGGGCATTATTCTTGGATTGTTTCTTTTTGCTCTTGGTGCGTTTGCATTTATACCAGCTGCTTTTGTTAATTCAGCTATACCATTTTTAATTGCTCTTTTTGTGATTGCTTGCGGACTTTGTATTCTGGAAACTGCTGCTAATCCCTACTCTACTGTGTTGGGACCACAGGAATCGGCTGCACAGAGATTAAATTTGTCTCAGTCCTTTAATGGCTTAGGATGGGTACTAGGTCCGTTAGTAGGTGGAGCATTGATTTTTGGAGCAGATGAAAAAGATAAATTTGCACCTACTTTACCATATATTTTAGTAGGATCAGTTGTTGTGGTTGTTGCTATTCTCTTTTTACTGATAAAATTACCGGATATTGAGGAGAAAAGTACAGAAGAGGCAAAAGAAGAAGTCAATGCTACTTCAGTTAATAAAAAATCTATTTGGCATCACCCCCATTTTGTATTAGCTGTTCTTGCACAGTTCTTATATTGCGCTGCACAAACAGGAATTTTTGCTTTCTTTATTAATTATGTAATGGAACTTGATTCTCATTTAACAAAACAAACAGCCTCACAAATGTTATCGCTTGGAGGTATGGCATCATTAATGATTGGTAGGTTATCCGGAAGTTTTATAATGAAATGGGCTGCACCAAATAAGTTACTTGCTTTATATGCATTTGTTAATGCAACATGTATGGTGTTGGTTATGATGTCATGGGATGGAGTTTCATTGGCTGCACTTTATTGCTCTTTCTTTTTTATGTCGATCATGTTTCCTACAATTTTTGCTCTTGGTTTAAGAGATATGGGAACTTTAACGAAAAAAGCTTCTTCATATATTGTTATGGGAGTTGCAGGTGGCGCTTTCAGTCCTATTTTAATGGGATATATAGGTGAATCTAATATGGCAATTGGCTTTATTGTACCTTTTATCAGTTTTGTATATATTCTTTTTTATGGAATTAAAGGTTATAAGTTATAATGTGAAACCTTTATTTCCCTTTGAATATCGGGACTGTACATTAATCATATTGAATAGCTAAACCTAGAGAATTTGTTATTGATTGTTTCCTTGTTCTTAAATAATATTTAAATGGGAAACAATTATTAATTAGTTGTTGTTAATTTTAAATTAATAAATATATATTTGCGTATTCTTAAATATATTTTTAACTAAAAAAGACAGAGTAATGAAAAGAAGTAAAATGTCAATTGCTTTTGCTATGATTCTTAGCGGAAGCATAATGTTAAGTTCATGTGTTGGCTCTTTTAGCCTATTTAACAAGTTGGTAACATGGAATCAAAATGTGAGTGATAAATTTGTTAACGAAGTAGTATTCCTTGCTTTAAATATAGTACCTGTGTATGGAGTATGTTATTTGGCAGATGCTGTGGTTATTAACTCAATTGAATTCTGGACTGGATCTAATCCTGTTGCAAAAGTTGGTGACGTGAAGAATGTGAAAGGAGAGAATGGTAATTATACAGTTGAAACATTGAAGAACGGTTACTCTATCACAAAAGACGGCAAGAGTATGGAATTACTGTTTAATGAAGAGTCTCAAACCTGGAGTGTTGTTTCAGAAGGTGTAAGTTCAGAGTTGATGAAAATGAAGAAAGACGGAACAGTTCAGCTTTATTTGCCAAACGGAGGTTCTATGAATGTAACACTTGATGCGCAAGGGTTAACAGCTGCTCGCCAGGCAACAATGAATAATGCATTTTTCGCTGCTAGATAAGAATCTATAATTTATGATATTCAGAAGATGGAACCGGCTTCTGCTGGTTCCATCTTTCTGTTTAATAACATTTCAATTTATTTCGTTTATTAACTTAATATTCATACTTTTGTGTTTTAAAGAGTTTGTTATATTTATAGCTTAATAACCACTCTATGAAAAAGATCAATAAACTTTTCTTGTTACTATTAGTTACATTAATGGTGGCATGTAGCCAAACCCCACAGAATCAGGCTGAGAAGGCTGCTGTGAACTTTTCAAAAGCTATGTACAGCCTTAAATTTGATGAAGCAAAAAAGTATTGTACTCCGGATGCTTATAAAATTCTTTCTTTTGTTGCTTCTAATGTAAAAAAGGAAGATCTGGATTTATTAAAAAAATCGGGTGATGTAGATGTCTCTGTAATTGAAAGTACTATGGATCAAGGTGATTCTACAGCGACAGTAAACCTAAAGATTTCCAACTATATTCAGCTAAACATGATGAGTGGGAAGTCTATAATAGAAAAAGAGAAAGACGAAAAAGTTTATCTGGTAAAAGTGAAAGATAAATGGCTGGTAGATCTGCTAAAATAGTAGTTCTGTAATCTGGTATAAGAGTTTGCATATTTACTTTAAGTGACAATCTTCTCCCCTTTTTTCCTCTTGTCTGATATTAACTAGAGGATATGCATTACTATGATATAGACCTACTCAAAGAATAATATATCCCTTATAAATTCTAATAACCACTTATTTAAAGGCTATTATCCCAAAAATATCTTCTTAGAATGGATAACCTACTGCAAAATGAAAGGCAAAATCGCGGCTGAAGTCTGGATGTAAAATTGGATAACGATCTTTTCCGGAAGAATATGCAGGATTTACTGCTTTCATACCTCCATCGAAACGAAGAACAAAATAGTCAAAGTCTAAACGTAATCCCAAACCATAAGCGAAAGCAATCTCTTTATAAAAGCTGCGTAAGCGGAAAGCACCTCCAGGTTGATTTTCATAATCACGGATAGTCCAGATATTTCCTGCATCAACAAATGCAGCTCCCTGGAGCTTCCAGAATAATTTACTACGATATTCAACACTTAGGTCCAGCTTTATGTCTCCTGATTGAGTCAGATAATTGATATTATTATTTTCTCCTTTATAGCTGCCCGGTCCAAGTGTTCTTACTGACCAGCCACGCACACTGTTGGCACCTCCTGAGAAATATCTTTTCTCCAGAGGAAGTACGGTTGTATTTCCATAAGGATAGGCAGCTCCGAAAGCTGCATGGAGAGCAAAAGAGTTTCTTTTATCTATCTCAATGTTTTTTGCAAAGTCAAAATCTCCTTTTACATATTGCGCATATGCAATGTTTAAGATTGAATAATCGCCATTACTTGTCTTTTGCTGATTAATCAGTTTTGAAATACCGTACAATACATTTCCAGCCGATTCTAAATTTACACGAACAGAATATGAATTGGTAGCGGCTGAATTGTTCAACATTGCTCCTCCAATACTATTATAATAGTAACTATATCCGCTGCGTACAATCAAATGGTTATCATAATTGTATCTAAAGATGGAATTGGCATTATTGAGATAATCGTCCTTAAATTTTTGAGAGATCCATGGTAGATAAATATAACTAATATCCAAAAGATCAATGCGATGCTGAACTTTTTGTCTGCGTTGTGTCCATTTATAACTCCAGGAAGTAGAAGCAATTGTACGAGAGAATTCGGGTCGCAACTGATAACTGTATTGCAAACCAAACTCTGTTGTAGCGCGGATGCCGCGGGTAAAGTTATCAGAGAGCAAAGGAAATAAAAAGACCGGGAAGTTGATGCTTGACTCAGCCCCGTATTCCGTATAATTATCATTATTTCCATAAGCTCCTTGCAGTCCGGATATTGCTTCATAAGCGCCACGAAGTTTAATCATAAGAGACTCTGATCCTTTAAAAAGATTTCTATGCTGAAAAGAAACTGAAGCTGCTGCACCTAAATCTCCGGACGAATTGGTTCCTTCTAGTTCAAAAGCCACAGACTTATGTTTGCTTTTAGTAAGTAGCACGTAGCAATCCAACTTAGCACTGTCTGCAATCTGCGTTTCAAAAAAACGAATATTAGTGTATTTTAATGCAGATAGGCGTCCGAAAGAAGAATATGTATTCTGTACAGAACGCTCACTGTATAAATGTCCCGGACGAATAAAAGTATTATCCGTCAGTACTTTCGGGCGAAGATACAATTTATCATTAAAATAAATGGGATATTCTTTATAATGAACAGAATCATTTACCTCAATACTACTTAAAGCAGAAGACTGAAGAATATTGTAATCAGTGATAAAACTAACTTTATTAATTTTATATTGGTTATGATTCTTAGGCTCATCAGTTGCATTGGCTTTGTAAAGCAGCAAATGCATAGTCAAATCTACCTGATAAGTGTTACGAACAGTATCAGCTGTATAAGTTATATATTCTTTATTGAATTTAAAATACCCGCGATTAACTAATAAATCGGCTATTCGCTGACGCTCGGCATCTAGCACATTGATATCAAACTTCATTCCTTTGTTAAGCTTCGTACTGGAAGAGTCTCTTTCTAGAATAGTACCAATTACTTTATCTCTGATATCATATTTCAAATTTCTCACAAGATAAGGCTTACCTGGAGTAATGGTGTAGATTAACTTCAGCTTCTTTTTTGATATTTCTTTCTCAGATCTCACAGAAGCACTCATATATCCTTGATTGTTGAGTGCTTTCTTTATTTCCTGCAGCGACCTTAAGTTCAGTGATTCGTCATAAATAACCGGCTCATCCCCCAGCCTGCGCCACATTCTGTTGATCCATTTTGATGTATCCCTTCCCGAAAGATTGTATGTGTAAAGAGGAACTTTAACTAAGCTAAACCATTTAGAGTTTGGATTCTGGCGAACGTAGCTTTTAAAAGGCGCGGGTTTCACTTCCTGCTGATCAGAAACAACTTTTACCTCATCAAGTAAGTAAGAACCATCGGGCACATACTTGGTGATTGAACAGGATGCGAATGCTAATAGTGCAAAGGAAAATATATAGATATGAGAGCTTCTTTTCATATAAAACTGTCTAATTACAAATATTGGACGTACAAATATAGCTTTATTAAAAATATCTTTTTAGCTTTGCTTCAAAATAATTATAATTAAACGTCAACAATTGATGATTAGTAAGAATAAAATAAAATATATTCATTCATTAGAACTTAAAAAGAATCGCAAAGAGGAAAATGTTTTTGTAGCTGAAGGACATAAACTTGTAGGCGATTTATTAGGCATTTTTAATTGTAAATATCTGGCAGCTACAGAAGAATGGTGGAACGAACACTCCTCTGCCAAAGCAAATGAAACTGCTATAGTAACTCAGGAAGAGCTCTCAAAAGCCAGCTTTCTTAAAACGCCACAAAGTGTACTGGCTATTTTTGAACAAGACAATGTTCCGGTAGATTTATCGGTTATAAGCAATTCTCTTTGTCTGGCACTTGATGATATTCAGGATCCGGGTAACCTGGGTACTATTATACGGTTGGCCGATTGGTTTGGAATTGAACATATATTCTGCTCTCCCAATACCGTAGATGTGTACAATCCTAAAGCCGTTCAAGCAACTATGGGAGGCATCGCCCGCGTAAAACTCCATTATTTTTCCTTGCCCGAGCTGATTAGTCAATTGGTTGATATACCTGTTTACGGAACATTTCTGAATGGAGAGAATATGTACTCAAAAGAACTCTCTTCTTTTGGACTTATTGTTATGGGAAATGAAGGCAATGGAATTTGTCCGGAAGTGGAAAGGTTAATTAATAACAGACTCTACATTCCTAATTACCCACAGGATAGGGTTACTTCTGAATCTCTTAACGTTGCAATTGCAACGTCTGTAGTCTGTGCAGAATTCAGACGCCGGATGTTATAAAAGATAACGGGAATAATTTTCTGTCGCTTGTACAAAAGAATGTAATCTTCTGTACAAAACAATTCATTCTTTTGTACAGAAGAATGAATTGTTTTGTACAAGGAAGATTAAATGTTTAAGGAGTTATTGAGCTATCTTTATAGAAAGCTTTCCATCGAAGCTAACAATCAGATTAACTAAATTGCAGACAGAACTTTCGGGTATGCAAACAGTTGCCTGATAGCGGAATCCCACTTTTCCAACTCCATAGAAATCCATGTCTGAAAGTATAGAGTTCTTTAGGAACTCTGCGGGTATTACGTCCGAGAACATATCTTTTGTAATATCATGTCCGTAGATCATTTTACGTCCTTCATACACACAAATATGTATCACATTGTCATAATAAACATTGTCAATGCTTATTCCATCATCAGAATATGACGTTTTTACAACCTTCTTTTTAGATGGATTTACATAGACATAAGCTCTGTAGCGCTTTCCATTATACATTACTACAGAATCTCGTTTTGTAACCTCTGTATATGTAGGAATTGCCTCTGTTGATCTGTGCCCCATCATAAGGAATGAATCATTTTCATCCTCAGACTTATGTAGTTTTACTATGTTATCTGACAGGGAATGAAACCAGAAAATATGATCCGCTTGCTTATCTATTTTATAACGGGATACTTCTTTTCCATAAGTGTATAAAGTATCTTTCTTTATTTTAAAATAGACCGCTGCATTTTCTGCATCAGGATAGTAGATGGTATCACCTTGTATTTTAAAAAGGATCTCATCGCTTTCATCATCCAGCCATATACCTTGAAGCATTTTTTTTGCTTTAAGGTCCTCCGCGGCATTATCAGTAGCCTCTTTCTGTCCTCCTTTACAAGAAAAAAGGGCTAGAAGAAGGAGCAAAAGTACGGCATAGTTTTTCATTAATATCAGTTTTAATAAATTATTTTCCAATGCAATAGTATGTAACATCTATTGCTTTCAATTCGTCTTTATCGTATATATTTCTTCCATCAATAACTACAGGAGTGCGCATTGCTTTCTTAATAACACCCCATGTAGGCAAACGAAACTGCTTCCATTCTGTAACCATCAGTAAAGCATCTGCATCGAGTAAAGCATCATACATATCTTGCGCATAATACACGCAATCGCCTACTCTTCTTTTTGCTTCAGCCATAGCTGCAGGATCATATACACGTACTTTACATCCGGCTTTAAGAAGCAAATCAATTAATACCAATGCAGGTGCCTCGCGCATATCATCTGTTTCAGGCTTAAATGCTAATCCCCACAAAGCTATAGTTTTTCCTTCTAAATCTCCGTTAAAATGTTTAATTAATTTGTTAAAAAGTATACTTTTCTGAAATTGATTAACCTCTTCTACTGCTTTTAATACACGCATAGTGTATCCATTTTTCTCCGCGGTCTTAACTAACGCTTTTACATCTTTAGGGAAACATGATCCTCCGTATCCGCATCCTGCATATAGGAACTTACGTCCAATACGGGTATCAGACCCGATGCCACTGCGAACCATATTCACGTCTGCTCCAACAAGTTCGCAAAGATTTGCAATGTCATTCATAAAGCTTATTCGGGTAGCTAACATTGAATTAGCAGCATATTTAGTCATCTCTGCTGATGGGATATCCATAAATATAACTCTGAAGTTATTCAGTAAGAATGGCTTGTAGAGTTTAGTCATAACTTCTTTTGCACGTTCGGATTCCACACCAACAACTACCCTATCCGGGCTCATAAAGTCGCCAATTGCATTTCCTTCCTTGAGAAATTCTGGATTAGAAGCTACATCAAATTCAATATGAACTCCACGTTTGTCTAATTCTTCCTGAATGGCAGCTCTTACTTTTTTAGCGGTACCTACCGGAACTGTACTTTTTGTAACCACTAAAACGTATTTATTCATATTTTTTCCAATGGTTCTTGCCACCTCCAAAACATAACGAAGATCGGCACTACCATCTTCATCAGGGGGAGTTCCTACGGCACTAAATACCAACTCAACATCGTCAAGGCAGCTTTCCAGAGAAGTAGTAAAGTTTAAGCGACCTTCTTTTATGTTACGGATTACCATTTCTTCGAGGCCTGGCTCGTAGATTGGAATAATTCCATTTTTTAAATCTTCAATTTTTCTATGGTTTACATCTACGCAAGTAACGTTAACTCCAGTTTCAGCAAAGCATGTTCCTGTTACTAAACCAACATATCCGGTTCCTACAATCGCTATTTTCATATTTGTGTTTTATTATTTATAAGCTACAGCATTTTTAAAACTTACAGCCTGACGATCTTTTTCAGACATTATAATTTGTTCTTCTGTAATAGGCCAGTTTATATTAATATCTTTATCGTTGTAAATTATGGATGCTTCAGATTGCGGAGCATATGAATTATCGACTTTATAAGTAAAAATTGCTTCGTCGCTCATTACCAGAAAACCATGAGCAAAACCTCTGGGAATAAAGAACTGACGTTTGTTGTCTTCACTAAGTTCAACACTAACGTACTTGCCGTAGGTTGGAGATGATTGGCGCAAATCAACAGCTACATCAAGCACTTTGCCTTTTATCACTCTAACTAGTTTTGCCTGACTATGTTCTCCCTTTTGATAGTGTAACCCCCTGAGAACCCCAAAACTTGATTTTGATTCATTATCCTGAATAAAATCTACATCTCCAATATGTTTTTCAAATTCTTCTTTTTTAAAGGCTTCCATGAAGTATCCTCGGTCGTCATTAAATACTTTTGGTTCAATTACCCATACCCCGTCAATCTCTGTTTGTATATAATTCATTGTTCTATTTAAAAATGTTTTCTAATTTTAATCTGCAATCCAATATTGTCACCGTATATATTTCCTGTATCAAAAGCACCGGAAAGTGAGAAATTCCAGCCACTAAGTTTTCTTGGATAATAATTAATCTCTGCAAAAGTAGAAAAATTCTCCAATATTTCAGGTATTGGTTTAAAAGGAGTTCCCCAAGTTTGATTATAAGAAATTTTAGCCCTGTATGATAAATCATCAAAAATGTCTCCGCTCCACCCAATATGAACAGCTTTTACCCTATTATATTTAAATGCCATATTCCCATCTGTATTGTAAATGGGTGAAGCAATAAGCGGATTAGCCATTGTCATTCCCCAATGCACCCACCCTGGATACCAGTCGTTATTATAGTAATCATCTGCTCCACCGGTTTTTTTAACGATAGAATTATCTAAGCCATGCAATGGTCCACTTTGATTTGTTGTCTGATAATATTCCAGTACCAATCCGTTAATAGCTTGTTTATTCTTTGATTTATATTCAATGCCCCATAAGCCATCTAAGCCATTCAGTTTTCCCATTCCAGAGAAATCATCGTAATAATTCTCTAAGTAAGCACTTATATGGTAATTCTTCTCTTTGTAGGTTAGTTTTAAATGTTCACTGCCCATGAAATTCCCTTCGTAATACTTCTGTCCTTCCGGGCCAGAGTCACTTCCTCCCTGAGGACAAAATATACGCCAATAATCTTTTAATGTATTTCCTAAATCTCCAGCATCCATGCCACTAGACTTGTATCCGCCGAACTGAGCATCCAAGCTCATTCCTAAGTCAAATTGCCAGTGAGAAATCGGTTTACCTAACCGAAAAAAGAAACTTTTATGATGATAGAGGATATCTTTAGTATACCAAAAATTAGAACCAACTTTTTCTTTTTGATAATTATTGTCTGTCCATTTCCCAAAAGACATTTCAGCCTTTACCTGAGCCCAGGGAGCAATTTTTACATAATCTAAAATGCCAATCTTTATCTGAGGAATGGGGCGGGCATTCCCACTCCATGTTAATCCTCCACTACTCAACTGTTGGTTTAATAATTCAGAATTAAGTTCTTTACTACCTATTGATAATCCCATCCACTTATAATGAATGTCAGTATAAGCTTGTTGCACAACGAATATGGAAGTAAATCCAGTTGTTACTGCTAAATCTAATCCTGCTTCAAATTTCCAATGTTGGCAAGTGTCGGAATAAATTGTTCCGCCACGCAAATATGCATTGTTTTCTAGTGAAGAAAGCCCATGCTGATTACTAACTTGCCACAATGGAGTATTATCACCTGCATGAATTGTTGTTCCAAATTCTGTAAATGATTTGTAGGATGATTGTGCAACCATTATTCCCGGCAATAGACTTAGTAATATAATAGAGACTATTTTCATTTATTTAATATGCATTTTTATCACCACGGAATATATTGATAATAGTTAAATAAATAATTTTAATATCAAGAAAAAAAGACCAGTGTTCCAGATACCAAACATCCCGTGCTACGCGGCCTTCCATCTGAGATAGTTCTTTTGTTTCTCCTCTATATCCATTTACCTGAGCCCAACCAGTAATTCCTGGTTTAACTAAATGGCGAAGCATATATTTATCTATTAATTCATTATATTGTTCCGTATGTTTAAGCATGTGTGGACGAGGACCAACGAATGACATTTCTCCCTTTAACACATTAATAATTTGAGGAAGTTCGTCTATACTGCTTTTACGCAAAAACTCTCCCAATCGTGTTGTTCTTGGATCATGTATTATAGCTTGTGTTGTATCTGCGTCTTTATTTACCTTCATGGTTCGAAATTTAAAACAATAAAATTCATGAGCACGTTCTCCGGTACGACGTTGCTTAAAAAGGATTGGTCCTGGTGAAGATGTTTTTATACAAATAGCTACAACAATATAAATGACAGGGAATAGTGTACATAGGAATAAAAAAGAAAATGTTATATCAAATCCTCTTTTGATAAGCTGGTTTAAGGGATACTGCAGCGGTTCGTCCCGCAAAGATAGAACTGGCATGTTTCCCAATACATCTAATTCCATTTGTTTCTTCACATATCTCCTGAACTCAGGAACTATATAAAAACGAATCATATTGTTTTCGCAAAAATTAAGCGTACGGACAATTGTTTTTTCCGCAGATTCAGGTAATGTACAATAAACTTCATCAACTTCATTTTCATGGAGAAAAGTTTCAATGTCATCAGTACTTCCTAACCATTTAGAATCTATAGGAATATTCACTGGATTATCTTCAAAGAATCCTAATATACGAAATCCATATCCAGAATCATTCATCATCTCTTCATACAACGAATTTCCATTCTTTCCTGCTCCAATGATGGTAACCAGTTTATAGTTAAACCCTTTTTTTCTATATAATTTTATGCTGAATCGAAAACTAAGTCTCCAACAAGCAAGAGAAAAAAACAGAATGGAATAAAATGAAATAATAAATAAACGAGAAACCTCTTCTATCTTCAAAAAAGATAATGCTGCTGTAAAAAGTAGAAAATGGAATAAAATTATATAAAAGATATTTTGTACAATTTTATCGGCATAAATAACTCTGGAATGAATATCAATATTAAATGTAAATAAACTTGGAATATAGCATATATTTAGAACAGCCAATAATTTGTAAAATTGAAAAAGAACATCTTCTCTCAAATAAGATTTAAAAATAAAAAGCACAAACAAAAAAGTAATATTGAGAACTATATAATCCCCTAATACCACGAGTGTTTTTAAGAAATGTGAATATCTTGTTTGTTGCTTCATGATTATTGCACTATTTGTGTAGCAAATTTAATTTATTTAGGTGAATTAAGAAAGGATATTTGATAAAACATCAAATAAGACCAAATTTTTGATATTTATTTTTTTTTGATTTAAGGTAATAGAATTAAGAAATTCGTTCTTTTAAGCTCTAAATGATAGAGCTATTTATTCATGTTTCACTCGAACAGATATGAGTTTCAAATGTTTATTAATTGAAAACAATTATTCTGTATATTTGAAAATATTTTGATGCAAATAAAAAACATATATAGATTTTATTCTTTTTCAACTTATCTTTGTGGATAACAGAAAAAAATACGTTTTTTTAATTAAGCTAAAATAGATCTAATGAGAATACTATATATAACAAATATGTTTCCAGATAAGAAATCTCCATGTTATGGTATATTTATTAAAGAACAAATTGAGACCATAATGAAATACCATTCTATTGATTATGATATTTACTTTATTGATGGGAGAAAAAATAAATGGAACTATATTAAATCAATTTCTAAGATTCATAATATGATTTTACATAATAAATATGACTTAATTCACATTCATTATGGTCTTGCAGGATTATTCCTTTTAAAAAAAATGAGAAATAAAATTCCTGTAGTTATTACTTTACATGGAGGGGACATTCAGAAAACCCAAAAAAAATATATTCAGGTATTTTTAACAAAGAAGATTCTTAAAAAAATAGACTTTGCTATAACCTTGAATGATAAGATGAATGATGAAGTTAAGCAGTTTGTAGCCAGAACAGAAGTTATACCATGTTCAATTGATACAGAACTTTTTATTCCTCCAGTTAATCGAAGTAGGAATACTCCTCTGAAAGTTATTTTTCCAAGTAGCAAAGAACGTATTGAAAAAAATTATAGTTTATTTAAAGAAGTTCTTAATCTGTATAAACAAAAATATTCTATTGATCTACAATGTATTGAGCTAAATAAAAAGAGTAGGCAACAAGTCGTAGAGTTATTTCAAATTGCTGATGTAATGTTGATGACATCTTATTCAGAAGGTTCACCTCAAGTTGTTAAAGAGGCCATGGCATGTAATTTGCCAGTAATATCAACTAAGGTAGGAGATGTAGACTATTTATTAAATGGTGTCAAGGGATCTTCTGTCGTTGACAATAAAGCAACATCTCTTTCTGAAGCTCTTTTTTTGTCACTAAACGGACAAATATCAGGTATTGAAGGAAGAGAAAGATTAATTGAATTGGGGTTAGACGATAAAACTATTGCTAGTCGAATTTATAGTTTATATAAATCATTAATAAAAATATAATATGGGGATATCATTCTGTGGTTTATATTTTAGGGCTTTACGCAAAGATATGTTACTAAATAATAATAATGACTTTAAACATATTATCACAGTAAATGGACAATTTATTGAAGTGGCATATAAAGATAAACGAGTTTTTGAATTGATTAATAATAACTGGTCTACAATTGATGGACAAATTATATTTAAATTGGCTAATAAAAAAAAATCAGCCATTAAGATTGAGAAGATTTCTGGTTCTGATTTTATATTTGAAACTTGTAATTATTGTAGCAAGACAAATCGGAGTGTTTTTCTATTAGGAGGAAAAGAAGCATCTAATATTCTGAGTGTTAAATTACTTAAAACGAAGTATGGTATTAAAATTAGTGGCTATTCACCACCATATATGTCATATCCTTTTAGTAAGGATGTAGCTCAATCTATTAAGAACAAAATAGTTGAATTTAAGCCTGATTATGTTTTTGTTGCTTTTGGCATGCCTAAACAAGAATTCTGGATAGATGATAATAAAGAGTTTCTAAAAAATAATAATATAAGATTTGCAATTGGTTGTGGTGGTACTTTTGAATTTGTAAGCGGGAACCTAAAACGTGCTCCATATTGGATTCAAAAAGCTGGAATTGAATGGCTATTTCGCTTTATACAAGAACCTAAGCGACTATGGAAACGTTACTTAATAGGCAATCTAAAGTGTTTAATTATTTATTTGAAAAAAGAACTTCTTCTTATTTGAAGATATAAGAAATAATGTGTTTTGATTTGACTGTCAGCTTCCCTCTTTTTTACAATACGGGTTTACCAAACGCTTACTATAATTCAAGTTTTGTTGATTATATTTTGATATTCTTTGTAGTAATTATCTACAGTTTTATTAATATCAAAATTATTTAAACAGTATTGATATGCATTTTCAGTAATCTGCTTCTTTTTTTCAGGAGATGACATTATATATTTTATTTGATTAGCACAATCACTTGCATCTCCTTTTTTAAAATAAAAGCCATACTTACCATTCTGAATAATCTCCAAGGGACCGTCATTTGCGGAAACTAAGACTGGAATTTTTGCAGCCATTCCTTCAGCAACAGTAAGCCCAAAACCTTCAATGATTGAGGGTTGAACTAATAAATCGTAATTTCTTAGATTTGAATATATAAATGAACGGTCCTTGATCCCAAGGAATGATACTTTGTTTTCTAATCTATATTTAGTAACTAATTTTTCTAGAAAAGAAAGTGATTGCCCTTCTCCAACAAAGTCAACATGAAAATTGGTTATTTTATGTATTTTAATCAATTGGCTTAAAGCTTCTAGTAGAATGTTTTGTCCTTTTATTATATGATTTAATCGGCTAACCTGGATAATCCGAAATACTTCATTATTAATTTGTGCCCTTTTATATTGAAGAGCTGAAGTATCAATCCCATTATAATTAATAGAAATATTTTTAAGTCCTTTTCCTAAAAGATATTCTCTAACCGCCGAAGAAATAGCTATAATCTTATTGAATTTAGCTACTCTAACTAAAGGAAGATCAATAGCATGCACTGTAAGCAATGTTTTAATGAAGGGATGTATAAATAATATTTTATTTATATCTGAATCATGACAGTGAATAATATCAGGTTTTATTTTTAATATTGCACTATTTATTTCTATTATTTTTAATGGATTTTTGCTACCTTCTTTTCTGTTAAAAAGATGAATCTTTATTTTTTTATTAAGACTATTAAGTAATATCATATTATATGTAGAGTTAACTATATAGACGTATACATCATTATAGATAATTTGTCTATTGGCTATATCAACCATCATAGACTCAGAACCTCCAACATTTAATGAGAAAATGAGATGTAATATTTTCATAATAAAAAAGCCATTAGTCTTATTTTTTTTGTAACATTTTCACTTACAAGTTTCTAATTCTTGAATATGTTAGTATTAATACTTTTATTAGATTGCCAAGGCTTAATTTGCATATAATTTTGCCAAATGCAATCTTTTTATTAAATCTATTTGATAAATAGTTATAATAATCGTAATCAGATAAAGCTAAATTAAAAATCAAGCATCTATTAATCATAGAATGTAACATGAAAATATTATATTTTTTATAATCATTTTCAAAAATATGAATCATCTGTTTTAAGTATTCACATTGAGATCTAATTGCATTAGAGTTTATTAACATAGTTTCTTTTGTGACAGAATCATGTCGGTTTCTTTCTCGATGTACAACTGCTATCTTTATAAACCTCTGTTTATTTGAGTATTTATACATTTGCATAAAATTTAATACCTCATAGATTCTTAAATTTTCATTAAATGGGAACTGTTGAATCATTTCGCGAGACATTATATGAAGAAAGTCACCTACAATTTCATTCTTTATCCAATTAATAAATTGAATTTCTTTAGATTCACAGTTCAATAAAGGATTTGAATTGTAATAAACGGTCATGTCATCCATAGCAAACAAATAATGTAAATACCCAGGATATAAACTTATTTTTTCAGTGATTGTATTTAAGGCTTGATTACTCATGTAATCATCGCTATCTAAGAATATTATATAGCTATTTTTACATTGCTTAATCGCTAAATTTCTGGCAGCATTAACGCCTCTATTATTTTCAAAATTTAGGATCGTTACATGAGAATGGTTCTCAGAATACTTTTTCAGGATATCTAAAGTTCCATCAGTTGATCCATCATTAATTATTAAATGTTCAATAGTCTGACAATTCTGATTCGTAACACTGTTAAGGCATCTGAGTATACAATCTTCTCTATTATAAACAGGAGTTACTATGCTAAAACTTATCTCAAATTTCATTTATTTAAAATATTATGTTTTATATATGCTAAAATAAATCGAGGCTGCCGAAATATAGATAGTAGCAATAAAGGTAATCTTTTTCCAATAAAAACTTTATATGAATCAAATTGCTTTGAGATGTTATTCTTTTTATCATTATATAAAAGGCTATAAATTTTATAATGCTTCAAAATAGGAACAATAGTTAACCAATTAAATAAATCAAATGTACCATAACGTAAATATAAAACGTTACGTTCGGTTGTTTGCATATATAAGTTACTACTCAATTTATTGGGTACATTTTCTAAATAATAGCCAATTACTTTATCTGTTTTAATTATACAACCAGTACGTGCTACTCTTATTTGAAAATCAAAATCGGCAACTAATTTAAGCTGCTCATCAAAATATCCAATTTTGTTATGTATACGCTTCCTCCACATTGGAAAACATCCAATCTGATGTGATCTAAAGAATGCCCTTTTATCGATTAAGAAGTCTTTGTTATTAACTAAAACATTGCTTGGTGTAGGGTATTTAAACATATAATAGAAATCACCATAAGTAAGTTCTGCATCTTGATTTTTATCTAATGTTTCAGCTTGATCTATGATGGAATCAGGTGTGCGAATATCATCTACGTTCCAAATACATAAATATTCTCCATTCGCGAGCATTATACCTCTATTCCAGGTAGTATATAATCCTTCTCTTTTTGGAATAATGATGTGCTTTACAAAAGGATAAGAAGGAAGTTTTTGATTAATTATTGACAATTCTATATTTGATGGCAAATTATGAAGGAGTAAAACCTCAATATTATTTGTATTACTTAATTTAGTTAGATTATCAAAATACCCATCTAAATAATTAATGCAATTATATAAGGAAGTAATAACTGTTATTTTAATATTTGAATTCATTTTTTTATTTGAACTATACATTAGTGTTTTTTTTATATTCATAATTTAACGGTAATAAATTATAGAACAATAATGGAAAAATCAACATTCGGTTTTGATATAGTAAATCACTGGTAAAAGAATCAAAAAATAAAAGTATCATGTATAAGAATATAGGTAAACCAATTGTACTTATGTTCTTATGGAAAATCGAAGTAATAGAAAAGAAAAAATATAAAAAAATGAGTGTACCAATTATTCCATATCTTATAATGAAATTTGACCAAGAAATATCAGATGTATCTAATTGAATAGTATTGCCTGTAATATCATCTGGAAGTCCTATTTGATAATCAAAATGGTTTGAAGTATACTCTGAATCTTCAGTCATATATCCAGCTCCAAAGACAGTTTCTATTTTAGAACCAGTTACATCCATAAATCTCTCAAATAAATGTACTATTCTGAACATAAATGTTGAATCTTCATCCATCACAAAATCGTCATCAATTTCTAAAAATTCTCCGTTTAGGACATTGCTTATGTCTGTAATGGTTCTACTTTCCCCAGTTTTTGCTACAATGAATAATAGTGGAATAATTGATATTAGAACAACACGAGGGTATTTCATAATTACTTTTAAACCACCAATCTTAATATATATTCCAATTAGTATACATACAACAAAAGCCATCATTAACGAACGGTGCAATGGAAGAAATATTGTAATTAATGGAATAATAGTGGTGACTAATTTCAGCCAGCCTTCATATGGATTACAAAATATTGCATAGAATACAAAGAAATAAAGCATAAAAGGGATATTGTAAAAACGCGTTATAACTCCAGTCCATCCATTTTCCCCGCCTGCCAATAATGCAATGCCAGTAAACGCTTGAATAATAAAAAGACAACATTGAAAAAGAACAACGATAAATAATATCTTTAAAAGTTTAATCAAAACTTCTTTTTCCAGTCTTCTTATAACAAAATATGATAAAACCAGAAAATAGGTTCTTGAAGTTCTTAAAATATCAACAAAGCCAATATGGTAATAAAACAAGCTAATTCCTATACAAATAATTATAAAAAAAAGATATATAGCTATAAGTTTACTGATGCGATTTTTAGGTATAAAGTCATCATATCTGATAAATCCATATATAAAAAGTACAAGTATATAAACAAAAGCAAAGTCTACAGATTTAGATATTCCTGCATGCGTATCGAAAAGCACCTCTGGAATAAGCTGAAATCCATCGAACAGGAAAAAAAACAATATCAGAACAGAAGATACTCGTTTTCCTATGATGTATAATATTATACTTAATATAAGTAATGGTATAAAGAGCATAATTAAATCATTTATAATAGAATACTTATATCCTGTTAAAGATAGTAATAATCAAAATATTACTGCCAAAATAGCGTTTTAGATCCTCCTGATTCACTAATTTTAGTTTTTTATAGAACCATATAATCAATGGAATAGAGATAATTATTATATATAATATTCTTATCATTTCTTTATTGAAGGTTAAGCTTGTCAGATCAACGGCGATCAGCATTAAAATAACGCATGTAATACATAAAATATATCTAATTTTAAATTCGTACTTAATGTTGAGAAATTTATTCTGATAATACAGTCCTAATATATAACTTGCTAAATATGAAAGAGCATTAGATAAAATAACTGTATACATTCCAATTAATGAAAATAAGAGATAAAAAGTTAAAATATTAACAATTACTGAAAGTGTTTGAAAAATAATAGTCTTCTCAGGATAACCTTTTGCTAACAGAAAAATATATATTGGTAAAGTCAAAGGACTAAATACTAGATATGGAATGACTAAACCAATAATGAATATTGAGTAATTAGTAATATCATCTCTTAACCACAGAGTTACTATATCCTTGCAAGTGATAATAAGTAAAGCACATACAGGCAAAATAAGTAAAAAAATCTTAGAGGTTAAATCTTTAATTAAGGATGCAATAAACTGTTTGTCCTTCAATGAAGATAGATAAGGATAAAGTGGTTGAAGCAATTTACTAAACAAACCTGTCAACTGTAACCTAATTTTTAAGCCTATCTCAAAATAAGCAACAACATTGAACCCTAAGAAATGTGAAATCAAGATCTTAAATAGAGGCTCGTTAAAGAAACTAATAAATCCGGAAAAGTATACTTTTATGCCAAAAGTAAGTTGTTTTTTTGCAGCCGGTTTAAAAGTCTCTTTTAAGTTTGTAACTGCAATCGCCCCCCATTTCTTTATAAAGAAGATCAAAATAAGAAAAAACCAGCAAAGAGCTGCAGCTAGTATTGCATATCCTACCCAATCTAAATGATGCCCCATCAGAACAGCTGCAATGATCCCACCCCAATAAATAATGCTATAAATAAGTTGAGCAAAATTAGTAAAATATATTTTCTGCATTGAATCAAGTACGGCTGTAAAGATCTGACCGATTAATAGGAGCATATTGGATACTAATAATGTTATATAAAGAATCTCTGATTGTGCATAGTATTTCAGAGGGATACTTAAAATTTTTATAAGTATAAATTCTCTAAATATGAAAGCCAGAATAGTCAACGGAATAATAATGGAACATATTATTACCAATGAAGCAAAAATATCATTTTCAGACTTACTACACTTCCCTTGTTCTGATACATATTTAATTAAGGCTGAGTTCAAACCTAAATTGGCAAATATATTTAAATTACCTATGACTGAAATAATAGCAAAGACTCCATATAATTCGGTCCCAAGTTTGTTGATAAAAATAGGGATGCAAAGAAATGTCAGCACTGCTGTAATAACAAGCTGAATCACTCCACTTAGAGAATTATTAATCAAGGTTTTTTTTGAAACCGCTGTATTTTTATCGACTTTTACCATTACTTTTTTGTAAACATTCGATATCCATAAATAGAAGAGAATATTAGAATAGCCAAGAAGCCACCAGCTATACTTCCCAATAAGAAACCTTTAACTTTGCCCAACTTTGTCATTTCTAATGGTAAAACCGGATTATCTATAATTTCAATTAAGGGAGTTTCTTTATCTAGACTCATCTTCATTATTTCCAAATTCTTTTTCATTTCAATATACGTTCCAGCTAAGATTTGAATATCAGTTTGCTTTTTAATGAGTCCTACAGTACTTGATTGTCGAACAGAGTTTACCGTTTGATCAGCTAATCCTGCCCTTGCAACTAAAGCATTCTCATATTCTAGTTTTATTGAATCTGTTTGATTAAGAAGCTTTAAATAGTTAGTACGAATAAGTTTAGTTTTACTTTCCACATAAAAAGAAGTTGATTCTTTCATCAAATTTTCAACAAACAACTTAGATAACAGTTCATTCTCTGAGGTGAATGTTACATCTCCAATACTTAATTTCTTGTTTCTTTTTTTTGCAGTAAGTCTTTTTTTTATGATTTCTCCACATGCTAATTGAAAGACACTATCCTGTGTTCTTGTAAATGTATTCCTATCTTGATTAACAGGAAATGATAAATCTATAAGCTTAGGATTATCACTTGTTTTCCAGTCTTTATTATATTTATAAGTTGCCAGATATAAATTTATAAGGTTATCCGTATTTCCTTCAACATTTACAGGCAGAAGCAGTGCTTTTTCAACTAGGGCTCTTGACATAAGTAGTTCATACAAATTATCACCTCCAAAAGCGCCACTTGTTGATCCTCCTAATGAAAAGCCAAATTGATTGGCTAGACTTGATAAACCGTTTGTTTTTTCAGATTCTTGTAAAGCAAAGCTTAGATTTGCAGTGTATTTTGGAGCAATTAAAAAAGATGCTCCAACTCCAACAGCTGCGCCCAATAATGTTATTCCAAAAATCTTATATTTAGCAGAAAACAAATATCTTTTCCAACTACTATAAGAATCCATTAATTTATTTAAAGATATATATTCAGTTTTTTCCATTTTTTTCTATTTAAACAATGACACAATAACGGCAGCAACAGAAACAATGCTTGTTGTAATACTAATAATCTCGCCGGTACTCATTTCTCTTTTTATAGGTTTTTCCGGCACTATAATGCGGGATCCTGGGTTAACTTTAGGATAACAACGTATTCCGCAAAAAGATTTAGCAACTTCCACACTTCCATTTGCATGTATTACATAGGCCTTTTTCTTCAAAGCGTTATTTCCAAATCCACCAGCAGCGTCTACATAATCTTTAAATGACAGTTTTTTCAGATAACGAACTGTATTAGGCATCATGACTTCTCCACTGACATTCACTGTTTCCAGTATTTTGGGAATACTTAATAAGTCGCCCTCCTCTAATATCAAATCATATTGAGAACCCGGATTATCAATGATATTTTTTAAAGAGATTCCTACAATGTCTGTATCTTTAAATAACTGTTTTCTGAGTTCCATTGAATCTGTTGGTTCTGTTTGTTTTTTTACTTTAGTCCCTATACCTTGTGCAACTTGATTTAATAGCTTCTTTTCAGAATCTGATTTTCTAGACTTTCGGATAAGATATGCACCCTCAGGATAAGCATAAATTGAAAGTCCACCGCTCATTCTTACTAAATCAGAGATTCTTTGATTCTTCGATGTTATTACATAAGTTCCAGGTGATTTAATTTCGCCTTCAATATTAACTTGCTTCATATTCTCATAACCATAAATGGAACGAATAATTATCCTGTCTTCTTTTTTTAGTTTGAAGTTGGCTGCACTATCATTATATGCCAGCTCTTTGTCAATCATGAACTTATATGCTACAGCTTTTTTAAGATTCTCATTTAAAGTTTTTAAGTCAGTGATTTGTCTATAAACTTCTATTTCACCTTTGTCGGCCTTTTTTGTCATGCCTTTTGCCATTAGTATCGCATCTTTCAAGGTCATGCCTTCTGCAAATGTATACTTATCAGGTGATACAACTTCGCCAGATACATATATGTATTCGTCTTCTTTCATTTCAAGAATTGATGAGATATATACACTATCTTCTCGCTGAAGAATTAAATCATTTTTACCTTCCAATACATCTAACGGAGAAAAAGAAGCCATCTCAGGGAGATTCTTTGCGTTTTTTCTATAAACAACAGCTCTTGTTGCAAAAGCATCTTCTTTTAGTCCATCTGCCTTCGTTAATAGTTCGCTGACTTTCATACCTTTAGTAAGAGAATACACTCCTGGTCGATAAACAGATCCGGTAATTTGTACTCTGTTTGAAAACCTTTTTAAAAGTTCTCCTACCTTATATTCATCACCAGATTCTGTTAAATAAGACTTAAACTGAGGCATTGTAACATCAATTACACTTTTCTCTTTTGTGGTATTTCTATATGCGGTAATACGTTCACGATAGGCATTTTCTGTAAAACTGCCAGCAAATTCAATCAAATTAGAAACTGTTTCAAATTCTTTCATTTCAAATATTGCCGGAACTTTCACTTCACCTGAGATTGTGACACGTTTACTATACGGAAGTACTTTAATAACATCCTGATCTTGTAACCTCAAATTACACTGTTTACCATAAACTAAAAAATCGTATAAGTCGACTACTGCAATAATTGAGCGACCTCTGCTAACCTGGATTTTACGGAAAGAGCCTTTTTCTGTAGGTCCTCCAGATACATAAAGTGCATTATATACAGATGCCAATGATGGAATAGTATACGAACCTGGATATGTAACTTCTCCAATAACGCTTACGCTAATACTTCTAATATCTCCTAATGCAATGCTAACTTTGGTGGAATTGTTTCTTATACCACCATATATAGTAGATAATCTCTTCTTAATTACAGATTTTGCTTCTTCTATTGTAAGCCCACCAACAGAAATAACTCCTGCTAATGGAATCTTTATCTTACCTTCAGGACTGACAAAAAGATTGTAGCTTGCTTCAGAGTTACCATATACATCAATTAAGAGTTCATCATCTGGTCCTAAAACATAATTATTAGGAGTTGCTAAGCGAAGATTCGGTTCAAAAGTTAGATTTACATCCTTAAAAATTGAGAGCCCAAATATCTCTAACTTATTAGCTTTTATTGAATCTTGTTTTTGTTTGTAAGCATTGTAATATTTAAGCATTTCAGGATTAAGCTTATTTTCGTCTTCTAATTCATTGTTAACGCTGAGCGAATGTTTCTTAACCCCTTTATTCTTATCATTATATCGTACAATCCTACTTTTTAATTTTGCAGCTTCAATCTTACTCATTCCCTGACTATTTGCATATTGGTCAATTTGATTCATAGAGACACCTTTTTCTCCCAATTTTGAAATAAGATCTCCAAGTTGTGAATCTGATAAATTGTCAACATCCATCCCTTTTATCATATCAAGAGACTGTGCATTTACTGTTAGAACAGAAAATAATAAGATAATTAAAAAAGCAATATTTCTCATTTTATATTTATATTTTGAAGATGCATTTTATTAAATTGTGGTAAAGATATAAGTTTAATTTTATGAAATGAATATTATTAAATCAAAACTTTCACATTAAACTTACCAGTAAAACGAATCTATCATGCTTTTATTGTTTTTTATGTTGATAAATTGTTAATAATAAAGTCCCGTTTTTAGTGCTATAATCAATAAAAAAACGTACATTTGCATTATGATTGAACTATTAAAACATATAGAGGTTTTATTATTAGAAAACGATTGTGTAATCATTCCTTCCTTCGGAGGATTTGTTTCTCATTATATGCCAGCCAAATGGTTGGAAGAAGAAGGATTATTCCTTCCTCCTACCCGTTCTATTGGTTTCAATCCTCAATTAAAGATGAACGATGGGTCGTTAGTTCAATCCTATATGACAGCATATTGTACCGATTTTTCTGATGCTTCGAAGCTTGTAGATAAAGCCGTTCAAGAGCTTTTTGACACTTTACACGAAGAAGGAAAGGTGGAAATGCATGGGATTGGAGATATGTTTTATACTATTCATGGAACGCTTCAGTTTCAACCTTATGAAGATGGATTGCTAACGCCTGGATTATACGGATTAAGTTCTTTCGAAATAGAAAAGATAGGTCAAGAAGTTAAAGCAGCTACCGAAGAAAATGTTGAGTTGAGCAAACCGAATACAAAGGTATATGAAATTAGGGTTAATCGTTCTTTACTCCGCGCAACTGTAGCAGCGGCAGCAGCGATTATAATCTTTTTCTTTATGTCTACTCCAGTAGAAAATACTTATGTAGAAAAATCAAATTATGCTCAATTGATTCCATCTGAATTATTGGAATCGTTTGATAATAAAGAAGTTGCTAATCAGAAAGGATCTGCTGTAGAATATTCAGAAACAAGAAATGATTTAAAAGTTATTGAATCATCAAAAGAAAATAGTTCTATTTCTAATAATTTAGAAGCAAATGCTCCTCAAAAAAAACAGGAACAGTTAAAGCCAAAGACTGTAAAAGAAGTTCTTGTTCCAAAGAAAATTGAAAAGAAAGTTGAAAAGAAAAATGATCCGGTAAAAACTGAGACTACTTCAGTAAGTAAAGGATCATATCATATAATTGCTGCAAGTGTTACTAATCGTGCTGATGCACAGGAAATAGTTAGCAGATTAAAATCAAAAGGCTATTCAGGTGCTAGTTTTATTGAAGGTAACGGACGAATAAGAGTAAGCGTCATGTCTTTCTCTGATGATACTGAAGCAAATAACAAGCTTAGTCAGTTGAAGAAAAATGTAAACTTTAAGGACGCTTGGGTATTATCAAATAAATAATAGATTTCCATTATGAAAAAAATATTGTGTCCAAAGTGTGAGAACTATCTTACATTTGACGAAACAAAGTATACCGAAGGTCAATCATTGGTCTTTGTTTGTGAGAATTGTGGTAAACAGTTTAGTATACGTATCGGAAAGACAAAACTTAAATCCCAGAATAAGAACGCAGTTTTTGATGAACAAGAAAATAAAGAAAAGTTTGGAAGTATTGTTGTTCTTGAAAATGTTTTTGGATATAAGCAAATTCTCCCATTGAATCTTGGTGATAACGTTATCGGACGCAGGTGTGTCGGAACTGTCATCAATACTCCTATTGAATCTGGTGACATGAGTATGGATCGTCAACATTGCGTTATCAATATAAAAAAAAATAAAGCCGGTAAGCTAATTTATACTTTAAGAGATTTCCCTAGCGTAACAGGAACATTTAATATGACTGAATGCTTAGGAGACAAAGACCGTGTAACATTAGTCGATGGTGCAATTGTTACTATTGGTGCAACTACTTTTATTCTTCGGTGCGCCGAAGATTAAAATCTTAGAATTTGAACTCTTTTAGTTAACGAGAATTTAGAATTTACGTACAATCCATCAGAAAGATTTAAATATCGCAAGGAAATCGCCTTAAAAAGGCTTGTTTTAGGACTAAATAATTTGGTAATGAGGTGTTTATCTCTATTTATAAGTTTCTAGATTGTTTATCGAAATAGAAAAAATAGAGCTTTTCTTGTTATTCTTAAAGAATTTTACTCCTGTTGTTTTTTCCATCTTTTCATTATTAGCATCCAGATAACAACTGAGACTGCTAATATGATAAGTTTGGTATTTAGGTTAATCCCATTTTTTATTAGGGAATTGAACATCATAATATTTATAATGATGTGGAAGCATGCAGCCGCAAAGATAGATTTTGTTAGTTCTATAACTTTACCAATTCCCCAACTGCCTAGAGTTAAGAAACAAAAGAATTTAAGATTATCTAAAAAATCAGGGTTGCCTATAAATGATAAGTGCCAAACATACCATAAAAGGGATATGATTAAGATTCTTAGCCAAGCTCTTGTTCCCTTTAATTCTTCTTCCAAATATCCTCTCCATCCAAATTCTTCACAGACACAATAAATAAATATCCCAATTCCGACAATAATCCATAAAATGAGTATTAATGTTTTTGGAATTTTCAATGACAATTAGTGTCATTGAAGTAATTGGTATAAAACTCATAATAAAACTCCATTTTCGAGAAGAGCCAAAAATCGAAATTTCAGTATTCTGATTTTTTCTTAATAGATGAATAGATAGTAGAGCGCCTATTAATACTCCGATGGCTTCCAAGGGGCAGTAAAAAAGAATAGCCCATATTGATACATTTTCTATTATCTTTTTTAAATGAAATAAATCAAATCTAAAAACAGTTGACAATTAGACTGCAATAGAATAAAATATTAGAATTCTTATTATTTTCTTTTTCATTATCTGGCCGTCATTTTTTTACATCTATGGTAAATCATGATAGAATGATTCTGATTAACAATAAGTAATTTGTATATATAATAAATTGAATAACAGGACAAATGTAGAAATTATATCAGCTGGTTGTAAACAAAAAAAAGCTTACTAAGAAATAGTAAACTTTTTGTTAGTAGCGGATCCGGGAATCGAACCCGAGTCTCAACCGTGAGAGAGTTGCGTGCTAGGCCACTACACTAAACCGCCATATTGATGATGCAAAAGTAATGCTTTTTTCTTAAGTTCTATAACTTTATTGGATATTTTTTTTCTCTTTTATCATTTTATTCATTAGGCCGTAGCGCTTATCCACAACTTGATTAGTAGGAAAAAATGTAAAATTAATATGCCAGCCATTATTCCTGAATGCGAACTTTCTTCCAGTTGCTCCTGCTTGAATAATGCTAAGTTTTTGTAGTACAAAGACTTCTATCCCTTCCGGAGATTTATCGGATGATTTAATAATGTCTGCTGTTACAAAAAATCCAGGAGTAGAAATGCGGCCAATGCGCACTAAAATGTCTTCATGCATTTTTCTTGTTTGTTTTAAAAACACGAATCAAACGTCCGTACTCATCAAAAGAGCGACGGGCTGCAAGTTTTATGGTGATCATGATGGAAAGCATGGAAGCGGTAAAGGTTATGACTACTATCATCATTTGATATTTTATTGCAACATTTGGACTACTACCTCCAAGAATCTGTCCAATCATTGTTCCCGGGAGGGCCACAAGTCCCATAACTGCCATGTTGGCAATACAAGGGCTGAATGCTTTAATGAGCGCTTGCTTGATGAACGGAGCTTGTGCCTCCTGGTGAGTTGCTCCGTTTCCCAGTAAGTAGTAGTATTGTTGCTGTTCCCTCTGCAGTCCACTATAGAAAGTATTCAGACCAATTACGTTGACAGACAGCATATTACCCATTAATATACCAAAGATTGGGATGAAGTATTGGGCGTTGAAAATGTTATTTAGCTTAAGAACAAGACCTAAAAAATAGGTTCCGATTATAATAACTGAAACAAGAAAACCTATGGATATGGGGATTAAAAGAATTTTTCGTTGGATGCGTGTGCGGACTAATGCTGTTTCGGCGGCAACAACAACCATGATAAATACCCAAAGGAAGTTTATCAAAGGGTGATTTAAAATAAAAAGATATTTGAGATACATTCCAATCAGAAAAAGTTGCACAAGCATTCTGACTACAGCAATAAAAGTTGATTGTACCAGTCCGGTTTTGAATTTCCATAGATAATATACCGGAATGCACATCATCAGCAAACCTATAAGCAGACTCCAGTAACTGATATCTATTGTTCCCATGTGGCTTATAAATAAACGATATTATCACAACCAAGTTTAAATGCACGGTCGTGTGACACGGCAAGTATTGTCATCCCCTTCTGTGACAACGTATTAAAGAAGTTGAGCACACGTTCCACAGATGCGGCATCGAGAGCAGAAGTTGGTTCGTCTACAATAAGGATTGGCTTTTGAAGCATGGCTGCCACGGCAATCATTATTCGCTGGCGCTGCCCTCCCGAGATCTCACTTACCCGTTTTGCGAAAAGTTCCTCTTCCAAATTTAATTCTTTAAAAACAGCAAAGAGTTCTTTTTTCGAAAAATGTACTCTCCTATTTGCTTTCAGCTCAAAAGGAAGCAGAACCATCTCACTTACCCATTCGCAGGGAAGCGCAAGTTCCTGAGGTATCCAGGCTATTTTCTTACGTATTTCATTAACGTTTTCTGCGCAGAGCAACAGTCCATCTACTGTTATGGTTCCGCTTTTTAACGGCACAAACCCCATAATTGCATTTAATATTGATGTTTTCCCGCTGCCTGATTCGCCTGCTATACAGACTATTTCGCCCTTATTTATATGCATGCAAAGCTCAGTGAAGAGCTCTAACTCTCCATACATGATGCAGGCATTTTCTATCTTGAGCATTTTTCTTTATTTTCTGCGAATAGGCTTTCTTCCTCTTGGCTTTGAAATCTTAGCTTCTTCTCTTGTTTCTACCTTCTGAAAAGAGATGGCACGGAAACTTTCAAGCATGTGTACCTCAGGAAGATAGTTTATCTTGCTGAACGAAACATCTTTAGAACGGACTTCCTCCGGATTGCTCACTGTAGGGCTCTTTACTGATGTGGAGAATGTTCCCAACGAGTCAATTTTCACAGTGTAACCATCCTGCAGATTCTTAATTAAATGGTTGCTCAGTCCTGCTACAACAGCAACTACATCGGCCTTTGAAAGAGTACTTTCTTCGCACATATCTTCAATGATACGGTTTAAAGTTACAGTTCCTTTAGTAACAGCCTTTGCGTAATAGCGAGGTTCTTCCTCGGGTTTCATGTTATTGTTAACCTTGGTAGCTTTAAAATCTATTGCCATATCGTTTTCTTTTTGAATATTATGCTGTAAAGATATAAATTATACTCATTAAAACAAATGTTTTCTGTACAAAACATTGTTTTCTTTTGTACAAAAGAATATATTGTTTTGTACAGAGGAATTAATTCTTTTGTACAGAGAAATAATAACGTTCCGTTATGTTTTGACAAATGGTTCCAAACATATATATTTGTATTCTTAATTAGTTTAAAAAAGAACCGGAATGATAATAAATGAACGCGATGTTCGCCACGAACATATGCTCAATGTAGCAAAACAAATGATGACAGCTGCACGCACAGCTCCCAAAGGAAAAGGTGTTGACGTGATTGAAACTGCTGTTGTTACTGAAGGAGATATAAAATTACTTTCTGATGAGCTGATCAGACAAAACGGTGAGAACGGAATGATGTTCTTTCTTCGGGATGCAGAAAATATTCTTTCTGCCGAAGCAATTATATTAATAGGTACGCGCGAGCATTTGCAGGGACTGAACTGTGGCCATTGCGGATTTGCCACTTGCGCTGAGAAACCGAATGATACACCATGTGCTCTGAATACTATCGATGTGGGTATTGCTATTGGTTCGGCATGTGCAACGGCATCCGACTTACGCGTTGATTCCCGTGTGATGTTCTCGGCAGGAATTGCTGCCCAGAAGCTTAACTGGCTTCCTGGTTGTAAAACTGTGATGGCTATTCCTATCAGCTGTTCCAGTAAAAATCCGTTCTTTGATCGTAAACCTAAAGAAAGAAAGTAGATAAAAATGGGTATATTAGTTGGTCTCCCCAAAAAAGGAGATGAAGAAAAAGATTTTCAGGTAAATTGGGGCAATCCTTTTGGGCTAGAGGTTGAAATGCGTGCTCCTTTTCTTCCTTCGGAATGGTACGAACAAAGTGGTGTGCAATTAACCTGGCCACATGCCGGAACCGATTGGGCTCATATGCTGAAAGAGGTTCAGGAGTGTTTTATCTCTATTGCCCGCGAAATTGCTAAGAAAGAGCTATTGCTTATTGTGGCTCCTGATACAGAAGTGGTTAAAGCGCAGATAGCCAATAGGGTAAACATGGAAAACGTTCGCTTCTTTGAATGCGAAACAAACGATACCTGGGCGCGAGATCACGGTGCTATTACCTTGATTGACGGCTCTACTCCTCGCCTGCTCGACTTTTGTTTCAATGGCTGGGGCCAAAAATTTGTTGCCGGTCTTGATAATCAGATTACCCGCAAGGCTTTTGAAGCTAAACTTTTCAAGGGTGAATACGCAAATCGCCTGAATTTTGTTCTTGAAGGTGGCTCAATAGAGAGTGACGGATTGGGAACCCTGCTCACAACATCAACTTGTTTGCTGGCTCCAAATCGTAACGATACAATGAACAGAGCAGAAATAGAGGAATATTTACGTTCTGTATTTCATATGCAACAGGTACTTTGGCTAGATCACGGCTATCTGGCTGGCGATGATACTGACAGTCATGTAGATACATTGGCTCGCCTTTGTCCAAACAACACTATTGCTTATGTAAAATGCACCAACCCTGAGGATGAGCATTTCGATGAACTTCAGAAAATGGAAGAGCAACTTCGCACGTTCCGCACTCTGAAAGGAGAGCCTTATCGCCTGCTTGCTTTGCCAATGGCTGATTGTATTATTGAGAATACAGAACGTTTGCCGGCTACTTATGCTAACTTCTTAATTATCAATAAGGCAGTACTTTATCCTACTTATAATCAACCAAAGAATGATGCTGAAGCAGCAGCAGTTCTTGCCGAAGCTTTCCCAGACAGAGAGATTATTGGCATTGATTGTCGCGCATTGATAAAGCAACATGGTTCGCTCCATTGTGTGACAATGCAATATCCTGAGGGTGTGATAAAGTAATGACTTGCAGGTATAACAAATAAAAAAACTAAGAATAATGGATAACAGAACCATAAAGGTGGGTTTAGTTCAGCAGTCCAATACGGCTAGCCTAAAAGAAAACCTGAAAAAGCTGACGGAAAACATTGAAGCTTGTGTGGCTCAAGGTGCACAGTTGGTTGTGCTTCAGGAATTGCATAACTCACTATACTTTTGCCAGGTTGAAGATACAAATAACTTCGATATTGCCGAACCTATCCCCGGTCCTTCAACAGTATTTTACGGAGAAATTGCTGCCGCGCATAGAATAGTGCTGGTTACATCTCTGTTTGAAAAGCGCGCTCCCGGATTGTATCATAACACAGCCGTGGTATTTGATACCGATGGTTCCATAGCCGGAAAGTATCGCAAGATGCACATTCCCGATGATCCTGCTTATTATGAAAAGTTCTATTTTACCCCCGGTGATTTAGGCTTTCAGCCCATTCAAACATCTCTGGGAAAACTAGGAGTACTCGTTTGCTGGGATCAATGGTATCCGGAAGCTGCTCGCCTGATGGCTCTTCGTGGTGCTGAATTACTTATCTATCCAACAGCAATTGGCTGGGAAAGTTCTGATACAGAGGATGAAAAATCACGTCAGCTTAATGCGTGGATAATCTCTCAGCGTGCACATGCCGTGGCCAACGGACTTCCGGTTGTTTCCGTGAATCGTGTGGGACACGAAGAAGATCCTTCCGGACAAACAAACGGCATTCAGTTCTGGGGAAACAGCTTTGTAGCCGGTCCGCAAGGAGAGTTTCTTACTCAGGCTGGAAATAAAGAAGCGACGAACATTGTCGTTGAGGTTAATCTAACCCGTTCCGAAAATGTCCGCCGCTGGTGGCCTTTCCTTCGTGATAGAAGGATTGACGAATATGGTGAAATAACTAAACGTTTTATCGATTAGTTTCCTTTTGCAGTAAGCTTGTCATTAATCATTCGTTCAACATATTGCTGAATAATAGCTTTCAGCTCTTTTTCCATAGCAGCCTGTTCGGTAACCTTTCCGAGCAGGTTTTGTTTTAATAACGGGTCATTGACGAAGTTATATACCGAAATTGTTTTTTGTCCGTCGAACTGAATCATGTATTTCCCTTTCATATACTGAAATGTATTGTTTACGTAATTCACAGCATAACCATTTTTCGGTTTGGAATGGAACAAAATCTGTTAACGTAGGCACACTAAAAAAGGTAGTAACGGTGAAAGCTGGTTCACCATTACTACCCATATGTATTAATTAAAATAGTTACTCTTTAATATCAATAACTAAATTAAGTTCGTCTAATTGAGATTGTTCCAAATAACCTGGAGCATCAATCATTACGTCACGACCAGAGTTGTTTTTTGGGAAAGCAATACAGTCGCGGATAGAATCGAGTCCGGCAAAAAGAGAAACCCAACGATCTAATCCATAGGCCAAGCCACCGTGAGGAGGCGCACCAAATTTGAATGCATCCATTAAGAAACCAAACTGCTCTTGTGCTCTCTCTTCAGTAAATCCTAATAGCTTAAACATTTTATTCTGCAACTCACTATCGTGAATACGGATAGAACCACCTCCTACTTCTACGCCGTTAATAACCATATCGTAGGCATTTGCACGAACTTTTCCCGGATCAGTGTCAAGGAAAGGAACATCTTCCAGTTTTGGGGAAGTAAATGGATGGTGCATAGCCATAAAGCGTTGGCTTTCTTCGTCCCACTCAAACAGAGGGAAGTCAATAACCCAAAGACAAGCAAAAGTATTTTTATCTCTTAGTCCTAACTGGTTACCCATTTCCAGACGAAGTTCGCAAAGTTGCTTGCGTGTCTTCATTGCATCATCTCCGGAAAGGATCAGAATTAAATCGCCCGGTTTAGCATCAAATGCAGCTTTAAGCTCTTGCAATGTTTCCTGAGTATAGAATTTATCTACGCTTGATTTTACGTTTCCGTCAGCTTCCACACGAGCGTAAACCATTCCCTTTGCTCCAATCTGCGGACGCTTAACAAATTCTGTGAGGCCATCTAACTGTTTGCGGGTATAAGAAGCAGCACCTTCGGCACAAATACCGCCTACGTAAGCTGCATCATCAAATACAGAGAAACCTTTACCCTTAAGAACATCCATTAATTCTACAAACTGCATTCCAAAGCGGATGTCTGGTTTGTCGCTTCCGTATAACTTCATAGCATTATGCCAGGTCATACGAGGAAATGTTTCTGTAATTTCAACGTTACGGATAACTTTGAAAAGATGTTTTGCCATACCTTCAAAGATAGAGATTACATCTTCCTGTTCCACAAAACTCATTTCGCAGTCAATTTGAGTAAATTCTGGTTGGCGGTCGGCACGAAGGTCTTCGTCACGGAAACATTTAGCGATTTGGAAATAACGATCAAATCCTGATACCATCAACAACTGTTTGAAAAGCTGTGGTGACTGAGGAAGTGCGTAGAACTGTCCCGGATTCATACGTGAAGGTACCACGAAGTCGCGTGCTCCTTCTGGAGTAGAACCAATAAGTATAGGTGTTTCAACTTCTAAGAATCCCAGTTTATCAAGATAACTGCGTACCTCAATAGTCATCTTATGGCGAAGTTCAAGGTTTGATCTAACATTGTTACGACGAAGGTCAAGATAGCGATACTTCATGCGGATATCATCGCCACCGTCTGAGTTATCTTCTATTGTGAAAGGAGGTGTAGCTGCTGTGTTAAGAATATTAAGTTCCGAAACAATCAGCTCAATATCACCTGTAGGAAGGTTTGCATTCTTATTGGAACGTTCGTTTACTTCGCCGGTAATCTGAATTACAAATTCACGACCTAGTTTATTTGCTGCATCACATAACTCAGCATTGATGGCATCATTAAAGACAAGTTGAGTGATTCCGTAACGGTCACGAAGGTCAACAAATGTCATTCCGCCCATTTTTCTGGTACGCTGCACCCATCCCGAAAGTGTTACCACTTTATTTATGTCGGAGATCCGAAGTTCTCCGCAAGTATGCGTTCTAAACATATTCTTTTTATTTGATTTTTCTGTTTTTGTATATTGGATGCAAAATTATATAAAAATCTTAATTAATCTATGTTTAGCAGGAATTATCTTAGATATAAAAAAGAAAGGTATTTGGAAGTACCTTTCTTGTATTGTAAAAATAGAGGAGTATAAAATCTCTATTGATTTTCTTTACGTCTAATTTATCAATGACGCTATTTATCTTATATTTAATATTTTATGCGTTTGAAGGCTTAGTCTCCATTGGGGATGCTCTTTTATATAATCAATAACTTCATCTGTATTTTTGCAAGAACAAGGCTGAAGATAAAAGACTTCGGGAGTATACTTGTTGTATTTAGACATATCTTGCCCATTATAGACTACCTTTAATTCATTTGGATTGATGATTACTGTTTTTCCGTCCTCTTTGGGTGAGCAGGTTATCCAATCAACATTATTGGGGGGCACTTTTGTTCCATTAGTTTCTATCTGCACGAAACAGCCAGTATCCTTTATTCCTTTTACAAGATCGTGTGTAATTTGCAAACAAGGTTCACCTCCTGTTAGAACAACATGCTTTGCGGGGTATTTTTTGATTTCTGCAATAATATCCTTATCGCTTAAAAGCTCACCCGATTGGTGGTCTGTATCACAAAAGTCGCAATTCAAATTACAGCCTGAAAAGCGGATAAAGACAGCAGGTGTTCCAGTGAAATGTCCTTCTCCCTGAATACTATAAAAAATTTCATTCACCTTTTTCATACCATGCAATATTGTTTTCAGATTCTTGAACCATAACTTTAAAGCATTCTGGAATTTGATCACAAATCCACTTAGCCATATTTTCAGCCGTTGTATTGAACGGGAGCACTTCATTTAAGTTTTTATGGTCTAATTTAGATTGAATTTTCTCCTTAATATGAGTAAAGTCAACAACCATACCGTCGTCGTTTAGTTTCTCAGCTCTGCACCATACGAGTATGTTCCAGTTATGGCCGTGCAAATTTTCACACTTACTGGCATATGAAAGCTTTAAGCTGTGTGAAGCTGATATTTCGAGTCTTTTTCTTACTGTATACATACTCTGGTTATTTATTGAGTTTTAAACTTTGCAATATCTAGTATCGTTTCAATAGATACTTTATGATTTTATTCGATTTTGTTTTTTTTGAGTAGTTCTATTTTCTTAGTTGCAATTCATTGATGTCTTAAATAAGAATAACTTATATTTTAGCCATTTTGTTTCTTAATAAATCAACTTTGCATAAAAAAATATTGAGCCGATACAAATTGTATCAGCTCAATATTTTTTCTAATTTGTTGCTTAATTATACTTAAGCTTTGTCGGGGTAGCGGGATTCGAACCCACGACCCCCTGCTCCCAAAGCAGGTGCGCTAACCGGACTGCGCTACACCCCGAAGACTTTTGTAAGTGTTTCTTTTCAAAAGCGATGCAAAGATATGGGTTATATTTGAATAATGCAAGCACTTCTGGCTTATTTTTTATATTAATTTTGCCGGATTAAGCTATCTGGCTGATTAACAGTTCGTAGTACTATTACAAAAAAAGAGAAAGTCCTCTTCGCTGAATTCTACGAAGAGGACTTTCTCTTAATTAGTTCGCCCAGCACGAACTATTTACTTTAGGGTGCAAGTCCCGAACACGCCATTATAGCTGGAAGTGTTAGCTTACGGCAAGGGTGTCCATTGCGAAGTGGAATCTGAAGGAAGCCTGCGGCAAATTCCCGGTCTGACGAACAGAAACCGGATATAAGGCTCAAAATACATGGATGAGTTTGCTAATTAAAACAAAGTCCTGTGCTATATAGATGTATGCGAGTAAATCCGGCAGATATATGGGAAGAAAGTAGTAGTTAATAACTGGGGAGATCTCACGGACGTGTGGATGCTTTTCTTTTCAGAAACATGGATAACAATTGTCGTGAGAAGTCAGCCGAGGACATAGTACCCGATTTAGATTGACCATTCGGGGAAGGTCTGAACCTTATCTAAGTGAGAAGTAAATGAATGTAACCTTATGAAGGGAAGAATGCAGAAAATATCAGCAACGAATGATAGCTGCCCGCAAAAGAATAGGACGGAATCCGAATGCTATGCGGGAGTGCAGACTTTTATAGGGATTACTGAAAACAACCTCACGGAAGTGCATTTTACAAAAGATGATTTACTGGAACGTATCTTGTCGCCTGCCAATTTGAACAAGGCTTATAAACAGGTCGTATCGAATGGTGGCAGTGGAGGTGTCGATAAGATGGAAACGGAAGAACTTCTTCCGTTTCTGAAACTCCATAAAGATGAACTGGTAACATCTTTAATGGATGGTAATTACCATCCTAATCCAGTCCGTAGGGTAGAAATCCCTAAGGAGAATGGCAAGAAGCGCCAGCTTGGTATCCCTACCGTAGTTGACCGTCTTATTCAACAAGCCATATCCCAAATTTTATCTCCGATTTATGAACGAGAATTCAGTAACAACAGCTTCGGTTTTCGTCCGAAACGCAGTGCGCATAAAGCGCTGCGAACAGCCCAGAACTATATTAATGCAGGCAATAAATATGCGGTTGATTTAGATCTGGAGCATTTTTTCGACACAGTCAACCAAAGCAAGCTGATAGAAATTCTTTCCCGCAGGATAAAAGATGGGAGAGTGATTTCTCTTATCCATAAATATCTCCGCGCGGGAATTATAATTGGTCATAAATTTGAGGAAAGCAGTCGGGGAGTTCCTCAAGGTGGTCCCCTTAGTCCGCTACTGAGCAATATAATGCTCAATGAACTGGATAAAGAGCTGGAACGCCGAGGACATCCATTTGTCCGCTATGCAGATGATTGCATGATATTTTGCAAAAGTAAACGCTCTGCCAGTCGTACGATGAAGCACATCATTTGTTTTATCGAAGAAACCCTCTTCCTGAGGGTAAACCGAGAGAAAACGAAAGCAGGATATGTGCGGGGCATGAAGTTCTTAGGTTACTCCTTTTATAATAGCAAAGGAGGATTTCGCTTATCTGTACACTCCAAAAGTTACATGAAACTGAAAGTTCGTTTGAAAGAGCTGACAGGTCGCAGTAATGGCATGGGATACAATAAACGCAAATACGAACTTCATCAATTCATTCGTGGCTGGATTGAATACTTCAAACTTGCAGACATGCAAAATCATCTGAAGAGGATAGATCAATGGCTCCGTCGCCGGCTTCGTATGTGTATATGGAAAAGTTGGAAGAATGTCAGTACTCGTATAACCAATCTATTGCGTTGCGGTATTGATAGATGGCATGCTCAGAAATGGGGATATGTGAAAGGTTACTGGCGAATAGCTGGCAGCCCGATTCTTAGCTGTGCAATTGATACAGATAAATTGCGAAATGCAGGTTATCCAATGATGTTGGATTATTACAGTAAAATGTATCGTAAATAAGGAACCGCCGTATGCGGAACCGCACGTACGGTGGTGTGAGAGGTCGGAAAATGAAATAGGAGGAAACTATTTCATTTTCCTCCTACTCGATTATATCAAATTTGATTTGAATTATTTGATTATATCTAATGCCTTAAAGCATTTTACTAACTTTTCAACTGCAATATCAATTTGTTCTTTTGAATGTGTTGCCATTAAAGAGAAACGAATTAATGTGTCTTCTGGTGAACATGCAGGAGGAATTACAGGATTAACAAATACTCCTTCTTCGAATAACATTTTAGTTACCAAGAATGTTTTTTCCATATCACGAACATATAAAGGTATAATTGGAGTTGAAGTGTGTCCAATTTCAAAACCTAGTTCGCGGAAGCGTTGAAGAGAATAATTTGTGATATCCCATAAATGAGCAATACGTTCCGGTTCACTCTTCATAATGTGGAGAGCAGCCTGTGCAGCGGCAGTAGCAGCTGGAGTGTTACTTGCACTGAATATGTAAGGACGAGAATTATGTCTCAAGTAGTTGATGATTGATGCATCACCGGCAATAAAGCCACCAATTGCAGCAAGAGATTTACTGAATGTACCCATAATTAAGTCTACATCCTTTGTAAGACCAAAGTGATTACAAACACCACGACCATGATCACCCATTACTCCAAGTCCATGTGCTTCATCTACCATGATATTTGCATTGTACTGTTTAGCTAAACGTACAATCTCAGGTAGATTTGCAACATCGCCTTCCATACTGAATACTCCGTCAACAACGATCAGTTTGATTTTGTCGGGTTTACATTTCTGAAGTTCTTTTTCCAAAGAAGCCATGTCATTGTGCTTATACTTCAAAGTCTGAGAGAAAGACAAACGTCTTCCTTCAACAATTGATGCATGATCAAGCTCGTCACAGATAACATAGTCTTCACGACCTGTAACACATGAAACAACTCCTAAATTCACCTGAAAGCCGGTTGAGTAGATAATTGCATCTTCTTTTCCAACGAAATCAGCCAGCTCTTTCTCTAATTCTAAATGGAGATCAAGAGTACCGTTTAGGAAACGTGAACCAGCACACCCGGTGCCATATTTTTTTGTTGCTTCAATTGCAGCTTCAATTACTTTTGGATGATTAGTAAGTCCCAGGTAAGAGTTTGACCCAAACATTAGCACTTTTTTGCCACTCATCACCACTTCGGTGTTCTGTTCACTTTCAATACAACGAAAATATGGATATACCCCTTTTGCTTTTATTTGCTGTGGTAAATCATATTTCTCTAATTTATCTTGTAATAATCCCATAATAAATGTTTTGTAGGTCTCTCCTACTTTAATATTATATTGTCCGTAATTTAATTATTTCGTGTTTTTATACTTTATCTTTAAAAAAGACGGTCGCAAAGATAGCAAATTATGTGATTTGATGTTCTGTTTTACTTAAAAAAGTAAGTGTCATTATAAAAGAATTAATAAAACGTTCTAAAAATTAAGATTTAAATATTACTTTTGTCGTTTGGATATTTTATCTTGATAATGCATGAATGAGAGAAAAAAGATACTGTTTATAGTTAATCCGATATCTGGTACGCAGAATAAAAAATTAATATTGAGTCAATTACAAGAAAGAATTGATCAAAATAAATACGAGATTGAAGTTAGATACACTGAAAGAGCTGGACACGCAGAAGAAATTGCAGCCCAGGCAGCTTCTGAAGGAGTTTACTGTGTAACAGCTATTGGTGGAGATGGTACAATTAATGAAATTGGTCGCTCTTTGATTCATACAAATACTATTTTGGGAATTATTCCATGTGGATCGGGAAACGGATTGGCTCGTCACTTGCGAATACCAATGGATTCGCGTAAAGCTATTGATATCATTAACAAAGGGCATGTCTCTAAAATAGATTATGGTAAAATAAATGATAAGCCTTTTTTCTGTACTTGCGGAATTGGTTTTGATGCTTTTGTGAGTTTAAAATTTGCCGCTGCCGGAAGAAGAGGGATTCTTACTTATCTTGAAAAAACATTGCATGAATGTCTTAAATATAAGCCCGAAACTTATGAATTGGAAAGTGATGATGCTAAAACAAAATATAAAGCTTTTTTAATAGCTTGTGGTAATGCATCCCAGTACGGAAACAATGCTTATATTGCTCCTCAAGCTTCACTTCAGGATGGACTTATGAATATTACTATATTAGAACCATTTACGGTTTTGGATATTCCATCTCTTGCTTTTCAGCTGTTTAATAAAACACTTGATCAGAACAGCCGGATTAAAACTTTTCAAAGCAAGAAAATTCATATACGTAGAACTCATCCAGGTGTTGTTCATTATGATGGTGACCCTGTTATAATGAATGAAGATATTAATATTGAAATTATTCCGAAAGGTTTATTTGTTATTGCTCCTGAGAAAGTGGGAAAAGAACCGAATGTATTGCAAAAAGCATCCGATTATTTCAGTGAATTAAGGCCAATTGGAGAGAATTTTGTTATAGATCTGGCACAAAAGAACAGGCAAATTATTGATAGAAATATTGAGTTTTTCAGAAGACTTACGAGGAAGTGAGTTTGTTCCTTTTTATTATCCTTTGATTACATATTCAAATAATACTCTTTAGTAAGCGATATATAGTCTTCGCTGTACTTATGTCTGGACAATTCAATTACTAATTCATCAGTTTTAGTGCGCATTGTTTCGTTGAAGGATAAAGTAATTAGTACCCTCTTTGGAGCACTATCCGGTTTCGGTATTATATTGGTCTGTTTTATCGTATAGAGACTAAATTCGTCTGCAATTTTCTTTAGATTATCCAGGTTATCGGATGGAATAATCATTGAGAATTCCCCATTTACTGATAATAGCTCCGAGGCTCCTTTAATCAGTTCATAATATGAAAGTTCATTTGTGTGACGAGCTGTACTTCGTTTTAAATCCGGTGATAAAAGAGAGTTTGAGAAATATGGAGGATTAGAAACAATTAAATCAAATTTTTCATCACAAGTATATGTTTTAAAATCAGTGTGCTGAACTGAGATTCTTTCTTTCCACGGAGATTTATCCTTATTTTCTACAGCCTGAGCAGCAGCATTTTCGTCAATTTCCAAAGCAACAACATCAGCCGTACATCGTTGTGCAATCATTAATGCAACTAAGCCTGTGCCGGTACCAATATCAAGTACCGAATTTACATTGCAGATATTGGCCCATGCTCCTAAAAGAACCCCGTCAGTTCCTACTTTCATAGCACATTTATCGTGCCATACAGTAAATTGTTTGAATTGAAAATATTGATTAGACATTCCTGAAAATAAGTTTTCGGCAAAAATAGATATTTAAATTAGTTTTTTGGTTTATTTGTAGTATAATTTAGCATTTATACAGTTCTTTTCTTTCATCTGAGTTTTATTTTTAATAAAGAATAGATTACCTTTGCACTCGGTTTTGACTATTGAAAGATATAACCACGAATAACAAGTGAAATGATTAAAAAAAGATACTTAAGCGAAATGGAAGACTCAAATGATAATGGTTTCTCATTTATTGCAGATTTTGATGGTAATGAGGAGCAGATGTTTGATATCAAAGTGGATGACAGCCTTCCTGTCTTACCTCTTCGAAATATGGTGCTATTCCCAGGTGTTGTTTTGCCAATATCTGTGGGTAGAAAATCGTCTCTGAAACTTGTAAATGATGCATATAAAAATAATGCTTATATAGCAGTAGTTTGCCAAAAAACAGCTGAAACTGAAAACCCTGATTTTGAAGATCTTCATACAGTTGGAACAATTGGCAAAATTGTTCGTGTTCTTGAAATGCCAGATCAGTCAACAACGGTAATTCTTCAAGGAATGAGACGTTTTGAACTGGAAGGCTTGACTGAAACGTTCCCATACTTATTGGGAAAAGTTAAGTTACTTGATGAATCAGTTCCCGCTAAAGAAAATAAAGAATTTGATGCATTAGTAGATGCTTGCAAAGATTTAACAATCAGATATATAAAAGTCTCAGACACTTTGCATCAAGACTCAGCTTTTGCTATAAAAAATATTAGCAATAAGTTGTTTCTGATTAATTTTATTTGTACTAATTTACCTCTTAAGAAGGATGAAAAGATGGAATTGTTGCAGTTTACCTCTTTGCAGGAAAGGGCATATCATCTTTTGGAAATCTTAAACAGGGAAGTACAACTGGCAGAGATTAAAGCTTCTATTCAGATGCGTGCCAGAGAGGATATTGATCAGCAACAGCGCGAGTATTTCTTGCAACAGCAAATTAAAACTATCCAGGATGAACTTGGTGCAGGTCAGGATCAGGAAGTGGAAGAAATGCGAGAAAAGGCAACCAAAATGCAATGGAACAAGGAGGTTAGTGATATCTTCACCAAGGAATTGGCTAAGTTGGAACGTACTCATCCTCAGTCTCCTGATTATAGTGTTCAGTTAAACTATCTGCAAACAATGCTAAGTTTGCCTTGGAATACTTACACAACAGATAACTTTAATCTTAAGAATGCAGAAAAAACGCTGAATAAAGACCATTATGGACTTGAAAAAGTGAAAGAAAGAATTCTGGAACACTTAGCTGTTTTGAAGTTGAAAGGTGATTTAAAATCTCCGATTATCTGTCTTTATGGCCCTCCGGGAGTAGGTAAAACATCTTTGGGTAAATCAATTGCTGCTGCTTTGAAACGCAAATACATCCGTATGTCATTGGGTGGTATTCATGACGAAGCTGAGATCCGTGGTCACAGAAAGACTTATATCGGTGCAATGCCCGGACGTGTTATCAAGGGAATGATAAAAGCCGGTTCTTCTAACCCTGTGTTTATTCTGGATGAAATTGATAAAGTTACTTCTGACCGCCAGGGTGACCCCTCTTCTGCTTTACTTGAAGTGCTCGACCCTGAACAGAATAGTGCTTTTCATGATAACTATCTGGATGTTGATTATGATTTGTCAAAGGTGATGTTTATTGCTACAGCAAATAATCTGAATACAATTCCTCAACCTTTGTTAGACCGTATGGAACTAATTGAGGTGAGCGGTTATATTACAGAAGAAAAAATTGAGATAGCTCGTAAGCATCTTGTTCCCAAAGAGATGGATGCTACAGGTATTTCAAAGAGCGATATTAAGATTCCGAAAGATACTCTTGAAGTTATTATTGAATCTTACACCCGCGAAAGTGGCGTTCGTGAGCTGGAGAAAAAGATTGGAAAGATTCTGAGAAAGTCTGCACGTCAATATGCAACGGACGGTTTTTTCAAAAAGAATGAAATAAAGCCTGCCGACTTATATGATTTCCTTGGAGCTGAAGAGTATTCTAAAGATAAATATCAGGGAAATGAATATGCTGGTGTAGTGACCGGACTTGCATGGACTGCTGTTGGTGGTGAGATTTTATTTGTTGAAACCAGCTTAAGCAAAGGTAAAGGCGCTAAACTAACTTTGACCGGTAATTTGGGAGATGTGATGAAAGAATCGGCTATGTTGGCTTTGGAATACATCAAAGCTCATGTTTCTGTTCTTTCTCTTGATGAAGAGATGTTCGACAACTGGAATATTCATATTCACGTGCCCGAAGGTGCTATTCCTAAGGATGGTCCTTCTGCCGGAATTACAATGGCTACATCTCTTGCTTCTGCTCTTACTCAAAGAAAGGTGAAAAAGAATCTGGCAATGACCGGCGAAATTACTCTTCGTGGAAAAGTACTTCCTGTGGGTGGTATCAAGGAGAAAATTTTAGCAGCTAAGCGTGCTGGAATTAAAGAGATTATTTTAAGTGCAGAGAACAAGAAAAACATAGACGAAATTCAGGAAGTATATCTTAAAGGTGTTACTTTCCACTATGTAAATGATATTAAAGAAGTATTTGCGTTGGCGTTGACTGATGAAAAAGTAGCTGATGCGATTGATTTCTCAATGAAACCAAAGACTAAATGACATTCGACTTACAATATACGGATTCAAAATCAAATGCTCGTGCCGGTTTAATTACTACCGATCACGGGCAGATTGAGACCCCTATTTTTATGCCTGTTGGAACAGTTGGATCTGTTAAGGCAGTACATCAGACAGAATTAATACAGGATATTAATGCGCAGATAATTCTGGGAAATACTTACCATCTTTACTTGCGTCCAGGATTGGACGTTTTAGAAAAAGCTGGTGGCTTACACAAATTTAATAGTTTTGATCGCCCTATGCTTACTGATAGTGGCGGTTTCCAGGTCTTTTCTTTATCAGGTATTCGTAAATTACGGGAAGAGGGAGCTGAATTCCGTTCTCACATTGATGGAAGCAAACATATCTTCACTCCTGAAAAAGTGATGGATATTGAGCGTACCATTGGTGCCGATATTATGATGGCATTTGATGAGTGCCCTCCGGGCGATTCTGATTATGAGTATGCAAAGAAATCATTAGGGCTGACTCACAGATGGCTTGATCGTTGTATTAAGCGCTTCAATGAGACTGAGCCTAAGTATGGTTATAATCAGTCATTATTCCCTATTGTTCAGGGATGTGTCTATCCTGATTTACGTAAGCAATCGGCAGAATTCATTGCATCAAAAGGATGTGATGGAAATGCCATTGGAGGACTTGCAGTAGGCGAACCTGTAGATAAAATGTATGAGATGATTGAACTGGTAAATGAAATTTTACCTAAAGATAAGCCTCGTTACCTTATGGGTGTTGGTACTCCGGTGAATATTCTGGAAGGTATTGAGCGTGGGGTGGACATGTTCGATTGTGTGATGCCTACACGTAATGGCCGAAATGGTATGTTGTTTACAAAAGATGGTATTATGAACATGCGCAATAAGAAATGGGAAGCAGACTTCTCTCCTATTGAGGCTGACGGTGCATCTTATGTTGATACACTATACTCAAGAGCTTATTTGCGTCATTTGTTCCATGCAAAGGAATTATTGGCCATGCAGATTGCATCCGTTCATAATCTGGCATTTTACTTATGGTTGGTCGGTGAAGCTCGTAAACATATTATTGCCGGAGATTTTTCTACTTGGAAACCCATGATGGTTAATCGTATCTCGACAAGATTATAACAAAAAACAGGATGGATAAAAAGATTCTTAAACGGTTAGATTGGTACATCATAAAGAAATTTCTAGGGACATATTTCTTCTCCATCGCCTTGATTATCTCTATCGCGGTGGTGTTCGATATCAATGAAAAAATGGATAAATTTATGGAAAATGAAGCTCCGTTAAAAGCTATCGTTTTTCAGTATTACATGAACTTTATCCCTTACTTTGTAAACCTGTTTAGTCCTCTATTCGTCTTTATTGCAGTAATCTTCTTTACTTCAAAATTAGCCGAGAATTCAGAAATAATTGCCATGTTTGCAAGTGGTATATCATTTAAAAGAATGCTGCGCCCTTACATGATTTCGGCGGCTATTATTTCGCTTTGTACTTATGGACTTGGTGCCTATATAATCCCAAAAGGAAATATTACGAAACTTAATTTTGAAGATAGATACATTAAAAAGAAGAAACAGGATTTTGTTCGTAATGTCCAGTTAGAAGTTGATACATCTGTTATTGCTTATATTGAAAGATATCAGGATTATAATAAAACAGGCTATCATTTTTCTTTGGATAAATTCAAAGATAAAAAGTTGGTCTCACATCTCACAGCGCAATCAATAACATATGACTCAACATCTGTCTATAAATGGACTATTCATGATTATATGGTCAGAGAGTTAAATGGACTGAGGGAAAAGCTTTATCGTGGAACGAAGAAGGATACTACAATTATAATGGAACCGTCAGACTTTCTGATTATGAAAAATCAGCAGGAAACAATGACAAGTCCAAAGTTACGCGAATATATTATAAAACAGAAACAGCGTGGATTTGCAAATATAAAGGTGTTTGAAATAGAATATGAACGACGCATTGCTATATCCTTTGCTTCTTTTATCCTTACCACAATAGGTGTTGCTCTTTCCTCAAGAAGAGTAAAAGGAGGAATGGGGCTTCATTTAGGATTGGGTTTAGCTCTTAGTTTCTCTTATATTATGTTTCAGACCGTGTCGTCTACATTTGCTATTAATGGAAATGTACCGCCAGTAATAGCAGTCTGGATTCCTAATCTGGTCTTTATGATCATTGCAGTTATTCTTTATCGGAATGCTCCAAAATAATACTTCTCATTAAGATATTAATGATATAAAATTAAGAAGTTCCGCAACACTTGAATAAACAAGAGAGTTGCGGAACTTCATTTTTTGTTGTATCTTTCCTCTAAAATACGCGGCTCTCTCTTAATTTAATAAAGAAGAGAGTTGTGATAAAGAGATGTTTTTGGCAATAATTACACCATTTTCATCTAATAAATAGCTATTAAAACCTCTGTTTAAGCTATAATCCTTAAACAATTTGGAGGATTCACCTTTTGTTTCTACAAAACAGATTGGTGATGCTATTTGATCTTTTCTTATTGTTTCCTTAAATATCGACTGATATTCATCAAACGAAACAGAAACAAATTTTACTTTATTGAAAGAAGTCATGATTGCATTGTTTAAAATAACATTTTGCATACGTGACTGTGCATCATAACTTGCCCAAAAATTAATTAGCACATACTGACCTTTCAGGTCTTTCAATTCAAGTTTTTGATTTTTGAGAGTAGTTCCAATACTAAAATCGGGAGCTACATCTCCAATGTTCAAACCACCGGTGGGTTTGTCTTTTCCAACAAAAGAGGTCAAGGAAGTAATTAATAATACAACAAAAAGCCATTTTACATACTTCATGTAATTAGGTTTTAGTTAATACTATCCGGGACTGCCTTTCTTAAACAGTAGCTGCTTCCCGGAACATTATTCTGCTTTTTATTTCAGTTTTAAAGGAGAAGTAACTGATAATCAAAACATTCAATTTTTGCAGCTTTGGACAAAGATATGCATTAATTATTTGTAATTCCAAATTAATTGACGAGTATAGTACTTATTTTTATGTTTTTTTAGGATAAAACATATATAATTTGATTACTTTTGCACCCTAAATAATAAAAAAATGACTTTATGAATAAATCAGGGACAGAGTTAATCCTAATCCGTATTACAGGTGAAGATCGTCCTGGTCTGACTGCTTCTGTTACAGAGATTCTATCGAAATACGATGTAACAATATTAGATATCGGTCAGGCCGACATACACAATACATTATCGTTGGGTATTCTTTTTAAAACAAAAGAACAGCACTCTGGTTTTATAATGAAAGAGCTTTTATTTAAAGCTTCTTCTTTGGGGATAACCATACGTTTTTATCCTATTTCATTTGAGGAATATGAAAATTGGGTAAGCATGCAAGGGAAAAACAGGTATATACTGACTCTCCTTGGGCGCAAACTATCTGCAACTCAAATATCTGCCGTTACAAGAATTGTAGCCGATCAGGGGATGAATATTGATGCTATAAAGAGACTAACTGGTCGTATTCCTCTGGATGAAAGAAAGGCAAATATCCGTTCATGTATTGAATTATCTGTCCGTGGAAATCCAAAGAATCAGATAGAGATGCAGGCACAGCTATTGAAACTTTCAGCTGATTTGGAAATGGATTACTCATTTCAGTTAGACAATATGTATCGCAGGATGCGTCGTTTGATTTGTTTTGATATGGATTCAACTCTAATTGAGACAGAGGTCATTGATGAACTTGCAATTAAAGCTGGAGTTGGTGATGAGGTGAAAGCTATCACTGAGAGTGCTATGCGAGGCGAAATTGATTTTACGGAGAGCTTTCGCAGAAGAGTTGCCTTGCTGAAAGGACTTGATGAGTCTGTTATGAAGGAAATAGCCGAAAATCTGCCAATAACAGAAGGTGTAGACCGTTTGATGTTCGTTCTTAAACGTTATGGATATAAAATTGCTATTCTTTCAGGAGGGTTTACTTATTTTGGTAACTATCTGAAACAGAAATATGGAATAGATTATGTCTATGCAAATGAGTTAGAGATTGTTGATGGGAAACTTACCGGAAATTATTTAGGTGATGTGGTTGATGGAAAACGAAAAGCCGAACTATTACGACTAATTGCTCAGGTTGAAAATGTAGATATAGCTCAGACCATTGCAGTTGGTGACGGAGCAAACGATCTTCCAATGCTTGGCATTGCCGGATTGGGTATTGCTTATCATGCAAAACCAAAGGTTAAGCTAAATGCAAAGCAGTCTATTAATACAATAGGGTTAGATGGTGTTTTATATTTCTTAGGATTTAAGGATTCATATTTGGAAGAACAAGGAAAACTATAAAGTGATAAATGGAGAGATTTAATTATTCTTATCCTATTTAATAAATCATCTATTCTTTTTCCTATCTTTGTAGATAAATATTTAATGAATGAAATTTTCCGAGCTTAATTTAGATGAAACCGTACTTCAGGCACTAGATGCTATGAACTTTGATGAATGCACACCAGTGCAGGAACAAGCCATTCCCATAATTCTTGAAGGCAGAGATTTAATAGCTGTTGCACAGACAGGTACAGGTAAAACTGCGGCCTTTTTGCTCCCTATTATAAATAAACTTTCCATAGAGAAACACCCTGAAGATTCGATAAACTGCATCATTATGTCTCCTACTCGTGAGCTGGCTCTGCAAATTGATCAGCAAATGGAAGGCTTTTCATACTTCATGCCTGTTTCAAGTGTAGCAGTATATGGCGGTAGTGATGGCGTTATGTTTGAGCAACAAAGAAAAGGACTGTCATTAGGAGCTGATGTTGTAATAGCTACTCCTGGTCGTCTTTTGAGCCATTTAAGTTTAGGATACGTAGATCTTTCAAAGGTTTCATATTTTGTGCTTGATGAAGCTGATCGTATGCTCGATATGGGATTTTATGATGATATTATGCAGGTAGTCAAACAAATGCCAAAAGAACGTCAGACTATTATGTTCTCTGCAACAATGCCTGCTAATATTCAGAAACTAGCAAACAATATATTAAACAATCCTGTAGAGATAAAGCTTGCAGTTTCAAAACCTGCAGAAAAAATTGTTCAGGCTGCATACGTTTGCTATGAAAATCAGAAAATAAACATCATTCAAAGTCTTTTTTTACAAGAAGTACCCGAAAAGGTTATCATATTTGCTTCTTCAAAACTTAAGGTTAAAGAAGTAACCAAAGCTTTGAAAAGATTAAAGCTTGAGGTAGGCGAAATGCATTCTGATCTGGATCAGCCACAACGCGAATTCATAATGCGTGAATTTAAAAATGGCCGGATCAATATATTAGTTGCTACAGATATTGTTTCCCGTGGTATCGATATTGATGACATCCGCTTAGTTATAAATTATGATGTACCTCATGATAGCGAAGATTATGTTCACAGAATAGGTCGTACTGCTCGTGCAAACAACGATGGTGTAGCCATTACTTTTGTTAATGAGAAAGAGCAGACTGCGTTTAAGTCAATTGAAAAATTCCTGGAAAAAGATATTTATAAAATTCCTGTTCCTGAAGAATTGGGAGAAACTCCTGAATATAATCCTCGGTCACATAGTGGTGGCCATGGTGGAAATTTCAAAGGAAAAAAGAAATTTTCAGGTAAAAAGAAAGAAAATAAGGCTTAGATTTTGTTTACCAGGATAGGCTGATAGAAGATTTGGATCTTTCAGATTGATTGGTAAAAAGATAAATCGTGCTATTATAATTTATAACTTCCTACAAATAAAAGATCCTTGAATTAGAAGATGGAATCCATCAGCAATTCAAGGATCTTTTATTGTATCTTATTTATCAGTAACTAACTTCCTATAATTCTTCAATTCTTGTTTCTTCCAGAATGCTCAAAGTTGATAAATTTATTGAGCTAAAAAAATAAATATAAATAGAATCATCAGAATTTATTCTGGAATAATATTTATTTAAAAAGGAATGGATTCCCTCTCCTACTGCTTCTCTTAACTCTCTTCTTATTTCGTAAAGATCAATCTTCTGAGAAGACAAAAAGATTACTCCAGGCATCCATGAGACAGATTCAATCTCTTCTTCTAATGGAAAGAAGCGGATTAACCGTCTGTTCTCTATTTCTATTACCTGCTTTTTATATATTTTATCAGGAGAAAGAATCAGAAAATGAGAAGCTAAGCGTTTCATTTTCTGGTTCCTTGAGGTTGCTGATTCTGTTGGCTGTTAATAAGACGTTCCTCGTTGCTTTTAACGCGTACGCTTCTACGGCGAGGACCAGATGTTCTTATGTCATTCCTAATCAAACTATCATGACCAACTTGCTTTGTCTCTTGTATTACTACCTGCTTTTTCACTGAATCTTTTTTCACTGAATCAGGTTTGCTTACAGGAGAAGACTTTACAAAATAAGTACTACCGTTACTCTTAATATGCAATCTTGTCATTGATATTTTGTCAACAATTAAAGCATCTTGTGGATAATGGCTTAACTGACTATAATATACAAAACCTTTAATTGCTCTAATTTTGCAACTAGATTCATTTTGTATCCGTATATTATATTGTCCTGAATAAGTAATAGGTCTGGAATCAGAGATCACAGAATCATTCACATATTCAACATTCATTGACATAAATGCTTCCTGAGGATGTTCTTTTGCAGAAATAAAGGTACATCGAATAGACCATAACAAAATATCACGTTCTCTATAATTACTATCAGGATAAATAGTAAAGTAGAATTTGTTTGAAACAGCTGCTTTAGTTAGTTTGAATATTTTCTGTTTGTGCCATACATTTACAGTATCACCTGTTTCCGATTGCTGTTGTTCATCATCACTACTTGAAGCAATTAAATTCTTAATATCCTCTTTCTGAGAACTTAATCTTTTATTTACTCTTTCGTATATTTTTGCAAAGTCCTCTGTATTACGGGAATACCATGCTAATGAATGATCAAACACTTCTTCGGTTATGCCGTTTTTCTTAAAAACATAATCTAAATAGAGAGCTTGTTTATAACGTTCCTCTGGTGGCAGATTTTCACTCATGGCTTTAGCTATATGATAATCAACCAAAACGTCTTCCATATTACCTTTTGAAAGTACATCATCAGGCATTTTCTTCTTACAAGCGGAAAAACCGATGCAAAAAGCAACTACAAACCCTATAAAATATTTATTTAGTTTGTTCTTGTTCATCTTTATTGATTGCTTCTTTTTTAGTAAGATGACCTTCATTCAGATATTTACTATAAAAGAGAAGAAGAGCAATAATACCACAACTAATTGAAGCGTCTGCAAAATTAAAAATAGGACTGAAAAATATAAAATGGTTTCCACCTACAATAGGTATCCAGCTTGGCCATGTTGTATCAATGATAGGGAAATAAAACATATCCACTACTTTACCATATAACAAGGAAGAATATCCTCCACCTTCAGGCATAAATGTGGCCAAAGAAGAATTTAAATAACCTTCCGGAACACTTGGCCCAAAAATCACTCCATAAAGTACACTGTCAATTATATTACCTAAAGCACCTGCTAAAATCATTGAAAGACAAACAATATAGCCTGTTTTGAGATTCTTCTTAACAACCTTGGTAATATAATAACCAATTAATGCAACAGCAATGATTCGGAATGAAGTGAGAAATAGCTTTCCGAATAATTCCATTCCGAAAGCCATTCCGTTATTTTCAGTAAAATAAATGTAAAACCAATTCCCACAAACACGAATATTCTCATGTAAATACATTCCTGTTTTAACCAGGACCTTTATAATTTGGTCTATTACAAGTACAGAAAGTATAATAAGGACAGATAGCTGTCCTTTTGTAATTTTTATCTTCATTTATTTTTTTCCGTCATTTTTAGCTTCAATGCTCAATGTAGCATGAGGCACAGCTCGCAATCGTTCTGCAGGAATCAGTTTCCCTGTTTCACGACAAATACCGTATGTTTTATTTTCAATACGTACCAAGGCAGCCTGAAGACTTTGAATGAATTTTTGCTGTCTTAATGCCAATCGGCCTACTTCTTCTTTTGATAGCGTATTTGCTCCTTCTTCCAATACTTTGTAAGTTGGAGATGTATCAATGATATCATTGCCATCCTGATTCATGATGCTTAATTTAAGCTGATCATAATCCTTCTGAGCTTTTTCAAGTTTTTCATTTATAATGGCGCGGAATTCGTCTAGTTCCACATCAGAATATCTCGTTTTTTCTGCCATAGTTACAATTTCTTTAAAGTTATATTATTCTTTTACTATATTCACAAATAAAGAGAAATCATCAAAATTCAATTCTGTACTATCCTTTACTTCATCGGCTAATGTAAGGGAATTAGATAATACTTGGTTACAAATATAAGAATTATATTCATTTACCGCATCATCTGTCTGTGCATTTTTAGATAGAGTAATTTTTATTTTATCTGTAATTTCAAATCCACTTGATTTACGGATATTTTGAATACGATTAACTAGCTCACGGGCTATACCTTCCTTACGAAGAGCTTCTGTGATGGTAACTTCAAGAGCAACAGTTAGTTTTCCTTCATTAGCTACTAACCATCCTGGGATGTCTTCACTAAAGATTTCTACATCTGTAGCTTCAAGAATAGCTTCGCTACCGTCAATAATTAATGTATACTTACCATTTTTTTCAAGTTCGGTGATTGCGTTTTGCGGCATTTCTGCAACCTGAGCGGCAACAGCTTTCATCTGTTTCCCGAATTTTGGACCCAGTTTCTTGAAATCACATTTTACTTTTTTCACCAATACACCAGCAGTTTCATCTACAAACTTGATATCCTTCACGTTTACCTCATTCATGATAAGTGATTTCACGGCTTCGATATGAGCTTTTTGCTCTTGGTCTACTACCGGAATCATGATACATTGAAGTGGCTGACGAACTTTGATACTTACTTTGCGGCGTAATGCCAATACCATAGAAGTAACATCCTGAGCCATCTGCATTCTTGCTTCCAGATCTCTGTCTATAAGATTTGAATCAAATTCAGGGAACTTAGCTAGGTGAACAGAAACAACGTTATCGCGTCCGGTTGCGTTGATCAAGTCTGTATATAAACGATCCGCATAGAACGGAGCGATTGGCGACATTAATTTAGCAACTGCTTCCAGGCAAGTATATAATGTTTGATAAGCCGAAAGCTTATCCTGAGTATATTCACCACCCCAGAAACGTTTACGGTTCAAACGAACGTACCAGTTAGACAAATTGTCATTTACAAAATCAGAGATCAAACGACCAGCTTTTGTTGGTTCATATTCATTATAGCAAGTATCAACTTCCTTAATCAAGGAGTTGAGTACAGACAATATCCATCGGTCAATCTCAGGGCGTTCGTTTACCGGAATATCTGCTTCCTGATATGCAAAGTTATCTACGTTTGCATACAGAGAGAAGAATGAGTAAGTATTATATAATGTACCAAAGAACTTACGACGAACTTCTTCAATACCTTCTACGTCAAATTTCAGGTTATCCCATGGAGAAGAATTGGTAATCATGTACCAACGTAAAGGATCCGATCCGTATTTCTCAATAGTAGAGAATGGATCTACAGCGTTACCCAAACGTTTAGACATCTTGTTTCCGTTCTTATCCAACACCAATCCATTAGATATTACAGCTTTGTAAGCCACATTATCGAATATCATTGATGCAATTGCATGAAGAGTAAAGAACCATCCACGAGTCTGGTCCACACCTTCGGCAATGAAATCAGCAGGATATACTTCACGATTATCCAGAATTTCCTTGTTTTCGAAAGGATAATGGATCTGAGCGTAAGGCATTGCGCCAGAATCGAACCATACGTCGATCAAGTCGCTTTCACGTTTCATTGGTTTGCCATCTTCCGATACCAAGATAATATCATCCACATACGGACGGTGCAAGTCAATCTTGTCATAATTCTCTTTAGAATATACGCCAGCCTCAAATCCCTTATAAGGATTCTCTTTCATGAATCCGGCTTTGATAGATTTCTCTATTTCATTATATAGTTGCTCTACAGATTCAATGCAGATTTCGGCAGCGTTATCTTCAGAACGCCAGATCGGAAGCGGAGTTCCCCAGTAACGAGAACGGCTCAGGTTCCAGTCATTCAGATTCTCCAACCATTTTCCAAAACGACCTGTTCCGGTAGATTCCGGTTTCCAGTTTATTGTTTTGTTAAGTTCTATCATACGTTCCTTGCAAGCAGTAGATTTGATAAACCAGCTATCTAATGGATAGTAAAGTACAGGTTTATCAGTACGCCAGCAGTGAGGATAGTTGTGTACATGCTTTTCAATCTTGAAAGCAAGGTTGGCAGCCTTCATCATCATACAGATGCTTACATCCAAAGTTTCATCTTTTTCTGTAAGCTTAGGATCGTAGTCATTCTTCACAAAACGGCCAGCATATTCACTATATAATTCTACGTTAACCTTCTCTTTTACAAATTCTTCATCAAGTACATCTAAAGTATAGAATTTACCTGTTAAGTCCACCATTGGGCGAAGCTCGCCTTTCTTGTTTACCAGTTGCAATGGAGGAACTCCGGCAGCTTTCGCTACACGCGCATCGTCCGCACCAAAGGTTGGAGCAATATGTACAATACCCGTACCATCTTCCGTAGTAACATAATCACCAGGGATAACACGGAAAGCACCTTCGCCCGGATTCACCCAAGGTATCAGTTGTTCGTATTCCATGCCTACAAGGTCGGCACCTTTATATTCTGCAATAACTTTAAATGGAACCAGCTTGTCGCCTACTTTGTAATCTTCCAGATTCAGTTCAGCAGCTTTAGGGTTAAAGTGTGCATTAACCAAATCCTTTGCTAATACTACTGTGATAGGTTCGCCAGTATAAGTATTGAAAGACTGAACAGCTACATAAGATATGTTTGGTCCTACACAAAGTGCAGTATTTGAAGGCAAAGTCCATGGAGTGGTTGTCCATGCTATAAAATAAGGATTACCCCAGGCAGCCATTTCCGGTTTCGGATTCTTCATCTTAAACTGAGCTACCACAGTAGTATCTTTCACGTCGCGGTAACATCCCGGCTGATTTAACTCGTGAGAGCTAAGTCCGGTTCCTGCAGCAGGAGAATATGGTTGAATGGTATATCCTTTATACAGTAATCCCTTTTTGTATAATTGCTTTAAAAGCCACCAAAGAGTTTCGATATAACGGTTATCATAAGTGATATAAGGATCCTTCATATCCACCCAATATCCCATTTTGTGAGTCAAATCTTCCCACTCCTTAGTATACTTCATTACGTCTTTACGACATGCAGCATTATATTCAGCAACAGTAATTGATTTTCCAATATCCTCTTTTGTAATACCTAAAGCTTTCTCAACACCTAGTTCAACAGGTAGTCCGTGCGTATCCCATCCGGCTTTACGCATCACCTGAAAACCTTTCATTGTTTTATAGCGACAGAAAATATCCTTAATAGAACGAGCCATTACGTGGTGAATACCCGGCATACCATTAGCCGAGGGAGGTCCTTCAAAAAACACAAACGAAGGACAGCCTTCACGTTCTGTCATACTTTTGGCGAAAACTCCGTTTTCATCCCATTTCTTTAGTACATCTTTGTTCACCTGCGAGAGGTCAAACTGAGAATATTCAGTAAATCTCTTACTCATATTTTATGCTTTTTTCTAATCTTCTGAAAAATAAAGTGCAAATTTACAAAAAAAAGGCTAGATAGAAACTTTTATATAATATTTTTAGGGGAACAATCCTTAAGTAGACGGAATATTATAATGCGGTCAGTTTTTTCTTATTAGTTTCCAACCTTAAAAAGGCTATAATATATAACTTCATTATTATCTGATATTAGTTTAAATGCCTAAACATAGAAGTTCTGAATTAAAAAATATTTTCTCGTTATAGCTTTAAATTTGTAGTTACTTTATGTTGCATACTTCTGATGCACTATTTTATATTAACATTTAATTATCAGCAAAACGCAAACTCAATATGACTTTATATAGTGAACAAATGTTCATTATAAAACTAATTATATTACCTTTGCATTAATAATAAAAAAGAATGGCACGTACCAAGAAGAACAGGCTTATACAAATGGCTCCAAATTTCAATGGATTCAAACCGCAGGGATTACATCATAAATGTAGCTCCCAGGTTCTGATTAACTTTGAAGAATATGAAGCATTGAAACTTTGTGATTATGAACTGTATACACAAGCCGAGGCTGCTGCTTTGATGAATGTTTCCCGACCTACGTTTACCAGGATATATGAAAGTGTACGTAGAAAAATTGCAAAAGCATTTATTGAAGGTAGTCAGATTGTTTTTGATGGAGGTAATGTAGATGTGGTTCGTTGGTATAGGTGCAGTGAATGCGATATATCGTTCACGCTGACAGATAAATTAAATCAGCATTGCCCCCTATGCAAAAGTAAATCAATAATCTTAAATAGCTAGAACCATGATTATAGCAATATCTGCAAACAAAGATAACATGAAGTCACTTGTATCACAGCATTTTGGCCGGTGTGAATGGTTTTGTCTGTACAATACAGAAAGTAAGGAGTATTCATTTATAGAGAATCCATTACAGAACCAACAGGAAAATGCAGGCCATGATGTTGCCGAGCTATTGATCAATCGAGGAGTTAATGCTGTGATTGCAGAGCGTTTTGGCTCGAAAGTGATGGCTAAATTTATCAAACTGAATATCCAGATGATTATTCCCGAATCGCCCAAAACAATAATAAAGATTATAAACCAATTAAAATTAGAATAAAATGAAAATTGCCGTGCCAACAAGAGCTTATGTTGTTGATGATCACTTTGGTCATTGCGAAGCCTATACTATATTTACAATAGGCGAGAACAAGAATATTGAAAAGATTGAGTCGTTACCATCTCCTCAGGGCTGTGGATGCAAAAGTAATATTGCCTCTGACCTGCAACAAATTGGAGTAAAAATAATGCTTGCCGGCAATATGGGCCATGGAGCATTAAATGTTTTGACTAATCACGGCATAAAGGTGTACAGGGGTTGTTCCGGTGATGTTACTGCGCTTGTCAAGAAGTTCTTAGCCGAAGGTATTAATGACTCTGGTGAAAGCTGCCATCATCATGATCTCGAAGGAGCCGACCATCAATGCAGTCATAACTGATACAATTATATAGACGATAATTAATCGTTCAAAGAACAAGGCTTCATTATCTTTTCAAGGATAATGAAGCCTTGTTCTGTATAACTCTATAAACATAAGATTTAATTTGTACGATTGAATAGAACAATATAGCTTGATAATGATTTGCAAAGGCAATAAATGTTGCGCCTATTTATTTCATGGAGGAAAATGAAGAGTTTGTAAAACCCTTTATTTTGCCAATTTGTTATTTATAGATGATTAATAGACTACACTTTATTACCTCTTCACACCAATTATTATGAAAACATTAAAAACCTTACGTTTTGCAATTTTGTGCACAGCACTTATACTCATTAACCTGACCGCTCTTCATGGACAAACAAAAAGCAAAGATTCCACTTTAGGATATGCCGAAGCCTCTTATTCCAGTCTTCCTGATAACGAATTCATGAAGAACTGGCTACTCCTTGGTCCGATCAATATAAATGAAACCAAGGCTAAATTGGATGATAACAAGCAAAAAGAGTTTTTTGACAAAGATGTATTAACCAGTGTTATTGTTCAGCCAAACAAAGCTCTTACTAAAGTAAAGATTGATAATTCAGAATATACCTGGAAACCATTTAAAGGCGAAGAAAAGAGTATTGACTTTATTAAGCAATTTGGTCAGTTAAACTATTCAATTGTTTATGCTCTGGCTGAAATTAAAATGAAAGCTCCTGCAAAAATAATAGTGGGCATAGGCAGTGATGACGCCGTTAAACTATTCCTGAACGGTAAGTTAGTACATCAGAATTGGATTGGCCGGGCATTGACTCCAGATGATGATATTGTAATACTAGACCTAAAAAAGGGAAGTAATCAGATTCTGCTGAAGATACAAAACATGGAATATGATTGGTCTTTCTGCATGCGGAAACTAGGAAAAGACATCTTAAACGGACTCCTGGTAGAATCATCCGGTAAGGGAAATCTTGATAACGTGAAAACGTTGATAAAAGATGGTGCCGATGTGAATGCTCAGGACAATTCAGGATTAACAGCCTATCAAAATGCCATGATTCGGGGCAGAGAAAAAGTGATGGATTACTTAAAAGAAAATGGAGCAGAAACGGATAAGCCTATGCCTCCTTTCGATAAACTTGTTGATCAGATATTTAAAAATGTACAAACCGGAATAACATCCGGCGTCTCTGTTCTAGTGTCAAAGAATGGTAAAATTATATATGAAAGAGGGTTTGGGTATGCTGATATTGGCAATAAAGTACCTGTTACGTCCGATACAAAGTTCAGAATAGGATCCATTACCAAGCAATTTATTGCAGCATCCATCCTTAAACTTCAGGAGGAAGGCAAACTGAGTGTTCATGATACACTCTCAAAATTTATCCCTGGCTTTCCTAGAGGAAATGAAGTTACCATCCACCACCTGTTAACTCATACATCGGGTATACATAACTATACTGACAGACCTGTTTTTATGAAATACGTCACTATGCCAGTTACTTCTGCCCAGCTTATTGATACCATTAAGGCATATCCTTACGATTTTAATCCCGGTGATAAGTGGAACTATAGTAATTCAGGCTTTTTTATTTTGGGACATATTGTGGAGAAGATTTCGGGGAAGAGTCTGGATAGCTATCTGAAAGATACATTTTTCAAGCCTTTGGGAATGAATAGCACCGGCATTTATGAAACAAAGCTACTACTGAACAATGAAGCTTATGGCTATTCATATGAAAAAGGAGATATAATTAAAGCTGTAAATTGGGACATGTCATGGGCCGGAGGTGCAGGAGCCATCTATTCAACCACCAAAGATTTGAATACCTGGAACGAAGCTATTTTTAATGGGAAAGTTCTGTCTCCTGAGAGTCTTAAAGCAGCATTTACTTCTGCAGAACTTAACAACAAGCAAAAAACAAATTATGGTTATGGATGGTCTATTCAAGATTATCGGGGTAATAAGTTTATTGGTCACGGAGGTGGACTCCACGGTTTTTTGTCCTATCTGGAACGTCAACCAGAGAAAAATATCACAGTTGTTGTTCTCTGCAATTCCACACCAGCTCCCGATGGCATTAATCCAAGCGCTAATGCATCTTTAATCACCGAGTACCTTCTATGGCCTGAGATGACGAAGCAATCTAGCTTTACCTCTGATATTTCTGTGGATGAAAAAATACTTAAAAAATATGTTGGCCGGTATCATTACGGACAAGGTGCGGTGCTGACAGTAACACTTGAGGGCAATCAACTGTATGCACAAATGACAGGACAGTCTAAATATCCAATATTCCCTTCATCTAATGATGAATTTAACTGGAAAGTTGTTGAAGCCAGTGTGAAATTTGTAATGGACGAAAAGGGAAATGTAACCAACGCGATCCATCATCAGGGCGGACAGCAAATTGAAGCAAAGAAGTTGAAAGATGAAATGCCTGTTGCAGTTAACCCTTCCGTGTTCGATAAATATGTTGGCAAATATGATTTAGGGAATAGTAAGGCTATAGTTATCTCAAAAGATGACGATAAACTTTTTATGCAAGTACCTAATCTTCCCCTATATCAGCTCTTACCTGCATCCGAAACAGAATATTTTGCAAGAGAAATAAATATACGGCTTACATTTAAGAGTAATTCTGAGGGTAAAACCGATTTAATAATAATCAATACGGATGGAGTTGAGCAATCGGCAAAAAGAGTAAATGAATAAGTAATAGATGTGGTGAGCACAATTGTTTATATACATTTAACCGGGTAAATTAATAACTTAATATAACTTTTTTTTAGCTGATTAACTCATTAATATTCTGACTTCTATAAATCTTTCTAAACACAGATTTGTTATAAACAAAGGAGTTATATGTTTAAAATTAAAAGTAACAATTTAAAATCTAAAAGGATGGAAACAAGCAAAATAAAGAAAGTATTGATAGCCATTGATTATGATAAGACTGCTGAAATTGTAGCTGAAGCAGGCTATGCAATGGCAAAAGCAATGAATGCTGAAATAACATTATTGCATGTATTATATGAACGACCAAATTATTATATTGAGAGTCCTGCTGTTTACGAATACCAAATTGGATATATTGAGAACTTGAAAGTATCTTTGCAGAATTTTCTGAATGAAACAAAAAAGCATCTTGGTGATGTATCGATTGACACAATGATAAAGGATGGTGAGATTGCCGAAACAATTCTCTATACAGCAAAAGAAATAGGGGCCGATATTATAGTTATTGGTGCTCATAGCAGGAATTGGTTTGATAATATCATTATGGGAAATGATGCGAAGGCAATATTAAAGAGAACAACGATTCCTCTTTTCATTGTACCAATTGTAACAGACAAAAAATAGCCATCATTTATAAATATACTTGGCAATTCATTTTTCAGTTAGTCACTTAAATTTTTAGTGAAATGGTAAAGAAAAAAGTTTTCGTCAGCTACGATCATGACAATGACCGTGAGTACAGGCATTTGCTTGAAGAATGGAATAAAAATCCTGATTTTGAATTTTGTTTTAATAATCAATCACCAAATGAGATAAAAAAAGAAGATATACCACGAGTAAAAGATGCTTTAACTGATAAAATCAATCAAGCATCGTATGCGTTTGTTATTATAGGAAAAGAAGCTAATAAAGAGAATAAACATCACGAAGAAATAGGTTATAAGAATTGGCAGAATTTTGAAGTTGCTAAAAGTATAGCCAGTAAGAAAAAGCTGGTATGCGTAAAACTGGATAAGAAGTTTGAATCTCCTGATGAATTAGCTGATTGCGGAGCCAAATGTGTAATGACCTTTACACAGGAAGCTATTTTGAAAGCTTTAAAAGATGCTTGATCTAAATAAAATGCAATCATAGAAATTCTGCCAATTACTCTAGCACTCTACCACTATCTATAAATGAATAAAATACTACCGCTAGAATGCTAGAGTATTTTCGCAAAATAAAGGTTCTTTGTCACTTTTGGTAGAAGATATTATATTGAATCTGTTAATGGCGTTTTGCAGGCTTTTTATCAGAGTCACTAAATGACTTATCAAAAAGCATGTAAAATCTTTATTGGATAAGCATTTGAGACAGTTTGCTTCCACCAAAACCTCCCAACAGAATCAATTTCCACAAATTGATCTAGCAATCTAGCACCACCCAAATAACAAACTGACTATTACCACATTACCCCCGCTAGATCAAACCAAATTGATCTAGCAGTGATCTAGCGATCTAGCGCTTTGGCAGATAAATCATATACAGTCCAGGCAACTTATTACAGAAACACAGCTAAAAAACGATACTTTAGCCAACCTATACCAAGATTATTAATAAACACGGTCAACCAAAGTCAGGACGAGACAAGGTGCTAGATTGCTAGATCAACGCTAGATCAAATCATTTTGATCTAGCACCTCTATTCTATTTATACACAGCAGCTTAAAGGCCTATTGCCAGATCGCTAGATCAATTTCGCAAAATTAAAATTTATGTAGTGATTTTGTAGGCTATAAAATTCTATTCTGGCTTTTCGAAATGATGCGGCGGGAGGTTGGTCAAACTCCCGAATGATTTTTTATATCTCAGGCGGGTAGTTGATGCGATGTTGTACAAAACAAATCTTTCTTCTGTACAAAAGAATTAATTGTTTTGTACAGAAGAATGCATTCTTTTGTACAAGGATTCATAAACTAGTCTAGTACTTTTAAAAAAAGTAAACCAGAGTTTTGCTAAACTCCCCTCGCCTTTTCTTAAATTTCCGCAAAGGAAATTATTCTCCTCTTACAGCTTTTATTTTATGTTCCATCTGATCTTTCTTACCAGGCTTATTATCAAATGTTGCCGTACAATAAACACGTTCGGCATCCTGCTCTAAGATAGCGTTTGCTTTAGATATAACTGCAAGACATTCATCCATAGTATCACACTCTACAATAGTTCCCATCGGAGTCAGCTGACTTTTGCAGGGCAAAGTGTCTATCATCTCTACTACTTTCTTAACGTATTGGCTCACATGTTCCCCTTTATCAATTGGGAAGATGGCAAATTCCATAATTACAGACATAGCTTTTATTTTTTTTGAATTGATTATTTGTGTGTGTAAATATCGTAATAAATCACTGACTAACCTATAAACACTATTTGTTTTCTTCCTAGAAAGGCAGTTTGGAGATAGATGTGATCGTAATATTAAAAAATGAGGAAGACTTTCGCAAGCCCTCCTCTATAACCCAATCATTGTAACAATTAATCAAACTACATCTCTTATCTATTCTTATCTTTTAATGGTTGCTTAAATAATCAGCAACACCTTCTCCTGTTGCTTTCATTGCATCTTTTCCTTTGCTCCAGTTTGCCGGACAAACTTCACCGCATTCTTCAAAATGCTGCAAAGCATCTACCATTCTTAAAGCTTCGTCAATACTTCTTCCCAGAGGAAGGTCGTTGATCACGCAGTGTCTTACCACTCTGTTCTTATCAATAAGAAACAATCCGCGATAAGCTACAGGTGCGCCTTCACATACCCAGTTGCCATTTTCATCGGGAGCATAAGTTCCGGCTAAAACGCCAAAGCTTTCGGCTATAGATTTTGAAAAGTCAGCAACCAGAGGATACTTCACACCCTGAATACCGCCATCTTTTTTAGGTGTATTAAGCCACGCAAGGTGAGAAAATTGTGAATCGACTGAACAGCCAACTACTGCTACGTTTCTTTTTTCAAATTCTTCAAGCTTTTCCTGAAATGCATGTAGCTCTGTAGGACAAACAAATGTAAAGTCCATTGGGTAGAAGAAAAAGAGTATGTACTTACTGCCTTCATATTGAGTCAGTGAAAAGTTATCTACTATTTTATTTCCGTTAACTACTGCTGATGCAGAAAATTTAGGTGCTTTCTTTCCTATTAATGATCTCATAATCTTATATTTTTAAATGTTTGTATTTCCTTCTCTTTCCACAAAGCTATAAGATATATTCAGGCTTGCCTAATTTTTCCAATTGATAGTTTCTATAGGGATATAGACAAAACCTATTACAAGTACTGCGCGTTGACTATTATGCTCATCTTCAATACTTATTATGCTAAAACATTTTATTCTTCAAAATTGTTTTGTAGATTTGTTTGATTGTTATTTAAACCTAAATAAATCGTATTATGAAGTTTTTTATTGACACAGCAAATTTGGATCAGATCAGGGAAGCCTATGATCTGGGAGTTCTTGATGGAGTGACAACTAATCCTTCACTGATGGCAAAAGAGGGTATTAAAGGTGTAGAAAACCAGCGAAAGCATTATGTTGAGATCTGCAACATTGTGGATGGAGATGTGAGTGCGGAAGTTATTGCTACCGACTATGAAGGAATGATTCATGAAGGAAGAGAGCTGGCCGCTCTTCATCCTCACATAGTGGTGAAGGTTCCTTGCACGGCAGATGGCATTAAGGCCATAAAGCATTTTGCAGGTGTGGGAATCCGTACAAACTGCACGCTAGTGTTCTCCATAGGACAAGCATTACTTGCTGCCAAAGCTGGTGCCACATACGTTTCTCCCTTCGTAGGCCGACTGGATGATATTTGCAGTGACGGCATTGAAGTAGTTCGTAAAATAGTAGAGATGTATACCATTTATGATATTAAAACACAGGTGTTGGCCGCTTCAATAAGGCATACACAGCATATTATTCAATGCATTGAAGTTGGAGCAGATGTTGTAACCTGTCCGCTAAGTGCAATCAAAGGTTTACTTAAACATCCGTTGACTGATAGCGGACTGGAACAGTTCCTTGCAGATTATAAGAAAGTAAATAGCTGATTTATTTCTTAAAAGAATTCTAGCAAAAGGATGAATTTGGATTTAATCAATTCATCCTTTTTAACTGACTATAAGTTTATACCCAATTCCACGAATATTAATAATGCGTATCCGCTGGTCGTGAGCCAGTTTGTGGCGAAGTTTAGTGATAAATACCTGCAGGCTGCGAGAATTGAAGAAGCTGTCGTCTCCCCAAAGCTCAATCAGTATATTTTGTGTGGTCACTACTTGATCCATATTTTCGCATAAGCGCTTTAGAACCTCTGATTCACGGTGAGACAATTCCATGGAAGTGCCAGAAAATGAGAGCTGTTGCGTAACTGAATTAAATGAATAGTTACCTATAACATAGGTTATACAATTCTTTTCTATCACAAAAGCCCTGTGCACCAATGATTTTATGCGAACAATAAGTTCCTGCATTCCGAAAGGTTTTTTCAGGTAATCATTGGCTCCTAATTCAAATCCCTCTACCACATCATTGATGGCCGAGCGCGCTGTGAGAAACAATACCGGGGTGGTTTTATCCGTTTGACGGATGCGACGCACCATCTCAAAGCCATCCATCCGGGGCATCATCACATCGGCTACCAATACATCGGGACGAAGTTGCATGAAGAGGCGCAACCCCTCTTCCCCATCTTTGGCAGTGGTAATTGTGAAGTCTCTTTCCTCGAGGGTATCTTTAATAATCATTGAAAGTGTTTGCTCATCTTCCACTAACAACACATTGATTTTATCATTCGTTCCCATGCTGCGGCAGTTTAAATGTAAATGTAGAACCTTTACCTAAAGTACTTTTCACGTTAATACTCCCTCCCATTCTTTCAGCAAGAGTTCTAACGTAGAAAAGTCCCAATCCGAATCCTTTCACGTCGTGCAGGTTACCGGTAGGCACTCTGTAGAACTTATCAAAGATGTGAGTTTGCTTCTCGGGAGCAATACCTATCCCTTTATCTGAAACTTCTACAAAAAACTCGTTATTACTGTAACTGATGCTAATTGACACATCGGCTTTCTCCAGTGAATATTTCACGGCATTATCGAGAAGATTACTCAAAATGTTGTAAGTATGCACACGGTCAGTCTTAACTGAAAGGTTTTCCGGCTCAACAGACAAAGTAAAGTTTGCAGGCTTATCAGCTTTTATCTTGTGTTGCTCTATAAGATTGTCGGCCAACTCCTTTACACTTATAGTTTCCATATTAAGACGAAAGGTTTTACGTTGCTCCATACTCATGGAAAGAATCTGTTCCACCAGTCCACTAAGCCTCTGTAATTGCTCTATACAAATATGCAGATACTTTTCACGCTTACTTTCATTGTCAATGAGATTAAAATTGAGCAGAGCATCAGTCGCCGCATAGGTTATTGCTATCGGAGTTTTCAGCTCGTGAGTAATATTATTGGTAAAGTCTGATTTCATCTCGTCCAGTGTTTTTTGTTTCAGAATGGTTCTGATAAGATACCAGAACGAAACGGATAATATGACAAGGATAATGAATGATGTGAGAAGAATTCCCGTCATTTGTTTCAGGATAATTCCGTCTGTAGGCTCGGTATATACCTGATAAGCATGTGCACCCTGAACATCGTACTTCAGTTCATACATTTTCAGAGTCTTGGTGTCAATGGAAGCTGGTAAGGAAGAACTTTGTACTTTGTGCGTTTTTGTATTTACAACTTGTGTGTAGTGACGGATATTGAGATTGTATTTCTTTAATTCGCCGTTCATTATACTATCAAAGTCCCGAACATTGATTGCTTCTACATTAATATCAATTGCCGAGTGTAAGCCTTGTTGCATCTGTCTTAGCATAGCATCTATGGAGTTTTGATCTTTTCCTATATTGATGCTATCGTTAACTAAATTATTACCTTGAATAATCCTTTCGTTTTCATAAGTCGCACCATCTCTTCTCATTGTTTTTTTTATAACAATATGGCTTGTTTTATTAACCTCTCCTTTTCTAAATAATGTGGAGTAAGAGACTTCACCGTGTATATCGGCTTTTACACCGGTCACTCGTTGTTTGTTTTCCTTCTCACTCAATCTATCGGCACGCATAAACAGCTCAATATGATCAGCGTTTTTTATGGCATTCTCAATATTTGTGTCGGTCTGCTTACTTGTGCTATGGTAAAAGCTTACCAGCCAATAAGCCTGATAGATAAACACTCCTGTGAGAGACAGGATGATGAGTAACACTATTATTTTAAAAGGTAGTTTCATGCGTACAAAAATAAGTATAAAGCGTATACAATCTTCTTTTTGATAAGACTAAATAACACTATATAATCATCTGATAACACAATACTGCTTATTTTTTGTTGAATTTTGCATCGTAAACAAAATAAACACATTATGAAAAAACTATTCATGATAATAATTTTTAGTTCTTTCTGCTTCTGGGCGAAAGCACAAGTTAGTGATTCTGCATCGGTATCTGTAGACAGTGTTCTGCATCAGTTGCCAGAAATCATGGTAAAAGGCGAACGCCCTATGGTAAAGGCCTCGCAAGGCAAACTTATTTATGATCTTCCTCGTATAGTCAGCAATTTGCCGGTAGATAACGCTTACGACGCAATAAAAGAGATTCCGGGAGTAATGGATATGCAAGGAGCATTGTCTTTGGCAGGATCGGCTGTAAATATTATCATCAACGGAAAAGTAAGCACCATGAGTGCTGAGCAACTTACAACTTTACTGAAAACCATTCCGGTGTCTAAAATAGAAAAAGCAGAAGTTATGTATGCTGCTCCGGCAAGATATAATATCCGTGGAGCCGTGATTAATCTGGTGTTGAAATCGGGTATTGGTGAAGCTCCTTCGCTTATGGGAGAGCTCTATTCGGCATGGACACAAAAGTATTACGAGAACCTGCAGGAAAGGGGAAGCCTGCTTTTTTCTTCCAATAAATTTTCTGCCGATTTTCTTTATTCATACGGCAACGGACGTGAATATTCAGGTAATGACAGATATGAGAAACATTTACTGAAAGGTACCACATACGATTTAAGCCAGTTCACCAGAGGGCGTTCACGTGATGAGGATAATAATATTCGATTGGGTATGGATTATTCCTTTACTAAAGATAATGTACTTAGTTTTGTTTATTCCACCCAGCTATCAAAAGGTACTTATCGCAATGCCACAACAGGATCGGAAGTAAGTAAGGCAGATAAATATGACGAGAGTCAGCTTCATAATCTGAAACTCGATTATCAGTCGCCCTTTGGAATGAAGGCAGGATCGGAGTTTACTTATTACAAGAATCCTGGTTCACAGCTTTTTAAGGGAGTAATGAATAACACGGATACCCATTTCTTCTCAAAAGATCAGCAGAAAATAAATAAATGGATGTTTTACCTGAACCAAAGCCATCAGTTACCTGCTAATTGGGGAATCAATTATGGAGTGCAATATACAACCTCTACCGATAATAATTATCAGTACTACTTTGATGACGTTACGGGAGACTATATACCAACCAACTCTCTGAACAGTAGACGCAAAGAGCATACGTTTAACGGTTTTATCGGATTTAATAAGAACTTTGGTGATAAGTTTTCCATGGATGCTTCTCTTGCGGCAGAGTATTACAAGACTGTTGTATGGAATGAATGGACTTTTTATCCCACTTTAAACGCTACCTATACTCCTAAAGCAGGGCATGTGTTGCAACTGTCTTTTTCCAGCAATAAGCAATATTCTTCTTACTGGAGTACGAATGATGCAATCACAAATGCAAGCAGCTATGTGGAAATTCAGGGTAATCCATACCTGAAACCTTCACGGGAATACGAAACAAACCTGACATATATTTTGAAGAGCAAGTATATGTTTACGGCATTCTTTAATCATGTACCCGATTATTTCACACAGGTTCCTTATCAGTCGCCCGACAGATTGGTGCTGATCTATAAATATCATAATTTCAATTATCAGCAGCAAGTCGGACTGCAGACTGTTATCCCATTTAAGGTGAAAGACTTTCTTGACTCACGTCTTACGTTGGTGGGTTATTACAAGCGTGAGAAAGACAATGATTTCTACGATATACCTTTTAACCGTAGCAAATATTCGTTCATGGCGAGCATGGATAACACTTTCACCATCTCTTCTCAGCCTGATATTAAGTTCGTTCTTACAGGATTCTATCAGAATGGGACTATTCAGGGAATATATGATTTAAGTCGTTCATTCGATGTAAATACGGCTTTGAAATGGACATTTGCCAAACAACGCGCACAGATTACTTTAAAGGGAGACGATTTGTTTAATTCGAGCTTTATAAAAACCAATATAGATTATGCCAATCAGTATAGCACGATGAAGACGGTTATGAATAACCGTGCTTTCACACTCTCTTTCAGTTACAAGTTTGGTAATTACAAGGAGAAACAACGTAAAGGAGTTGACACTTCCCGCTTCAATAAATAGGAAGTGGCAACTCTTTAATTACTTTACATTACTTCTTCAACTTAAGTTCGTAAAGATCATTTCTTCTGTCTTTTAAGTTTCTTACACTGCCATAAGTGTGAAGTTCATTCAATAAATTCAGATCCACATCAGACACCAGAATCATTTCGGTGTTTGGTGTGGCTTCGGCACACTTTCCATCGGTTGGGAATGCAAAATCACAAGGAGTGAATACTCCCGATTGGGCGTACTGTATATCCATATTGTGCACGCGTGGCAAATTTCCCACACTACCCGCAATAACCACAAAGCATTCATTCTCAATAGCACGGGCCTGAGCGCAGATCCGTACGCGTGAATATCCGTTTTGTGTATCGGTAAGGAACGGAACAAAGAGTATCTGCATTCCTTGATCGGCCATAATGCGGGTAAGCTCAGGGTATTCCACATCGTAACAAATCAATATCCCTATCTTCGCACAATCTGTATCAAAGGTTTTAATTACTTTTCCGCCTGAAAGTCCCCAGCTTTTCGTCTCATCGGGCGTAACATGAATTTTTTCGTAAGTATCATAAGTACCATCTCTGCGGCAAAGGAATCCCACATTATAGAGGTCGTCGCCGCGAAGTTGTGGCATACTTCCGGTAATGATATTTATATTGTAACTGATGGCAAGGTTTATGAAACGTTTCCGCATTTCATTGGTATATTTGGCAAGCTCACGAATGGCCTGAGATTCTCCCAGATGGTTGAACTTTGCCATCAATGGTGCATTGAAATACTCGGGGAAAAGTACAAAATCACTTTTATAATCAGATACCGCATCCACAAAGAACTCTACCTGTTCAAATACATCGTCGATAGTGTTATAGGAACGCATCTGCCATTGAACCAGCCCTAGTCTGATCGTCGTTTTCTGAGGAATAAACTCTTGCGTGGGTGGCTGATAATAAATATTATCCCATTGCAAAAGACAGGCAAAGTGACGTGATTCTTCATCATTAGGCAGGTAATTGGTCATTACCTTACGCACGTGGAAATCATTAGATAACTGGAAGGTAAGCACGGGATCAAAAATCTCCTTCTTGCTTACTTTATGGATATACTCTTTGGGGCGAATATCCTCAGCGTACTTGTGATAGTTTGGTATCCTACCACCAAACATGATAGCCTTCAGGTTTAGAGTTTCACAAAGCTCCTTGCGGTAATCATACATTCTCCTAGCCAGTCTGAGGCCACGATATTCAGGATGAATAAAGACTTCTATGCCGTACAAGATGTTTCCTTCCGGATTATGTGTGTTGAAAGTTTCCTGTCCGGTAACAGAAGCATAGGTGTGATCGTTCTTTACCATATCGTAATCTACAATGATAGAGAAAGCACAACCCACTATTTTGTTATCTACAACCGCTACAATCTGTCCTTCGGGGAAGATTGTGATTAACTTTTCTATTTGTTCGTGAGACCAGAATATATCGCTTCCATCTGAATAGGTTCTGGTAAATGATTGTGATAGTTGGGCATAATCGTCCAGCTGCAGAGAACGGATTTTTACTTTGCTTATTTTATGCATAGGTTCCATAGCTGTTCCAATTTATTGATCTAGTTATTACAAAGGTAAAGGAAATATTTCGGAATCTATTCGCTAATAAATAAAAATGTAACAGGAATTGACTGACAGCAGGAACTGAATAAATTCTAGTTTGTTCAGCAATTAATCAATAAAAAGAGTTATTCTCTCAACTTATTATTTAGTAAAAGCCAAAGAAACGAGTATATTTGCTCTCTGTTACTATTACAGTCTATTTAGAATAATATTATTGAGCACTATGAAACATATTTTTCGCCCCTTTCTACTTCTTTTTTGCTTTGAAGCAACGCTCTTTACTCCTCTTTTTGCTGAGGATTTTTCTTTAATATCTAAAGAGAAACCTGCAACTGTTTACCTGAACAAGAATGAAAAGATAGTTGTGCATACAGCTTTAGATCTGTTTTTATCGGATATGTCTGAAGTATCCGGCAATAAGCCGACAGAGATTAGCACGCTCGATAATGCCTCTATTATTGTGGCAACAGTTGGTAAATCAAAGGAGGCAGACGAATGGCTGAAGAAGCAGAAGGTTTCAGCGAAAGAGTTACTGAATAAATGGGAAGCTTTTAAGATTCAGGTTATTCAGCGGAATGGCAATCCGTGTCTGGTGATACTGGGAAGCGATGACCGCGGAACAGCTTATGGTGTGCTGGAATTATCACGGATTATTGGTGTTTCCCCATGGTGTTGGTGGGCGGATGCTACACCTTCCAAAAAGAATACGCTTACTCTTCCCGAAGGATATGTAAACGTGCAACAACCGTCTGTTCAGTATCGGGGCATATTCATGAATGATGAAGATTGGGGACTGATGCCGTGGAGTTCTAAAAACTTTGAGCAGACTTTCGTAAAAGGACAGATTGGTCCAAAGACCTACGCAAAAATCTTTGAATTGCTGCTTCGTCTGCGTGCAAATACTATCTGGCCGGCTATGCATGAGTGTACTGTTCCGTTCTATTTTGTGAATGGAACGAAAGAAATGGCCGATAAATTCGGTATTGTAATGGCAACATCTCACTGTGAACCGCTTATGAGGAACAGTGCCGGAGAATGGGACGCAAAGAAGTACGGTGAGTATAATTATCTGACCAATAAAGAAACTATTACTTCTTACTGGACAGAGCGATTGAAAAACGTTGGTCAGTCGGAGAATATCTATACCATCGGCATGAGAGGCGTTCATGACGGACAGATGCAGGGAGTAAAAACGCTGGAAGAGCACACGGCTGCGCTGACTAATGTGTTTAAAGACCAGCGCGAGCTGTTGGCAAAGTATGTTAATCCCGATGTAACTAAGGTTCCTCAGGTATTTGTGCCGTACAAAGAGGTTCTCAATGTATATAATAACGGACTGAAGGTACCAGATGATGTTACGTTAATGTGGTGTGACGATAATTACGGCTATATCACTCGCCTGAGCAATGAGCAGGAACGAAAAAGAAAAGGCGGCGCAGGTGTATATTACCACATTTCTTACTGGGGACGTCCTCACGATTATCTTTGGCTTTGCAGTACTCAACCGTCTTTGATTTATACAGAGATGAAGCGTGCCTGGGATTACGGGGCTCGCAAGCTATGGATTCTGAATGTAGGCGACATCAAACCTGCTGAATACGACATTGAATTCTTTATGGACTTAGCATGGAACGTAAATAATGTTCAACCAAATACGATTTCTCAGCATTTAGATAACTGGCTTACCCGGGAGTTTGGCAGTGAAGCTGGCAAGGAACTCACTCCTTTGATGAATAAATATTATAAGTTGGCCGACATCCGCAAGCCGGAATTTATGGGATGGAGTCGTGTGGAAGAAGCTTCTGTGAAAGGAGGAAAAACTCCTGTGATTGATTCTGAATTCAACCCGTTTGCTTTTGGTGATGAACTTCAAAAACGCGCTGATGAATACACTGCCCTCTCAGAAAGAGTGAAAGAGATTGCCAAAAGAATCCCTACCGAACAGCAAGATGCCTACTTTGAGCTAGTGCAATACCCGGTTTGTGGTGCAGCTGCAATGAATCAAAAGCATTTGTATGCTCAGAAGGCGCGACTACTAGCCCGTTATAACTTGCTCGCAGCCAATGAATATTCCTTTTTGAGCGGCCATGCTTACAACGAAATTGCCGGACTGACTCAGACGTATAACCACGACATTCAGAAAGCTAAATGGAATGGAATGATGGATATGAAGCCGCGTCAGCTTTCTGTATTCCAATATCCGGCATTACCAGAGAAAGTTACCCCTCAGCAAGGGGCTTCGGCGCTGGTTTGGATAGAGGGTGACAGCATTCCGATGCAGTCAAAAAGCAAGGCTAATCTTATTTCGTTGGTTCACAAAGCCGGTAACCATACCTTTATATCATTATTCAGCCGTAATGGTAACCCCGTAGCTTGGAAAGTTGAGAAGGCTCCTTCATGGTTAAAAATAGAAGAGCAGGAAAACGGAATGCAATTTGAAAAGAGACTAATTATTAGTGCCGATTGGGCAAAAGTAAATAGTGATTGTCAGGGTGAGCTATTCCTGTCTGTTGACGGAGAAAAGTATCAGTTTAATATACAGGCAAAGAATCTCGCTCCGGGCATTATGACCGAGGCAAACGGAATGATTGCATGGAATGCGGCGGATTATAAATCGGCAGCAAAGGGAACTCAGGTTATTGAAGGTTTGGGGCATAGTGCAAAAGCTGTATCTCTTCCTAAAAATAGCGAACTGATTTACGAAGTTTACACCACAACTCCGGGTGAAGCGGCCCTTAGAGTGGCATTAATTCCTAATCATCCGGTAAATGGCGGAAGTATCCGTTATGCTATTTCCGTGGATAACGAAAAGCCTCAGGTGGTGGCTTATGAAACCGGATTCCGTAGTGAGCCATGGAAAATAAATGTTTTGAGAAATCAATCACTGAACACTACTCTTCATAAAATAAACATTCCGGGAAAGCACACCATTCGTATCAGTGCACTCGACCCGGAAGTTATTGTTGATCAGCTTATGCTTGATTTTAATAAGGATAGAAAGTTCTATAAAATTCCGATAGAATTGTCATTGAATAAATAGAAAAGAGAGTATAACATTAACGCTAATATAATTATTGCCCAGTACCAGTTATGTTTTGTCCAGGTAATATTCCAACCAAGGCAAACCAAAAACAAAACTATTCCTGCTATTGGTAATAATTCTATTTCATAAACGATCATCACTAGTGGCAATTCTCTACCTCCATCATGTAAAAATGGTCCGATACAATAGATAAACAGAATAAATAACAGGATAGAAAAAATTAATCCTTTAATAAATAGCACTAACGGATTGCCACTAAATATAAAACTATCACATCGATCTTTTCTCAAAAAAGGAAAGATCGAGAATACTATTATGGGTATTATATTTATAATGCCAATGATTATATAAATAGCCTTCTCTTCCATATTATTATACTCCCAATGGAATTTTCAGTAAATACCAAATAACAAAAAATGCTGTCCATGCCAACAGTATGTAAACCGAATAGCGCCAGGTGTATTTAAACAATGTGGCATAATTGGCCTGTTTGTTGTACTGCTGCATATAGGCAAGAATCAATGGCATATAGAATAGGAATGGAGTGATAGCGTTTGTTGCGCTATCTCCAATACGGAAAGCACATTGCGTTAAGTCGGGACTGATGCCCATTGCCGCGAACATTGGGACAAAGATAAAAGAGAGAAAGCCCCACTTTGCCGTAGCGGATACCATGATAAGGTTGATTATCGCAGTAAAAAGGATAAATAAAAGCAAGGTGACAAGGTTACTTGCTTCAATGGAAGTAAGAAGGTTTGCCCCCATTATGCCCAGACATTTGTCGAGATGGGAATATTCAAAGCAGGCAAACATTTGTGCAGCAAAGAAGGCGATGACAAAGTAAACACCCAATAGTTGCATGGGGTGAGTCAGTCCTTTTATAACATCTGAATCTCTGCGGTAACGTCCGGATGCAAAGCCATAAATGGTGCCCATTAGTCCGAAGCCGAACGAGATAAGGAACAAGACTCCGAAGATAAATGGCGAGCGGGTCAGACTTCCGGTGATTCCACGAAGGATACCCCATCTTGAAAAGGTAGCCAGAATAATAATCAGAGTATAGATTAATCCGATAGCCAAGGCTATTATCAGTGCACGTCGCTCTTTTCGTGAGAGTGATTTGAACGTGTCATAGGGTACACTACCAGTGTATTCGCCCAGTGTGGGCAACAGACTTTTACAGGTTATATAATATATCACCGCTGCAATGACAAAGGTGGAGGCAAACATGAAATAATAGTTGCATAGTGGCCCCACGTTTCCCTGATAATAGGTCATGGTTGCCGCAGCTTCCTGAGTTAAACGGGCAAGAAGCGGATCGAGTGTACTAAGAAACAGATTGGCACTGAATCCGCAGGCCACGGATACATAGGCTGTTACAATTCCAGCCACGGGATGCAGCTTGACCGATTGGAAAAGAGTGGCGGCTATTGGAATAAGAATGATATATCCAGCATCGCCCACTACATTTGAAACGATACCCAACAAAATAACCAGGAGAATTACCATCTGCTTACTGGGGTTCTTTCTCTGGCTTTGGCGGATGCAGGCTCCGATGAAACCGGAATGCTCGGCCACACCCACACCAAACATGGCCACCATAACCATTCCCAATGGGGCAAAGCCGGTGAAGTTAGTCACTACATGTCGCAGCAGCCAGCGAACTCCTTCGGCACTAAGCAGACTTTGTACGCGGATAACTTCACCCGTTTGAGGATTGATAACGCTAAGTCCGTAGATATCAAATATCCACGAAAGCATAACGACTGCCGCTGTTAGCAGCAGAAACATCGTCGCAGGGTGAGGCATTCGCAGTTTACTCTTCATCCGGTTCCAGATTATCAAGGTCTATAATACGAAGTTCCAGCGCACGGACCACAAGGCGAGTGGCATTCACTCCTACCCGTTCGCCTGTAACAAACAGACGAGTTATCAAATCGTTTTGGCGCTTCTCCAGAGATTTCACGCCGAAAGGCATACCTTTCAAATTGGCTATCATATCTTTGGTATATCCCAAGGCAAGGTGGCGAAGGAAACGCTCATCATATTCGTCAATATCGTAATCAATCACCGCTTCCTGGCGCAATGCATCGTTGGTGACTGACTTCTTAAAGCGATCTACAATCTTTTCCAGTATGGGGTAATTGAATACCAATTTTTTTCCATCCATTACCGCCTGTACATCTGTCTTGGTAAGTAGCTCGCCAGTCTTCAGTATTATTCCATCTGCCCCCGCATTCAGCACATCCACCCAAAGCTTTTCATTAAGTACCTCGCCGGTAAATATCAGCACACGCACATCCTTGTACTTTTTACGCACGTTTTTGCAGATGTCCACTCCAATTGTGGTGGAGCCTCCCAGCCCAAGATCTAGCAACACAAGGTCGGGAACCTGTGCTTCTATGAGCGGCCAGAACTCTTTCTCAGTCATTGCCGTACCAATTACTTCGGCATTGGGTATTTCGTGACGGAATATTTCTTCTGTTCCCTTGAGTTCCAGTTTCACATCTTCTACAATGATTACTTTAAATTGCTTATCTTCCATTGTTCTTTCTTACTATATTTAATACTTTTATTCGTTTTATCTTTTTCAAGTAGTGTACACTATATATAAATTAGGTGTACACCTTTTACTATTAATCTCTACACTGTTTCTATAATAGCTCTACCTCTAATTTAGAACATTATTCTTTGCCTTTCCTAAGCTCTCCCTTTTCTTTGGCAAAGTAAAGTAGACAGTGAACCCTCCTTCCGGAGATGGTTCGGCATTTATACGGCAACCCCGCTGACCGGCAAACTCATCGTGGTCGCGGATAATCTGTTTGCATATCAAGTATTCGGTTCCTTTCAGTTTACCATCCTCGGAAGCCGTCATACGTGCAAGGTCTGGATAGAAAAGCTGATTCAGCTCTTCCACCGTTTTTTTCCGTCTTCTGTCGGTAAACAGGAAGCGAACAAACTCACCATCGGCTTTTGCTTCCAGAATTACTTCTCCTTCTTCGGGCACTGACAGGCATTCGTCTATCAGGTTCTCGAACAGGAATCTTAATTGAATCACATCTCCGGTCACTTTCATGCCGCTGCCTTCTGTACGGAACCTGACTGGGCTTTGCATGCGCTTGCTCATCTTAGTAAAATACTTCTGAGCATACGCAAGTAAATCGTCTGTTTCTACAGTGCCGCGACGGAAGGTAACCTCTTCCAACTGCCTTGCCGCACAGGAACTCAGGATGGTAAAGATGCCTTTATAGTAATCAATCAGCTCGCTGATAGTTTCAATATGTTCATTCTCCTCGGCAGGCGTGTGCTGCTGCTTAGCCAGCTTATCAATGATATTCTTTATCTTGCTGGGATAATAAATAGTTTCGTGCTTGATAGTAGAAAGACAATTGTCGAGCACCATATTCTGCACATGAAGCAGACTATCTTCCCAGGAGGCTCTGTGCGTATCCTCTTCGGCTGATTCTATATCCCTGTATTTGGTAGCTAGTTTTACCACCGAATTAAACACCACGATAGCCACATAGTTGGTAATCAACTCAATGAGCAAACGTTCATTTTCCTGCTCGCTATCTTCTTGTTTCAGGAATGCAAGCACCCCCACACACCGGTGAGTCTCCCCCACTTCCACCATCAACGGAAGCGCCTGAACGTAAATATCGTATAAATCATTGTTATAAAAAGGAAGCGATTTTAGTTTGCCGGTAGTGTATTTCTGTGTATTGAAACAGCGCTGCATCACTTCGGTCAGAGTTTCCTGCTCGCCCTGAATTTCCACAGAAGTATCGTTCCATTCCAGCTGATGCGGATTGTAAGCAAACTCCATTTTATGGTTATCCTCATTATAAACACCGATACTCAGCATATCAATGGTGAGCAATTCGTTGATGCCGTCAAAGCAATTGTCCACAATGTGCCGGGGGATATCTTTGAGCGTTGAGGAAGAGGCCAGCACTTGTTTGTTAATTTCCAGCACCTGTTCCAAATTCCATCTGTTTATCAGTCTCTTTCGGATGAAAAGCAGATAATATCCGATGAAAAAGATAATAAGGAGTAAGATGCACAGAATTACAGCCACCACTTTATTGTTGGTGGAATGCTCCAGATTACGGCAATATTCCTCCAGTGAATAGTCCTCACTCACCAACTTGTAAAGCCTTGAATAGGCAGTGTTATTATACTGATAATTGTCCCATTGCTTCAGAGCCAGAAAAGCCACTGCAGCCTCATTACGAATGTCCAGTATTACATAGTAATCTGAATTAAGCATCCCGTTCCACCAGTTTATTTCGGCAGATGTGCCCTGCCCTTTCAAAGTCATGAAATAACGTGGCTTGCGTGTATATTTGGCGTAATGTTTATTTAATCTGGATATAGCAGAATCAGCATATTGCAATGCAAGCGGATAATTCTCTATCACATTACAGTAATAAACGGTATCTGCATAAAGAGAAGCCTCATTAAGCAGCTTATCATAGTCTTTTCTGTACTGTGAAGAGACATTCTCTTTGGAACGGGAATCCTTTGGAGCAGGCTTAACCGGCTTTCCGCAGGAACTGAATCCGTTTGTGAGAAGTACACAAGCCAATATTCCCAGAGTTTTCCGGACACCCGAAGGCAAGCGGAAGTAAAAGCGGCTACCGTTACCGGGAATGCTTTCAATGTTAAACTCGCAGACTTTGAAAAGATCGTTCGTCTTTCGGTATTTTTCAATGATACCTTTACAGTTTATCAACCCGAAACCACTGCCCTTATTCTTGAAAAGCTCTTCCTTATCGGTTGATTCCATACCTATCTGGCTGGAATCGTAGACCTTTTCACCCAGTATGCGCGCCACATCCTCGGCAGAGATTCCTCTTCCCGTATCCATAACAGAAATTTCCACGTAATCTTCTTCTGCCCGGGCAGATACATTAATGGTTCCTCCTTTAGGCGTATATTTTCGTGCATTCTCGGTCAGCGTGTTAATCATAAACATTGTCAGCGCCTTGTCCGCTTTCACAGTGGCATTTGTTGGCTCCACATTGAAAGTCTGTTGCTTCATCTCAAAAGTCTTGCGACCTTTTGTCAGAAGTTCGAAAAGTTCATTCAGCTCAAAGTTCTCGATATTCAGATTCAGCGAACCTTGTTTCATTTTAATCCACAGAGCCAGAATATCATTATATTCATTAATCTTGGTTACCAGCTCGTCAATATACTGGTATTTCTCGTATTTAATGGTTTCATCATTCAGGAATCCTCTGGTGGTAAGCTTGTTTACCTCATTGATAATGCGGTCCATGTAAGGAGTTATACCGTAAACAATAGCCATGCAAGCCTTCTTTATCAGATTCTGACGCTTATTGTCGGCTATGTGCTGCTCATACACATAACGTTGTTTCTCTAGTCTGATACGCTCATCTCCCAGAGATATAAATGTGAGGCCGTTGCCCAATGTCCAGGCTATGTATGGAGCAATAACATTCATCAGAGCCTTTTCATCCTTGGTCATTTTATGACGGGTATACAGTTCAATAACTCCCACCGGACTCTCTTCTTCCGGCAAGTAAAGGTTGAACGAAGACTTAATAAAATTATCTCCAACTAATTCATTTTCAATTGCTTCATCTTCTTCAATAGAAGGGTAAATGAATTCACCTGTCTCCTTATCAAAGATTCCTATGCGCAAGAAATGTGCCCGGAACAATTGCTTTAAATCAGCCTGAATGGCAGTACCAACTGCGGAAATAATTTCGTCCGTGCTTCTCACATCCACAGGAATGGAAGCTGTAATCCGCTGACACACCTCGAGAGTGGTTCTCAGTTTCTGAGTATGTTTCCGGTTACGAATCTTGGAACGGGAATTTAGTACCCAGAAAAGAGCAATCAGCATAACTATACCCGTGAAAACTATTAATGAAAGAACATTCAGTTGGCGGTCTTCTTTTTCCAGTTCCTGCGAACGGCTCTCCAATTGTTTATCCTGACGTGTATAATCAAGAATATCAAGATAAATATTTCTGTTGTAATTTGACGGAACCTTCAGCCCTAATCCGGCATAAGAAACGCTTAACTGTTCGCGGATACGGGCTATCCACTCAGGAACAGTTTTTATATTGTCTTTGGCAATCCAGGTAAGTTCAGTATAAATGGTATCCTGTTCGGAAGACAACTTCAGCTTGTGCCCTATCTCCTTTCCCCCATCATAATACAACCTATGATGCTGGTTAACGCAATCCAATGCCTTACTCAGCGAATCGAGTGCTTGCTTGTAATGACCATGAATATTATAATATTTACCGATAGAGACATAAGTACCGGCTATCTGATAAATATCCTTGTATTTCTTAAACTTCTGAAGGGCCATCTGAGCAAGTTTTAATGATAACACTGTATCAGAAGCAGCAACTTCGTTCTTCTGGGAATGGTAGTAATTATTCAGATCCTGAATTGCCCGTGGGCGTTCATAATATATCTGATTAAAACTGGTTTTATTATTCAGTAACGAGGCTATTCCCTGAATACTGTTTGCTTCAAAATAGATGTAATTATTACGACTCAGCATCCAGCAATTAAAAAGCTCGTCAAAAGCGCTGACGATTTTCTGTTGCACATTGTTCTTTTCAAATAGTTCGGCAGAACCTTTGATGTAGTAGTAATACAATGTCTGTGCTGTATCACCGGCCAAATCGGAATCACCAACCTGATTAACAGACTGAATAGCTTCCTTTTCCTGCTGCAGATAATAATAGTAAATGGAAGATACTATAAAAAACTCGGAGCGGGCATAGTTCAGACGCTTCTTTTCGTGGACATCTACAAAGACCGACTGATCTTCATCAATACGCTTCATTCGTCGGACAGCACTATTCCGGCAATCATAATACTCTTTGTTCATGGATGTGCGCTGATAGATTTTCATCAGCCCTATATCGGCAATGACCAGTTCCAGTTCGTTCTGAGTAATATCGTGTACCTTTTTATAATATTTCTCGGCAGTATCAAAATCCATGCGCATAAAAGCACAGAATCCCAGATTATTGCAGGCTTCAGCTTTCCCCTGATCATACAAATCGGCCTTATTATATGCAAGTAGAGCCTCTTTATATGAAATGTCAAGCCTCTTGTATCGCATGTTATATGATCGCTGGTTAAGCGAATCCAGCAGACGAACCTCATGTGCGGAAGGGGTTTCCGTACATGAATAATTCACTGAGAACATCAGTATTGCAGCAATAAAAGGAAATATGTTGCGCAGTTTACTCATTTAATATGCATATTTCTCACAAATATAGATAGTTTTAAAGTAATATTTACCTGATATCAGACTTAATGCAAGTTAAATGTTATGAAACATTTCATATAATGTTTCATATTCATTTTAGTATATCCCTATATTATGGGATATATAATTCATAAAAATACCTATTGTATGGGATTGTACAACAACTTTAAACCCTGTATCTTTGCAATATAATTTTTAATATTAGTCATAATTTTATTACGTAGCCATTTATTAAATAAAAAAATGGGATTCTCTCATCGAAGTGATTCGCTGAGAGTTTTTTTATATAAAGCCAATTTAAATACAAAAGTGAAATTGTTTTTTTGAAAGATTGAAGAAAAATAATCTGTCACAAGTTCTTCCCTAAGCTGTTTTTTATTACCTTTGCGCCCGAAAATACAGACCTTTTTTAAAATCAAAATCGATACTTGAAATCCGTAAAATTAAATAATTAGTTTAACTATATGGACATTCATTTAGAACTCAAAGAGTTATCGAAATTCTTATCTGACTACTCTACCAGCCTGATGGCTGTAGGAGTGCACACATCTCGTATTGTGCGCAACACTGCGCGTATAGCTGAGTCTTTTGGCTTTTTTGTTGATATGACAATCTTTCAAAAGACTATTATCATGACCTTGCGAGACAAGGACAACACTCATTCCTACAGTACAGTGAATAAAATCAAGCCAATGGCTCTGAATTTTGAGATTAACTCACGCTTAAGTTCTCTCAGTTGGGAAGCTTATGATGAACATCTGACTCTGGATGAATTGAGAACAAAGTATCAGGAAATAGTCAGCAATCCTCGTATGAGCAAATGGATGGTTCTTTTCCTTGTATCATGTGCCAATGCTTCATTCTGCCGTTTGTTTACTGGCGACTGGCAAGCTATGGGTATTGTTTTCGTAGCAACATTGGTAGGATTCTTTGTTCGTCAGAAAATGATGGAGAAACATCTCAATCACCTGTTCGTATTTGTAGTATCATCATTTGTAGCTTCAATGATAGGCTGTACTGCCGTAATCTATAATATAGGAACTACACCTCAGATAGCATTAGGTACCAGTATTCTTTATCTTGTTCCCGGGGTTCCTTTGATTAACGGAATTATTGATATAATTGAAGGACACGTTCTGGCTGGAGTATCCCGTCTGATTAACGCTGCATTATTAATTATCTGCCTTTCAATTGGCTTGTCACTAACATTATTGCTATTAGGAGTACAAACATTATGATAAACTTTGAATTATTGCAAGCCATAATCTTTGATGGCTGTTTTGCCGCTGTAGCTTCAGTGGGATTTGCCGTTATCTCTAATCCTCAACGAAATGCAATCTGGGTTTCTGCAGTTTTAGCAGCTATCGGTCATGGATTACGTTATTGCTTACTGCACAGCACTTCTATTGATATTGCATCTGCATCTTTTATTGCTGCATTCTCTATCGGTCTGCTTAGTATTGTTTTTGCAAAGAAGATTCACTGTCCGGCAGAAGTTTTCTCTTTCCCTTCATTATTACCAATGATCCCGGGAATGTTTGCTTATAAAACTATCCTCTATCTTGTGAAATTCATCCAATGTAAAGATGACACAGCTTCAGTTGATATACTTGTTGCCATCTTCAGAAATGGTGTAACTGCCACATTTATTATGTTTGCACTTGTTGTAGGCGTTGCTATGCCGATGTTTATATTCCACAAACAAACATTCACTGTAACACGCATTCTGAAACTGGTAAAGAAAAGTAATTAAGAAAATCACCAACCCGGTTTATTCAGGGTTAGTCTGATATTCTCAAAATAAGAATTGAAAGTTCCCTTAACGAGTTTGTTCGTTACGGGAACTTTTTTTATGTCCGTTCGGAAGCTAATATAAAGGTTATAAATTAATAAATTTTAATTTAATATTTAAACTTATCAGGCAGAAATCTGTTATTTAGAATAATATATTAAAAAGATAACAGATATGAAAAAACTTATATTGATAAGACACGGTGAAAGTGATTGGAATAAACAAAATAGATTCACAGGATGGACTGATGTTGATTTAAGCGAGAAGGGAGAAAATGAAGCCAGAGAGGCAGGTAAAAGAATGAAAGAAGCGGGAATAAGTTTCGATATAGCTTATTCCTCTGTACTGAAGCGGGCAATCAGGACTCAACATATATTACAAGAGGAGACTGACTTATTATGGGTGCCCGAAGTTCATAACTGGAGGCTAAATGAACGTCATTATGGTGCGTTACAAGGACTAAATAAAGCTGAAACAGCTCAAAAATACGGAGATGATCAGGTACATATATGGCGCAGAAGTTTCAATATAGCTCCTCCTCTACTGGAAGCGGATGATGAACGCTGTGCCTCAAAGGAAGCAAAATATAAAGGCATTGAGCCGGCCATTATTCCATTAGGTGAATCTCTTGAAATAACTATTAAGCGTGTGTTGCCTTTTTGGCAGGATTATATAGCACCTTCTTTGCTGGAAGGAAAAACTGTTTTGGTTACTGCGCATGGAAACAGTCTGAGGGCATTGATTAAGTATCTTGATAATATCAGTGATGATGATATTGCTAATTTAGAAATTCCTACAGGAGTTCCTCTGATTTACGAATTGGATGATAATCTGAGGCCAACGAATCATTATTATCTGAAATAGAAAGAATCATCAGAAAAAAGCAAACCACCGGGGTTATGATTCATTGTTGAATCTATCCCGATGGCTTACCCCCCTTTAAACAATTTAAACAAAAATAATAAACATAAATACCCCTTATTGACTAAACCTTTCAGGGGTATTCGTTTATTTTGGTAAATTAAAAATTTACCAAATTATTTGCGAGCTTCGGCAATATATCCGAAAGCTTCCTGACATTTAGCTGAAACCCATGCCCAATCCTGAGCAGCAACTACTTCTTTTGGGAAAAGATTAGATCCCATACCTACGCAAGTTACGCCAGCTTTAATCCATGCAGTAAGGTTTTCTTTTGTTGGTTCAACACCACCGGTAACCATCAACATTGACCAAGGCATTGGAGCTTTTACGTTCTTAACGAATGAAGGGCCACCAACATTACCTGCAGGGAATACTTTGCAAAGATCACATCCTACTTCCTGAGCGAAACCAATTTCTGATACAGAACCGCATCCTGGAGTATAAGGAACTGAACGACGATTACAAACTTTTGCAATCTCTGGGTTGAATAATGGTCCAACGATGAAATTTGCACCTAACTGAAGATACAAAGCAGCTGTAGCTGGATCGATAATAGAACCAATACCAAGAATCATTTCAGGACATTCTTTTGCAGCCCATTTTACTAGTTCTGCGAATACATCCTGTGCAAAATCACCACGGTTAGTGAATTCGAAAGCACGAACACCACCTTCATAACATGCTTTTACTACATTCTTTGCTACTTCAACATCTTTGTTATAGAAAACGGGAACCATCCCTGTGCTTGACATTGCGTTAAGCACTTGTATTTTAGAAAATCTTGCCATTTTATTTTATTATTATAGTCAATTAACGAGAAACACGACCTGAACCATCACCCTTCATTAAGTTCTCAACTTCAGAAACAGTAACTAAATTGAAGTCACCATAGATTGTATGTTTCAGACAAGAAGCTGCAACTGCAAATTCCAAAGCTTTTTGATCATCTTTTGGATAAGAGATCAAACCATAGATAAGACCACCCATGAATGAGTCACCACCACCAACACGGTCAACGATGTGAGTAATATCATATCTCTTAGATTGTTTCAATGAACCGTCAGAGTAAAGAACACCACCCCAAGTATTGTGGTTAGCATTGATTGAACCACGAAGAGTAACAATAACCTTCTTAGCACGTGGGAATTTAGCCATCATTTGAGTACATACTGATTCAAATTCAGCAGCATTAACTTCACCTTTTGTATCAGCTACATCAAAACCTTCTGGTTTAACGCCAAATACTTTTTCGCAGTCCTCTTCGTTACCAAGGATAACGTCACAACCTTCTACTAATGCAGGCATAACTTCAGATGCAGTTTTACCATATTTCCAAAGGTTTTTACGGAAGTTCAAGTCTGTAGAAACGGTAACACCCATTTCGTTAGCAACTTTGATTGCTTCAAGACAAGCGTCAGCAGCACCTTGTGACAAAGCAGGAGTAATACCAGTCCAGTGGAACCACTCAGCATCTTTAAATACTTCCTTCCAGTTAATCATTCCCGGTTGGATAGTTGAAATAGAAGAGTTGGCACGGTCGTAAACTACTTTTGAAGCACGAGCAACAGCACCAGTTTCAAGAAAATAAATACCTACACGATCACCACCGAAGATAATTTCTTTTGTTCCAACGCTGTGTGAACGAAGGTCCATGATGCAAGATTCTGCGATGTCATTTTTAGGTAGACGAGTCACAAATTCAGTTTCCAAGCCATAGTTTGCCAAAGAAACAGCAACATTTGCTTCTCCACCACCAAATGTAGCATTAAATTCTTTTGCTTGTGAAAATCTTAAATAACCAGGAGTTGCCAAACGCAACATAATTTCCCCAAAAGTAACAACTTTCTTTCCCATAATTCTGTATTCTATTTAAAATAAATAATTAATATTTTTGTCTTTCAGATTATAATATGTTATACACGTTGTATTCAAACCATTATGAATAAGTAGTTTAGTATAACATTACTCTTCTAATCACTCAACTCGTGTACGTGCACAAAGATACGAATATTTTCGTAATTACAAAAATTGTTATATATTTGCGAAGAAAAAAAATAATTTATTATTGTGTCCGAACACGAATAACCAATTGGTAATTAAGCTATGAATGAATTGCCGGAAAGAATACGAATAAAAGATATAGCACGCTTAGCCGATGTATCAGTTGGTACAGTGGATCGCGTGATTCATGGACGGAGCGGAGTATCTGAAAGTAGTAAGAAAAGGGTTGAAGAGATTCTAAAGCAATTGGACTATCAACCTAATATGTATGCCAGTGCTCTTGCCTCGAATAAGAAATATCTGTTTATCTGTTTACTGCCACAACATCTGGAAGGTGAATACTGGACTGCAGTAGAAAAAGGATTAAATGATGCAGTAACTGCTTACTCTGATTTTAATCTTTCCATGAAGTTGTATTATTATGACCCGTACGATTATACATCTTTTATATCTGCCGGAAAAGAAATAATTGCAGAAACTCCTGATGGTGTGTTAATAGCTCCTACTGTTTTTGAGTTTACCCGTAAATTTACAGACCAGCTTTCAGGGCTCTCTATACCTTATATATTTATAGACTCAAATATTCCGGATTTACATCCTTTGGCCTTTTATGGTCAGAACTCTGAAAGGAGTGGTTATTTTGCTGCAAAGATGCTAATGTTGATGGCGGGAAAGACTGAAGAGATTGCCATCTTCCGTCAGATTAAAGAAGGAATTATTGGATCAAATCAGCAGGAGAACAGGGAAAAAGGTTTCAGAACCTACATGAATGAACATTTCCCATCGTGTCATATTGCAGAATTAAACCTTCAGCCAAAGTCTCCTAATGAAGACGAGCAGTTACTTGATGCTTTCTTTGAAGAGCATCCTTCATTGACTTGCGGGATAACCTTTAATTCAAAAGTTCATATTGTCGGTGAATATCTGGAAGAAAAGAATATTAAGAAATTAAATCTGATAGGATACGATTTACTGGAGCGGAATGTTGCTTGCCTGAAGAACGGTTCAGTATCAATGCTGATTGCTCAGCAACCTGAAATACAAGGATATAATAGTATCAAGGCATTATGTGATCAGTTGATCTTTAAAAAAGAAGTTAACACCATTAACTATATGCCAATTGATTTGTTAACTGCTGAGACTGTGGACTTTTATCTTGATTTTCAAAAATAAAATTATTATAATAGAATATAAAAGAAGAATGGAAACAAAGTATTTAAAAATTAATCCTTCTGATAATGTAGCTGTTGCTATCTTTAATTTATCAGCTGGTGAAACCATTTCTGTTAACGGAGTGGATATAAAGTTAAACGAAGACGTTCCTGCCGGACACAAGTTCGCATTGAAAGACTTTGCTGTTGATGCTCATATCGTGAAATACGGTTATGCAATTGGTCATGCAATCTGTGAAATTAAGCAAGGCGACTGGGTTAACGAAAAGAAAATCAAGACTAACTTATCTGGTTTACTTGAATATACATATAATCCTGCACATGAAACTCTGGATATTGCAAAGAAAGATCTTACTTTCAAAGGCTACAGACGTAAGAATGGTGATGTAGGTGTTAGAAATGAAATCTGGATTATCCCTACAGTAGGTTGTGTTAACGGTATTGTTAATCAATTAGCTGAAGAACTTCGCCGTGAAACTGCAGGTAAAGGTGTTGATGCAATTGTAGCATTCCCACACAATTACGGTTGTTCTCAGTTAGGAGATGACCATGAGAATACTCGTAAGATTCTTCGCGATATGGTTCTTCACCCAAATGCCGGAGCAGTATTCGTAGTTGGCCTGGGATGTGAAAACAATCAGCTTCCTGCTTTCCGTGAATTTATTGGTGAATTCGATACAGAACGTGTAGCTTTCATGGAAACTCAGAAAGTGGGCGACGAATTTGAAGAAGGAATGGTTATTCTTCGCGATCTTTATGCAAAAGCAAGTAAAGATGCACGTGTGGATGTTCCTCTTTCAGAACTTCGTGTAGGATTGAAATGTGGTGGTTCAGACGGATTCTCAGGAATTACAGCTAACCCATTGCTTGGCATGTTCTCTGACTTCCTGATTGCTCAGGGCGGAACTTCTGTTCTCACTGAAGTACCTGAAATGTTTGGTGCCGAAACAATTCTTATGAACCGTTGCGAAAACAAAGATCTGTTTGAGCAGACAGTTCATTTGATTAACGATTTCAAAGATTACTTTATCCGCAACGAACAACCAATTTATGAAAACCCATCTCCGGGAAATAAAGCTGGTGGTATTTCTACATTGGAAGAAAAATCATTGGGATGTACTCAAAAATGTGGTAAGAGCGTTGTTAAGGGAGTTATGAAATATGGAGAACGCATTCAGATTAAAGGTCTGAACCTTTTAAGTGCTCCTGGAAATGACCTGGTAGCTGCAACAACTCTTGCTTCATCTGGTTGCCACATGGTTCTTTTCACAACCGGACGTGGAACTCCATTTGGCACATTCGTTCCAACAATGAAGATCTCAACAAACTCTAACCTTGCTAAGAACAAACCGGGATGGATTGATTTCAATGCCGGAGTTATTCTTGAAAACGAGCCAATGGAGAAAACCTGCGAACGTTTTACTGAATACATTATTAAAGTAGCAAGTGGTGAATTGGTAAATAACGAAAAGAAAAACTATCGTGAAATTGCTATCTTCAAAACAGGAGTAACTCTTTAATAAATTATCATCCTGTGCGGTTATAATTATTTCTTAAAATTATTCGTTTTTGGTTTTCAGCCATTCGCCAATGATTTTCATTTATTGGCGAATAAACTGGAATCCATACTAGAATAAATAGAAGAGAAATTCATATAGAATTATTATTAAAAGGAGCTAAAGAAGTATGGCAAAACATATTCTTCGGCTCCTTTTTCTTTGTTGCTATTGAAACATTCAGGGCTAAGTGTTTGTTATCAATAAATGGTACAACATGCCATTTAAACCAAATTAATGTGTATTTTTGTAACATAACATTAATAAGCCCTGTCTTTATGAGAAGAATTCTGTTGCTCCTCATATCCTTATGTATATTACTCCCATCGGGGTACTCAAAACCGCGTACCTATATCAAGGCACTTGATGTTGCAAATACTTTCTATAAAAAAGCATCTGGTTTCATAACTACACAATCGGTCACAACAAGCAATCTTAAACTTGCATACAGTGCTTCTAAAAATGCTATTCTTACTCGGTCAACAGAGAATGCATACTTTTACGTATTCAATGCCGGAAACAGCAATGGTTTTGTTATTATATCCGGCGATGACAGTGCTGCGGATATTTTAGGATATAGTTCAACCGGAAGCTTTTCTATGGACAGCATACCAGCTAATTTGCGTAACTGGCTGGAGAATTACAAAAAAGAGTTGCAGTTTCTAATGGATAATCCTGCGATTTCCAACTCTAACCTTCTGTCTGCTACAAGCAATCTTACTGCCAATAGCATTTCACCTTTGCTTGGAAATATTAAGTGGAATCAGGGCTTACCATACAACATTCTTTGTCCCAAATCAGGTACAAGATCAACATATACCGGATGTGTTGCAACAGCTATTGCTCAGATAATGATGTATTATCAATATCCGGTGAAAGGATCAGGAACAAATACTTATACTCCCGAAACATTAAATATACCGCTCACCGTTGATTTCTCTGCAACAACTTACGATTGGGCTAATATGCTCAGCTCATATTACGGTTCTGAATCGGATATACAGAAGAATGCAGTGGCCACACTTATGTATCATTGCGGCGTTGCATCAAACATGGACTACGGTACCAGTTCGAGCGCTGCTTATGATGAAGATGCTGCTATAGGTCTTATTAAATATTTTAATTATGATTCTAACTTGCGTACCATTTACAGAGACTATTATTCAGCCGATGAATGGGTGGAGATATTAAGAAACGAATTAAACAGCGGTCGGCCGGTGTTGTATGGAGGAGCCAAAAACACAAACAGTGGCCATGCTTTTATTTGTGATGGTTACGATGCAAATAATCTATATCATTTCAATTGGGGATGGAATGGATATTGTGACGGCTATTACGCACTTACATCCTTAAAGCCCAACAGTACAGGTACCGATGCCGGAAGTTCAGAAGGCGGATATACAATAGCGCAGGATATGACAATTGGAATTCAAAAGCCAGCTTCAGACTCCAAACCGTCTTATCAGCTCTTGTTAAATGATGTAACAGCTATGACTTTTACCATCGGTCAGGCTACAGCCGGTTCAACATTCAGCATAACCGTTCCATTTTTTAATGGAGGAATTACTCCGTTTAAAGGGAAAACCGCTATCGGTTTATATCAGGACTCCAACCTGATTGCCATATTGGGTGAAACATCAGATATCAGTTTAGCTGGATTCAATTATGGTATATTTGAAGATAAAACGATCAACTATTCAGATTTAAGTATCCCTGCAAATATAACAAATGGAACTTATCAGCTGTATAGCATTTATAAAGGTAACGATGAAACTTCCTGGCATAAAATGAGGGCGATGGTCAGTCAAGTCTCATTTTTCAATATTCAGGTAGTGGATGGGATTGTAACAATTAAAAATGAATCAACCGGAATTAATAACATAATCAACAATCAGTTACAAGTCTATCCTACTCTTGTAAAAGATGTGATATACATAAAATCGGAAGAAATTATTAAGTCGATTCATGTTGTTGACCTTACTGGGAAAGAAGTCCTGCTTATGAATCCAGAATCCAGCGGAGAAATTACAGTTTCCTTAAACGAACTTAGTTCCGGAATATATATTCTTCAATGCAAAACAGCTACAGACATTAGGATAAGTAAGTTTATAAAAGGAAAGTAGACTGATTATAATGCCTTCCTGATACGGAGATCTTTCATTTACTTTATACTTTTAGATTTGTCAGTTGTCGGCACATTTCCAACTTCTGTCGATATTTTAAAGAAAATGTTTGGAATATCTACAAAAATCACTATTTTTATCGCTTAAGCATTCAATTTTTATACAAAATGTGTGAAATACACAGTTTGTTCTTTCTCAAGCAATATAAATATTCACACAATATCAAATGAAAAAAGTACTATTATTCATTACTTTCTTCCTTTTTCTTCTTACAAATGTTTTTGCATTGCCAAGAACAAGTAGTGAAGCATTTAGCGTTGCTAAGCTATTTCATCAGAAGAGTAATAGCTCTATCAAGCTGATGTCAACAGAGACTACAGCTTTGAAATTAGCTTATACCTGTACAGATGGCATTGCAACCCGCTCTACTACTGAAAAAGCATATTACTACGTATTTAATAGAGGAAATAATAGTGGCTTCATAATAGTTTCTGGCGATGATAGAGCAAAAGAGGTTCTTGGATATTCAGATACCGGGAGCTTTAATATAAATTCTCTGCCATCTAACTTTGCTTCCTGGCTAGGCTTTTATCAGAATGAGATGAAAGCATTAATGGAACAACCTGAGGAAACAACAGTAACTTCAACTACTCTGCTGAGTTCATCCACTAATGTTGCTACCAGGCAGACAAGTTATGCTGCTTCAATCACACCACTTTTGGGAAATATCAAATGGGATCAAGGTGCTCCATACAACAATCTTTGTCCGTTAATTAACGATACTACAAGATCAGTTACCGGATGCGTTGCTACTGCTATGGCACAAGTCATGAGATATTATAAATGGCCGGTAAAAGGAGCAGGTTCACATACCTATACAACCAGCAGTCTAAACAAATCTTTAACAGCTGATTTCTCTAATACTACTTATGATTGGGCTAACATGACCGAGACATATAGCAGTTCCAGTACTGATACTCAGAAAACAGCAGTGGCTACATTGATGTTTCATGCCGGAGTAGCTGTAGAGATGAATTATGGTGAATCAAGTTCAGCTTCTTCAATTGATATGGCAAAAGCATTATTCACCTATTTTGGCTACGATTCTAATCTTCAATCTTATCAGAGAGATTACTATTCAAGTTCGGAATGGATAGATATGATCAAAACAGAATTAAATGCCTCGCGACCAGTTTTATATGCAGGCCAAGCTTCTGATGGAGGACACCAGTTTGTTTGTGATGGATATGATAGTAATGGTTTATTTCACTTTAACTGGGGCTGGAGCGGAAGTTCTGATGGTTATTTTGAACTGTCTGTGCTTAATCCTGGTTCATTCGGCATCGGAGGAACAAGTGGCGGTTTCAATACAAGTCAGAATATTGTTATCGGGATACAGAAACCAAACAGTTCATCTACTGCTGCACCCTATCAGCTCTGCATATATAAGCCATTAACGACAGCGGCCAGTTCAATAAGCCGCACTAGTCTTTTTTCAATATCAATGACACTATATAATTATGGAGTAAACTCCTTTGGTGGCTCGCTTGGAATTGCATTGTATAATAATAGCGGATTCGTGAAACTGCTAAATAGTACAAATGTATCGTCACTCGGTAGTTATTATGGGTATACAAATCCTAACTTTCCCAAGAACTTAGCTATTCCAGCCGATGTTGCAGATGGAAATTATAAACTTTGCTGTGTATTTAAACCTTCCGGACAAACCGATTGGCAAATAATGAGAGGAAAGATTGGTATCCCAAACTATTTGAATGTAGCTTTAACCAGTGCCAACATTAACATCAGCACTCCCGATGCATATCCAAAACTTACCATCAATTCATTAACAGCTACAGGAAATCTCTATAATAATAAGGCAGGTAGATTTAGTTTAAGCATTACGAATACAGGAGCAGAATATAACTCTAATATTGTTCTTAAATTAGTTGCAGTTGACAATTCTGCTACTAGTCAGACTGTATGTACCAATCCGGTTAATATTCCATCTGGAGAAACAAAAATCTTTGATTTTACGGACGATATCACAGCTGCACCCGGCCAGTATTATTTAACTGCATATTATGATTCGCAGAACGATCGTTCTAATTTATCATATACTTCGTTTGCCAATCCTTTAACGGTTACTGTTCTTGCCAAGCCTACAGAAACACCAGCTCTTACACTGACATCGAAAATATCTTTCCCATCTTCTTCAAGTGTTGGTAAAAGTAATGCTGTGCTTACTGCACACATAAAGAACACCGGTGGATATTTTGATAATAACGTAATTGCTTTTGTATTCCCATTAACTCCCGGACTCTCGCTAACCTATATAGGTTATCAAAAGATTTTATTGGATAAAAATGAAGAAAGAACAATAACCTTCTCAGGAAATATTAATTTAGATCCAAGTTCTTACCGCGTTGTTGTATATTACTGGGACACTGTTATAAATGATTGGAGCCGTTTTAATCCAACAACTTTCAGTTTAATACCATTCACCCTTGTTAATGATGCCACAGGAATTGAAGAGACTACTTTAGGTAAGCTGACTCTTTACCCGAATCCGGCTACAGATAAGTTATTCCTGCAATCGGAAGGATTAGTAAAATCAATACGTATCATGGATATTTCAGGGAAGCAGGTTCTGTTAATGAAACCTGAGACCAGCGGAGAAATTACAATACCTGTTGCCCGACTAAGTGCCGGTACTTATATTCTTCAAAGTGAAACTGAAACAGGAATCAAAGTAAGTAAATTCATAAAAAGATAAATGAATGAATAAAGGTATTCTTACATTAGTTATATTAACGTTTACGTTACTGTCTTGTCAGTCGGGCAAGACAGCAACGAAGAATGAAGCTGATTCTACGATGAAAAGAAAGATCTCTTTTGTTCCTGGGCCACAGGCTGTTGTTTATAAAACAATTAAAGATTATACAAATCTGGTTCCAGTCATTATGAATAGCGAGGGAACCAGAATTATCTCCTATCCTGCCCCAACTGATGTGTTCTATCAAGGAAAATTAGCAAAACCAACCACATTGAAGAATGGCTATTTACTAGACAATCGCGGAATCAATGAGAACGTTGCTTTTCTGAATTATACATACGAGGAATACAGCCGTTTGCCCGAGGCTCCTTCTATGGAAGAAATGCTTTCAAGAATTGTAGAGAAGCATCCGCTCACCGAACTGATTAACTGTGGGCTTCGCAGTCAATATAAAGATGAAATTAAGGAACTAAACATGCTTATTGATGCAGACTTTCCCGGTTGCAAGAGGGCAAAAATAAAGTCACTCAGCATTAATCTGGAGCAATAAAATGGTTCTTACTCTCTTTTGGTGGAAGCAAACGGTCTCAAATGCTTATCCAATCAAGATTCTCCATGTTTTTTGGTAAGACATTTATTGAATCTGATGAAAAGTCTGCAAACATCATAAATAAGAAACTTGATGCAATATCTTCCACCAAAAGTGACGAAGAACCAATAAAACACATTCAGGAAGAATCATTCTGAGAAGAAAGCTCTTATGATGCTTTGTGCACCGGAATAACTAGTAGGCGCACAAAGCATTATAAGAGTTTTTCTATTTAATCAAAAGATAATCAAACCATTACATCTTCATTTTGTTTTAATCAGATTCTTCTGAAAAAACAGAAAAACAAAAGGTTGTTTTGGAGGGGGTAACAAGGCTATTCTCTCTGAAAGCCTTTGATAGCCAAGGTGACAAACTTTATACCGAGACATATAAAAGAAGTATTCCCGCAAATTTGTCACCACCGCAAAAAAGAGCAGTATTTATTCAACGAATACCTGTCTTTTCATTAGCGAGAATAAAATCTCCACTTGGATCATTTCCAGCAATAGTTAATAATTGCCTACCCTTTCATTAGTGGTAATCAGGTGGTTGAATTTAACAGCTTATTATTTTAGTCAGCTATCCATTCCTGAGATGACGCATAAGTTATCCAAACTCACTAGGGCTTTTATGTTTTTCAAAGTGAGTCTCTGTTACTTCTTTCTGGTAAGGAGCTGCTCTATTTCATAATGAAGCAGAGATTTAGTTTGTTCCACATCAATCTTTTGGTTGAGTTCCTTCTCAATGGAAGTCACTCCTTTATCCACGAATCCGCAAGGATTGATGTAATGGAAATAATTCAGGTCGGTGTTGACATTGAATGCCAGTCCGTGCATGGTAACATAATGACTGCTGCGAACTCCGATAGCGCAGATCTTGCGGGCATGTTTGGTTTCTCCATCCAGCCACACACCGGTGGCACCGGATAATCGTCCGGCTTTTATGCCATAATGAGCGCAGACATTTATAACAGCTTCTTCGAGCAGATGAACATATTCCTTTAATCCCAGAGAATAATCCTCCAGATTAAGGATGGGATAGCAAACAATCTGTCCCGGACCATGATAGGTTATATCCCCGCCACGGTCTATATGATAGAGAGAGGCACCTATTTTTTGGAGTTGCTGCTCTCCCAGCAACATGTTCTGTTCCTTTCCACTCCGCCCAAGCGTATAAACATGTGGGTGCTCGCAGGTAATTACATTGTTTGTATATCGCTCTCCGGCAAGTTTTGCCCGGACAATCTCGTTGAAAAGCTCTGTTTGCTTTTGCCAGGCATCGGCATACGAAATTAATTGCCAATCTGTATATTCCAGTTCCATCATATATTTATCTTTTTAATATCCCAACCCCAATACATAAGTTGGGTTACTGTACAATTGAATAATTCTGGTATCTTTCTCTTTATCAAGTTGACGGGACGCAGAGTTACGCTGACTATAGTCTATTGGTTCACCATTCAACGCCCTGCTGTTATATTCCCAGAAATGAACATTCGTAGAATCTCCTTCCACGAACCAACCTGCTGACGGCACATTCTCTAATTTGCAATTGATAAGCACAGCCTCTGCATAGGGGTATCCCTGACCTTTATTTACAGGAGAACGCGCAATCAGCGCATCTTTTCCTTTGCCGATAAAGGTACAGTTCACAAAGATATTCCCATGGTTCTGGCTTGTATTCCTTATCCACATAAACGCTCCGTAGCTGGAAAGCGTGCAATCCTTAAAAAATGCAGGACCACGACCTAAAACCGTATCGCCATCACCATCAATGGTACAATTCTCAAGATAAGTGCTCCCGTTAATCTGCAAAGCATCACCAGAACCTATTACATGTATATTTTTTAATGAGTTCCCTTCTCCCATCATCAACAATCCTTCTGCCTGTCCTTTAAGATCTGTTTGAATTGTAAGATTTTCCAATGCAATGCCAAAACCATTGTCGGACATAAATGCAGCCCGGCGGGGAGGGAACGTTCCGGGACGTTCATTTGTTTTGATGTCGGCAGGATGCGGATTAAAGACCTCGTTGTTGGCATAATGAATATGAACACCTTCACGACTCTCGCCTTCAATAGTTACATATCGCTTATTGCGGAAATAAACCAACTCCTCGTAATCTCCGTTCTTCACATAGATCTTCCAGCTACCGTCTTCAGGCTCTAACGGATTAATCATTGCAGGAGTAAAATCGGGAATATAATCTAATGCTCCTTGTACTGTATTGAAATCGCCAGTGCCGTCGGCACTAACCACCAATCTGTGAACATCAGCCTTCGGGCCCGATTGCTTTGTTGTGAAACGCCATGCATTCTTTTTCGTAAAGCCGTTGAACTTACTGACATTGATAACACCTTTATCAATCGTTACGTAATAGCCTTTACCATATTCCAGAAGGTTGTTATGCAAATAAATGGTAGCCGTATTATTGTGAGTAATTATCGGATAGAAGTGAAAGCCATCGGTAAAATGACCAATAATATTCAGCTGATAGTTTGAGGTATCACGTTTGTTTGCCCCTGAAGGAGTTCCGGGAACGGTATTCGCATTGGTATAATTAGTAGCCTTATACTCATACGGCACAGGAGTATATATTGCTCCGACATTGCTTTGTCCGGTAGTTGGCCCGGCCGGAACACTTAAATCCAGACAGTCCACCTGCCGGTTTGTTCCCTCTTCGAACACACGGACAAAGCCCTTCTTTCCTATTGTTGGCGCGCTATCAAACTTCAATACAAGATGAGTGTCCGGATTTACATTCACAGCATTCTGTTGTGGGAAGCGAGAATTCTGGGCTTGAATTGCTGTAGATATTAATAGTAATCCTGAGATTAAACAAAGAGTGCCTTTCATTATTTCTCCTTTTAGGTTTCTTACATCACAAAAATAGGAAGCATTTGTCAGAAATCATAATAATAACTTCCTTTATTTTCATTGAAGTTATTCGGGTATCATGGCAATTTAAAAAAGCCACTGCAATTCCGGTGATGAAGGGATACCCTTTGAATCATCAGCCTTGCAGTGGCTTTAATTATGCAAAAACAATTTGTAAAAGTTACATCAAAGCAGATTCCCTTTTACAACTTCTTCCAGTTCAGACTCAAACTATTCATCACAACCGAAACAGAGCTACAAGCCATGGCCGCACTTGCAATCATTGGATTTAGAAGCATACCACCCATCGCATAAAGCACCCCGGCTGCAATAGGAATACCTATCAGATTATAGATAAATGCCCAGAAGAGGTTTTGATGGATGAGTTGCACCGTTTGCTTGGATAGTTTAAATGCCTTTGGCAACAGCATTAAATCTGAAGTTATCAGCGTAACCATTGCTACGTCCATGGCAATATCGGTACCTTTTCCCATGGCAATACTTACGTCTGCGCGGGCAAGTGCCTGAGAATCATTGATTCCGTCGCCCACCATTGCCACTACTCTGCCCTCTGATTGCAGTTGTTTCACAAACTCTTCCTTATCGCTTGGCAGTGCTTCGGCTTTGTAGATGCCTATTCCTAGTTTTTCTGCCACAACAGCGGCTGTGGCTTCTCCGTCTCCAGTGAGCATGCAGACTCTGATTCCCATTTCGCGCAACACTCTGAGCGCTTCTATTGAAGTGGGTTTCACTTTGTCGGTAATGGCAATGACAGACAAAAGTTTGTTTTCCCGCCCAAAGTAGACAATACTTTTGCCTTCGTTCTGAAATTGCTCTATCATGCCTTGCAGATAAGCCGATGCAGATGCTTCATAATCATTCAGTAACTTCTGGCTTCCTGCCCAATACGTGGTTTCCTGATAGTTTACCTGAATCCCTTTGCCAGTAATACTCTCAAAAGAAGAAAGTGCGGCCGAAGCGATTCCTTGCGACTGAAGTTCGTTCACAATAGCATCAGCCAGCGGATGTTCCGATTTTAATTCAGCAGCTAAGAGAATTTCCTTAAAGAGTTTATCTTCACCGTGTTCCCAAAGCCAGTCGGAAACAGAAGGATGTCCTTCGGTCAGTGTGCCGGTTTTGTCCAATACCACCGTGTTTACCTTCCTCATTTGTTCCAGAGCTACTGCATCTTTAATCAGGATATGGTTGCTGGCTCCTTTGCCAATTCCCACCATCAGGGCAGTAGGCGTAGCAAGTCCCAAGGCGCACGGACAAGCAATGACAAGCACTGATACAGCGGAGAGCAATGCATGAGAGAAGTATCCCATTCCTCCTACTGACATCCAAATTACGAAGGTAAGGATTGATAAAATAAGCACCACTGGTACAAATATTCCCGTTACCCTGTCAACGATTCTCTGCACCGGAGCTTTAGAACCCTGAGCTTCCTGCACCATTCTGATGATATTGGCCAGCACAGTCTCCTTCCCAACTTTGGCAGCCTTCAACACAAAGGCCCCTTTCTGATTGATTGTTCCCGCCAGAACCTGAGCACCAACGCTTTTCTCTACAGCGATAGGTTCGCCGGTTATCATGCTCTCGTCCACAAAAGAAGTGCCTTCGTGCACCGTTCCATCCACAGGGATTTGTTCGCCCGGGCGAACGCTTACCAAATCATTTACCTGCAATTGTGAGATAAGGACGGTTTCTTCTGCGCCATCCTTGATGATTCGGGCGGTTTTGGGCTGTAATCCCATCAGCTTCTTGATAGCCGATGAGGTATTACCCTTTGCTTTCTCCTCAAGAAGTTTTCCAATGAGCACAAAGGCGATAATCATTGTGGCAGCCTCGTAATAAACATGCGGTTCCAGGCCGCGTGATGTCCAGAAGTCAGGAAAAAACGTGTTGAACACACTAAAAAGAAAAGCGATGGAAGTGCTCAGAGCCACCAATGTATCCATATTGCTCCGGCCCAACTTCAGTTGTTTCCAGGCATTGATATAGAATGAGTTGCCGAAGAACAGCATTACGGGTAAAGCAAGAACCAGCATTATTACGTGCACATGCGGCAGGTGCATGAATAGCATTGAAAGCGTCATCATGGGCACTACAAATATCCATGCCCAGATTACCTTCATTTTCAGTTTTCGATAGGCTTTTCGTTGCTCTTCTTCCTGCAACTCAGCAGCATTTTCTTCCTCAATAATCAGGTCGTAACCCGCATCGTGTATAGCTTTCTGTAAACTCTCGGGAGACAGGACAAGGCGGTCGAACTCAATGGAAAGGGTGTTTGCTGCTAGATTTACCGCCCCCTTTTCTACCCCGGGAAGGGCATTCACTGTCTTTTCTACGTTATTTGCGCAACCGGCACAGTGCATGTTGAGCACTGGATATATTTTGTTTTCTATTTTCTTCATAAGTAAGTTTTCGTTTCTTTGTTTCCTTTCAACAAGCATTTTCTGTTTATTGTTCGGAAACCGATTGAAAGTCATGCAAAAATTCTTTTGGCACGACTTCTGTTTCTATAATTCTAAATCGTTTATTGGCTATGCTATTCTTATATCTTTCTTCAAACCGCTATTACATAATCAGCACTTAGATGAAACGTATAGAGGTTTAGCCAAAAGCTGGCGGGACATAACACAATTACAAAGGAGATCTTCTTGTTTTAATGTACAGCTACCTTTATTTAGGTGTACACCTTATGTCTTTTTGCTCTACACTTAATATTAATTACGTGTAGATCTAAAAAAGAACATCAAGCGGGAGATTCCCTTAGATGACCTGAGAGTTTGGCTTACTAAATTAGAAGAGTTGAGTAAAGGTTGAGGTAAAACCTTGAAGAGTCCGGATAAGGCGGATCACTATACGAGTCTGTTTCCCGGATTTCTACCGGAAAATCGTTGTAAGTCAGCAGACAAGAGTTTGGCAATAGGGCTACAGCAGGAGCATCAATCCCGGTATGGGGAGCATCCTGTTGCAAGTCTACCTTATAGATTACGGTTCTGCAGCAATCCGTTCTGCCGTGAAGAGAACATTTCCCGCTCTGTATTCCGGATTTATGCATGCAGCAGCTCTGATGCATTGCATTTCCGTCGAGGGCATTACAATGGCTTTTGTCCATTGCAACTGATTTCGCCATTAAATTATGGGCGCAGCGACAATGTGACAAATTGGCTCCTGCTCCCACATAAATAATTGTGAGAGAGAGTATACAGGCAATTATAAACTTTATTCCTTTCAACATCGCTGCAAAGATATGGATATTTAAGTGATTTTTGGCAATTTATTTTCCTAATTTATTAGCTCTATTCCTTAATAAGTTTTATATTTGTCGTTGACAAAAGGATAGTTTTACAACCTTTTAAGCAAGATAACAAGATGAAAAAAAACTCATTGTCAATTCTTTCTATACTATTACTGGCAGGAACAATGCTAGTTTCCTGTGGAGGAAAGAAACAAAGTGAATCAAAACAGATAGCCACTGACAGCATAAAAGTAAAGGAGACCTCACATCTCTTTAATGATCCTAAAAAACCTGGCTGTAGCCTTGATATTAATCTGGCTTATGTTACAAAAGCATCAAGCAAGACTATTCAGGATAGTATAAACAGCTCACTGATTGCAACCTGTTTGGGCAATCAATATGCAGGGAAAGATCCCAAAACTGCGATTAATGAGTTTAAAGCTGCTTACGTAAAAGGGTACAAGAATGACGTGGAACAGTTCTATCTGGAGGATCAGAAAAAGAATCATGAAGATGAAATCAGCAGTGCATGGTACAATTATACTAAAACCATAAAGTCAAACTTCATCTTTAATGAACATGGAGTATTGGTTTGTCGTATAAATACTTACGACTATACTGGTGGGGCTCACGGAAATCACACTTCTTTGTTCCTGAACTTTGACCTGCTTACCGGTAGGAGGATCTATCTGAAGGATCTTTTTAAGGAAGGATATGAAAAAGTGCTGACCAGCTTGTTGCTGGCCCAACTGGAAAAAGATAATAAGGTGACCTCTGAAGCTGAGCTGGAAGAGATTGGTTATTTCATAACCGAGCCGCTATCTCCTACTGAGAATTTTTTATTGAACGATGATGGCTTCACGTTCTTTTATAATGTATACGAAATTGCTCCCTATGTTATGGGAACAACAACTATAAAGCTTCCGTTCTCGGCCGTTGAATCTATGATGAAGGAGAATAACCCTGCGGACGGATTGTATTAATTATTAATTCAAGATTAAAAATCGAACAAAAAACAATGGAGATTATTCTAAAATATTTCCCCAATTTAACTGAAGAGCAGCGTAGACAATTTACTGCTCTTTACGATTTATATTTAGACTGGAATGCTAAAATCAACGTGATTTCCAGAAAAGATATCGAAAACCTGTATGAACATCATGTGCTCCATTCTCTTGCTTTAGCAAAGGTGATTGATTTCAAGCCCGGAACCACAGTAATGGATCTTGGTACAGGAGGAGGTTTTCCCGGCATTCCGCTGGCTATTCTCTTTCCTGAGACGAAATTTCACCTTGTAGACAGCATTGGAAAGAAAGTCCGTGTGGCAAATGAAGTGGCAAATGCCATTGGCTTGAAGAATGTTACCTTCCGCCATGCCCGTGCACAGGAAGAAAAGCAGTTGTTCGATTTTGTGGTAAGCCGTGCTGTGATGCCGCTTTCCGATTTAATCGATATTATAAAGAAGAATATTTCAAAGAAGCAGATTAATGCGTTGCCCAACGGCCTCATTTGCCTTAAAGGCGGTGAGCTGCAACACGAGACTCTGCCTTTTAAGAATAAAACAGTAATGTACAACGTCAGCGACTACTTTGAAGAAGAGTTCTTTGAAACAAAGAAGGTTGTTTACGTTCCACTAGTTTAAGGATTGACTTTTATGAAGATAAAAAGATTTGAATTCAATATGTTTCCCGTGAACTGTTACGTGCTCAGTGATGATAATAACGAAGCAGTAGTCATTGATCCGGGATGCTTTTATGAAGAAGAGAAACAGGCTCTAAAAAATTATATATCCAGTAACGGACTTACCGTGAAGCATCTGCTGAACACTCACTTGCATCTGGATCACATATTTGGTAATCCTTTTATGCTGCAAGAGTTTGGTTTGAAAGCAGAAGCAAACAAAGCCGATGAGTTCTGGCTTGAAAATGCGCCCAAACAGTCGCGCATGTTTGGCTTTGAACTGAAAGAGACTCCGGTTCCGCTGGGCAAGTATCTTTGCGATGGCGACATAATTACCTTTGGCAACGTAAAGCTTGAAGCCATTCATGTTCCGGGGCATTCTCCGGGTAGTCTGGTTTATTATTGCAAAGAGGAAAATTGCATGTTTTCGGGTGATGTTTTGTTTCAGGGAAGCATAGGACGCGCCGATCTGGCCAGAGGTAATTTTGACGAATTGATAGAGAGTATCTGCAGCAGACTATTCTCACTGCCAAATGAAACGATAGTTTATCCCGGGCATGGAGCACCCACAACAATTGGAGCTGAAAAGACTGACAATCCTTTTTTCAGATAAGAAAAAAGAAACACAATATTTACTATAAGTAAAAACCTAATACTATGAAAACAGATCTATTATCCGGCCGACATGTTGGCATTGAAGAGAAAGATATGGAACACATGCTCACCACCATTGGCGTAAAAAGCCTCGATGAACTGATAAACCAAACTATCCCTTCAAATATTCGTTTGAAAAAACCATTGGATCTTCCTGCACCAATGACCGAACGTGCTTTTACAGAACATATTTGCAAGTTGGGAGCAAAGAATAAGCTATTCACTACTTATATAGGTATGGGGTGGTATGACACTATTACTCCTGCCGTGATTCAAAGAAATGTATTAGAGAATCCGGCATGGTACACCTCTTATACACCTTATCAGTCGGAAGTTTCTCAGGGACGTCTGGAGGCGTTGATGAACTTCCAGACTGTGATTACGGATTTAACCGCTATGCCATTGGCAAATTGTTCCTTGCTTGACGAGGCAACTGCTGCGGCTGAAGCTGTTACCATGATGTTTGGTCTGCGCTCTCGCGACCAGCAGAAGTCGGGCGCCAATGTACTTTTCGTGGATGAGAAGATTTTTCCGCAGACACTTGCAGTAATCAATACCCGTGCAGTTCCTCAGGGAATAGAGGTAAAGACAGGAGATTATAAGACTTTTGAATTTACTCCCGATGTATTTGGTTGTATGGTTCAGTATCCAAATTCAGACGGAAGTATTGAAGATTACCGCGGATTTACAGAAAAAGCACATGCAGCAGGTTGTAAAGTATCTGTTGCTGCCGATATAATAAGTCTGGCAATACTAGTGCCACCCGGTGAATGGGGAGCAGATATTGTTTTTGGCTCTACCCAGCGGTTAGGTATCCCAATGTATTACGGTGGTCCTTCTGCTGCATTCTTCGCTACCCGTGATGAATTTAAGAGAAATATGCCTGGCCGCATCATCGGCTGGTCGAAAGATAAATACGGGAAACTGTGCTACCGTATGGCATTGCAAACACGTGAACAGCACATAAAGCGTGAGAAGGCTACTTCAAATATTTGTACTTCACAGGCATTGCTTGCCATCATGTCGGGATTCTATGCTGTTTACCACGGTGCAGACGGCATGAAGAATATTGCCAGCCGAATTCATCAGACTACAACCTACATCAATAAGGGTCTTAAGAAGCTAGGCTACAAACAACATAACGAGCAATACTTTGATACTCTCCGTCTGACACTCATCGATCAGGTATCAGCCGAGCAGATTCGCACTTTTGCTCAGAGTAAGAAAGTAAATCTTCGATATTTTGACAACGGAGATGTGGGCCTCAGTGTAGATGAAACAACTGAGATTCGTGATGTAAATGCACTTCTTACTATTTTCTCCATAGCGGCTGAGAAGGAGTTTTCTGAAGTCAATTCTATTCCCGAAACTGGTTCTATTAAAGAAATATACAAACGTAAGAGTAAATACCTGGCTCATTCTGTATTCAAGATGTATCACACTGAAACAGAAATGATGAGATACATTAAACGTTTGGAGAGGAAAGATATTTCATTGGCGCATTCAATGATTTCTTTGGGATCTTGTACCATGAAGCTAAATGCTGCGGTGGAGTTATTTCCTTTGTCGAACCCGGGATTCTCGGGAATTCATCCTTTTGCTCCGGAAGATCAGACAGATGGTTACAATGAGCTTATCTGCCATTTAGCAAAATACCTGAAACAGATCACCGGTTTTGAGGGAGTAAGTTTCCAACCTAACTCCGGAGCTGCCGGCGAATATACCGGACTCCGTGTTATCCGTACTTATCTGATAAGCAAGGGTAAAGGGAATCGTAACAAAGTATTAATCCCTGCATCGGCTCACGGAACCAATCCGGCATCAGCAGTTCAGGCGGGCTTTACCCCGATTATCTGCGCATGTGATGAGTTTGGTAACGTTGATATGGACGATCTTCGTGCCAAGGCAGAAGAAAACCGTGATGATCTGGCTGCATTGATGATTACTTATCCGTCTACTCATGGAATATTTGAAACGGAGATTAAGAAGATATGTGAAATCATTCACTCCTTCGGAGCGCAAGTCTATATGGATGGAGCAAACATGAATGCTCAGGTTGGATTCACTAATCCGGGAACCATTGGCGCTGATGTTTGCCATCTTAACCTACATAAAACATTTGCCATTCCTCACGGTGGCGGCGGACCGGGTGCCGGACCAATTTGCGTGGCCAAACATCTTGCTCCTTTCTTGCCGGAGCATCCGTTCATTGGCGGTTCTATGAATACAGTTTCCTCTGCACCTTACGGAAGTGCAGGCATACTTCCTATCACTTACGGATATATCCGCATGATGGGAACCGAGGGTCTGAAGAAAGCTACAAGCGTTGCTATTTTAAATGCCAACTATCTGGCTGCCCGTCTGAAGGATACCTACGGCATTGTATATAGAGGTGCGAATGGTTTCGTAGGACACGAGATGATTCTGGAATGTCGTAACATATTCCAGGAAACAGGAATATCAGAAAATGACATCGCTAAACGATTGATGGATTACGGTTACCATGCCCCTACTCTGTCGTTCCCTGTTCATGGCACATTGATGGTGGAACCTACAGAAAGCGAAAGTCTGGCAGAGCTGGATAATTTTGTAGATGTGATGCTTTCCATCTACCAGGAAATTCAGGAAGTGAAAGATGGAACTGCCGACAAAGCAGATAATGTTCTGGTAAATGCTCCTCATCCGGAATATGAAGTAGTAGCTGATAACTGGCCGCACGCCTATTCCCGCGAAAAAGCTGCTTATCCTATTCAATCGGTACGTGATAATAAGTTCTGGATAAACGTAGCACGTGTGGACAACACCCTGGGAGATCGTAAATTGCTGACTACAAGATATGAGACTTTCGATTAGATAACTTAATCAATCGAGTAGGAGGAAAATGAAATAGTTTCCTCCTATTTCATTTTCCGACCTCTCACACCACCGTACGTGCGGTTCCGCATACGGCGGTTCCTTATTTACGATACATTTTACTGTAATAATCCAACATCATTGGATAACCTGCATTTCGCAATTTATCTGTATCAATTGCACAGCTAAGAATCGGGCTGCCAGCTATTCGCCAGTAACCTTTCACATATCCCCATTTCTGAGCATGCCATCTATCAATACCGCAACGCAATAGATTGGTTATACGAGTACTGACATTCTTCCAACTTTTCCATATACACATACGAAGCCGGCGACGGAGCCATTGATCTATCCTCTTCAGATGATTTTGCATGTCTGCAAGTTTGAAGTATTCAATCCAGCCACGAATGAATTGATGAAGTTCGTATTTGCGTTTATTGTATCCCATGCCATTACTGCGACCTGTCAGCTCTTTCAAACGAACTTTCAGTTTCATGTAACTTTTGGAGTGTACAGATAAGCGAAATCCTCCTTTGCTATTATAAAAGGAGTAACCTAAGAACTTCATGCCCCGCACATATCCTGCTTTCGTTTTCTCTCGGTTTACCCTCAGGAAGAGGGTTTCTTCGATAAAACAAATGATGTGCTTCATCGTACGACTGGCAGAGCGTTTACTTTTGCAAAATATCATGCAATCATCTGCATAGCGGACAAATGGATGTCCTCGGCGTTCCAGCTCTTTATCCAGTTCATTGAGCATTATATTGCTCAGTAGCGGACTAAGGGGACCACCTTGAGGAACTCCCCGACTGCTTTCCTCAAATTTATGACCAATTATAATTCCCGCGCGGAGATATTTATGGATAAGAGAAATCACTCTCCCATCTTTTATCCTGCGGGAAAGAATTTCTATCAGCTTGCTTTGGTTGACTGTGTCGAAAAAATGCTCCAGATCTAAATCAACCGCATATTTATTGCCTGCATTAATATAGTTCTGGGCTGTTCGCAGCGCTTTATGCGCACTGCGTTTCGGACGAAAACCGAAGCTGTTGTTACTGAATTCTCGTTCATAAATCGGAGATAAAATTTGGGATATGGCTTGTTGAATAAGACGGTCAACTACGGTAGGGATACCAAGCTGGCGCTTCTTGCCATTCTCCTTAGGGATTTCTACCCTACGGACTGGATTAGGATGGTAATTACCATCCATTAAAGATGTTACCAGTTCATCTTTATGGAGTTTCAGAAACGGAAGAAGTTCTTCCGTTTCCATCTTATCGACACCTCCACTGCCACCATTCGATACGACCTGTTTATAAGCCTTGTTCAAATTGGCAGGCGACAAGATACGTTCCAGTAAATCATCTTTTGTAAAATGCACTTCCGTGAGGTTGTTTTCAGTAATCCCTATAAAAGTCTGCACTCCCGCATAGCATTCGGATTCCGTCCTATTCTTTTGCGGGCAGCTATCATTCGTTGCTGATATTTTCTGCATTCTTCCCTTCATAAGGTTACATTCATTTACTTCTCACTTAGATAAGGTTCAGACCTTCCCCGAATGGTCAATCTAAATCGGGTACTATGTCCTCGGCTGACTTCTCACGACAATTGTTATCCATGTTTCTGAAAAGAAAAGCATCCACACGTCCGTGAGATCTCCCCAGTTATTAACTACTACTTTCTTCCCATATATCTGCCGGATTTACTCGCATACATCTATATAGCACAGGACTTTGTTTTAATTAGCAAACTCATCCATGTATTTTGAGCCTTATATCCGGTTTCTGTTCGTCAGACCGGGAATTTGCCGCAGGCTTCCTTCAGATTCCACTTCGCAATGGACACCCTTGCCGTAAGCTAACACTTCCAGCTATAATGGCGTGTTCGGGACTTGCACCCTAAAGTAAATAGTTCGTGCTGGGCGAACTAAAATAGAGAGCGGGTAGCAAATTCTGGTTTGCTACCCGCTCTCTTTGCTTTATGCAGATGGGTTTTGAATATCTGATATAAATTATATCGTCAGAATCGTTTCACCACTTTTTAAATAACCAGTTAAAGGTTCACCCATATACCGAACATCTACTCCTAGTTTTGTTAATGTGTCTGTAACTCCAAACTTGTCACAGCAGTCTTTACAAGCTTCAACATGCACTCCCTGCCCTAGCATTTCAAGTACTTCAGTTTGCACCTGAGTATCATTACCTACTAATTTTACAGAGGCTCCCCAGATAATAACATTGACTTCCTGCCACCAATCCCTTCTCTTTGAGTTGATAACATACATAGATAACATATTAAACACGGTATCCTTATTGTCTGTTGTCCAAAGAATATTAATTTTATTCATAACATTATAATCTATTAGTTACAAAATCAGTAAACTCATTTATACATGTAGTACCACCAATAAGTCTTCCCAAAATCACGACGCATTATATTCTTCTCAGACAATGGGTTCTTTTGTTCCTTCTTCTCTTTCAAATACTTATCAAACTTTTGTTTTGTTTCTGGACTTACATATAACATTGGACCAACATGCAGATAGTTGCATAAAGCAGCAGCTTCTGCATAATGTTTTGGTATAGGATTCTTGTAGAACAATTTGTATAGTTTTACTCCCCATGCAAATTTATCAAGCTTTTTATCCAGCAAGGCAGACATCATGTAATAGTCGTATGCTACTTTATTATCTATATTCTTGCGATAGAAATTACAAATAAATTTATCATATTTACCTTTAGCAGGACATTCAAAATACTTATCGGACTGTCGTTTCTTTATATCTCCCAACACTGAATCCTTATTTATAAGGGAATTATCTGCAGAGAACTGATTGAGCTCTTTGGCGAAATCGTTATGATACTGAGTCTCGCCTAATATACTTGTCGCATTCTTTGTTACATTCAGATGTCCATTCACGGTAGCAATAAGGGCATAATTCTTTAGTGCTCTATAAGAATCTCTCTTATTCAGATAATCATTGTTGGCCCATTCAGAAGCTAGATGTCTGGCTCCCAGATTTAAATAAATCATTGGTCCGGCAGGATATGAGATTCCTTCTTTGGTATAATCAAAGAACAGTCCGTCCGATTTAAAGTCCTGAGTATATTCAAACATCTTTTCTCCTGCTTTGCCTGAAAGTTCCAAAGCAAAATTGCGAAGTATGGTCATCTCTCTTGTAGGATGCGGAGCATCTTTTCCAACTCTCAAAGCGCGATCAAAATCGCCCTTCTGAATGGAATTATCAATAGCCATTTCATCTCTGAAATCATCATTGGTATTTGCCATACAAGCGGTTGCTGCACAGAACACAATAAACCAAATAAGGTTTGTATAAGTCCACCTAGCATAAGAAATGATTCTGTTGCCAAAAGGAAAAAAGTGTTGCTTTATAGCTACAAACAGGAAGAAACCTACAAGCAACAGATGTGGCAAAAGACTTTCTTCGCTATGTCCTAATGGGATAGCAGGATAAACGCCAAACAATACTTGTGAAGCGGTAGCGTGTGGATAGAACACAAACTTTGCTAAAAGGAATGACAAAAGGTACAACCCAATGCAGATTAAATAAGTCAGTGTTTTATTCTGATTTCTGACCGACGAATTGCTGCACAAAAGTATGAAAGCAAAGAAATAAAGGGCATAGCTTCCTGATAAAGCAAAGAATAACAAAGGAAACAACCAGCATATTGTTATGATACTTTCTGTGGAATCTTTTATTCTACTGAAGAAAAAGTAGCTTAACAATAAGATAGACAGACCTGGTAAATAAGTAAACATTGACTCTATATGAGCCACAACATAAAGTGAACGCCCTACATTCGTCATGGCTATCAACAGCAGAAACGAAGGGATGTATGAGAGAACAAAATACTTCTTGTTAAAATCGAACGATTTATAGACTAGCCACCTTATAAACAACAATAATCCGGTGATTATAAGTGCACCTAGCCATGGATAATACAGAAACTGAGTAAGGAAACCTGTAATATAAAGAAGCACTCCCCCCGGTTGACTCATTTTATCAAGGAAGAAAGAGGTGTTATAAACAAAAAGAGAAAAATCCTCTGTCGTGCTTAATAGATAACGAAAGTTGACAGCTAGATAAACTAAACTGAATATAGTGAAAAGCAGCCCGCTCACAATGGATATGGTGCGGGCTGCTTTCTTTTCTGAATGCGAGTTATAACTATACATATATTATTTCTATTCCTTTTTACGCAATACTATAGCAGAACGAGCCGGTATATAAAGTTTCAGCCATTCTTTCTTTTCACCCTTATAAAGAGCATCAAAGTTTGTAAAATGCGTTATACTATCATCTGTTAATCCGTTGCCGCCAAATTCTTTTGCATCGGAATTTAGAATCACTTCGTAAGCTCCTGGTTCTACAAGGAATCCATAATCGGTAAACGACTTAGACGGATTAAAATTAAATACAAAAACAAGGTTTTTACGCTTGTATGCAAGAATCTGATCACTGTCCTTATGCCATATTTCCTGTATTGGAGTGGCCTGGAAACCTTTTTCTCCCTTGATTATTTCTATCATCCTGGAGTCAAAATCGGCCAGATAATGATAAGTCAACGTTTTACGGTCTACAAGATCCCACTGACGGCGTGCATATTTGCAGGACCAGTCATTACCTTCACGTGGGAAATCTATCCATTCCGGATGACCAAATTCATTTCCCATAAAGTTAAGATACCCTCCGTTGATGGTTGTAGCAGTAACTAAACGAATCATTTTGTGAAGAGCCAGACCGCGATTTACTTTGTAGTTCTCCGTTCCTTTTTGCATGTGCCAATACATATCAGCATCAATCAGACGGAAAATAATTGTTTTATCTCCCACCAGTGCCTGATCATGGCTTTCGGTATACGAGATTGTTTTTTCATCTTTACGACGATTGGTTACTTCCCAGAAAATGGACGAAGGTTTCCAGTCCTCATCAATCTTTTCCTTGATTGTTTTAATCCAGTAATCGGGGATATTCATTGCCATACGGTAATCAAACCCATAACCGCCATCTTCCGGTTTAACAGCAAGTCCGGGCATTCCGGATACTTCCTCAGCCACAGATATAGCGTTTGGATTAACCTGATGTATAAGCTTGTTTGCCAGTGTGAGGTAACAGATAGCATTGCCATCCTGATGACCATTATAATAATCGCCATAGTCAACAAAGGCTTCTCCCAACCCATGACTATAATATAGCATTGAAGTTACTCCATCGAAACGGAATCCGTCAAACTTATACTCGTCAAGCCAGAATTTACAGTTTGAAAGCAGGAAATGGATGACTTCATTTTTACCGTAGTCAAAGCAGAGCGAATCCCATGCCGGGTGTTCTCTTTTGCTTCCCTGATAGAAATACTGACAAGGATCACCGGCAAGGTTACCCAGACCTTCCACTTCATTCTTCACGGCATGAGAATGGACAATATCCATAATCACTGCTATTCCCAATCCGTGAGCTGTATCAATTAATAGTTTCAGCTCTTCAGGAGTTCCGAAACGGGAAGATGCAGCAAAGAAATTAGAAACGTGGTAACCAAAGCTTCCATAATAAGGATGTTCCTGAATGGCCATAATCTGGATACAGTTGTATCCGGCTTTCACAACCCGTGGAAGTATCTTTTCACGGAATTCATTATATGTTCCAACCTTTTCCTCCTGCTGAGCCATACCAATATGGCATTCATAGATTAAAAGCGGATCTGTTGTAGGGATAAACGGAGTTTTACTAAATTCAAATTTTTCTTCAGGACTCCATACCTGAGCGGAGAATATTTTAGTAATATCGTCCTGTACCACGCGTGTAGCCCAGGCCGGAATACGTTCACCTTGTCCTCCGTTCCAGTGAACATTCAGCTTATATAATTCGCCATGATGCAATGCATCGGCCGGTAACTTCAATTCCCAGTTACCGTTTTCGATGCGTTGCATTGCATAAGCTTCTTTCTCTTTCCAGTCACTGAATGTACCAATCATGTAAACCTGAGTGGCATTCGGAGCCCATTCACGGAAAACCCAACCATCATTTGTTCGGTGTAATCCAAAATACAAATATCCAGTAGCAAAATCCGAGAGATTAGCTTGCCCATTATCAGTTAATTCAGACTCCTTGCTGAGCATATGCTCATAGCGCCCTACTATAGCGTTTTTGTATGGTTCAAGCCATGGGTCTCTGTCTATTAAATTCAGTGTCTTATTCATAGAGATTTTTTTGGATTACTAAATTAAGCCAATACTTTAACGATAACTTTCTTAACTCCTGTTTCAGTTACACCCGGAGCATGTCCGTCTTCAGGGAAGAAGATGGCAAACATACCTGGCTTAACAGGAATATAGCTTTCTGCCAGTCCTTCAAAGAAAGTGATATCCTTTTCTTCATTGTAAGCAGCATCAGCAGGTTTACAATCTGCACCTGGAGTATATCCCATGATTTCAACTCCTGAAAGAGGAATCTGAATATCAATAAATTTATTATGAGTTTCCAGTTTTGCCTGTTCTTTTGTTTTAGGATTTGTCTGTGCTATGTTAACTACTAAATCTTTACCCTTCAACTCAGTCTTTCCAACTTCCATTTCTGAAAGATTATGTGATTTAAGGAATTCTACAGCCTGAGCAAAAAGAGGATTCAAAGAGACATATTTGTCTAAGTTTTCGATTTTATCTACTACCATGATTAATTATTTAGTTGATTAATATAATTTCTTATTCGAATTCATCTATAGCGTAATTGGTGAAATCGCAGAAGCGTTTCAATTGCTTAAATATATCGGATACATTATCCAGCATATATTTATCAGTGAAGAACTCATCGGGTACAGAGCAAGCGCAGGAATAATCTTTGCACTTAAGATAATCAATGTATTTAAAGTCTTTTGGGAAACCTTTGGGTGCGGTTTTTAAGAAAGTCTCTCCTACTACAGGGAAATATTTCTTAAAAGCAGGGTCCTCAACAATAGATAAGTATTCATCTATATTATCGTAAACCGACTGTCTGAGAGCCTTCAGTATATTAGGTGGGGGACAATAACTTCCTCCAGCCAGAAGACAATTTCCCAGCTGCAGATGTACGTAATATCCACAATGCTCTGATTTCTTTCCTTTGGCATTTATGTATCCGCCAAAATGTATTTTATAGGGTGTTTTATCGGGTGAGAAACGGGTATCTCTATATATGCGATATGTGCAGTCCTTTACCTGCACACCTTTTATCTCTTCGTCGAAAAGAGCTATCCGGTCAATAATTACAGCAAGCAACTGTTCAAATTCAGATTGGGCTTTCAAATAATCTTCCTTGTGTTCATTAAACCACTCACGATTATTATTTGCTGAAAGCTCCTTTAAAAATTGAAATATAGTAGGTATATTCATCACTCTAATTTCTTTTTTACACTACAAACTTACAAAAATATAATTGTTTTAACCTAAAATTTAAAATAAAAAATAGGCTGACAACTAATCTACTCTCTGTTTGACCACTTTAAGCAGCTCGTTATGCAGCTTCCCGTTTGTGGCCAGAACCTGATGACCGGAATAAAATGTATCTCCTCCCTCAAAGTCGGAAACCTTACCACCGGCCTGCATCAGGATTAATGCTCCGGCAGCAATGTCCCATGGGCCAAGATTTGACTCAATGCGAGCTTCAAATCGTCCTGCTGCTATATAACAAATCTCGGCGGCAGCAGCTCCTTGCAGGCGTAATCCCCCAACGTTTCCATAGAGTTCCTGAACCAGACGAAGAGCCATAGGCTTATACACCTTATAGTTATAAGGAAAACCCAGAGCGATAAAAGCAGTGTCCATATTACAAACATCGGAAACATGAATCTCTTCACCATTCAGATATGCCTTGCTACCCTTCCATGCCCAATAGCATTCGTCACGGCACACCTCGTAAACCACTCCAATCAGAAGCTCTTTCTTGTTTCTCAGTGCAATACTAACGCAATAGGGAGCAGTATTATGAATGTAATTTGTTGTGCCATCAAGAGGATCAACTACCCAGCAATACTCTTCCTCTCCGTGATATCCCGAGCCCTCCTCTGCTATAAAGCCTGCTTCGGGAAGTATTTCTGAAAGACGGGCCACTATTCTGCGCTCGGATTCTTTATCTACATAAGACACATAGTCGTGTGAGTTCTTTTCCTCTACCCTATCCCGATTAAAGCTGATACGCTCTTCCCTTAGAAAGGCTCCTGTTTTAACAGCCAGCTCACGTACTTTATCAGTAATTATTTCTAAATCTAACATACCTATTTATTTTTATTGAAACAAATGTACAAATTATTAATGTAAACGGGGCTATAAAATGGCTCCGAATTTAAGTTATAGGATGTTAATGTCATGAATTTGAGGTAAAAAGATTCAGCAAAGTTGCTGGAAATCCATTGGGCAATTTTCTACTGATTACTGGAGAATAATCTGAAACCATTCTGCAATGGATATTATTTAATGGCGAAGGTTTTACAGGCCACTTCCGATATGCTTTATATAAAACAAACACTCCCTGCATATCTTAATCAATATGCAGGGAGTGTTTATCTCTTATTTTGTAATCTACAACGACTTACCAAGTATAATTTATACCAAAACTAAGCAGCTCTTTGAACTGGAAATAACTAGCATCTGTTTTGCGGGTTACACCATCGTCAAATCGTCCGTGGAAGAACAGCTTTGTTGACAGATAGCGGTTCAATACAAAGTTGAATGTATTTTCCCATTCTGCCTCTACTTTCTTGTAGCTGGTAAAATAATAAAGACGAGATTCCCAAACAACAGACGGAACAATAGTCCACTTCAGGTTTGACTGGAATTTAGAACCTATATCATGCAGGAATGATTCGCCTTGTTTCAGTCCAAACTGAGTTTCATCAACCTCTTTAACACCTACATATCTCATGTTATATGCTCCCGGAGAGATGAATACAGACAGAGTCAGATTTTTACGGTTCAGCTTATAGTCCATACCGACACTGAATATCAGATTGGCAGGAGCCATGAAAGCAGACACCGGCTGGTTAGAGTTTGCTTTGTAATTGTGAAAGAACTGAGTATTAAACTCTCCCGAGATTGTATAGTACCAGTTAGAAGCCGCTTTTATACCTAGTTTACTTGACAAACGCAAAAGGTCAGTGTTTATTCTGTACTGGCGAATTGTATCCGAGCTCACGGTATTGAATCCTATTTTTGCTTCGAACATATTATCAAACTGAATCTTTTGCTGATCGTTATAGTTGGCATTCAACTGAAGATTCATTAATGCGGTATTTGTACTTTCACCTCCATTATACCAGTTCTTTGAAATAAAGTTCTGAGTAAACTGCAAAGATCCGTTTCCGCCTCTATACCAGAAATTAGGTTTCTGTATAGTAACCTGCACTTTACTTACGTTATTATTCATAGGCTCCGGCTTAAACAGATTAACCACTGATGTTTTAGGTCTTAGCTGATCTTCATCAGTTATCCTGAAAATGTTTTGTTTGGTAATGTTATCTTCCCAGTTCACAACAAGATCGGGGTTAGATAGATAAACAGCCAGCAAAGCTCTGTTTACAACCTTATTTACTCTCTTTGTCTCAGTAAACGGGCTATAATCAATTGGAAACAAAGAATCAACAGGATATCCTTGTTCTTTATATCCCATAGGCTTCCACTCAGGATTAAAAGCATCTACCACTGGAGCATAATAATATGCCAGTGGAACAAACAGTCTGTAAAATTTAGGATTTAATTCAATGTATCTTTCAGGAACTGAATCATTGTTTAAAGAATCTAATACCCCAAGATGCTTGTTATACAATGCAGTTAGCGAATCACTGTACTTTTTCAGGAAAGGAGATTGTATTGTATCCTGATTAAGCTTGTCCAAAGCAGCTTGGTGACCTTTCTTATTCGCAAATAAAGAAAGCGAAAAAAATAATAATGTGAATAATGTAATCTCTTTTTTCATAATCTTAATTAAAAAACTAATAAAACACAAAGCTACAACTAAATATTCAAATTGCACAAAGATTCTCAAAATAATGTTTTTTATATTAATTTTCAGTATAAATCTTATTTTCTTCTTCTTTTTTTGTAATTTTGCGCTCTTAAATGGTATACAAAACCGCATAATTAATTATAATAAAATAGTATTGTCGTGGGAGAAACAAAGTACATCTTCGTCACAGGAGGAGTTGCCTCTTCATTAGGTAAAGGAATTATTGCATCATCAATTGGTAAGTTACTACAAGCAAGAGGTTATAAGGTGACTATCCAGAAATTTGATCCTTATATCAATATTGACTCGGGAACACTTAACCCATACGAGCATGGAGAATGTTATGTCACAGTTGACGGTCACGAAGCCGATCTTGATTTGGGACATTACGAACGCATTTTAGGCATTCAGACAACTAAAGCCAATAACATTACAACCGGACGTATCTATAAAAGTGTTATAGATAAAGAACGTCGTGGCGATTATTTAGGTAAAACCATTCAGGTGATACCTCATATCACTGATGAGATTAAAAGAAACGTGAAGTTCCTTGGTAATAAGTACAAGTACGACTTTGTTATTACCGAGATTGGAGGAACTGTAGGTGATATTGAATCTCTTCCATTCATTGAAAGTATGCGTCAACTTCGTTGGGAATTGGGTAACTCTGCACTTTGTGTGCACTTAACTTACGTTCCTTTCCTTGCTGCTGCAAAAGAATTAAAGACAAAGCCAACTCAACATTCTGTTAAGCAATTGCAGGAATTAGGTGTACAACCAGATATTCTTGTTTTGCGTAGCGAACATTTCTTAAGTGATAACTTAAGAAAGAAGGTTGCATTGTTCTGTAATGTAGAAGACAGAGCTGTGGTTCAGTCTGTTGACGTGCCTACCATTTACGAAGTTCCATTAAGGATGCACGAACAAGGACTTGATGAAACAATCCTTAGCAAAATGGGTCTGCCTACTGAAGGTAATCCAAACCTCGATTCATGGAAAGAATTCCTTGACAGAAGAGAGAATGCTACTGAACTTGTTAAGATTGCTCTTGTTGGTAAATACGTAGAGTTACAGGATGCATACAAATCTATTCTGGAATCTCTTTCTCAGGCTGCAACATATAATGATCGCAAACTGAAAATTGAATATGTTCAGAGCGAGAAACTTACTGATGCCAATGTAGCTGAGAAACTATCGCAGGTAGATGGTGTTGTAATCTGTCCGGGATTCGGTCCTAGAGGTATTGAAGGTAAGTTTGTTGCTGCCAAGTATACCCGTGAAAACGATATCCCAACATTTGGTATCTGCCTTGGTATGCAATCAATCGCTATCGAGTTTGCAAGAAATGTACTGGGATATGCAGAAGCTAACTCTGTTGAGATGGACGAAAGCACTAAGTATCCGGTAATTGATATCATGGAAGAACAGAAAGCAATTACCAGCATGGGTGGAACAATGCGTCTGGGTGCATATGAATGTGTGATAGATAAGAAATCTAAAACATACGAAGCTTATAAGCAAGAACATATACAGGAACGTCACCGTCACCGTTATGAATTCAATAACTTCTACAAAGCTGAATATGAGAAAGCCGGAATGAAGTGTGTGGGAATTAATCCTGAGTCAAACTTAGTGGAAATTGTTGAGATACCTACTCTTCGTTGGTATATCGGTACACAGTTCCATCCTGAGTATAGTAGCACAGTGCTTCATCCACATCCACTGTTCGTTTCCTTTATTAAAGCCGCTATTAATAAATAAGACTTAAAAAATAATAATGTATAATTTGTAATTATGGATAAAAACACCTTAGTGGGATTCGGACTGATTGCTGCTGTGTTAATTGGATTTACCTTTTTAACACGCCCAAGTCAGCAACAACAAATTGCCCAGAAACGCTATCAGGATTCCATTCAAACCTTGGCTCGGAAAGATGCAGCCAGCAAAGCTGAAGCATCGACTGCTTTGACTAATGCATCAGTTGAAGCTCAAAAGGTTGATTCTGCTGCAACTTTCTACAATGCAGCAAAAGGAAATGAAGCTTTTACCACCATTGAAAATGATTTAGTAAAGCTTACTTTATCAAACAAAGGAGGACAAGTTCGTTCGGCTTTATTGAAGAAATACAACGGACAGGACAAAAAGCCTTTGGTGCTATTTGACAATGAAGATGCTAGTATGAATTTCTTCTTCTATAATAAGAAAGAGAAAATTGAAACTAAGGATTATTATTTCCAGGCTGTAAACAAGACTGACTCTTCTTTAACAATGCGTCTTGCTGCTACTGACAGTAGCTATATCGACCTTATATACACCATGCACAAAGGTAACTATATGGTTGATTTAACTGTTAAAGCAAACGGTATGGCCGATAAGTTGTCTCCATCAATCAACTATATGGATATTGAATGGAAACAGAAATCACGCCAGCTGGAACGCGGATTTAAATACGAGAATCGTTATGCTTACATCATGTATAAGTATGATGGTGCTGATACTGATAAGATGTCAGAAGGCAAAAGCGCTGAAAGCCCTGTAACAGGAAGACTAAAATGGATTGGTTATAAGAATCAATATTTCTCTACAGTGTTCATTGCTGACCAGAATTTCGATAAGAGTGTTTTAAAATCACAGCTTGAAAGTGAAGGTAGTGGTTATCTGAAAGACTATTCTTCCAGCATGAGCACATTCTTTGATGCTAAGGGAGCTAAATCTACTAACCTACACTTCTACTTTGGTCCTAACCATTACAAGACTCTGAAAGCTTTCGATTCAGTTCGTGAAGGTAACGACAAGCTGGAACTAGACCAATTGGTTCCACTGGGATGGTCTGTTTTGCGCTGGGTTAATATAGTGTTTACCATCAACTTGTTCGACTGGCTATCAAGCCTTGGACTAAGCATGGGTATGGTTCTGCTGTTTATGACCATCATTGTAAAAATAGTAATCTTCTACTTTACATATAAATCATACATGTCTTCTGCAAGAATGAGAGTTCTTAAGCCACAGATAGATGTTATCGGTCAAAAGTATCCAAAGAAAGAAGATGCGATGAAGAAGCAACAGGAAACGATGGCCCTTTACAGTAAATATGGAGTTAGCCCAATGAGCGGTTGCTTGCCAATGTTATTGCAAATGCCAATTGTTCTTGCCCTCTTCATGTTTGTGCCAAGTGCCATTGAATTGCGTCAGCAAAGTTTCCTTTGGGCATCCGACCTTTCTACTTATGATGCATTCATTACCTGGAAAACCAGTCTTCCATTTATTGGAAATCACTTGAGCTTGTTCTGCTTGTTGATGTCCGCTGCCAATATACTTAACACTAAGTATACAATGGCTCAGCAAGACACTGGTCAGCAGCAAATGCCGGGTATGAAAGCAATGATGTATGTAATGCCGGTAATGTTCATCTTTATTTTGAATGACTATGCAGCCGGATTGAACTATTACTACTTAATCTCAACATTAATTAGTATCTTCACAATGATTGCTCTACGTAGGTTTACAAATGAAGAAAAGCTTCTAGCTAAACTGGAATTGAACAAGAAGAATCCTAAGAAGAAAGCTGGATTAATGGGAAAGATATCTCAGATGCAGGAAGAACAGGAACGTATGTACAAAGAACGTACACAAGGTAAAGGCAAACGTAAATAATTAAATTATTTATAATATATGAAAAGGCGGAGATTTATAACATCTTCGCCTTTTTTATTAGTTCGCCCAGCACGAACTATTTACTTTAGGGTGCAAGTCCCGAACACGCCATTATAGCTGGAAGTGTTAGCTTACGGCAAGGGTGTCCATTGCGAAGTGGAATCTGAAGGAAGCCTGCGGCAAATTCCCGGTCTGACGAACAGAAACCGGATATAAGGCTCAAAATACATGGATGAGTTTGCTAATTAAAACAAAGTCCTGTGCTATATAGATGTATGCGAGTAAATCCGGCAGATATATGGGAAGAAAGTAGTAGTTAATAACTGGGGAGATCTCACGGACGTGTGGATGCTTTTCTTTTCAGAAACATGGATAACAATTGTCGTGAGAAGTCAGCCGAGGACATAGTACCCGATTTAGATTGACCATTCGGGGAAGGTCTGAACCTTATCTAAGTGAGAAGTAAATGAATGTAACCTTATGAAGGGAAGAATGCAGAAAATATCAGCAACGAATGATAGCTGCCCGCAAAAGAATAGGACGGAATCCGAATGCTATGCGGGAGTGCAGACTTTTATAGGGATTACTGAAAACAACCTCACGGAAGTGCATTTTACAAAAGATGATTTACTGGAACGTATCTTGTCGCCTGCCAATTTGAACAAGGCTTATAAACAGGTCGTATCGAATGGTGGCAGTGGAGGTGTCGATAAGATGGAAACGGAAGAACTTCTTCCGTTTCTGAAACTCCATAAAGATGAACTGGTAACATCTTTAATGGATGGTAATTACCATCCTAATCCAGTCCGTAGGGTAGAAATCCCTAAGGAGAATGGCAAGAAGCGCCAGCTTGGTATCCCTACCGTAGTTGACCGTCTTATTCAACAAGCCATATCCCAAATTTTATCTCCGATTTATGAACGAGAATTCAGTAACAACAGCTTCGGTTTTCGTCCGAAACGCAGTGCGCATAAAGCGCTGCGAACAGCCCAGAACTATATTAATGCAGGCAATAAATATGCGGTTGATTTAGATCTGGAGCATTTTTTCGACACAGTCAACCAAAGCAAGCTGATAGAAATTCTTTCCCGCAGGATAAAAGATGGGAGAGTGATTTCTCTTATCCATAAATATCTCCGCGCGGGAATTATAATTGGTCATAAATTTGAGGAAAGCAGTCGGGGAGTTCCTCAAGGTGGTCCCCTTAGTCCGCTACTGAGCAATATAATGCTCAATGAACTGGATAAAGAGCTGGAACGCCGAGGACATCCATTTGTCCGCTATGCAGATGATTGCATGATATTTTGCAAAAGTAAACGCTCTGCCAGTCGTACGATGAAGCACATCATTTGTTTTATCGAAGAAACCCTCTTCCTGAGGGTAAACCGAGAGAAAACGAAAGCAGGATATGTGCGGGGCATGAAGTTCTTAGGTTACTCCTTTTATAATAGCAAAGGAGGATTTCGCTTATCTGTACACTCCAAAAGTTACATGAAACTGAAAGTTCGTTTGAAAGAGCTGACAGGTCGCAGTAATGGCATGGGATACAATAAACGCAAATACGAACTTCATCAATTCATTCGTGGCTGGATTGAATACTTCAAACTTGCAGACATGCAAAATCATCTGAAGAGGATAGATCAATGGCTCCGTCGCCGGCTTCGTATGTGTATATGGAAAAGTTGGAAGAATGTCAGTACTCGTATAACCAATCTATTGCGTTGCGGTATTGATAGATGGCATGCTCAGAAATGGGGATATGTGAAAGGTTACTGGCGAATAGCTGGCAGCCCGATTCTTAGCTGTGCAATTGATACAGATAAATTGCGAAATGCAGGTTATCCAATGATGTTGGATTATTACAGTAAAATGTATCGTAAATAAGGAACCGCCGTATGCGGAACCGCACGTACGGTGGTGTGAGAGGTCGGAAAATGAAATAGGAGGAAACTATTTCATTTTCCTCCTACTCGATTTCAGCGTGTACGTTTAAAACTATAGGTTAAATTCTTCCCACGACCTGCGCAGGTCGCGATGGCGAGTTGTGCAGGTCGCAATGGCGAGTTGTGCAGGTCGTGAAAAAGATTACTGGAAAGAATAGTTAATTAACACGGAATGATTACTTTCGCAGTACGAATAAATAATTCATTTTAATTATATGAAAAAATCAAAATTAGTAATGATGTCAGCAGCACTTATGCTTGCCGGATCAGTTACGGCTGAAGCAGCGGGAGACAATAAGGAACCGTTGATAGGTAAGTCCGACATTGTGATCAAGGGCGGACGAATGACTCCGGAAGCTCTATGGGCAATGGGACGAATCGGTGGATTCAATGTGTCGCCCGATGGGAAGAAGATTGTCTACACAGTGGGTTATTACAGCATTCCACAGAACAAGAGTAACAGAGAAGTCTTTGTAATGAACGCAGACGGAACAAGTAATCAGCAGATTACTCACACACCGTTTAGTGAAAATGAGGCTATCTGGATTAAGGGTGGCAGCAAGATTGCTTTCCTTTGCTCAGAAAGTGGCAGCAATCAGCTGTGGGAGATGAATGCTGATGGTAGTGATCGCAAGCAGCTTTCCAAGTTCGACAAGGACATTGAAGGATTCTCTTTCTCACCAGATGGCAAGAAAGTAATGTTTATCTCACAAGTAAAGTATGGCAAATACACTGTAGACAAGTATCCCGACCTTCCAAAAGCTAGTGGTTTGGTGGTAGAAGATCTGATGTACAAGCATTGGGATGAATGGGTTACTACTGTTCCCCACCCTTTTGTGGCCGACTTTGATGGTTCTGCTCTTGCAAACATCACAGATATTATGCAAGGTGAACCTTATGAATCGCCTATGAAGCCTTTCGGAGGCATAGAGCAACTGGCATGGGATGCGAAGGGCGAGAATATCGCTTATACTTCCCGCAAGAAGACAGGCAAGGAATATGCCATTTCTACCAATTCAGACATCTATGTTTATAATCTGGCTACAAAGCAGACTAAGAACATCACTGAAGGGATGATGGGATACGATCAGAATCCGCAGTATTCTCCTGACGGAAAGTACATTGCCTGGCAAAGTATGGAGCACGATGGTTATGAGAGCGACCAGAACCGCTTATTCGTAATGAATCTGGCTACCGGAGAGAAAACATTCGTAAGCAAAGCGTTCGACTCCAGCGTAGAAAGTTTTATCTGGAATGCTGATAGCAAGAGCCTTTTCTTCAATGGTGTGTGGCATGCCACTTCTCAGATCTATAAGGTAGACCGTGAAGGCAAAAAGCTGCAAAAGCTAACAGAAGGTGTTCACGACTATGCTGCAATGAAGCTGATGGGCAAACAGTTGCTTGCAACTCGCCACTCCATGAGCATGGGCGATGAAATCTACACCGTTTCAATGAAGGGTGAAGCTAAACAGTTGACATTCGAAAACAAGCATATCTACGATCAGGTAGAGATGGCAAAGGTGGAAGAACGCTGGATTAAGACTACGGATGGCAAGGAGATGCTTACCTGGATTATCTATCCTCCTAAGTTCGACCCTAACAAGAAATACCCTACCCTGCTTTACTGTGAAGGCGGTCCTCAATCACCGGTCAGCCAATTCTGGTCATACCGTTGGAACTTCCAGATGATGGCAACTAACGACTATATTATTGTAGCTCCTAACCGTCGTGGATTACCAGGTTTCGGTAAGGAATGGAACGAAGAAATCAGTGGCGACTACGGTGGTCAGTGTATGAAGGACTACTTCTCAGCAATTGACGAGATGGCAAAGGAACCTTATGTGAATGCTGACAAGTTAGGCTGTGTAGGTGCCAGCTTCGGTGGATTTTCTGTCTACTGGCTTGCCGGACACCACAACAAGCGTTTCAAAGCATTCATCGCTCACGACGGAATCTTCAACATGGAGCAACAATACTTGGAGACAGAAGAGATGTGGTTCGCCAATTGGGACATGGGCGGTGCTTACTGGGACAAGAACAATGCCACAGCACAGCGCACATTTGCCAACTCTCCTCACAAGTTTGTAGACAAGTGGGATACTCCAATCCTCTGCATTCATGGAGAGAAAGACTACAGAATCCTTGCTTCTCAAGGTATGTCGGCATTCAATGCAGCCAAGCTTCGCGGCGTTCCTGCACAGTTGCTTATCTATCCTGACGAGAACCACTGGGTGCTTCAACCTCAGAACGGTATCCTATGGCAAAGAACATTTGCTGCATGGTTAGATAAATGGTTGAAATAATACATTTCACTAAATTATAAAAGTAAAGGCTGAACTCACACAACGGGTTCAGCCTTTGTTTTTATAATCATTATCCCAATCAAATTGCAGATAATCATTTCATCAAAACAGAACCATTATATTTAGCTTCCTTTGTTATTCTTCACATCACCGGGTTTAATAAAAAATCGTTAATCGTGAAAAGAAATATTTAGTTCTTCATTCCAATGAATTTATTTTATTCATATTTTTACTTCATATCAATAAAACAAATAAACACACAACTATTATGAACCACACATCCCGCTATTCCAGATTCATTTTGCTTTTATGCACATTTGGTCTATTAACCTCACTTGTCAATGTGAGTGGGAAAGCTCCCCAAAAAATATCTTCAGTCAAACAGAATATGGCTAAAAGCACTACCGGTAAAAAGTACATCTACCTAACCTTTGATGATGGTCCGTTAAACGGAAGTGAATACATTGATAGTGTTGTACTGGCCGAAAAGATCAAAATAAGCGTCTTCCTGGTTGGCGAACACGTTATGAAAAGCAGAACAATGGATAACTACTTCAAATACTACGAAGAGAATCCTTATATCGATGAGTATAATCACAGCTTCTCTCACGCAAATAACCACTACGATTTGTTTTACAGTAATCCCGATCAGGTGGTAGCTGATATTCAGAAAAACAATCAACTGCTTAAGTTGCCGAACAAGATAGTCCGCCTTCCGGGAAGGAACATGTGGCGCATTGATAACCATAAGAAGGATGATGTAGAAAGCGGATCAGAAGCAGCAGACAAACTGGCACAATCAGGATATAAGGTTGTAGGCTGGGACCTTGAATGGGAACATAATGCTGTAACCGGCAGCCCTGTACAAACCGTTGATGAAATGTACAATGAGATATGCCGGAGAGCAGAAGACAATTCAACCTTCACGCCAAACAATGTAGTATTGCTGCTCCATGACGAAATGTTCCAGAAGAAATGGGAAGAAAGTGAGTTAAAGCAACTTATTGATAAATTGCGTAAAAACAAAGATTTTGAATTTGAGCAAATGCGTTTCTATCCCCGGTAAATTTAATTGTTATAGCATATACATGATAAGCTCTTCAGCTAAAGGAATAATCCTTTGCTGAAGAGCTTTTTTTAACCTATCATCCCTCTTAAGTGTAGATAATCATCCTGTTAAAGATAAAACCTTTACTCCTCTTACTTTGTTATTTAATAAGAAACTGACTTTTATAAAAAACTAATGACTCATGAAAGCAAACATTAAAATCATCACTCTAATATTTTTGTTGACTACATCATGTGCAACATATTCAGGTAGTGCATTAGATCAGCAATCAAATGTTAGTTTTCAGGTTTTCTATGATCAACTGGGCCCTTATGGCCAATGGGTTGATTATGATAACTATGGCTATGTATGGATTCCCGATATAAGAGGAGACTTTGCTCCATATTCAACCAACGGATATTGGATAAACACTACGTATGGCTGGGCCTGGATGTCAAGTTACAGCTGGGGATGGGCACCATTCCATTACGGACGGTGGGGATATAATGATGCATTGGGATGGTTCTGGGTGCCAGGCTATGAATGGGGACCGGCATGGGTAAACTGGCTTCAGGCGGATGGCTATTACGGCTGGTCGCCAATTGGTCCGGGCATGAGCATAAACTTCTACTTTGATGGAAGATATGACAGATATCACGATCATTGGTGCTTTGTGAGAGACCGCGATTTTGGAAGAAGAGACATACATCGTTATTACATTAACCGTTCAGATCACGAACAAATTTACAGAAATAGCAGAGTCATTGACCGTACCTACATTGACAACAAACGACATTCAACCTATGTATACGGACCGGACAGGCAATCTGTTCAAAGAGTATCGGGAAGCAAGATTGACCAATATAACATCAGAGAGACCAATAAGCCCGGACAAGAGATACAGAACAGGGATTTACGCATCTACCGACCTCAGATTGACAGGAACAGTACCCCAAGGCAATCTACGCCCCAACGTGTTATCAAGAAAGACGATTTTATACGCACCCCGGGAAGAGATGTTCCAAACAGGAATCAGAACGTAACACCGATAGAAAGGCCTACCACCCAGCCAGAGAAGAGAGACGTGCCAAGGGATATTAATGTGCCGCCCGTTCGCCAGCAAGATATGAATCAACCTGTCCGCATTCCCAGAAAAACTACACCCGACAGAAGCATACCGGAAAGGAAAACGGACGTTACAACACCGCAAAGGCAGAATGTTCAACCCGATCAGCCCGTACAACGTAGAGATATAACCCAGCCAGAGCGAACACAACCTGTGCAGCGCACAGAGACAACTCAACCCGATCAGCCAGTACAGCGTAGAGACATAACCCAACCAGAGCGAACAGATCCTGTACAGCGTAGGGATATAACCCAGCCCGAACGCACACAGCCTGTACAGCGTAGAGATATAACTCTGCCAGAGAGTACTAAACCAACAGAAAGAACGATTCCTCCTGTCAATCGTGAAAACAGAACACAGCCCCAGCGAAATAAGTACGTAACTCCAAGACAGGATACTAAACCAGTAAGAGAATCAAGAACAACTGATAGACCCGAAAAGAAAGATAAAGAAAGGAGCCCCAATTCAGAGCAGGAAAAGAAGTAAATCAATTAATACATCAAGATATGAAAGCATTATTCCTATTCACAGCAATGTTCCTCTTTGCAATGGTTTGTAAGAGCGAGGAAATATTCTTCCCATCAAAGGAAGGAACAGTATTGGTATACAAAACCTTCGACAAGAAGAACAAGCAAACCAATACAATGAAATACACCATCACCCATTTAAAAACAAATGGCGATAACATGGATATCACCTATCTGTGCGAATCAATGGACTCCAAAGACAAGCTCATATTCAAAGATGAAATTACCGTTCACAAGATTGGCGATAAGCTCTATTTCGACATGAGCAAATTCATCAATAAAGCAGCATTTCAGAAAGACGGAGCAATTCCTGCCGAAGTTGAGATTACCGGAAACAACATGGAGATACCTTCAAACCCCTCCCCGGGCGAAGCACTCCCTGATGCCAATGTTGTGATGGCTATGAAAATGGGAATAATAACCATGAAAATGTCTGCCGAAGTTACAAACCGAAAAGTAGAATCCATTGAAGATGTTACCGTAACGGGCGGTACATTCAACTGTTACAAATTTACAAGTGACGTAAGTACATCCGGCTTTGGATTCAAGATGAAAGCTAAAAGCGCAGAATGGTATGCCAAAGGAATAGGAATTGTTAAGTCAGAGTCCTATGATAAGAATGGCAATCTGCAATCGCGTACTGAATTAATGGAAGTCAGAAAATCATAACTGCCTTCTTTATTCTGAGATCTTAAATTAAAACGAGAGCCCTACAGCAATAGCATTGTTGTAGGGCTCTCGATTTGGTTCACAACCACATCTATTTGATACCACTTTACACGAAGTCTTACATATCAGGAAATTGTTTCTTTGAGAGCCAACAACAATAATAGCTGAGTAGTTACGATATTACTTTTCTGGAATAATCCACTTAAAAAGGTTGATTTTCGATAATCCCCTTAAATAAGTTGATTATTATTTCAAAACTATGCATTCCCTCTATTTATGATGTAGCTATACACTCCCATGCACATCTTATGACTTTCTTCATCAGACATATCAGTAAACTCACAAGCCTCACTCAATGCCGGCACCCATTTATTTATAAAATTCTCTTGAAGCTGAGGAATATTGAAGTCGAAATCATCTTCATCAGAGAGAAAAGGTATCATGTAACATTGATAAATCACATATAATCCATTTCCGCTTTTTGATAAAAAATAGAACCAGTAAGGGAATTCGCTATCAAGCTTACAGACATATTTTCTTACCTCTGGTATTTCCCACAGATTCTTTCCCTGGTCATCGAATCCTTTGAAAGAAAGGTTGACTTTTTCTCTGAAATATAATGCAAAGCACTCATTATCTAAAAGTGCAGAAAGAAGAGCTAACGGAGCAGATATATCTTGTTTCAGGATCTCTTCTTTTGTAATAACAATATCAAGTGAGTCAATCCCAGCCTCAATTAGTTGAGCCAACTTTTTCTTTTGTTCATTCATAATAATTAGTTTAGTAAGGAGATATTAAATTGAGGCGCGAAGATAGGTTAATTATTTTAACCTTACAATATATAATTGAATTTGTTTTTCAAAAATTCCCACTTATCCCACTAATAAACGTTTCAAAGAATCCTCTTATCTTTGACAGAACAGATAATCAGATATCACCTTTTCCACCTTTTCATTGAATAGGTTCTCTTCACTGCATAACTTACTGAAAACTTCTTAACTGAGTTTCACCGGCTATTAAGTCAACAATCTCCTTCGTCCTTTAATACAAAAACCAAATGTTTATATAATGCTTCAATCTCATATGTTCATTCGTTCTTTCTATTATCTTAGAATCATTCATCCAATTCCGCTTCAATTTCATCAATCGTAGGTAAACTCCCTTTAAAGTCTTTCGGGAATAACCTTGTTAATTCATATTCCGAAACGCCCATGGGTTGGTTGATATCTTTTAAAGCATATTCGGCAATATAGCGATCTTTGCTTTTACAAATCATTAAGCCAATTGTTGGATTATCCGTAGGATGGCACAATAAATCATTTACCGCAGATAAATAAAAGCTTAACTTTCCTGCAAATTCAGGTATAAAGTCAACAGCTTTAAGTTCTATTACAACATAACAGCGCAACTTCAAATGATAAAACAAAAGATCAATAAAGAATTCTTTATCACCAACTTGCAATGGCACTTGTCTGCCTACGTAAGCAAAGCCCGTACCTAGTTCAATAAGAAACTTTGTAATATTATCAGTAAGGGCATTTTCCAGTTCCCGTTCTTTGAATCCGTCCGTTAATGTAAGGAAATCAAAGTTATAGGGATCTTTTAAAGTTTGTGCAGCCAGGTCACTTTGCACAGCTGGTAATAATCGCGAAAAGTTAGTTACAGAATTCCCTACTCTACTATATTCTCCTAATTTGATGTGCTGATCTAACATATCACGACTCCATCCAAATTCCATCGTTTTATGGATGTAAAATATAGCTTCCTCAACCGATTTACATTTTGAAATAATTTTCAAGTTATGTCCCCATGGTATTTGGGTAACAAGTTGCTGCAAATCTTCTGTTGTCTCTAATTGTGCAACAGCTTGTTGCACAATTGTATTATGCTCATTATAAAACAAATACCACTGTCTTATATAATTTATATTTCGTTCCGAGAAGCCTTGTATTTTAGGAAATTCCCGCTTTAAATCAATGCTTAATTGTTTAATTATGCCATCTCCCCATTGTGAATTTGTTTGTTTCGTGACAATATCTTTTCCCAGACTCCAATAGAGCTTTAAAAGCTCAACATTAACTTTTACTGCTGCTTTAATCTGGCTTTGGCGAATGCGGAGTTTTAGTTCTGAAAGCCACTTCTTATATTCGGAATCGGATTTTATATTGGTCATAGGTATTTGATTTAATATATATTATTAATGAGCGCAAATCAAGAAAAACAGGCGCAAATGATTCTTTTCTATAATTTTTAGGCGCAAGTTCATTCTACCTTATCTACAGCTTTTTCCTTAACAAGAAAGTTTGCGATGGCAGTTGAATAAAGTACGGCGACCAGTCCAATAATAATTTTTATGCCTGAGGTTACCAAAGAACCTTTATTTTCTGTGCTCATCTGTAAACTTTGAACATAGTTCCACACTTTATAAATAAAATCCGGTAAAGCCCATACAATGATAATCATTCCCATCAGCACCAGTGCAATTTCATAAACCGACTTCTTGCTTACCGTAAATTGAACGTCTTGTTCAAAGTCGGACGATTTACATATAATTTTTGCAATCATATCCGTCTTGAAAATAAAACAGAGATCGAGTAGAATCATGATGATAAATACAAAGAAAGAAACTCCTGCAAATAACATTTCATCCGAGGTCAGGTTCTTATTAAAAAACATAGCAGAAAGGTATGCTAGACTTCCTACCAAGAGCTGGATAATAGTCACAAGAAAGTAAATTCCTAAAATCTTAATGGCAATTTCATAGATATCAGACTTTTTCATAATAAGGTTTTATTTTTAGTTCTTTGATTTTAATTGAAATTCTAAACTCTTTCATTTATTACTTATAATCAGTCAACAAGTTGTTGGCTAATTGGAATATCCAAACATATTCATTTAACTTATTAAACTCATTTTATAATACTATCTCGTTTGTAAGCATGATTAACATCGTGAGATGAATCAAAACCGTCAAAACAAAACGTTTTGATATCCGCATTCATTAACTGCTTATTTTTATAATAAACCCTATAATTATCTTTACCATAGTTATAATTAAGCGCTATAAAACTTTTTGCATCAGCGCCTTCTACAACTAAAGAATCATAATAAACCTTCTTCTTATCAGCCATGTATGGCGATTCAAGTATTGAGTTTTTCTCTTTTAACACATGAAATGTTTTATAATCGGAAAGTGGGCATCTCTTTAAAATTGTGCCATCAAGTTCCGTCAGAGGAATTAGATAATAATATTTTTTATCTTTAAATATGTAACCCAATTCATCTACCTGTACAAAAGATTTAATATCATAAACATGCATAGGATTATTAGCATGATACAGATCTTTTCCATCCGTATATTTGTCATCCTTCGTTTTATGAAAAGAATTAGGATTTGCCCCTGATACTATACCCGAAATCTGTCTATCAGTGTGTGTATATGGTTCATAATAAAAAACGTGTTTACTATCTTTCCCATATAACCGGTCAATAGATTCAAAAGTTTTAGGGTCTGCATCGAAAATAATATTGTCTTTATAATAAGCATGGTTCTTATCCTTTGCCCAGTCTGAATTATTGCATACTTGAAATATTTTTGGATCAGCACCTTTAATAAGCCATTCATGTGGTTCACTGCTAACCTCAATAGGATTCCAATAATAGCGGTAAACTCCATCCTTTTTAATACGATATCCTTCACCTTCCAGGTCTTTACATCCAAACAACAGAAAGATTATACAGACAAAAGATAGATATTTTAATAATGACTTACCCTTTAGCATAACAAACCATTTTTATTAATTTATCAGCAAAACAGTTGTTGCAACAATCCTTTTTCCACTCTTCCATTCCCTCAACCAGCTTGCTGCAATGGTTTATCTTTTCATCTGTTGCTTATCAGAATTTGCTATTTGTGTTTGTGTTTTATATTACAGAATCCGGCAAAAAGCTATGTTTATTCAACTATCTCTTTCCATCCTTTTCTTGGAATTTTCACTATGAATTGTTCGCCATCCACATCATTAATCAACTCAATTTCAGGTTCTTCCTTTATTGATCTCTTAATTCCAGAACCTAGCCCGCGATAAGGCATGGTTTTAGCACATAAACTTGCGATAATGTTATTTCTAACCACAGCATTACCAAATTTAATGTTATCTATTGTCAGGCTGTTTGGCAACCTTCCCGGACTAATAATCTCTATTCTATCGTCGAATATGAGTATGCGTACCGAAGCATTTTTAGTATAATCTCTGTGAACCAATGCATTTTGCAATAGCTCTTCCAATGCTATTTCAGAGATTTCGAGCTTCCCGGTTGTATTAAATCCCTGTCCGCTTTGCAATTGTTTCAAATTTGACTTTAAAAAAGACATCCCTTTTTCAAAGAGTTGCGGTATGGTACCTGTCAAATCTTTACTGTCCCGATAATCTGTACCGGCTATATCATTCCCAAAGAAAGAGACTGCTTTAATGATGAACGATGGTCTGTACTGCTGTGGGTTTTTACCAAAATAGAGTAAACCGGCCAGGCTAAGTTTATCTTCTCTGACAATGTTCAGATTGGACAATAACTTATCATAAGAGATACCTATCTCGTCAATACCTTGTCCATATTCCTTTAAAAGAAACTCATTCACTAACACTTTATTTACATCGGCTACACTAGTGTATGGAACTGGCTGTTCATCGGCATAGAATGTACCTGAATGTTGAAACAAACGAAGAATTTCATTATTATCGGTCATTCTCTTTTTGTCAGAACCCTGTTTCATCCATATTACGCCCTGATTATCCTTATAAGGCTTATTTCCTCCTTCGTTAATAGAAACAATCAATACGGATTTATTCCCACTTTCACCAGCTACAGTAATTGTTTCTGTAGTCACATATATCATTGGATTAATATTATTAGTTGCAATATTGGCAACCTTTCTATTAATATCCTGAATTTCTTCATAAGTAAGCCCTGTAACCTCTCCGGTTTTATCTTTCACACCAAACAATATATCGCCGCCTTTGGCATTAGACATAGCAACCATTTCCTGAATAATGGTATCCTGATGTGGAAATGATTCCTTAAACTGAACAGTACTGGTTTCTCCGTTTCCTATTTTTGCAAGCAATTCAAGCTGATCCATATTTTTTTATTTTCCAGATGTTATAGATTTGGTGTCGCATTATTAAGCATATTATTTATCCAAAATCATTGCGACTATACTTTCTATGACCTTATTTTTTCTTTCTGATAACTATAATTATTCAATTACAAATATACCCATTTCATTTGTTATTTAAGCCTTTTCAGCAACTTTTCTTATAATAAAAAACAGACATACTCACACTATATAAGCAAACTGAATTATAGTACCGGGAATAAGAGTCAAGCCGCTTTAAGCAGCCCTTATGCATCTATATTTATTCTACATTTATTTAAAAGACAGATTCACTATCATAAGGCTCTCTAAATAGTTAACGCAATTTAATTATTAAGGTTTATCTAAATAATATTTCAGTTATACGTTCTATTCTAAATATTTTATCTACATTTGCACGAACAAAAATTTAATATTATGCTTAGAATAAAAGAATTATGTAAGAAAAAATACATTACACAAGCAGAGCTTGCAGGAAAAATGGGTATCAGTGCATCAGCCTTGGCACAAAGTATATCGGGCAACCCAAGTCTTGACCGATTAGAATCAATAGCCAAGGCATTAAACGTTTCCGTTGGAGAATTATTTCAAGAGGAAAAAACAAAACTAACCGCCCTGGCTTACTACGGAAACAAGTCATACAAAGCCGATTCCGTTGAAGAACTACATAAAATTACCGACTTGATAACTATCAAACAAATAAACGAAAACGAGAAAGAGTTCTTGATCAACAAACCTTACGCCATGGTTTTTGATATTAAGAACAATAAAGCAGAACTATTCAACAGAAAATACCAACTTCTGGGAGAAACAGAAGGAACACAGAGCGTTTTCACCATAGAAAGAAGAGATGCGCATTTACACGGACTGACAGAGGAAAAGCTGAATGATCTATTCGAAAACATCCATACCGAAGGAGATCTTTGCCTCGGTCGCTTGTATTCTAACGTTACAAGTCCATTCACAAAAAAAGATACGGTGGAAGAACAGCTACAATGGCTTGAGCTTTACAACTACAGACTTTACAATCTATCTCTATACATAGAGCTTCCTCTGCAGCATTGGTATTCTATATACTAAAACGCGGCATCCCTCTTCACAAACATCAGTGGAGAGGGTACCGCTTTTTTACATTTAAAATACACCAAAAAGCCAATCCCCCTCCCATCCATTCACCAATAAATAAAATCCATTGCCCAATAACCATACAACCATTCACCAATAAATTTTACATCTTTCGAATATGATTTCCGCATCAAAAACAGTGCCCCTTTAAACGTGTTTAAAGGGGCACTGTTTTTGATAAACTTTTTTTTCTAAATCTTTGAAAAAAATATTGGATAATATTTGTATATATACGCTATTATTCCTTACATTTGCACAAAATCTAGAACGTTGCAACACTAGGCTTAAAATAATAATAATATAAAACACGAACCATTTATATGATTCAAGAAAAAGAAACCAAAAAGTATCCGTATATGGGATGTTATCTCTTTACTAAAGTAGCCGCAATGTATTTCAGCACTTACACAAGAGCCGATGTTTGCAAAAGATGTTTTATCGAGAAAATTGAAGAAGATAAAGAGCTGTATGAGAAGCTAAAGGCTACCGAATTTACTGTTACCAACAAGTACGTCACACCCAAGCAGATGTCGCTTATCATCGAATACTGGGGTATTCCGTACGGAATATAAAATTCCTCAAGGCTTATTTCTAGCCTTTCTCATCACTCGCTAATGACATAAATTCCTAACCACACATACGGATTTTATTTTTAGTAATAAAAATAAAACAATTTAATATATTTCTTCGTTGCAGTTCATTCTGCTGTGAAGAAATATATTATTTTTATAACCACCTATATACCAACATTTTGCATCTGCGTATATTCTGTTGTTCATTCTGTTGCTATGCAAATAACATTTTACTCTATAAAAGCACCTTCCTTCCTGCATGGATTTTACAAAATTGAACAAACGTGATTTTTTATGCAAAATTTGCTGAAACTGTCTGTTCTTACATTTCCCGTTTGGAGGCTATTGTTTGTAACCATACATTTGCAACCGAAATAAGACCGAAGAGGTCTTTTACAAACAACCTGAAAAATAAATATAAAAATTTACTATGACTAACAAGAAGAATTTACCTTTTAACGCCTTAAACAAGGGGTATGTATTAGTACCAAAACATTTGCTTAACTACAGATTTAACCAGAAAGATGAAAGTTTTTCCTACCTGGAGGCTTTTCTGATGCTTATCACTAACGTAAATTTCGAAGACCGTGATGTAACGATAAAAGGGGAAACATTTGTGTGCAAGCGGGGTGAATCATTTTTATCGGTGGCATCATGGGCAAAGATGTTCCACTGGACAACGGGCAAAACCAGATGGTTCTTCGACAGGATGGAAAAGGAAAATCTGATACGCAGCACTCTCCTGAATTACAAGCTGAAATCTATTGCGGTGGTGGACTATGACCTGTGGACCGGAAAGCCCGGCCCCATCAGCAACATGAGGGTAAAGAGCGAGGATAGGCTTTTGGAGTTCTACGAGAAATACCACGAAATAACCAGGCTACGGAAAGTGGACATCGGACTGGTGCGCAGGGAGTGGAAAAATCTGTCGAAGGAAGATAAAGAGGCGGCCATTAATAACATTGAGAATTACCGCGCCTCGGTGAAGTGCGAGGATTTTGTAAAGAGCGCTTCCAAATACCTCAAAGCAAAGTCCTTTTATGACGAGGGCGTTAATGTGCAGTATCAACCCCCAACATTTAATATTGAAGATGAGCCATGGAGAAGAATCTAACCCTACCCTTTGATCAGGAAACAGAAGAAGCTGTTCTGGGCCCTCTTTTACTGGAAACAAAAGCAATGCCTATAGCGGTGGCCACTCTGCGCGAGGAGATGTTTTACTATGATAATCACCGCATTATCTTTGCCGCGATGAAGCGCATGTTTAACCAGAACCGCAACATTGACATCATCACCGTGTGCGACGAACTCCGTCGCCACGATGAGCTGGACAAGGTGGGCGGCCCCTACTACATCACCAAACTGAGCAGTCAGGTGGTCAGTTCGGCCCACCTGCAAAATCACTGCAACATCCTGAAGGACCTCTACCTGCGCCGGGCAGTTATCACGGGAATCAGCAAGCTGCTGAGCAGTGCGCAGGACATGACGGTGGACACTTTCGATGTGGTTTGCAACATGCAGGAGCTGGCTTCGCAGATAGAAAACGATGCGGTGAAGGCGAACAATGTGCGGGATATGGAGGTACTGATGCATTACACATTGGCACAGGCCAAAGAGCGCATGGAGAGGTCCGAAAATGGTGTAACGGGAGTTGACACGGGGCTTACCGACCTCAACAAGCTGACTTCCGGATGGCAGAAGGGCGACTTGATTGTGTTTGCGGCTCGCCCCGCGGTGGGTAAAACCATGCTGGCGCTGTTCTTCGCAAAAATGGCTGCTAAGATGGGGCTACACACACTGTTTTTCAGCATCGAGATGCAGGGCGAGCGACTGGGCGACCGCCTTATACTGATGGAGAGCAACATAAAACCCTATGCCTGGCGCACAGGACTCACCAGCGAACAGGAATGGGTGGAAGCCAACAATACGGCCAATGAACTATCCTCTCTGCCTATCCTGATTGACGACAGCTCAGCCATGAGCATTGACTCCATCCGCATACAGGCACGATTCCTGAAAGCCAAAGGTAAGTGTGACATTATCTTCATTGACTACCTGCAGCTGAGCGACATGAAAACCAATGGCAAGGACAACCGAAACCGCGAGCAAGAGGTGGCCACGGCGGCCCGTAAAGCAAAATTGCTGGCCAAAGAGATGAATTGTCCGGTGGTGCTGCTCAGTCAGCTGAACAGAGAGGCCGAGAGCCGTTACGCCAACCGTCCGCAATTGGCCGATTTGCGTGAATCGGGCGCCATAGAGCAGGATGCCGACATGGTAATATTGCTCCACCGTCCGGCTCTGTCAAAAGTGGCCACGGACAATGAAAGCGGCTACCCCACCGAGGGACTTGGCATTCTCACCGTGGCCAAGCACCGCAACGGCGAAGCGGGCACGGTCTATTTCTCGCACAACAAGAGCATGACCAAGATTGAAGATTATGTGCCACCCATGGAGTGGCTGATGAAACAGGCAAAATAGCCTGTAAAGAAGTACCTGTCTGTGGTTGTTAATAGGTAAACAATTAATCAAACAAATCAGATATAGCTTTCATATCTGATTTGTTTTTATTAATTAACTGACATATAAACATATAACCAAAGAATAAGATTTACTAATAATGGTACAAACACTGCTTTAACTTCATGCATAAAGCCTATATATTAGCCATTTTACAACAAAATATAATTATTCATCTGCTTACTTATTTTTTATAAAAATAAATTGATTACATTTGCCATGTAAAAACTAAATTCAGAATTTGACATTAATTAATTTACAATAAACGATGAAAAAGATAGTAATATTTTCATTAGTACTTTCATTTTTGGTAACAGGATGCGCTAAAGACGATGATGTGCCTAAAGTAATTCCAGAACCGGTTGCAGTGATCGACACAATAGTCAGTGTAAAAGTTGACACAGCCGGCACATTGGCAAAGTTAATTCCGCAAGCAGGTAAATATTTAATTACCGATCTCACTATTTCCGGTAATCTGGATGGAGATGATATTCTTTACATCCGCGAAATGGCCGGAGGAGGCTATACTGCAAACAGCAAAACAGAAGGAAAGCTTGCCAGGCTTGATTTGACTAATGTAAATATTGTGTGGAGTATGAAAGATTATTTTTTTGTTGATAGTGATGGGTGTTATACATTCTACCCTACAGGTACTAATTATATTAATCGTGAGATGTTTTCTTACCTAAGCAGCCTGACCTCAATAACCCTTCCCAAAAGCATTAGATCTGTTGATAGCGAATGTTTTAATAAATGTCTCAAATTGAAGGAGATAAATATATCAAAAGAGAATGCCCTTTATACCAGTATTGATGGAGCATTGTTTAGCAAAGACAGTACTAAGTTTATAGTATTTCCCTATGCCAAAGCCACCTCATATACTATTCCAGGCTATGTTAAGGATATTTCTCCCAATGCCTTTTCTCATTGCGACAAGCTCGATTCTATAGCCTTTCCGGGCAATCATATAAGGATTCTGAATGATGCCTTTCACGATTGCACCGGATTAACCTCTGTCTATTTCGGCAATAATATTAACTTTATTTGGGATGCTTTCAAAAATTGTACGTCAGTAAAAAACATCTATTGCAAAAGCACAACTCCTATAGATGCTAACCTTTCTGTGTTTAAAGAAGCAAACAAAGGCAAATGTAAAGTTCATGTTCCGAAGGGTACTGCCGGCACTTATAGAAATGCGGATATGTGGAAAACATTCACTAATATAGTGGAAGAATAAAAATTCACGGAATAAAGTGTTATATCATTAGCGGATAATTCGCTGTAACAAAAGAAGCTCCACTAAATGGTAACGGCGAAGCGGGCACGGTCTATTTCTCGCACAACAAGAGTATGACCAAGATTGAAGATTATGTGCCGCCCATGGAGTGGTTGATGAAACAGGCAAAATAAATTGCACGACAATTTGTTTACCAATTATTTTTACTATATATTTGTAACCAATATATTTAAAAAGCTAAAGATGTTAGCTTTACCATCACTTTCCCTAACCAAACCTAGAAAGGAGAAAACCAAACAGTTTTCTCCTTTTCTCATACAATATCCCCCATTCATGCTTACGGCTCTCCCAAATGCTCCACAATGGTTTTTACCTGGCGCGGCGTAAAAACACGGTTGCGGTTCTTATACTCAAGCATGCAAAGCTCTTCAGTGAGGCGGTTACTGCCCGATATCCATCGCGACAGCGTGCGCAATGCTCCGGAAATTGCCATGTCCGGATTGTAAAGGCAAGCAAGCTCTACCTTGGTATACGTGCGGATCTTAAATTCTTCTTCAAACTTCATACGTGTTTCTCTTATTGTTTCCTTAAAGTTACTAATTTTCATTGAAATCTACAAAGATATCAGTCACTATAATACACCACAAGTGTAATTAATTCACCCGAATACACCCCAATACATTCTACTGTTTTTCTCCACTCATTATGCCCTATATTTGTAGGGTTAACAAGAAACAGATGGGCCATCAACCAAGTAGTATTAATCAATAAAAAAGAAAAAAAATGAGTGTAAAGTATTCAGTAGTTATGAGAAAGAATCCATCAAGGATTACAGAACCGGGTAAGTATTATGCGTTGGCTCAGGCTTACGGAGAAATGGATTTCGATGCCATCTGTACGGATGTGGACAGCCGATGTACGGTGACCAGAGCGGATGTATCGGCAGTGATTGAAAGTGTGTTGGTGTCAATGAAGGCAGGATTGGCAAGTGGACAGATTGTTCGCCTGGGCAACTTCGGAAGTTTTCAGGTTGGGGTTAGCGGCAAAGGTGCAGTAACCGAGAAGGAGTACACTTCCAGCCTAATCAACGGGAGTAGAATCTCCTTTCGCCCGGGCAAGATGCTCACCAATATGCAAAAGACCCTGACGTATGCTCAGGTTGCCAAACTACCTGTAAAGGCTAAAACAGCTCCGGCAGCAGGGGCATAAGCAAAAAGTGTGTGCTGTCTCGGCTAAATCAATGCCGGGGCAGCCACAGTAAATTAGGAGTCAAACGAATGCAGGAGTAGCTGTCAATCTTAATGCAGCTGCATGGGCAGCCACAGTAAAAAGGAGTCAAAACCCCTCCTCTTTCAAATTATTAATCAAAAAAGAACAAAACAATGAAAATTATAGACGGCATTTTAAATGTATTGCAAGTGGTTCTCCCCTTCCTGAAAAAGAAGGATGCCAAGCAAGTACAGGACTTCACCGACCTGGTAAAGAGCCAGTTCGACTATCTGATGGAGCAAATCACCAAGTTTGAAACGGACTACTTTGAGCTATCCGAAAAGGTACGCCAGATGTATCAGGAGATGATAATCCTCAACGATCAGCTAAACAAGGCACTCAAAGGGCAATGTTTGGCACCTGCTTGCAAGGATCGGCAATAACTTTTAGTCGGGAAGCTTCTTTTTAAGGAAGTTTCCCGCATTTCTTCGTAAAACTAACTGATAGTCAAAAGGTTATTTTAGTAATTACGGCATTTCAGGGTTTTAGAAAGATTGGCAAAGGCAAGGTTAAGGCAATGCCGGAATTCATAAAATTAAAATAAATAAAAAGGTAGTCTTTGTGCAAACAAGACGAATAACAGAAAAACAAAATGAGAGAAATAAACTTGATAGTAATACATTGCTCGGCAACGAGATCAGACAGAAACATCACAGCCCAGGACATCAACGCAGCACACAAAGTAAGAGGATTCAGCTCGTGGGGCTATCACTACTACATCCGCAAGAACGGCAAGGTGGAACCCATGCGAAGTGTAGATGAAGTAGGCGCACATGCTCGTGGATACAATGCCAAATCAATCGGAGTATGCTACGAAGGCGGTTTAGACACCAACGGCAAACCAGCCGACACACGCACCCTCTCCCAGCAAATTGCGCTGCACGCACTGGTAAGCAACCTCCTGAAAGAGCATTCCGGCTGCAAGGTAGTAGGCCATCGCGACCTAAGTCCCGACAAGAACTACAATGGGATTATTGATCCTTGGGAGAGGGTGAAAGAATGTCCGTGTTTTTCGGTTCTGGATGAAAGTTGGGAGTAAAACTAAGGCAAGGGTAAATCCTTGCCTTATTACTTAATTAGAAGTTCAGGATTCCTAATCAGAAAGTATAAACAATACCGGCAGTTGTACCTTTTATTGATAATTTAAGTTCTTTTCCTGCCTTGTGATGATATACTACTGCTGTAATGGTACAACCAACAGCTGCCGCAAAACATACAGTACCAACAATTGCTGCAGCAGGAGCACTATGAGCATGGAAATGATCGAAAACATACTTGTAACAACCCAAACCTGCTACCCCGAAAGCAGCTGCTGCAATTCCATAATTTGTGGATTTACGCTTGTAACTTTTCGCTAAAGCATGATGATCGATAATAATTGACTGGGCGGAGATCAGACTATCCTTGGATACAACAATAGAACTGTCTTTCAAGACTGCAGTAACATCTTCTCTACTAGATTTTTGCTGAGAGAATGCTGTCATTGAAATTAAAAACATAAGGGTTAAAAGTAGTGCTTTCATACGTTGTTGTTTGAGAAAATACCTGCAACTTACGCCATTAAAATAATAAACATTCCAAAGATATATTATTTACATATTACAAACACGCTTTTTACATTAATTTTTTAACAATATTTTCTATAGAACACAGAAAACTGAGACCTAATAAGAACGAAAACAGAATTAGTGATCATTGGGACATGTAATCTTAGAGGAAGTTTGGAAATAATTATTAGAGATAAAATTATTGTATATTAAAATTATTAATATATTTGCAAGTAATCATAGCTTTATCAATAATATAATGAGCAACAACAATCAATTCAAAATATTTAAAAGATCGGACAAGTTTGTACTGACACCCAATATGGTGATTTATACATCATTGGCTATATGTATTGCAACAGGATATATATCAGATAAATATCTGGAAGAAAGTCCTCTTGAATATTTCGCCACAATATTGGGCCTTGTAACTACTCTTATAGGAGTAGTGATGTTGTTTACATCAATAACGACACGAGAAGCTTTAAGAGGCGAATTCTGTGGAGTTTTAGAGCTAGAAGAAGATTCTATTAAAATAAACTATAAAGACATAATGTTAAGCAATATTGAGAAAATTGACTTTCAGGTTTCTGATTATCAGGATAGGCTTATCACGACTCTTAAAGGAGATTTTAATCCGAAGCGATCAAACGGGGTTTATAATTACTGTGAAATTAGGTTCTCAAACGGCGAAACAATAGTTATTCAGTTTCAGCAATTATATAAAAATGATTTTCTGAGAACCCGGGATAATCTGATAGGCTATCATAAAAAAGGAAAACTTTCTTTTATGCGGCTTATCCATATCCTGAATATTGAGGGGTATAAGAACATACAGGAGTTTAAAAAGGAGATTGCATAATGTAATCTGCATCGTCAGTAATTAATTTCCCTTTAAGAAATTTTCAAAAGATAAATCTTCATCAAGTTCTACCCAGTGAAGACCATACTTGCCAACTTCAAACATCTGTCTTTGTGCGGGAGTGGCATTCTTCAACAAGCGAAAGGAAGCTATATCTAAGCTTCTTACCTGTCCTTGTTTTGTTTGGATATAGACTTTTTCATCATCAATCCACGCTTTTACAACATCTATTTTCATAAGCTTTCTATTTTATGAATTCTATGAGATCATTAGTTAAAGAATTCAAACATACAAAACATTTGTATATTACACAAACAAGCTTTGATTTATTTTCCATAATGTAAAAAGTCCCTCAACAATTAAGCTGAAGGACTTTACAAAAAGAATTTATCTGATTCTATAATTCTGTTTTTACTTGGAAACAGCTTCCAGCTTCTTCATAATTGAGAAGATGAATGTGCCTGAGATTACGCAAAGTACAACCAGTACACCCCACATCATCCATAACTGTATGCCCCACAAGTGACCAATGATTGCAACGCAGTAGTTACCTACAGCTGTAGCAGCCAGCCAGCCACCCTGCATCAATCCCTTATACTTAGGAGGAGCTACGCGGGAAACAAAGCTTAGACCCATTGGGCTAAGGAACAATTCGGCAATGGTAAGCATGAAGTAAGTTCCAATCAGCATGTTTGGTGATACTAGAACATCACTCACTCCACCGGTAGCTTTAATTGCGTCGGGGGTTGGTAAGCCTAGAGAGCCTACTGCCATAAAGACAAATGCCATTGCAGCAATAAACATACCCATACCAATTTTACGTGGTGCCGATGGTTCTTTTCCTTTACTGTTGAGCATGGCAAACAAACCTACAGCCAGCGGTGTGAGAATGACAATAAAGAATGGGTTAAACTGCTGGAAGATTTCAGGAGTGATATAGATTACTTCGGGCATGCCTGTATAATAAGCATACGCTCCGGCAACACCAATTACAAGAGCAACAGCACTTGCTATCTTTGCTCCCATCTTCTTTGCCTGAGTAAATCCAAAGATGCCGTAGAAGGCGATAATCATCATCACCATAGCCGGCAAGCGGAATCCGATTCTGCCTAATCCTGTTACAGCACTGTTCGTATAGTCACGGGCAAACCATGTTAATGTCAGTCCGTTCTGGTGAAATGCCATCCAGAAGAAGATTACAACAGCAAACACAAGGCACAAAGCAACAATACGTTGTTTGGTTTCTGCAGGAGAAAGTTCTTCAACGTGATTTGTCTGTCCCGAAGCCTTATCAGCTTTTTCCTGTTCACGTGCAGTAATATCGGCACTCTTATAGTACTTGCGGAAAGCAAGGAAGATAAGCATAGAGAACACCAAAGAAATACAAGCTACAGCAAAACCATAGTTATATCCTTCTGATAACTTATCAATATAATTAGTTCCAAAAGCGGAAAGATTAGCACTTGCGCCGGCAGTCTGTGCTTCGGCAAGCTTCTTAAAGCTATCTAATCCTTCTGGAGTAATTGTTCCGTTAGCAAACTGATGTGCCAGTGCAGGAATCTTTGCTTCGTAAGTAAGACCGGCCTTTGACAGAAAATGATTGTAAACAGCACCGGCAGCCGAAGGAGCAAAGAATGCACCAATATTGATACACATATAAAAGATGCTGAATGCCATGTCGCGCTTGGAATTGTATTTTGGATCGTCATACAGATTACCTACCAACGCCTGCAGATTACCTTTAAAGCAACCAGTACCAACAGCGATTAAGCCTAATGCGCCAAACATCATTACCTTAGCCATTGCATTTACTCCTGTTGGGATGGCCAACAAGAAATAGCCAAGAAACATAACAACTACTCCCAGAATAATTGTTTTTCCGTATCCAAGGAAGCGGTCGGCAAGAATACCTCCGAACAGTGGAAGGAAATAAACCAAAGCTAAGAAACTAGAGAAGATAAGGCTACATGCATCTTTATCAAAACCAAACTTTGCCTGAATAAAGAGCACAAAGATAGCCAGCATGGTGTAGTAACCAAATCGCTCACCCATGTTTGCAAGGGCAAGAACAAATAATCCTTTTGGATGTCCTTTTAGCATATTTTATTTTTTGTGAATGTGTTTGTTACTTTTCAATACTTAGCAATTCAACCTCAAAGATAAGAGTTGAGAATGGTTTGATAGGACCAGCATCTCTGGAACCGTATCCTAAATCCTGTGGAATATAAAGTTCCCATTTAGAACCTACAGGCATCAGTGTAAGAGCCTCTGCCCAACCCTTGATAACCTGACCTGCTTCTAAAACTGCTGGTTCGTTTCTTTTGTAAGAGCTATCGAACTCTGTACCATCGAGCAAGGTTCCTTTATAGTGAACTTTCACTTTACTTTCGGCTGTTGGTATCTCTCCTGTTCCTTTAGTAATGATTTTATATTGCAATCCGCTGGCTGTGGTAACCACACCCTCTTTTGTTTTATTCTCGGCAAGGAACTTAATTCCGGCTTCTTTGTTTGCACCATAGGCTTTCATTAAACCTTGATCTTTAATTTTCTCAATATTTTCCTGAATGTATTTCTGAGCATCGGCCACACTCATAGCACCTCCCTGACCAAGAATTCCGGCAATAAAACCGTTGAGGTACAACTCTTTGTTGATGCTTTGAGCTGATTCCTTTCCAAACAGTTCCTGATTAACGCCCTGAATCATCTGAGTATTAAGTTGCTGACCAATCTGGATTCCGGCAAAATAAGCGTTAGCCTTTTTATCTGTTGAGCTCACAGCTTCCTTTAATCCTTTTGCAAATTCGTTAATATAAGCGGTGTCTACATTGAGTTTGCCAACTAAATAATCTTTCAATCCTTGTGTCTGTGCCAATCCCATTGTGTAAGCAATAGAGTCCATCTGGCTCTTCAGAACTGCAGGAGTTGCAACTACTACTGGTGAATCTACTTTAGTCTGTTTCTCTGTAATTTTACTTTTCTTTTGCGCGGTTTTTCCTTTCGCTGTTTGTGCATTTAGGCTGATTACATTGCTTTGTAAACAAAGTACGGCAACCAATAGAAGTAGCTTTTTCATCGTTTTGTTTTTGTCTTTTATTATGATTAATCGTTAATTTATTCTTCTGTAAATAGCGTGCAGACCTCTGCTCTCACTTCTTTAATGAGGTCATTGGGGTTGATTTTTATCTGCAGTCCTCTTTGTCCGGCACTTACATATATAAGCTGAAAGTCAAGGCATGTGTTATGAATATAGGTTGGAAAATGTTTCTTCATCCCTATCGGAGAACAGGCTCCACGAATATATCCGGTAGTAGGAAGAAGCTCTTTCATCAATATCATATCACAGCTTTTGTTTCCTGAAACCTTTGCAGCCAGCTTCAGGTTTAACTCTTTATCTCCGGGAATCACACAAACAAAATGCCCGGTCTTGTCTCCGTGAAGTACAAGAGTCTTAAATACCTGATCAACATTCTCACCCAGCTGATCGGCAACATGCACGGCGCTCAGGTCGCTTTCGTCTACTTCGTAAGGAATAAGCTCGTAAGCTATCTTTGCCTTATCCAGCATACGCGCGGCATTAGTCTTATTTATTTTCATGTTCTAATTCTAATTTCAAAAACTTAGGAGTATATCCTTTGGTGCACTTTGCAACCTGCTCCGGAGTGCCGCAAGAGAGAAGCTCTCCTCCGCCTCGCCCTCCTTCTGGTCCCATGTCAATGATATAATCGGCCATCTTTATCACATCCAGATTATGCTCAATAACAATGATTGTATTTCCTTTATCTACAAGTTTATTCAGCACACCCATAAGCACACGGATGTCTTCAAAATGAAGTCCGGTAGTAGGTTCGTCCAGAATATATAGTGTTTTGCCTGTGTCTCTTTTAGCAAGCTCGGTAGCCAGTTTCACACGCTGGCTCTCTCCTCCGGAAAGTGTGGTGGAAGGCTGTCCAAGACGGATGTATCCCAATCCCACTTCCTGAAGTACTTTTATCTTGTTCAGTATTTGCGGAACGTTCTCAAAGAACTCTACAGCACGGTTAATGGTCATATCCAACACATCGGCAATGGATTTTCCTTTAAAACGAACCTCCAGAGTTTCACGGTTATATCGTTTGCCATGACATACCTCACAAGGAACATATACATCGGGTAGGAAATTCATTTCAATTGTTTTGTATCCATTACCGGAACAGGTTTCACAACGTCCGCCGGATACGTTGAAGGAGAAACGTCCGGGCTTGTATCCTCTGATCTTTGCTTCAGGAAGTCCCACAAACAAAGAACGAATATCTGAGAACACACCGGTATAGGTAGCCGGATTAGAACGTGGAGTCTTGCCCAAAGGAGACTGGTCTACGTTCACTACTTTATCAATATTATCGAGCCCTTCAATGGAATCGTAAGGCAACGGATCTTTCAAAGAATGAAAGAACTGCTGTGAAAGAATGGGTTGCAGGGTGTTATTTATCAAAGTAGACTTTCCGCTACCCGATACCCCTGTAACACAAATCAAGGTTCCCAGTGGGAAGTCAGCATCGACCCCTTTCAGGTTGTTTCCCTTGGCTCCTTTCAATGACAAGGTTAGTCCGTTTCCTTTTCTTCTCTTTGCAGGAATTTCTATTTTAGTCTTCCCATTCAGATAACGGGAAGTAAGTGTATCTGTTTTAAGCATCTCATCCGGAGTCCCGGCAAAAACAACTTCTCCTCCAAGGCGTCCGGCTTTAGGTCCCATATCAACCACGTAATCGGCAGCAAGCATCATGTCTCTGTCGTGCTCCACCACAATAACCGAGTTACCCGAATCACGCAATGCTTTCAGTGATTTAATAAGCTTTTCATTATCACGCTGGTGCAGACCAATACTTGGCTCATCAAGAATATAAAGCACATTTACAAGCTGAGAACCTATTTGTGTTGCCAGACGGATACGCTGACTCTCTCCTCCTGAAAGTGTTCCTGAAGAGCGCTTGATGGCCAGATATTCCAATCCCACATCCAAAAGGAATTTCAGTCGGGTACGGATTTCTTTCAATATCTCAACAGCTATCTTCTTTTGCTTCTCATTCAGGAACTGATCTACAGTCATCAACCAGTCATAAAGCTCTGAAAGATCCATGGATGAGAGGTCGTCAATATTCTTATCGTGAATACGGAAGTGCAAAGCTTCTTTGTTTAGTCGGGCTCCATTACATTCAGGACAAACAGTGGTTACAGAGAACTGGTCGGCCCATTTTTGTGCTGTGGCCGATGCATCCTTTTCCTGCATCATCATGATGTACTTTATAACTCCTTCGAAGGACATAAAATAATCGGAAGATGATCCGATAAGGCTTTTGTCAATCTTGATTCTATCATCAGAACCATTCAGGATTTCATCAATAGCATCATCGGGAATATCTTTGATCGGTGTTTTTAGTTTGGCATCATACTTCTCGAGAATGGCGGTTATCTGCCAGAATATCATGATGTTCCTGTGTTTACCTAAAGGAACTATTCCACCTTCGTAAATAGAAAGATTACGATCCGGAATAATTTTATCTATATCAATTTTATTCACAACGCCAAGTCCCTTACATTTAGGACACGCTCCCTGTGGTGAGTTAAATGAGAAGTTATGCGGAGCCGGTTCCTTGTAAGCCAATCCTGAAACGGGGCACATCAGTCTTTTACTGTAGTGTCGCAAATTCATGGTCTCAGCATCCAGAATCATCAGCAATCCGTCGCCCTGTAACATAGCAGTTGCCACGCTTTGTTTCAGTCGTTTATCATCTTTATCGCCAACAATCATTTTATCAATCACCACTTCAATATCGTGATTCTTATAACGGTCTAGCCTCATGCCAACCATGATTTCCTTTATATCTCCATCTACACGGACATTCAGATATCCCTTTTTCCTGATCTGCTCAAAGAGTTCCTTATAATGTCCTTTTCTGGATCTTACAAGTGGAGCAAGCAAATAGATTTTCTTTCCACTGTAGTCATGCAAAATCAAATCCAGAATCTGCTCTTCGGTGTATTTCACCATCTTCTCTCCCGAAAGATAGGAATATGCTTCACCGGCTCTGGCAAAGAGCAGACGAAGATAATCGTAAATTTCCGTGGTAGTTCCCACAGTTGAGCGTGGATTCTTATTGGTAGTCTTTTGTTCTATGGAAATAACAGGGCTCAGTCCGGTGATCTTATCTACATCCGGACGTTCCATATTCCCTAGAAAGTTTCGCGCATAAGTAGAGAATGTCTCAATATACCGGCGTTGTCCCTCTGCAAAAATGGTATCAAATGCCAAAGACGATTTACCACTTCCGCTTAATCCGGTTATAACTGTGAGACTGTTACGAGGTATATTTACATCTATATTTTTTAAATTATGTACGCGCGCGCCGTACACCCTTACCTGATCATTTTCTTCAACCATATTCTTTATTTATTCTCCAGTTGTTCCACCGGTTTTTGTACCGCTGAAACCACGCAGAATATTTATATCTCCTTTGTGATTATACTTAATTCCATCTGAACCAACAGCTTTTATGACAATGAAATAAACACCGTCCTTAACTGCTTTGCCATGATATGTTCCATCCCATCCCTCGTCAGGATTATTCCATTTATAAAGTTCCTGTCCCCATCTGTTAAAGACAGTTGCATTGAACTTTACCAATGATTTATGTTTCACCTTAAACACGTCGTTTACTCCATCGCCATTAGGCGAGAAAGCGTTAGGTACTTTCAGCTCCGATTCACTGATAACAATAGAAAATGCATCCGACTCATACGTTTCACTTGTTTCCGTATCGGTGATATAGAGCTTTACATAACTTGTTCCCGATGTAGTGAATGTATAGGTAACTGCTTCATCAAAACGGCTTAAAAGGACAGACGAGAAATCTGCATTCTGAGAGATCTTCCATTCATACCGTAAAGTAGATGATGCATCTGTTACGTTAGAAGTAAATTCAACTTCCATAGGCGCAGCACCGGTAAACTGTCCACCGGGTTCTATTGTTTCACCCTCAACTGGTTTGCCATTTTCAGAAAGCTGTTTGGCAACAGGATTTGCTTTAATCCCCTTAACCTGCGCATTTAATGGCAATATAAGGAGGAATAAAGTAAAACAAAGCAGAAACATTCTGACTGAAAGACTCTTTATTATACAATATCTATAGCTCATTTGAATAATCATATCATTTCTCGTTCAGCATTATATATACCTAACGTGATAATTGCAAAATTAATGTTTCCTCCCGAAATATTTAATTAAAATTGATAATATTATTTTCTTAACCCATAATAATGTGAATATAACAGATTTTTGTACCTTTGCTTTTCATTTTAGATTTAAAATAGAAATGATATTTAAACAAATGAATTCACTTAAATCATTGTACGTAGCTGTGCTGTTTGCGGGATTTTCTTATTTTACAGCAAGCGCTCAGGAAAATAATTCTTATTTTCTTCATACAATTGAAAAGGGACAAAGCCTTCATTCAATTGCCAGCACTTACAATGTTTCTACTGTAGATATTCTAAAATTGAATCCAGGATGTAATGAAAAGCTACATGCCGGACAAACTCTTCGTATTCCTCAAAATAAAACAAAGAAACAATCTCAGTTATATCATACCATACAAGGTGGCGAAACTCTTTACGGACTCACTGTTAAATATAAAGTATCTGCACAAGATATCTGTGAGGCCAACCCGGGACTAAGTTCTGCAAACTTTAAAACCGGTCAGGTTATTGTAATACCAGCAAGCTCAGTTGCAGCTGATAGTAAGGAACAAAGCGCCAAATCTGCTGCTCCACAATATATATTACGTCCGGAGGTTAAGTCGAAATGCCAGGAGATGCATAAGGTGCAAAAGAAAGAAACAATCTTCAGTATCAGTCAGAAATACGGTGTTACTCAAGAGGAGTTGATTGCAGCTAATCCGGAATTGAAAAATGGAGTAAAGAAAGGAAGTCTTATTTGCATTCCTTATCCTACTCCCAAGGTTGAAGTAAAAGAAATTCCAAGTGATACTGAATTATTCAATACGCGAAAAACAAAGGATGAAAAGTTATCTGTTGTAAAAGCAGCTATTATTCTGCCATTTATGCTAGACGAAGGAAAGAAAACAGAATCGGCCCGGGCGGTAGAATTTTACGAAGGCTTTCTTCTCGCCATTGACAGTTTAAAGAGAACCGGAACATCAGTAGAGGTGTATACTTATGATTCAGGAAGTGCTCATTCATCTATTAATTCAATACTGGAAAAGGAAGAACTCAAGAAGGTGAACATAATCTTTGGTCCGTTATACAACGAGCATATTAAACCTCTGGCCAGCTTTGCCAGGAAGAACAATATAAAACTTGTTATTCCTTTTAGCTCTAAGGATAATCAGGTATTTAATAATCCATCTGTCTTTCAGATTAACACACCTCACTCCTATTTATATTCTGAGGTCTACGAACACTTCTTTCGCAAATTCACTTCAGCAAATGTAATATTCCTTGATGCAGATGATAGCGACGGAGAGAAGAAAGAGTTTATCAATGGCTTTCAGCAGGAGCTTAGAAATAAGAATGTTCGTTATAAAGTAGTAAAGGCCACTACTAGTGCTTCCGCTCTTTCAAGTGCACTCGTTCCTGGGAAAGAGAATATTTTTATCCCAACATCAGGTACAAATGTTACACTGATAAAGTGTTTGCCACAGTTACAGTTTGTATTAAAACAAAATCCTTCGGCAAACATCCACTTGTTTGGTTACCCTGAGTGGCAAACCTATACAAAAGATCATCTGGCAGCCTTCTATGAATTGGATACCTATTTCTATTCCTCTTTCTATACCAATAACTTATTGCCTGAGGCTGTTAAGTTTATCTCTTCTTATCGCAAGTGGTACAGCAAAGACATGATCAATACTTATCCTAAATTTGGAATGCTTGGCTTTGACATGGGATACTTTTTCCTGAATGCCCTTTCAAAATACGGTACAGGATTTGAAAAGAATTTGGCTCAGATGAGCTCTATGCGCCCTATTCAGACTGGTTTCAGATTTGAAAGAGCAAACAACTGGGGAGGATTCATTAACAAGAAAGTCTTCTTCGTCAACTTTTCCAAGAACTATGAATTAATTAAATTTGATTTCGAATAAATCATGAACAAATATATTTTATTACTATTATTAGCCTGCATATCAGTTCCTGCAGCTGCACAACTTGGTCAACAAAGAAACAATCTATCGTTTGGTATAAACGCCGGTGCAAACTATAATAATGTATCCTTTACGCCTACCATTAAGCAAAAAGGTTTTCTTGCTTACTCAGGCGGTGTAACGGCACGTTATATCTCGGAAAAGTACTTTGCAATGTTATGCGGAGTACAGGCAGAGCTCAATTATTCTCAACGAGGTTGGGAAGAGATGATTCAGGATAATACAAATACCTATAGTCGTACAATGAGCTATCTTGAAATACCATTCCTGGCTCATCTTGGTTTTGGTAATGAAAAAGGTGGGCAGTTTTTCATTAACATGGGACCACAGCTTGGTTATCTGTTAAGCGAAAAAGAAAAGTTTAGCTCTGACTGGAATGCCAGCAACCGTCCTAACGGGGTAAATTACCAATATGGAATGATGGCCGACAATAAGATTGACTATGGTCTTGTAGGTGGTGGTGGCATTGAAGTACACACCGGAATAGGACAGTTTCTTCTGGAAGGAAGATACTACTTAGGACTGGCCGATTTTTACAAGAACAACCAGGCAAACACGAATAACTTTGAAAAGTCATCTCACAATACTCTTTCAGTAAGACTGACTTATTTATTTAATATTACGAAATAGAGTTAGAACAAACCAACAAACAAAAGAGGTCTTTTGCGCATTGCAAAAGACCTCTTTTGTTTTATTTAATCCTAAATTGTATAACACAGAAAAGTGTAACGGTTATTTAGAAGTAGCTATTTAAGGATATGCCTGATAAAAAAGAATCTCTTATCTGATTCTGTCAGCAGCTTTAACTTTATTTTCATCTTTGCGAATTGCACGAATTGCCAGGAAATTAAGAATCATGGCAATTAATGGTAAACAAAGTCCAAAAGAAAACTGGAAGGCAGCTGAAATACTATTCTTGATCATAAGCATAAACATAAGAAATACGATGTAATATCCAGCCAGAATAAGCATATTGAATGTACACATCCTTATTTGCAGCTTTCTGTTTTTAAATAAGAAGATGGTGGCGAATGAGACCAAAGCTCCTAAAATAAGTAAAGCCAATTGTCCCCATGGAGTATAGCATAATCCGGCACTTGGCAGAGCTACGTGCAATGGAGTAAAAGGATAAAGCAAACCATTCTTATCAAGGAAAGAACCTATAGGTAAAAAAATGTTTGAAGCCAATAAAGCTGTAACAAGCAGTAAATAAACACTTTGAATGCGTTGTATCATAATTATTCTTTAAGTTCGGTTATTAATATAAAAAAGAAGGCCGCTTCAGTAAAGAAACGGCCTGTCTGAAGATCTTTTATTGCAATTTTTCTTTTTCCTTTGCTGGATTTCTGTAATAAACCTTTCCTTCCAGATATTCCTGTGCGGCAATTAAGTTAGGTTTAGGTAATTTCTCGTAATAGCGAGAGATCTCAATCTGCTCTCTATTTTCAAATACTTCCTCCATATTATCTGTATATGAAGCAAACTCCTGCAATTTCTTAGCCAGATCACTTTTAATTTCAACACCAATCTGATTGGAACGTTTACCAATAATTGAAACTGTTTCATAAACATTACCAGTATCGGCACACATATCCATCATGTCACGTGTAATGGTATTGGTTGGAGCATTTGTTTTTTTGTAATCCATAATTCTATTTGTGTAATTAATCTTTTATTTCTTTGCTTGATTCTTTAAATATCTTCTCTACTTCCTTAGAATATTTACTTTCAGGAAATTCATTTTTAAAGGCATAATACTCGTCTACTGTTTCACGAAAACGATCGGCTTTCTTATCTTCGATACTTTGAATTGCCATTTCATATTTTGAACGTAATACCAAAATAGAAAGATCTTCGCGAAGCTTTGCATAAGGATAATCCTTTAAAGCGTTCTGTGCTGTAATTACACAAGACTGGTAATTATTACCCATGTAATTTCCTAAGTTATAATATAACTTGGCAGCCAGAAGTTCTTTAAGCACTAGCTTATCCTGCAGTTCGAAAATCATGTTCTGAGCTTCCTGCTTCTTGGAACTTTGAGGAAAATATTCCATAAACATCTGCAGTTCCTGAATAGCTTTGTATGTTCCAGACTGGTCAAGTCTTGCTTCCGGTGTATCCAGACATAACGATTTCCCTGCATGGAAACGAGCCAATTCTACAAACGTACCCTTTGGATAAGTATTATAGTAAGTAGTGAAATAGTGAGATGCTGTACTATAATCACCCTGATTATAATAACTCATGGCAAGCATATACACTGATTCTTCAGCCTTATCTGTACCTTTCAAAGGGAGAATCATATCCTCCAGCAATGTAGCCGATTTACTGTATTTGCCTTTGGCAAAATAGTTCTTAGCCGCCTCGTATTTGTACTCAGTATCAGTACTTTTCAATAATTTATTATACTCTCCACATGAGGAAAGAGCGCCAGCTATTAGTAATGTTAGGATGATATTTCTTTTCATTTCATTCAAAATAATGCGCAAAGTTACAGATTCCCTTTGAATAATACAATTATTCAATGTTTTTTAATATTAAAATTAATGATTACAAAACCAATAACTCTTCTTATAGTTTATATAAATCGCTTGCTGCTAAAAGGTCAACCTTTTTTTCTGTCAGAACTTTAATGCATGTTTCCATGTCGCTTGGACGGATAATTACATTTGCAGTATCATTGTTGGCAAACGAATACATATATTCTATAAATACTCCGGCTTCTGAAAGATAATTAAGAACCTTAGCCAGTGCACCCGGCACGTTAGGACAGTTAATGCCTACTACATCGGTTATATTTACTGCGAAATGATTTTCTTTCAATACTTTATATGCTCTGTCGGGATCGGAAACAATTCCGCGAAGAATGCCAAAATCTGCATTCTCGGCTATGCACAAAGCTGAAAGGTTGATACCTTCTTTTGCTAAAACCTCGGTGACTTCAGTGAGTCTGCCGGATTTATTTTCCAAAAATATAGATAATTGTTTTGCTACCATAATGTTATGATTTACAATATATTAGTTATAAATGGATTTACTATTTGATTAATTACAGTTTTCTGTTATCAATCACTCGTTTGGCTTTCCCCATACTTCTTTCGATACTACGTGGCTCTACCAATTTAACATCGACTCCCAGTCCAAGAACGCTCTGCAGGCGAGAAGTTATCTTCTTCTTCAATGCAAGCATCTTATTTATCTCATCAGAATAGAACTCAGGACGAACTTCTACCTTCAGCTCCATTCTGTCGGTATTGTTCACACGGTCTACAGTGAGCAGATAATGCGGCTCGAATTCAGGAAGTTCCAAAATTACAGATTCTATTTGAGTTGGGAAAACATTTACACCACGAATAATAAGCATATCGTCACATCTTCCCAGGATACGGTCCATACGTACCAATGTACGGCCACATTCGCACTTCTCGTAATGAAGGGCTGTAAGGTCCTTGGTGCGATAACGCAACAGCGGCATACCTTCTTTGGTTAGGTGAGTGAAGACCAATTCTCCCGGTTGACCAGCTTCTACAGGCTCAAGGGTGTTTGGATCCAGGATTTCGGGGAAGAAATGATCTTCATTGAGGTGAGTTCCGTTCTGATGTTCGCATTCAAAGCCTACACCCGGACCAGAAATTTCACTCAATCCATATATATCATAAGCCTTTATGCCTAGCTTTTCTTCAATCTCTTTACGCATATTTTCTGTCCAAGGCTCTGCACCAAAAGCACCAGCTTTAAGCTTGAAATCTGCTCTTGGAATGCCCGAATCTTTAATTGCATCGGCTATGAAAAGAGCGTATGAAGGAGTACAACACAACATGGTAGTTCCAAAATCGTGCATCAATTGAATTTGTTTATCTGTGTTTCCGCTGGACATAGGAATAACAGAAGCTCCAATGTTTTCGGCACCATAATGAGCTCCTAGCCCACCGGTAAAAAGTCCGTAACCGTAAGCTATCTGAAATATATCTCTATTGTCGGCTCCATAAGCGGTAAAACAGCGGGAAAGGCACTCAGTCCACAATGACAAGTCCTTGCGTGTATAACCCACTACGGTTGGCTTTCCGGTTGTACCGGATGATCCGTGAATTCTTACGATCTGCGACATTGGCACTGCGCAAAGTCCGAAGGGATAATTGTCTCTAAGATCTGTTTTTGTGGTAAACGGAAGTTTGGTAATATCTTCTATTCCATTAATATCGTCAGGAGTAATACCCAGTTCCTGCATTTTTTTGCGGTAGAAAGGTGTGTTGTGATATACATATTCCACCATCTTTTTCAGTCTGATGCTCTGAATTTTGCGAAGCTCTTCGCGATTCATGCATTCGATACTTTCGTTCCAAATCATCTTTTTTTCGCTATGTTTTATAGTTTTATATCTCGTTTTTGTGATAATCTGTCGCAAAGTAACAAAATAAATCGTAAAATCTATTATTTGAAGGAAGATAATTAAATCATACCGATGAATAAGGAAATTCTACCGACGAAACATTTCCGGTAGCTTCTTTTAACTTTTTTATTCCCTGAGGATACTTTTTTGTGCGCTTGTACAAAAGAATGCAATCTTCTGTACAAAACAATTCATTCTTTTGTACAGAAGAATGAATTGTTTTGTACAAGGGAATATAAACCTTCCGCCAATGAATTAAAATACATCCCGAACGTTGCACTAAAATTAGTACAGATAATCGTCTTATATATACCAAAGTTGTGTAACTTTACGGTTTTAATGAAGAAAACAAGATGGATTTCGAACTAACATCAGACTATCAGCCCACGGGAGATCAGCCGGACGCTATTGCACAGCTCACCGAAGGTCTTAATAGCGGACTGCCTGCGCAGACGCTCCTCGGAGTAACCGGATCGGGTAAAACGTTTACAATTGCCAATGTAATTAAGAACGTGAATAAGCCTACACTTATATTGAGCCACAACAAAACGTTGGCTGCTCAGCTTTATGGAGAATTCAAAAGCTTTTTTCCTAATAATGCGGTAGAATATTACGTTTCATACTACGATTATTACCAGCCCGAAGCCTATCTTCCAAGCAGTGACACCTATATTGAAAAGGATTTAGCGATTAATGATGAGATAGATAAACTGCGACTGGCGGCCACTTCTTCCCTACTTTCAGGGCGTAAAGATATAGTTGTAGTCTCTTCCGTATCGTGTATTTACGGTATGGGAAACCCTTCGGACTTCTATAATAATGTAATCGATATAGAAGCCGGACGAGCCATTAACAGAAATGTTTTTCTTCGCCGGTTAGTGGATAGTCTCTATTCACGCAATGATGTGGAGCTGTGTCGTGGTAATTTCCGCGTGAAGGGTGATACGGTCGACATCTTCCTTGCCTACTCCGACCATGTGTTAAGGGTGGTTTTCTGGGGAGACGAGATTGATTCCATAGAGGAAGTTGATCCGCTGTCGGGACTAAAGATTGCATCTTATGATGCTTATAAAATATATCCGGCCAATCTCTTTATGACTACTAAAGAGAGTACGATAGGTGCTATTCATCAGATAGAGGATGACCTGACTCAACAAGTAAAATTCTTCGAATCAATAGGAAAGCCTTACGAGGCAAAGCGCATATATGAACGTGTTACTTACGATATGGAGATGATCCGTGAGCTGGGGCATTGTTCGGGCATCGAGAATTATTCGCGATACTTTGACGGTCGTGAGCCGGGCACTCGTCCTTACTGTCTGCTCGATTTCTTTCCCGATGATTTCCTTATTGTAATAGACGAGAGTCATGTTAGTGTGCCTCAGATCAGAGCCATGTATGGAGGCGACCGCGCCCGCAAAACAAACCTTGTTGAATATGGTTTCCGACTTCCGGCTGCCATGGATAACCGTCCGCTGAAGTTTGAAGAGTTTGAAAGTATTGCCAAGCAGATTATTTATGTCAGCGCAACTCCTGCCGATTATGAACTTGTAAGGAGTGAAGGAATCGTTGTAGAGCAGGTAATCAGACCTACCGGATTGCTGGATCCTGTGATAGAAGTCCGGCCTAGTCTGAATCAGATTGATGATCTCATGGAAGAGATTCAACTGAGAATTGAGCGGGAAGAGCGTGTGCTTATCACCACGCTTACCAAGCGAATGGCAGAAGAGCTGGCTGATTATTTACTGGGCAACGGCATTAAGTGTAATTACATTCACAGCGATGTGGACACAATGGATCGTGTGAAAATCATGGAAGATCTTCGCGCCGGCATATACGATGTACTTATCGGGGTAAACCTTCTTCGTGAAGGGCTCGACCTTCCTGAAGTTTCACTTGTGGCCATTCTCGATGCGGACAAGGAAGGCTTCCTCCGCTCCCACCGATCACTGACTCAGACAGCAGGACGCGCTGCCCGAAACGTGAACGGACGGGTAATTATGTACGCTGACAAGATTACCGACAGCATGAAGAAAACCATTGATGAGACTAATCGCCGCAGGGAAAAGCAGTTGGCCTACAACGAAGCCAACGGCATTGTTCCGCAACAAATTAAGAAAGCTCTGAAAATGTCTGTATTCACCGGTAGTGATAGTCAGCAAAGCAGTAAAGGACCCAAAGCATACGTGGAACCTACAGGCACAAATGTGGCTGCCGATCCTATTATTCAGTACATGAACAAGTCTCAGCTGGAAAAGAATATTGAGAAAACCAAGAAGCAGATGCGCGATGCTGCCAAGAAGCTTGAATTCCTTGAAGCAGCTCAGTACAGGGATGAACTTATTAAACTGGAAGATTTGCTTAAAGAGAAGTTTCCGGTATAAACACAAATAGTTTTGTATCTTAAAAGATAGTGCTGCAATACAAAATGTATATATTGTAATAATCAATAATAGAAAGGTGGTAATGATGATTAAAGCGATTGAAGCCAGAAGAAGCATAAGAAAATATAAGAGTCAGGAGGTTGAGGAAGAAAAGATAACAGAGCTACTTGAAAGTGCCCGCCTTGCTCCTTCAGGGAGTAACACTCAGCCGAGCCACTTTATTGTTGTTAAATCAAAAGAGAACAGAGAAAAGATAGCCAAAGTTTCCCATAATCAGAAATGGATGCTTACTGCTCCTGTACACATAGTATGTGTGGCCGATTTGCAATGCCGGATAAAGGAAGGGCATATCTCAATAAATGAATTAAGTCCGGAAGAAGAAGTAAAACAGATTATCAGAGATGCAGCCATCGCTATCGAACACATTGCTCTGCAAGCTGTGGAACTAGGATTGGGGACGTGTTGGGTTGCCTGGTATACTCAGGAAGAATTCCGACCGGTACTTAATATTCCGGAAGATAAATATGTGGTCTGCGTACTTACTGTAGGTTATCCGGATGAAGCGCCTAATCCGCGCCCTAGAAAATCACTGAAAGAAATAGTGCACCACGAGCAGTGGTAATAAAAAAAAGAGCTATCTCAAAATAGGAAAGTGAGATAGTCTCGCTGTTATTCGTAACTTCAACTATAAAAATTCCCCTCATATTAGCTTGTTCTATTAATAAACCAAGCTAAAATAAGGGGAGTTTTCTTTAAAGAGGCTTCAATCTATGAGATTTTCAGTTCTGAAACTCTATTTTGATACAGCCTCTTTTTCAAGTTTAATATTTAAAATTCCACAAGAATTCTGAATACCTTTCCAGGGTTTGCAGCCCATTCTTCCATTGCTTCTAAAGCATTTTCAGGAGTTGCAATCTTAGAAATCAATTCGTCCTTAGGACAAGTTCCTTGTTGCAGGTATTTTGCAACAGCACGGAAGTCGGCAGGAAGAGCATTACGTGAGCCACGGATATCAAGTTCCTTCTGAACAAAGTATTTTGTCTGGAAAGAAACTTCACTCTTAGCATAACCAATGCAAACCACACGGCCGGTAAATGCAACTTCATCTACAGCACATCTGTAAGTAAAAGGACTACCTACAGCTTCAATCACTACATCTGGTCCAAGACCATCTGTTATTTCAAGAAGACGTTCGTGAAGGTTCTCTGTTCCTGAGTTAATGCCGTAAGCTGCACCTACACGCTTTGCCAACGCAAGCTTTTCATCGTCTAGGTCAACAGCAATCACTGTTGCTCCACGCAATGAGGCTCTCACGATAGCGCCCATGCCAATCATTCCACAGCCAATAACCATTACAACATCAATGTCAGTTACCTGAGCACGTGACACTGCGTGGAAACCTACGCTCATTGGTTCAATAAGCGCGCAGTCTCTTGGAGTGGTATCAGCAGCAGGGATTACTTTAGACCATGGAAGGGCAAGATACTCTCCCATTGCTCCGTTGCGCTGTACGCCAAATGTTTCGTTGTGCTCGCAGGCATTTACTCTTCCGTTACGGCAAGATGCACACTTACCGCAGTTTGTATAAGGATTAACGGTTACACTCATTCCAACTGTAAACCCAGCCGGAACGTCCTTACCTATGCTTTCTATTACTGCACCCACTTCATGACCAGGGATAATAGGAAGTTTTACCATTGGGTTCTTACCTAAAAAAGTATTTAAGTCGGAACCGCAGAAACCTACGTATTTAATTTTAATCAAGATCTCGTCATCTTTCATGACTGGCTTGTTTACTTCCACCACCTTTAGTTCTCCAGGGGCTGTAATTTGAATCGCTTTCATAATTATCTTATTTTAAAAAACTTTTGATTAATCAATAACTTTATAACCTTTCCAGCCGTAGAAGGCACAGAAAAGGAAGCAGACTAACGGAATTGCATATGCAATATAGTATATGTTCGAGTTAAGCTGCATAACATATGCCGTAAGCTGTGGCAGGCAGGCATTTCCCACAATAGCCATAACCAAGAAGGCCGAACCGCTCTTAGTGTTTGCGCCAAGATCTTTAAGTGCAAGTGAGAATTGTGTAGGGTAAATAATTGACATAAAGAATGAAATAGCCAACATTGCATAAAGCCCAATCATTCCTCCGTAACACATAACAACTACACACAGGCAAACATTGACAAGAGCGTATACTGTAAGCATGTTCTGTGGACGGAATCTGGCCATTAGCAATGTACCAATCCATCGTCCGCTAAGGAAACATAGCATATACAGACCAAAGAATGTTGTTGCCTTTCCTTCAGATAATCCGGCATAAGAACAACAATATACAAGAAACAAACTATTGATAGCTGTCTGTCCGCCATTATAGAAGAACTGAGCAATAACTCCCCAGCGTAAATGTGAACGCTTCAACACGTTGAAATCAATCAGTTTACCTGTCTTTGTTTCACCTTCCACGCTGTTTCCTTCTTTGATTTTTGGCAAATGAGAGAAGACAAAAACAACAGCAATAATAATCAATGCACCGGCAAGGATTAAATAAGGAAGCTTCATTGCGTCTGTTTCAATCTGAATATAGCCATCCCATCCGCCAGTATAATTAGCCGGAAGAGTTTCACGGGTATAATGATTACCGCTCAACACCAGTTTACTAAGAAACATGGCAGAGATGAACGCTCCTAATCCATTAAATGATTGAGCTAAGTTCAGTCTTCTTGAAGCTGTGGCCGGATCTCCCAATGCTGTTACGTAAGGATTGGCTGCTGTCTCCAAAAAGCACATACCTGTAGCGATGATAAAGAAAATAGTGAGGTATGCCCAGTAAGCTTTGAATATAGCTGCCGGAAAGAAAAGCAATCCACCAAAAGCAGCAAGCAAAAGTCCCAGAATAATACCCGACTTATAGCTATATTTCTTCATAAACATGGCAATAGGTATAGGGAAAACGAAATAAGCAAGCCAGTAAGCAGTTTCAGTAAATGAAGCCTGGAAAGTGCTCAACTCGCATGTTTTCATCAACTGCCTGATCATGGTTGGCAAAAGATTACTACTGATAGCCCAAAGAAAGAATAAACTAAAGATAAGAGCTAAAGGCAGCGCGTTACTTTTTTTATCTAAATTCATAATTTTAATTTATTGTGTTTTTCTATTCAGACATATTTTTAATGTACGGCAACTCTACAAGATCCTTGAATCCGTAGAACTTCTCGGCATTCTTTCCAAGGAAAAGAGTCTTTTCATTGTAAGAAAGTTCATCCGATTTCAGCACAAAGTCATAAGACATCTTGTAAGTAATAGCCGTAATGGTGCGTGGGTAATCTGATCCCCACATCAGTTTCTCCATTCCTACAAGGTCGGCCGCTTCTTTAATAGCCTTCACCGCACCATTAAAAGGATAGAACTCATCATTGAAAAGCCAGGTTATACCACCCGATTCAATCATTACATTCGGATATCGGGCAAGCTTAACCTGCTCCAACCAGTCGGGCATGGTAACCATTGCAAAGTGTCCGATGGCAACTTTCAGATTGGGACATTCCTTAATCACCTCTTCCAGTTCTCCGGTTTGCGTTGCTCCGTCGGCCAGATCTATTGAAAGCATAATGCCATTATCCTCCATATAATGGAACATCTGCATCATCTCTTCACAGTTCAGGTAAACCCTTCCCTCTTTCAGAAGCAATCGCTGAGCCGGAATCTTTATTGCCTTGAAGCCAGCTGCGATAAGTTCCTTTGCCTGAGCAAAATATCCCGGACGGCGAAACTCGCACATACCGCAGACAAAGAATCTGCTGGGATACTTATGCATTACTTCCAAAAGGTAATCGTTCTGTATTCCGTCAATATACTCCTGAGTTACTACAGCTGCCGACACCTGAGCATAGTCCATGTTTGAAAGGAATACCTCGGCACTGTTCTTTCCGTCAATCATAAACGGAGGAACCATCTGGCGGACTTCATCCATAAAGAATGAACGTCCGTTTTCCATGGTATAGATAGGCAATCCGTTGACTTCAGTATCTTGTTTCAGCCACAGATGACTATGTGCATCTATTATTTTATAATCTAATTTAAAGTCCATAATCCTTTGGAAGGTTAAGAATTAGACCAGCTTACACGTTTCTGATCGCCAATGATGTCCTGCACTTCTTCAACCAGTTTCCAGTCGATTGGCTCATTTACAAATTCAATATTCTTAAGAACATTATCCGGATTAGCAGAACTAAACAAAGTACTTGCAATACGAGGATTGCTTACTGAGTACTGAATAGCTAGTTTTTCGATAGGATAATTCTTTGACGTACAGTGTTGAGCAGCCTTTGCGCAAGCTTCAACCAATGAAGCCGGAGCCGGATGCCATGATGGAACTCCACGTTGTGAAAGTAATCCCATTGACAGTGGAGATGCATTGATAACACCAATATTCTTTGATTCAAAGTAATCAAGGAAATCAGTTAGTTTATCATCGTTCAGGCAGTAGTGGCAGAAGTTAAGTACACTTTCTACAGTTCCTTCTGGTACACGGTCAATTACCCACTTCAGGTTTTCCAACTGAAGGTCTGTAATACCAACATGTTTCACAATTCCTTTTTCACGTAAAGCAACTAAAGCAGGAAGTGTTTCGTTAATCACCTGATTCATATCCGAGAATTCAATATCGTGAACGTTAATCAAATCAATATAATCAACATGAAGACGCTCCATACTCTCGTAAACACTTTCAGTAGCTTTCTTTCCTGAATAATCCCACAAGTTTACGCCATCTTTACCGTAACGACCTACCTTTGTAGAAAGGTAATAATCTGAACGGTTCATATCTTTTAAAGCTTTTCCTAATACGGTTTCTGCTTTGTAATGTCCATAATAAGGAGATACATCAATGAAGTTCAATCCGTTTTCTACAGCTGTAAATACAGCCTTGATTCCTTCAGCTTCACGAATATCGTGAAACACTCCACCTAATGACGATGCTCCGAAGCTAAGACTGGAAACTTTCATTCCTGTCTTTCCTATTTCCTTGTAATCCATGGTTTTAATTTTATAAAGATTATTTTGAATCAAAAATAGATGTTTATCAATGATGTAGATATGCTTTCTCCTGAAAAACTAACGCAAAGCTTTGCGTAAAGCAAATATTTAGTAATTTTGAGCCCGATTTAAGTTATTGATCTTTATTCGCATATACGGAAATGAATGCAATGAACAAGAAAAAACATGTGTCACTCAAACAATTAGCAGCAGAACTGGGAGTCTCTATTTCAACTGTATCAAGAGCTTTAAAGGGAAGTCCTGAAATAAGTAATGCCATGATTGAGCGTGTTAAAGCTTTGGCTAAAGAGCTGAATTACCGTCCAAACCCTTTTGCTATCAGCTTATTGAAAGATACTCCGAGAATCATTGGCATTATTATTCCTGATATTGTTACTCATTTCTACTCTTCCATAATCAGCGGGATAGAAGATGTTGCCACACAAAACGGATATTTTGCCATTATCACCTCTTCCTATGAGCAATATGAACGCGAGAAACAGTGCGTGGATCATCTTGTGAATACAAGAGTGGAAGGTATTATTGCTTGTTTGTCGCAAGAGACAAAGGATTTCAGCCATTTTGAAAATCTTGCCAATGCTAACATTCCAATTGTTTTCTTCGACAGGGTTTGTCTGACTAACCTATTCTCTTCCGTGATTGCTGATAATATTGAATCGGCCAAACAAGTCACCCTCCATTTACTGGAAAATAACTCTAAAAGAATAGGTTTTATAGGAGGAAGCAATCATCTGGATATTGTTAAGCAACGGAAACATGGTTATCTGGAAGCATTGAGAGAAAAAGGAATTCCCATTGAACGCGAACTGGTGGTCTGCGAAAAAATGACCTATGATGAAGGAAGAGAGGCGGCTCGCAAACTATTATCTCTACCTAATCCGCCGGATGCTATTGTTGCGATGAACGATGCTCTTGCCTTTGCCGCCATGAAAGAAATAAAGCAGCAACACTTGCGAATTCCGGAAGACGTTGCTTTGGTTGGTTACACAGATGAATTACATGCCTGTTATGTGGAACCTAATCTGACAGCCATCACTCACCAGACATACAAGATGGGAGAAGCGGCATGTAATCTGCTACTTAATCAACTTAAAGATGGAGGGGAAATAAAACAAGTTATTATTCCCACCCAACTTCAGATCAGAGATTCTTCTATCAGATAAATAAACTCATCAAGAGAATGAGGGTATATCAAAAGTCTAAATCTGAAAAATGAAAGTTATAGATTAGCATTTGACTAACTTCTTACAGCTATAAAAGAGCCATTTTCAACCTATATTACAGAATGAAAATGGCTCTTTTATATTATTGAAAGTTACAAGCTGTAGCTTTTCAGATTGAAGAGTGACTTTTGACACCCCCCATTATATTCTATTCAAAGAATAAATTGTATTATTTCCAGGCATTTACAATCTCGGCCACATACATTTGGTGGAAATTGCCATGCGTATTGTACCATCTGTCAATGAATTCAGGATCAGCAAAGCCTTCTTTCTTGATAAGGTCAGAGTAGAGTTTCTTGCATTCCAGAGTAATGCGGGATTGCTCAAAGGCAACATTACCAAGTTCAGTAAAATGAGGAACTAATCCAGTCTCTTTCACTTTATCAATATCACGACCAGACTGTTTGCCGCAGATCTTATGAATATCTTTGTTCTCCATTCCCATAAAAGAGACAGTGAAATAATCTTTCTTCTCAAGGAACTCAAACGTATATCGTTCCGGACGAACAAAGATGTAAACTACAGGCTTGTTCCAAAGATATCCTATTCCACCCCAGCTGGCAGTCATAGTATTAAATTTCTCTTTATCTCCTGCTGTTATAAGCATCCATTCATTGGCCATTGTTTCAAAAAAGTTCTCTGTAAGTTTGCTTGGTTCTATTCTTTCCATTCTGGTTCTTATTTAAATGATTCAAATATATATTTTAAGTTTGCTTTGCAAGACAATGATTAGTAGCCTTTTAAAAGGATAATATTTTTAGTTTAGCACCTAATATTCTATTAATAGCAAACAAAGGGTTCTGATACAAAACTATATTATTTCGTTAAAATAAAAGAGCTCTTCGTAACTTTTGGTGGAAGCAAATAAACCATTAATTGACTTTGAAAGAGAGTCTGCAAAACACCATAAATAAAGGGCTCAATACAATACCTTCCACAAAAAGTGACGAAGAACCAGTAAAGGTAGTAATACATAAATAAAGGTAAAGCAAAATACTTATTAATTTTCGTCCTCTTCCGGATTAAAGGCTTTAGTCAGACTTTAAAAGGTTGGGTAAAGAACTTATCCTATTCTTCCTCTTCCTTTTCTTCTTCGATGATTCTTGCCGTTTCCACCTTTTCCAATCGGGCTCTCATCTTTGGCATAAAAGATTTCCTGATGCGCAATGTCATCACACAATCCATATCGTAAGTCTGGCTCAGGATTTCAGGATCCTCTTCTTTTACCACTCTCATAATATCGTTCATAAAAGGATATTCAAAAGAGACAGTGATGTCTTCATCAACAGTCTTTTCAATAATGGTGGCAGCGGCAATGGATTCCGCAGCGGCAGCTTTATATGCAACAATCAAACCGCTGGTTCCCAGCTTTATTCCACCAAAGTAACGAACTACGATAATCAGAATATCAGTTAGTTCATTGGAATTAATTTGTCCGAGAATAGGTTTCCCGGCTGTGCCCGATGGTTCTCCATTATCATTTGCACGGAAATCTTTTCGCTCATGCCCCAACATATAAGCATAGCAAACGTGACGGGCATCGTAGTATTTCTTTTGGTATTGCTCGAGATAAACTTTTATCTCTTCAACGGTACGCACAGGTAAAGCAATGGCTATAAACTTACTTCGCTTCTCAGTATAAATACTTTCAGAAATCTCGGTTATTGTTTTATAAGTATCGTCATTTACCATCATTGCGCAAATATATGAAAATATAAATTCAAAAAAAAACACCACAGATTGTCTTCTAACACTGTTTTTCTTATAAAAAGAGATACAGTAATCAATGCAATCTGTGGTGAAAATATAAATTAGCTCAGTTTGTGGATAACCAATCCTGAACGGAGTTTAGGTTCAAACCAAGTTGTTTTAGGAGGCATAATGTTACCACTATCTGCAATATCCATTAATTGTTTCATTGAAACCGGATAAAGCGCAAGTGCAACTTTCATTTCGCCACTGTCTACTCTCTTGCTTAATTCGCCCAAGCCACGGATTCCTCCAACGAAATCAATACGCTTGTCGGAGCGAAGATCCTTGATGCCAAGAACTTCATCCAGAATTAAGTTAGACGAGATGGTTACATCAAGCACACCAATAGGATCATTATCGTTATAAGTTCCTTGTTTGGCAGTGAGGCTATACCATTTTCCTTCCAAATAAACAGCGAAATTATGCAAAGCATTCGGTTTGTAAATCTCTGCTCCTTTTTCTTCTACAATGAAGTTCTTTTCCAATGCAGCAAGGAAAGCTTGCGGAGTAAGACCATTAAGATCTTTCACCACACGGTTATAATCAATAATAGTCAATTGATTTGCAGGGAAACAAACAGCCATAAAGAAGTTATATTCTTCGTCTCCTTTGTGATTAGGATTCTGTTTAGCTTTCTCTGCTCCCACCAATGCAGCCGCAGCCGAACGATGGTGACCATCGGCAATATACAAAGCAGGCATTGCTGCAAATTGCTTGGTAATAGTTGCAATGTCAGCATCTTCATTTATTATCCAGAACTGATGACCAAAGCCATCACCCGGAGCAATAAATTCATTGACTGGTTTGTTTGCAGTATACTTCTTAACTATTGCATCCAACTCATCATTATCAGGATAAGCAAAGAACACCGGTTCTATATTCGCATTATTCACACGAACATGTTTCATACGATCTTCTTCTTTATCGCGACGGGTAAGTTCGTGCTTCTTTATAGATCCGTTCATATAATCGGCAACAGAAGCACAAACAACCAAACCGTATTGAGTTTTGCCGTTCATGGTTTGTGCGTAGACATAATATTGTTCTTTATCATCCTGCACCAACCAACCGTTATCCTGGAACTTCTTGAAGTTTTCAGCAGCTTTTAAATAAACTTTTTCGTCATGCTCATCTGTTCCTACCGGAAAATCAATCTCCGGCTTGATGATATGATACAATGATTTCTCGTTTCCGGCAGCTTCCTGACGCGCTTCTTCAGAGTTTAATACATCATAAGGACGAGAAGCAACCTCTTCAACTAAGTTCTGTGGAGGACGAATGCCTTTAAAAGGTTTTATTATAGCCATAAATTAAATCTTATAAGGGTTTTTCTTCTTAACAGCACACCAGCACCCATATGCCAAGCCAGTAAAGATTGTAAGTAAAGAAAAGCCTTCACAAAATCCTTTGGCAAAATCAGATAGACTATCTCTGAATATACTACTTAAAACAAAAGTAAGTAGCCCCATTGAATAGGCAATCAGAATTTCATATTTTAATATTCTTCTGTTCATAGTGTGCGTTAGAGCTTATTACTTGTTTACTCTGAATTTCTCGCAACCATCTTTCAGGAATCCTACAATCTGCTTAGCAGCTGCAATACCTGCGTTGATATTTGCTTCAGCAGTCTGAGCACCCATCTTCTTAGGAGTTGAGAAATAACGTCCGGCAAACTTCTCTGCCAATTCAGCATTTGCAGCAGGCATAATATCTGTTACATATTTAAAGTCGGCACGGTCTTCCATCAATTTGATAAGTTCTGCTTCATTGATTACTTCCTTACGGGCAGTGTTTACAAGCATAGCTCCCTTTGGCATCTTATTAAGAAGTGCATAGTTGATGGAGTTTTTAGTTTCTGCTGTTGCAGGAATATGAAGAGAAACAACATCACAAGTAGCGTAAAGTTCTTCTGCAGAGTCTACAGCTTTAGCGCCATCTTTTTCAATTACTTCTTTTGGGCAGAATGCATCGTAAGCATAGATTTCCATTCCAAAACCTCTGGCAACACGAGCTACGTTACGACCTACATTACCATAAGCATGAATACCTAGTTTTTTACCCATAAGTTCAGAACCTGAAGTTCCGTTATAGAAGTTACGAACAGCAAATACCATTAGGCCAAGAGCCAGCTCAGCTACAGCATTGGAATTCTGTCCCGGAGTATTCATAACACAAACGCCATGAGCTGTGGCAGCATCAAGGTCTACATTATCATAACCTGCACCTGCACGAACTACGATTTTCAGTTCCTTAGCAGCGTCTAATACTTCTGTATCTATAATATCACTACGGATAATGATAGCATTAGCATCTTTCACGGCATCAAGCAATTGTTTCTTCTCTGTGTACTTTTCTAATAAGGCCAATTCATAGCCTGCAGCTTCAATCTCTTTACGAATTCCGTCTACAGCAACTTTAGCAAACGGTTTGTCTGTTGCGATTAATACTTTCATAGTGTTATGTATTTAAAAGTTCACCACAGAGAACGCAGATTTCACAGACTTTGAATAATCTGTGAAACCGGCGCAATCTGTGGTGAATAGATTTGTATATTAATGTAATTTCTCAAATTCCTGCATGCAAGCAATCAAAGCTTCTACGCTTTCTTTTGCCATTGCATTATAGCAAGAAGCACGGAAACCACCTACTGAACGGTGTCCCTTGATACCTACCATACCTTTTTCTGTAGCAAACTTCATGAAGTCGGCTTCAAGATCCTTGTATTCGTCTTTCATTACGAAGCAGATGTTCATCAATGAACGGTCTTCTTTGTTAGCTGTTCCAACGAATAATTTGTTACGGTCAATTTCACCGTATAAAAGATCAGCTTTTTCAATAGCTCGTCTTTCCATTTCCTTTACGCCACCCTGAGCTTTAATCCAACGAAGAGTTTCAAGTGCTGCATAAATAGGTACAACAGGAGGAGTATTGAACATTGAACCGTTATCAATATGAGTCTGGTAGTTAAGCATTGTAGGGATGTAACGAGATACTTTTCCAAGTGAGTCGTTCTTTACAATAACAAAAGTAAGTCCTGCAGGAGCAAGATTCTTTTGAGCACCACCGTAAATCATAACATATTTTGAAACATCCATAGGACGAGAGAAGATATCTGAAGATGCATCTGCAATCATTGGAACCGGAGAATCAAGGTCTGTGCGGATTTCTGTACCATAGATTGTGTTATTTGTTGTGATGTGGAAGTAATCCGCATCAGCAGGAATAGTATAATCTTTAGGAACAAATGTATAATTTGCATCTGCTGAAGATGCAACCTCAACAACTTCGCCAAAAGCTTTTGCTTCTTTCATTGCTTTCTTTGCCCAAACACCAGTGTTCAGATAAGCAGCTTTCTTTTCAAGGTAGTTAAAAGGAATCATACAGAATTCCAGGCTCGCACCGCCACCAAGGAAAAGGACCGAATAACCTTCGGGTATATTTAAAAGTTCTTTGAACAGTGCTACAGCTTCATCAACCACTGGTTGAAAATCTTTTGCACGGTGACTAATTTCCATCAAAGAAAGTCCTGAGCCATTAAAGTCAAGAATAGCTTTCGCAGTATTTTCGATTGTTGATTGAGGAAGAATAGACGGTCCGGCATTAAAATTATGCTTTTTCATTTGAAGTTTGTTTTGATTATACAATAAAAATAACTAGAATTTTAAGACCCTGCGAAATTAGTATTTTTTTTCGTGGTAGCAAACGATTTAATATAAAAATATAGTATTTTGGAGCCTTTTTACTTTCTATTTATTCGATACAGTATATATCAAACTACATTTTGTTATATTACTTACATTATCAATTCTAGGCTTGAACAATTACATATAAGAATTCGTTTCTCTATTAAGAAAGGAGACAAACTATGAAAACAGTTATGAATTTTCTTTTATCAGTTGTGGCTAGCTATCTGGTCATTATATTTATGTCGGGAATAGAATCGGGAGGTTTCTGGAACGCAGCTTTGCTGGCTATTCTACTGGGAATCTTCAACATTGTAGTTAAGCCGGCCCTTCAAATGCTCTCTGTCATTCCAACTTTAATTACTATATTACTGTTCTTACTTGTAAGCAACGCCGCTATACTTGTTATGACCGACTGGCTTATAGATAGCTTTACGGTAAATAACTTCGGCACTGCTATATTCTTCAGTATTATTATTTGCTCCATTAACTGGGGATTACACAGGGCTTTTAGAAGACTGGACAAAACAAAACGGAAGAGAAAATAATTCTTTTGTACAAAACAATTCATTCTTCTGTACAAAAGAAAGAATTCCCTTGTACAAAAGAATGCAATCTTTTGTACAAGGGAATATAAATGTATCTGCAATAAATTAATCTGCTTCCTCAATCTTCATCTTCATGCCCTTTATCTTTTCCCCTTGAATCAGGTTAAGAGTCTGGTTCAGCTTTGAACGTCGGATAGCAACAAAGGCAAAATGCTCTTTTACATCTATCTGACCAACGTCCTCTTTTGCAAGTTTTCCTTTTTTATAAAGAAATCCAACGATATCAATCTTGTTCACTTTATCCTTTTTCCCTTTACCTATATATAAGGTAACCCAAAGTGACTGGGCCGGACGAGCTGTTTTTGCCGGCAGATTAAAGATTTCTGGTTCTTCTGTTACGTATATCGGCAGACTTTCGTCTTCATTGAGAATGATGTACGAGGTTCCTTCTGCATCCCAACGGGCTGTTCGTCCGTTACGATGGGTAAACGCATCTTCATTGATAGGTATATGATAGTGGATGATATTCTCAATTTCAGGAATATCCAACCCACGGGAAGCCAGGTCTGTTGAGACAAACACGTGGCAACTGCCGTTGCGGAACTTATATAAGGCGCGTTCACGGTCGGGCTGTTCCATTCCTCCATGAAAATATTCGTTATACAGCCCTTTCGAGGCCAGATAATCGCTAACACGCTCCACTGCATCACGATGATTACAGAAAACAATTGTTGAACTACTGCCCATCGTGCAAAGCAGACGGAAAAGAGTTTCCAGCTTATCCTTATCCGGCGAGAGTACTTTCATCAGTTTCAGACGAACAGAATCTTCTTCCGGTACCAGGAAATCAAGTTTTAAGGTTTCATTCAGGCCTGTAAAGTCAGGAATTTCTTCAGCATCTGTAGCAGATAGAAGAATACGTTTCTTTAATCCCGGCAGTTGGGCAATAATGTCCGACATTTCGTCCTGAAAACCATACTCCAAAGACTTATCGAATTCATCGATTACCAATGTGTGGATGGTATCGGGAATAAAATTTCCTTTTCCTAAATGGTCGTTGATACGTCCGGGAGTACCTATTATAATTGCAGGATGATTGCCCAGAATGCTCTTCTTTTCATCAGATATAGGGTGACCTCCATAGCAGCAGCAAGTTTTAAATCCGGTGTTCATTGCTTTGAAAACCGATTCAATCTGCAATGCCAGTTCGCGTGATGGAACCAGCACCAAGCTCTGAATTGTATTCTCTTCTGGTTTAAGTTCTTGTAGCAAAGGAAGCAAAAAAGCCAATGTCTTGCCCGATCCTGTTGGAGAGAGCAAAACAACATCCTTCCCCTGACCGTTAGCCCTCAAGGAGGCTTCCTGCATAGGGTTCAGTTTTTCTATCTTTAAGCTCTTAAGAGCCTGTTCTATTTGTTCTTGTTTCATATTCATGCTGCAAAAATACGCTAAATATTAAAAAGAAGAGGTATACACATTCATAAAACACTATAACAGAAGAGATATTCCCTGAAAATAGACTCAAAATAGCAGATATAATCAGGTTAGCGCTTACGCCTTTGCAGCTCATATTTATAAATCATCCGGCCTAGCCTGGCCATAAATGGCTGACCAATATCCTTATAATGATAGTTTGCAGGAGTAATATCCCCGTCACACGTATTGATTACGGCCGAAATCATAAATTCCACTCCTGTTTTTGGATTCACAAAATAAGCTACATCAGCCAATGTTCCGTGAGACTCTCCCACCATATTGTGGATCTCTAATCCCGGAAGATTAGCAACTTTAGAATTTTTCCCGTAATAAAGATACTTCTTCAGATGTACCGGATATTTGCGATGCTTCTTTTTAAAAGCAGGAAACTCGCTTTTATTGGGAGCCATTGCCGTGTATTTATACAGCAACCTGTAATCCTCCTCAGTCAGATTGAATGGCATCTTCCCAGGCGCAGCTTTTCTGAAGAAAGTGAAAAGAATCATATCGTTTATGTCCTGCAAAGATATCCGGTTAAAACGCGAATAATCTTTTCCTCCCTTTACAATAGTTCCTAAAGGATTAGCAAGCTGAGCGGGATTTGTAGCCATTGGCTGCTCATAAACAGCCACACCTTTCTTATTATATAAACGAATTGCAGGAGTTGTCCGGCTTTGCTCCACAGAGCAATTATCAAATCTCAGCATAACTCTGACAGAGTCATACCCAACTTCCGCCAGGCGCTTATTGATATACTCTTGTCCCAGAAAATCATACATCCGGTTATAGGCATCGTTATCACTCACCAGAATCATCTCTTTAATATAATTTGCCAGTCGTGGAGTTTTGTCCCGCGCCAAACGGTCAATGGAAATACGCGGAGAGCAATCTGAATTCTCAAAATAGCCAACCTTATTATATAGAGTTACGCCAAAGGCCGGTTTTAAATTATTAATCTTCTCCATCCCCAGCAATATTAATGGCCATTTTACCAGACTGGCAGGATTAAAATACTTTTTATTATCCAGCTGATAGTCGTATTGAGTAAAATGAGGAGCGTTTAATTTATCACGTTCTATCTGAGTATAGATAATCTGAACCTCATATTTTCCGGCATTATCAAGATAAGGCCTGAAAAACAAATCCTTCTCCATCAGATCATTCAATAGAGCCGGATTGCCTTTCCCGCTAGTTTGAGCCAGACACCCTACAACAGAGAGAAATGATACGGACAAAGCAACTAAAATCTTGATTCTTAGCATAATTCACACCTATTTTGGTTGCAAAGCTAAGGAATTATTGGAGAAATTATTTATCTGAAAACACATTTTATACAATAAGTCTTTCATTTTGTGGCTAGAATTTATACCTTTGCAGGCAAATTAATATAAAGGTAATTCAATTACAAAATGAGCGAAAAAGCACCTTTTATGGTATTTTCTGGCACAAACTCCAGATACCTAGCAGAGAAAATTTGCGAAAGCCTTGGCTGCCCTCTGGGAAATATGAACATCACCCACTTTGCCGACGGGGAGTTTGCCGTATCTTATGAAGAATCTATTAGAGGTTCGCATGTCTTTTTAGTCCAATCTACCTTCCCCAACTCAGACAACTTAATGGAACTGTTACTTATGGTTGACGCAGCAAAACGTGCATCAGCTAAAAGTATCGTAGCAGTTATTCCTTACTTCGGATGGGCTCGCCAGGATAGAAAAGATAAACCACGTGTAGCAATCGGAGCTAAATTAGTAGCCGACTTGTTAGCGGTTGCTGGCATTGACCGTTTAATTACAATGGATTTGCATGCAGATCAGATTCAGGGTTTCTTTAATGTACCAGTAGATCACTTGTATGCATCAGCAGTTTTCTTACCATACATTGAATCTTTAGATCTGGATAATTTAGTAATTGCAACTCCAGACGTTGGTGGTTCTAAGAGAGCCAGTACTTATTCTAAATATTTAGGTGTTCCACTGGTTCTTTGCAACAAGTCTCGTATTAAAGCTAATGAAGTTGCATCAATGCAGATTATCGGAGATGTTAAAGGTAAGAATGTAATTCTTATTGATGATATTGTAGACACAGCCGGTACTATTACCAAAGCTGCTGATATTATGTTGGAGGCCGGAGCAGTTTCTGTTCGTGCTATTGCCAGCCACTGTGTAATGTCTTGTCCTGCTACAGAACGCGTAGAGCAATCAAGTCTTACTGAAATGATTTTCACAAATAGCATTCCATATTCTAAAGGAGGTGTAAAAGTAAAACAAATATCTATTGCAGATTTGTTTGCAACTACTATCCGTAGAGTATACAACAACGAATCAATCAGTTCACAATATATTATCTGATAATATAAAAAGATACAAACTAAAATGCCGATGCAGAGATTATTAAAATCAACGCATCGGCATTTTTTATTCTTAAGAAATGTGAGAAGAATATTATTTCTTCTCTACATTATCAATTACGCCAAACTTATAAGAACCACGTCTTAGTATATTTCCATCTTTGTCAAACTCAACAAAAGGTCCGTCTTTCTTTCCTTGTCTGAAAAATCCTTCGAAACGATTGCCATCTTTATCTTCCTGAATTCCGGAGCCTTCTTCCCTTCCGTTCACAAAACCACCCTTGTATTTGGTTCCGTCTTTTAGAATAAGCACACCCTGACCGTGGTAAATATTGCTTTTCCAGTCGCCTTCATAGCGATCTCCATTAGCCCAAGTATAGGTTCCTCGTCCATTTCTCTGATTATTTAGCCACTGACCGGTGTATACAGCTCCATTCTTCCAGGTAAAAGTTCCTTGTCCGTGTTGCATGCCTTCCTTAAAGTCGCCTTCATATTTATCACCGTTTGCAAGAGTAAATATACCTCTTCCGGTTCTTTGTCCTTTTAAGTAGTCACCATCGTACTTTTCACCGGTATGGAAATAATAAATTCCGTGTCCATCCTGAATATCATTCACCCAATCACCGGCGTATTTATCTCCTGTTGGGTAAGAATAAGTACCTTTTCCCCAGCGGACATTGTCTTTCCAGTCGCCTTCATACTTTGATTTGTCTTCCCAAACCAGGAGACCTTTGCCGTTTTTCTTATCGCCTTTCCAGTCGCCTTCATATTTCGCTCCGTTTTTCCAGGTATAAGTTCCTTTGCCATCACGTTTGTCATTAACCCAGTTTCCTGTATAAACATCACCATTATAGTAATACATTGTTCCTTCTCCTTGCTGATAGTCGGTGTACCACATACCTTCGTACCTATTATTGTTCATGAAATAGTAAGTACCTTTTCCGTGTTGCTGATCCTGAAACCACTGTCCTTCATACTTCTCACCATCAACAAAAGAATAAACGCCAAATCCTTCACGCTTACCGTTTATGTATTCCCCTTCGTACACATCGCCATTCTTGAAGACTGTTTTCCCTTTACCATTGGGCTTATCTTTTTGAAGCTCTCCTGTATAAGTTGCACCATCTTTAAAAGTATAATTGCCAATTTTAAGTTCCGAGGAAGGGGTAAAAATCCCTTTGACTTTTGAGAAAAGGCCACCAATTCCCTGAGCCTGAGAAGTAGTTGTCACAGAGATTAATAGAAAGAATATATAGACATATTTTCGCATAGTAGAAAGATATTTATAAATACACATGAGACAAAAGTAACAATTATCTATGAAAAGAGTTAATTAATTAGGTTTTGTTATAAATTAAATGCTTTTACCGGCAACAACTTCTATCACCTTTTCCTGATCAAAATACTTTTGAGCCAAGGTTCTCAGTTCTTCAGTCGTTACACTTTGCAAAGCTTTCAGTGATTCCTCAAAATAAGAATCAGGGAGATGAGACGTTTGAACAAACATCCAGGCATCGGATAATGAGAATGGTCCTTCATAGCTCCGACACATCTCCCCTAACATGTAATTCCTGACCATGTTCAGTTCTGCATCCGGCACTAAATCTGTCTGCAATATATTCATCTCGTGATATACTTCCTTAATAATATCCTCCACATATTCATTGCCGGCTTCAGTGGCAATCATAAATACACCGGCATCGGGATAAGAAGCTATTCCGGCAGAGATTCCATAAGTATATCCTTTGTCTTCGCGGATATTCGACATTAGACGACTGCCAAAGTAACCTCCGAAGATAGTAACCAGCACTCTCATTTTAAAGTAATCCGGATGAGATCTTTGAATCATTACTTTCCCCATCTTTAATGAGCTTTGCATTGCTGTTGTCTGTTCGGTAAAGATGCGTTTCTGACTTGTAGTATTTATTGTGCCGGGTAATAACGATACCTTATTTTCAACTTGTCCCCAGGAATCATTTCCAAAAGCATTATTCAATAAGCCCAGAATTTCTTCTGTTACTTTTCCTGCAATGTAAATAGTACAGTTGCCGGAATGATAATATTGATCGTAGAACTCTTTCAGACATGCAGAAGTTACTTTATCATAATCATCTGCTGAAGCATAACGACCACAAGGGTGTTCTGCTCCAAAGATTGAGCCGGCAAAGCTTTTCTGCGCCAGATACTCAACCTTCGTACTATTTATCAGGAACTGATGTTTATTGGTATCAACAACCGTATTCAGTTCTTTCTCGGGAAAGATTGGCTCTTTCACAATTGATTCCAGCACTTCCAAAGTACTGGCGAAGTATTTATTCAGGGAATAAAGAGTGATGTATGAATACTCCATGGAGGTAGAAAGTTCCAGCCATGCACCATAATAATCTAGCTTCTCAGCAATCTCGGCAGAAGTAAATCGTTTGGTTCCTTCTCTTAGCATTCGGTTGGCAAAAAGCGTCTGCAACAACTGAGTCTGGTGCCATTTACCTGCGCCAATAAGAATATCAAGCCTTACCACTTCCTGGCTGCCGGCTTCAATTATATTGAGAGGTATGCCATTAGACATTATTTTTCTCTGGGGAGCAGCAATAGATATGTTTTCCATTGCTTTAATCTCAGGTTGAATTTTTCTATTCAGCATATTGATTCTTTAAAAATGATTCAGCTTTCATTAAGTCCTCCGGTGTGTCTATACCAATGGTTTCAAGGTTGGTGATGCCTACTTTGATGGTATATCCGTTTTCCAGCCAGCGAAGTTGTTCCAGAGATTCGGCCAGTTCAAGTGATGATTGTGGCAGAGTTGTAATCTCTTTCAATACTTCCGTCCGATAAGCATACAAGCCAATGTGTTTGTAATATGTATGTTGCTTCAACCAATCTTTCTTATCGCTGTTTCTGGTAAAAGGAATAATGGAACGACTAAAATAAAGTGCATTCCAGTTCTTATTTACAACGACTTTAGGCGAGTTGACATTCTCAAGAGCTTCAAAAGAATCGGCTACAGTAAAGGGTTTTACCAGCGTAGCAATATGAGTGGTTGGGTCATTAAAACATGCTTTTATTGCTTCTAACTGAGACGGTTGGATAAAAGGTTCATCTCCCTGAATGTTTACCACAACATCGAATCCTGTTCCCACTTTTGTAAAAGCCTCATAACACCTGTCTGTACCGCTTTTATGTGATGTGGATGTCATTACAACTTTCCCGCCAAAAGCTTTTACTGCTTGTTCTATTCTCTCGTCGTCAGTAGCAACATAAGCTTCGTCCAGACAGTTGCGCACTTGTTCGTAAACTCTTTGAATAACAGTCTTGCCACCTAACATGGCTAATGGTTTTCCCGGAAATCGAGTAGACGCATATCTTGCCGGTATAATTCCAATATATTTCATTTCGCGATTCTTATAATTCAGTTCAAAATTCAAAAGTACAAAAATATTTGGTAATGCTCTCTTTTTAGCGTTATTTTGTCATCAAAAAGGGAATTATGGAACAACATATTTGTATAATATCTATTGGCTCTAACACCAACCAGGAATGTAACATTAAGCTGGCACAAGAGCAGTTATCTGTTTATTTCCCCGAAATTCTTTTTGGAACGGAACAGGAAACTATCCCTGTAGGCATGCATAACCCGGCCCACTTCACGAATCAGATTGCAAAAATTTCGACCAATCTGAGCACTGAAGAGGTTAAACTTATTCTCAAACAAATAGAATTACAAGCCGGTCGTCGCCCTGAAGATAAGAAGGAAGAGGTTATAAAGCTGGATCTTGATTTGCTGATTTATGACTCGCTGGTTTTAAAAGAAAAAGACTTGAAAAGAGATTTTGTAATTGCCGGATTAAAAGAATTGGGAATATAAAAAAGCATTATCATCCCTAACTCCATCACAAATTCATACAGCACGTTAATTTACAGCACAATACACTTCAAAAGAACGGTTTCATCCCTAACGAGATCCACTCAAAAAGTGCTCTACCCTCACTTTTTCGTGCATTTTATATGTAAAAAACGCCAATAAAAAAGCCTCTGTTGAAGTTTACACAGTAGTTGAATTATTGGGTCTGAAAATCATTGAGCAATGCTTCTCTGTTTATTCGCCAATGGTTTTTATTTATTGGAGAATGGATTAAATTTATTGGCGGAAGATTTTCAGCTGAATCTTTATTGATCTGAGAAACAAAAAAGCCCTCTCAATGTTTCAACGGAAACAATGAGAGGGCTTCTTTTATATAATAGTTATTCTTATTGCGCAAACAAGCTGTCCATACCTCCGGGAGGGCCAACTGCTGTGGAGTCATTTCCACAGACATTCTGACTGGCATACGGGAATACATCCGATTCTGAATATCCCAGTGATTTATCTGCATAAACCTTCTTCATAAAGATTCCCCAGATAGGAAGAGCCATTGATGCTCCTTGTCCATAAATCATTGTATCAAAGTGAATATCACGGTCTTCACCTCCTACCCAACAACCGGATACCAGCTTGGGAGTGAATCCAACAAACCAACCATCAGAGTTGCGCTGAGTTGTTCCGGTTTTACCTCCTACATCAGCTCTTGTGTAGCGGCGAACTCTACCACCGGTACCTTCATTGATTACCGCGCGTAACATGGTCAGCATCTTGGCTGCACTGGAAGCGCTGATAACCTCTTCCATCTGAGGATGGAATTTAGCAATCACGTTACCTTCGCTATCCTCAATCTTTGTTACTAACATAGGGTCGCAGCGAAGTCCATTATTTACAAATGCAGTATATGCACTAACCATTTCTCCTACGGATATCTCACAAGGTCCAAGGCAAAGAGAAGGGCTGGCCACGATATTGCGGTTCTTCACTCCAAACTTATGAATAAGGCGAACAAGCGAAGAAGCATTCAGTCTGCTCATCAGATAAGCAGAAATCCAGTTATTAGAGTTTGCAAGTCCCCATTTCAGAGTAACCATTTCGCCATAACGTGCACGAGATGCATTTTTTGGAGTCCAGGGTTCTCCTGCTCCGGTATAAAGAGTCTGCTCTACGTTACGGGTTACGTCACATGGCGTAAATCCATTCTCCATAGCAAGTGAATAAAGGAATGGCTTAATAGTAGAACCTACCTGACGGCGTCCCATTCCTGCCATATCATACTGGAAGAATGCATAGTTCGGTCCGCCTACATACGCTTTTACTGCTCCTGTAGTTGGGTCCATAGACATAAATCCGGCTCTAAGGAAATACTTATAATATTTAATTGAATCCAATGGAGTCATCACGGTATCTTTCACACCGTGCCATGTAAAGACAGACATCTGTTCAGGAGTCTTAAATGCCTTCATAATATCGCTCTCAGAGAATCCGGCATTCTTCATTGTGTTATAGCGTTCAGACTGTTTCAAGGATCTCATTATGATATCATTAACCTGACTCTTGGTCAACTGACTAGAGAATGGAGCCGAGCTTCTGCCTCTCTTTTCTTTAAAGAACAGAGGTTGCAGGAAATGTCCCACATGTTCTTCCACAGCTTCTTCGGCATATTGCTGCATGTGTGAATCAATTGTGGTGAAGATTTTCAAACCATCGGAATAAATATTGTAATTGGTTCCGTCTTTCTTCTTGTTCTTTGAGCACCATCCGTAAAGTGGATTATGTTCCCATGCCAAAGAATCTTCATAGAACCGTTGAGTCTGCCATGAAGCATAATCTACTCTGTGAGGCTCTTTAGCAGTCATTATCATACGAAGATATTCGCGGAAGTAAGTAGCCAGACCTTCTTTATGATCTACACGATGGAAGTTCAGTCTCAAAGGAATATCCATCAGTGAGTCTCTTTCTTCTTCAGTAATATAATCAGCTTTTCTCATCTGATCAAGCACCACATTACGGCGTTGCTCTACAAGTTCCCGGCGACGCACAGGGTTATACAAAGAGGAATTCTTACACATTCCCACCAAAGTGGCAGCTTCTTCAATCTTTAAATCAGCAGGTTCTTTTGAGAAGTAAGTATATGATGCTGTTTTAACACCAACGGCATTATTACCAAAGTCGTACTTATTAAAGTACATAGTCAGAAGTTCTTCCTTAGTATAGTAACGTTCAAGCTTTACCGCAATCACCCATTCAATAGGTTTCTGAAACAAGCGTTCTATAAAGTTACCTGCCCCGGGTGAATAAAGCTGTTTGGAAAGCTGTTGGGTAATAGTACTACCACCACCGGCATTTTTCTGAAACAGCAATCCACGTTTTACGATAGCACGTCCCAGTGCACGAATATCAATACCCGAGTGTTCTTCAAAACGTACATCTTCAGTGGCAATCAATGCATTAACCAAGGATTTAGACATATCTTTATAACCTACATATACACGGTTTTCCTTACTTAACGACCAGGTTCCAAGAGTTTTTCCGTCACTCGACAAAATTTCTGTAGCAAATTTATAGTTAGGATTTTCTAATTCTTCCACATCAGGCATATAGCCAATCCACCCCCATGCTATAAAACAAAAAATAACTGCAGATAATGCAATAAAAGACCCGAACGCTATCCACAGCCATCGGACCAATCTTTTTATAGATCCAGGAGTACCTTTAACCTCAACTTGATTCATTTTTCCAATTTCTTAGTTTGGCACAAAATTATAATAAATCTTTTAATTAAAAGAACTTTCTAATAATCATTTTTTTCCATACCTTTACGCTCCGTATTTTACATTCAATGATAAATAGATAAGAATATGGAAAATAGAAGTTTAGTAACTATCGCCGAGCATTCAAAAGAAAAAATCCTCTATCTTCTGGAGATGGCAAAGCAGTTCGAAAACAATCCAAACCGAAAAATCCTGGACGGAAAAGTTGTAGCAACTCTCTTTTTTGAACCTTCTACCCGTACCCGACTAAGTTTTGAAACAGCTGTAAACCGATTGGGGGGACGTATTATTGGTTTCTCGGATGCATCAACCACAAGTTCATCGAAAGGCGAAACATTGAAAGACACCATTATGATGGTTAGCAACTATGCAGATCTCATTGTTATGCGTCATCATTTGGAAGGCGCAGCAAGATATGCAAGTGAGGTTGCTCCTATACCTATTATAAATGCGGGTGACGGAGCCAATCAGCATCCTTCACAGACAATGCTCGACCTCTATTCCATCCAAAAGACTCAGGGCACTCTTGAAAATCTGAATATATTCCTTGTAGGTGATTTGAAATATGGACGTACCGTTCACTCCTTGATTATGGCTATGCGTCATTTCAACCCAACATTTCATTTCATTGCTCCGGATGAATTAAAGATGCCCGAAGAATATAAGATTTACTGCAACGAGCATAATATTAAGTATGTAGAGCATACCGATTTTACTGAAGAAATCATTGCCGATGCGGATATTTTATACATGACACGCGTACAACGTGAACGTTTCACTGATCTGATGGAATATGAACGTGTGAAGAATGTATACATATTAAAGAATAAGATGTTGGAACATACCCGTCCTAATCTGCGCATACTTCATCCGCTTCCACGTGTAAACGAGATTGCTTATGATGTGGACGATAACGAGAAAGCTTATTATTTCCAACAAGCCCGCAACGGACTGTTTGCCCGTCAGGCTATTATTTGTGATGTACTTGGTATTACTTTAGATGAAATCAAGGAATAAACACGCATCATAACTTATTTATTTTTTCATTATTAATCAATCATTTAATTCAATGAGCGAAATTAGACAAGAACTACAGGTTGCTGCTCTGAAGAACGGCACTGTAATAGACCATATACCATCAGGAAAACTCTTCACCATAGTTTCTTTACTGGGACTTGAACGGATGGAATGTAACATCACAATTGGCTATAACCTTGACAGTAAAAAGCTGGGCAAGAAAGGTATCATTAAAATTGCAGATAAATTCTTCGACGATGAAGAAATTAACCGCATTTCTGTAGTTGCACCGCATGTAAAGCTTAACATTATCCGCAACTATGAAGTGGTAGAAAAAAAGGAAGTCAACATGCCCGACGATCTGAAAGGTATCGTAAAATGTGCAAATCCAAAATGCATTACCAACAACGAACCAATGGCTACTCTTTTTCATGTGATCGATAAAAATAAATGTATTATCAAGTGTCACTATTGTGAGAAGGAACTGAGAAAGGAAGATATTGTGATTTTACAACGTAGAATTTTATAATGAAGCAAGACTGGAAACCGGGAACTATGATTTACCCGCTACCTGCAGTATTAGTTAGTTGTGGCAGCGAGGAAAGCGAATATAATATTATCACAGTGGCATGGGTGGGTACAATTTGTACCAATCCGCCAATGTGTTATATTTCCGTGCGCCCTGAACGCCACTCCTATCCTATCCTAAAAAAGAATATGGAGTTTGTAATCAATCTGACTACAAAGGACATGGCTTTTGCAACAGACTGGTGTGGTGTGCGTTCTGGAAAGAATTATAATAAGTTTGCCGAAATGAAGCTTACCCCGGGCAAGGCATCTGTAGTAAATGCTCCAATCATTGAAGAGTCACCTCTTTGTATTGAATGCCGGGTAAAAGAAGTTATTTCACTGGGTTCGCACGATATGTTTATAGCCGATGTGGTAAATGTAAAAGCAGATGATAGGTTCATGAATGCCAAAACCGGTAAATTTGAGTTTTCAAAAAGCAATCCTTTGGTATATGTACACGGTAACTATTTTGATCTGGGAGAAAATATAGGTAAATTTGGTTGGTCGGTAGAGAAAAAGAAATAAGCATGAAGAAAGCATTCCTACTATTTTTGATTATTGGATGGAGTCTTTGCGGCTTTGCGCAGGAAATCGCAACAGGAACACACTCAAAAAAGGTCAACTTTGGTATAAAGGGGGGCTTTAATACAGCGATGTACTTTGTTGATGAGTTTAAAATCAAAGACATTACAATCAACGATATCCAGAACAACTATAAGGTAGGCTACTTTGGAGGAATGTTTATGAGAATAAATATGAAGAAACATTTTATTGAACCAGAGCTTTCTTATATTGTGAGTAAAAGTGAAATTTCTTTTGATAAAAAAGGTTCCCAACATCCTGATATTGAACCCGACTATGCAAGCATAAACTCTACAATTCATGCCGTTGAGCTCCCAGTACTGTACGGATACAATTTTATAAAAGAAGGACCTTATGGTATGGCGTTCTTTATTGGACCCAAGTTTCAGTATGTATGGAACAAAAAGAGTAAGCTTGAGTTTACTAACTTCGATCAGAAAGGAATAGAAGAAAAGCTGCATCCGTTTAATATTAACGCCGTAGCCGGAGTTGGAGTAAATATCTCAAATATATTCTTTGATTTTCGTTATGAGTTGGGACTAAGGAATATCTCCAAGTCGGTTACATACATAGAATCTAACGGAGACGGATCAGAAAATGTTGCCAATATGATATTCAAAAGAAGAAGTAACCTACTCAGTTTCTCACTAGGAGTTATCTTTTAATCTTTTATTTTTTTTCTTTATTCGCTTTTAAATCCACTTTTTTTTGGTTACTTTTGTGCGCTTAATAAAGAATCTCGAGTAAAACACTTATTATCATCATATTTAGAATGAAAAGAGACGATTTAATTTTCGACATCATCGAAAGAGAGCATCAAAGACAGCTCAAAGGTATCGAGCTGATTGCATCAGAAAATTTTGTGAGTGACCAAGTTATGCAAGCCATGGGTTCTTGCCTAACAAACAAATACGCTGAAGGCTATCCCGGAAAACGTTATTACGGCGGTTGCGAGGTAGTTGACGAAAGCGAGCAACTTGCTATTGACAGACTAAAGGAAATCTTTGGAGCTGAATGGGCAAATGTTCAACCACACTCCGGAGCACAAGCTAACGCAGCAGTATTTCTTGCTGTATTAAACCCAGGAGACAAGTTTATGGGTTTGAATCTTGCACACGGCGGTCACCTGTCTCACGGTTCATTAGTTAATACTTCAGGTCTTATTTACACTCCTTGCGAATATAACGTAAAAGAAGAAACTGGTCGCGTAGACTATGACCAAATGGAAGAAGTAGCACTTCGTGAACAACCTAAAATGATTATTGGTGGTGGTTCTGCTTATTCTCGTGAATGGGATTACAAACGTATGCGTCAGATTGCTGATAAAGTTGGAGCAATCCTTATGATTGACATGGCTCACCCAGCAGGTCTTATCGCAGCAGGTTTATTGGAAAACCCATTGAGATGGGCTCACATCGTGACTTCTACTACACACAAAACTCTTCGTGGTCCTCGTGGTGGTGTTATCCTGATGGGTGAAGATTTCCCAAATCCATGGGGAAAGAAAACTCCAAAGGGAGAAGTTAAAATGATGTCTCAGTTGCTTGATTCCGCTGTATTCCCAGGAATCCAGGGTGGTCCGCTAGAGCACGTAATTGCTGCTAAAGCTGTTGCTTTCGGCGAATGTTTGCAACCAGAATATAAGGAATACCAAAAACAAGTTCAGAAGAATGCTGCTGTATTGGCACAAGCTTTAATTGACAGAGGTTTCACTATCATCTCCGGAGGTACAGATAATCACTCTATGTTAGTTGACTTGCGTAGCAAATATCCTGATTTAACAGGTAAAATCGCAGAGAAAGCATTGGTTTCTGCAGATATTACAGCAAACAAGAACATGGTTCCATTTGATACTCGTTCTGCATTCCAGACTTCAGGTATCCGTTTGGGAACTCCTGCTATCACAACCCGTGGTGCTAAGGAAGACTTAATGGTAGAGATTGCTGAAATGATTGAAACTGTTCTTTCTAACATCGATAATGAAGCTGTTATCACTTCAGTTCGTAAAAGAGTAAACAAAACAATGGAAAAATACCCATTATTTGCTTATTAATAGGATTCTTAATCCTGTACAAAATATAAATAGAGCGGCTAATAACTAGTCGCTCTATTTCATTTTATATACTTATCTCATTAGATAACAGATTTCCTGTTGGGGTATTAATCAATTAACGCTGAGAAACTAACTATTTGCAAAGGAGGTTTCTGAGAAAACATGTACATGTTTAGGGGCAAACATGTACAAGATTGATTCCAAACATGTACATGTTCAGGGCAAACGCATTATAATAATTACTTAAAATGATTATATATATTACCTAATAAATGCATGTTATATTATTAATATTAAAGCTTTAAACATTTTTCTAAGTTAATTATATTTATTATCTTTATAAAGAAATTAGAAACATAAATTAGTAGAAAAATGAGCATAATTAGTCTTTGTAAACAAATCAACGATACTCGTATTGACAGAAAAAAGGAACATTCAGTAGAATCGATAGTATATATTGCCATGGCTGCAGTTCTTTGTGGTGCTGATTCTTGGAATGAGATAGAAGAGTTTGGTAACTCCAGGAAAGATTTCTTTGCTGAACGTATTTCTTCTTTCAGGAATGTTCCCTCACATGATACCTTTAATCGCTTTTTTAGTAGTCTTTCACCCGATTATTTTGAACGTGTTTTCCGTTATTGGATGTCTGAAATTTGTGAAAAATATGAAGGAGTTGTGGCCATTGATGGAAAAACCATACGGGGTGCCAGCAAATGCACCCGCTCCAATCCAGAAGGAGAATCTCGTTTTAAACTTCATATGGTAAGTGCCTGGGCAGCAGCTAATGGGGTAACCTTAGGACAGGTCAAGGTAAATAGGAAAAGCAACGAGATTACGGCTATTCCTGAACTCCTTAGCGCTCTTGATCTACAGAACTGCATAGTGACGATTGATGCCATGGGATGTCAAAAGGCAATAGCCAAAAAGATTATCGATAAAGAAGCAGACTATGTTCTTCATGTAAAAAACAACCAAAGAAAACTGTATGTCGATTTACGGGCATGGTTTGAAGAGTTGGACAGAAATGAGAGTGATAAAAATATAGCATATAGTGAAACTCAACATGCCAAATACCGGACGGAGGAAACAGGACATGGACGCAAAGAAATCAGGGAATGCTTTGTATACAATCATGAAGGATTTGAGGTGTTTTTTAAAGAGTGGAAAGGAATAAAATCAATAGTAAGAGTTACTTCAGAAAGAACAATCATTAAGACAGGGGAGATATCTTTAGAAAAGAGATATTATATAACTTCCTTAGGTTTAGAGCCTCAGAAAATAGCAGAAGCAGTACGAGCGCACTGGTCTGTGGAAAACAATTTGCACTGGCAGTTAGATGTTTCCTTTGGAGAAGACGCCGGAAGAAAAACAGGAAATGCTGCCCAGAACTTTTCATTAATGAATAAGATAGCACTTATGATACTAAAGAAAAGTCCAAGAAAAGGCAGCATTAAAGGAAAAAGAAAAGCAGCCGGATGGGATCAAGGGTTCCTCTGTGAACTTTTATTGGCGCAAAATTTTTAATGCGTCGCCCCTGTGTACATGTTTGAGAGAAAAGTTCCTTTGTTTTTTGCTAATTTGTAATCGGAAATCTATTAGTTTGATCTTACAGAAAAACAACCTACTCTTTAATCTTAAAAACAAAACCGGAAGCCGTCATATACTTACCGCCTTGCATGGCATTGAACATGTAAGCTGGTTTACCATTTTTGAATAAGATTTGCGGTCTTTCAAATCTGCCATAGCGGGTTAAATGCTTTGGAGCAGGAGGTTCTTCCAGATAAGCATCCGCTCCATACCACCCTACTTGCGGTTTTCCCCAATGGATTCCGTCTTTAGACTCCAGATACAATCCCACTGTGTTATTAAAATATCCCATATCACGCATCAGCATTCTGAACTTTCCTTTCTGCTGCCAGATAAAAGCATCCTCTACCTGCTGGTTCTTACCATAAACGGAAAAATCAATTAAAGGGTTTCCTTCATAACGGACATAGGGACCTTCCAGACTCTTTGCAATAGCCAGCCCATATTTACGATTACCTTTTATCCCATTCTTTTCTTGTTGATAGTCAACGTTATTCCATGATTTGTAATAAAGCCAGTATTCCCCGTCAGAACGTTTAATAAAGGCAGGATTAGTAGTACAATGATCATCCCACGAGCCTGCGGGGCCAGCTTCAAGAATTGGTTTGTCACTTCGTGTCCAGGGACCGTTCAATGAAGGAGCCGTAGCCAGTCCGATTCGTTTGGTATTGGTCTTTCCATTGCTATTTCCCATATAGAAGAGGCAGTATTTCCCATCCACAAATTCAATATGCGGATTATGACAAGTTGTTGCATCCCAATATCCCGGACGAGGAGCAAGTATTGTTTCCACATAAGTGTACGGACCCTCAGGAGAATCGGCCACAGCATGGGCTATTTCACTTTTATGAATCCATCCTCCCATACCGTATTTCGACGGCCAGCGGGAATAGAATACATGAACCTTTCCGTCCGGTCCATAGATTGGAGCTACGCACCACACATAATAACCTTCTGTTTCCAGAATACGTCCTACCGGTTTAAGGGATTTGCAGAATTTAGAGATATCCTTTCTTTTGAAATCTTTTGAATCCTGCAATTTAGTCTGAGCTCCTGCAGCAAAAAAGATAAAAAAAGTAATAACAAAAGTAATCGTGTATTTCATTTTCATACATTAAACATTAATAGGTACAAATATACAAAGACAGATCTTTGATATTTGCACCTATTATGCTGTTTTGTATTTGGGAAATGATGTAGATTAGCTCAATCCTTCAATAAAGCCATTCACAATATCAATTCGTGTAGCCTGAGGATCTTTTGGCAAGCCGGGCATACGCATAATATCTCCGGCAATGGCAACAATCATCTCAGCACCATTATTTATAACTATATCTCTGATGTTCAACTCAAAATCTGTTGCAACACCATAAGCTTTTTCATCGGCAGAGAAAGAATAGGGAGTTTTGGCTATGCAGACAGGGAATTCACATATGCCCATTTCCTTGATTAGTTTCAGCATCTTATTAGCCTGACTGCTGAAAGTAACCATCTTGGCACCATAAATATTCTTAGCAACTTTCTCTATCTTTTCAGGGATTGAGTCCTCATCTTTATAAGTCAGGGTTAAAGGTAAAGATGGCTTCTCCTGAATAGTCTTCACTACAAGATTTGCAAGTTCTTCGGCTCCTTTGCCACCTTGCGCAAAAGCATCATTCACTGCAAAGCCCACTCCGGACCATTCACAATATTCACGAATCATCGCAATCTCTTCGTCGGAGTCTGTGTTGTACTTATTAAAAGCAACCACTACATTCTGGTGAAAAGAGCGAATATTATTAATATGCTTATCCAGATTCTTCAGACCTTCACTTAATCCATCCAGATTAGGTTCTTTTATCTTATCGAGACTTACTCCACCATGCATTTTTAATCCCTGAGCCGTTGCTACAATCACCGTCAACTTAGGCTGCAATCCCGATTTACGACATTTGATATTAAAGAACTTCTCTGCACCAAGATCGGCACCAAAGCCGGCTTCCGTAATTACATAATCGCCATAACTCATCGCCATCTTAGTAGCAACAATAGAATTACAACCATGAGCAATATTAGCAAAAGGACCTCCATGAACAAATGCTGCTGTATGCTCTGTAGTCTGAACCAGATTAGGATGAATACATTCTTTCAGGAGAACAGTTATAGCACCTGCAATACCAAGGTCTTTCACTGTAAAAGGTTTATCATCATAAGTAAATCCCAGCAGAATGTTTTCTATCCGGCGGCGCAAATCTTTCTGATCTCTGGCCAAACAAAGAATAGCCATAATTTCAGATGCAGGAGTTATGTCAAATCCAGCCTCGCGTGTTATGCCATTTACCTTTCCTCCAATTCCTGTAACTATATTGCGGAGTGTACGATCGTTTACGTCCAGAACGCGTTTCCACAAAATATCTTTTAACCCAAAACCTGAAGACTGGTTCTGATAAAGGTAATTATCGAGTAAGGCAGTAATCATGTTGTGCGCGGAAGTAATTGCATGAAAGTCGCCCGTAAAGTGAAGATTGATGTTCTCCATTGGAAGTACCTGTGCATATCCTCCTCCGGCAGCTCCACCTTTCATTCCAAAACATGGACCAAGTGATGGTTCACGTAAAGCAACAATAGCCTTCTTTCCTATTTTGTTTAGTCCCAAAGCAAGACCAATAGATACAGTTGTCTTTCCAATTCCCGCTTTTGTAGGAGTAATAGCGGTTACAAGAATCAAATTGCTCTGTTTAACTTTCTCTTCATTTATTAAATGAACGGGAACCTTAGCAATATATCGGCCATAATTTTCAATTTCATCAACCGGAATGCCGACTCCGCATGCTATCTGTTTTATTTTCGTTAGCTCAATGCTTCTAGCTATTTCAATATCTGTCTTCATAAATGTTTGTTTAAGACTGCAAAATTAGCAATAAAGAATGAATAGAACCTGCATTAAAATAACAAATATGTCATTCATAGAAACATATTTCAAATGCATAGCATAATGCATTTCATATTATTAATATAACAGTAAAAAGCAATTCAAACCTTTAAAATTTAACTAAAACAACTTAACCTGTTTTTACTATTGAAGAAGTATTACCATCCCATAAATAAAAATAGCCTTTAAATAGCATACAAATACTACTTAAAGGCCGTTTATTATGATATTTTCAGTATCGCTTTTCTTTATTTAGAAAGCTTTGCGGTATATCTTTTCAATATCTTCCACTGAAGTTGGACGAGGATTACCACCTGTACAAACATCATTGAAGGCAGCTACAGAAAGCTCATGAAGATCTTCTTCCTTCACTCCAATTTCATTCAACTTCTGAGGGATGTTGATGCTGATAGACAATGCTTTCACTGCATCAATTGCAGCCTTAACACCTTCTTCGCAAGTCATGCCTTCTACGTTTACGCCCATTGCTTTTGCAATGTCTTTGTATTTTGGAGCAGCAACAGATTCTGCATTGTATTCCATAACATAAGGTAAAAGTAAAGCGTTAGCAACACCGTGAGGAGTATCATAGAATGCTCCCAATGGATGAGCCATTGAGTGAACAATACCCAAACCTACGTTTGAGAATCCCATTCCGGCAAAATACTGTGCCTGAGACATAGCTTCGCGTGCAACAGTATCTTTTCCGTTATCAACGGCAGCTTTCAGGTTCTGAGCAATCATTTCAATTGCTTTCATTTCGAACATATCACTCATTGCCCATGCGCCCGGAGTAATATAACTTTCAATTGCATGAGTTAAAGCATCCATACCTGTTGCAGCTGTAAGGCCTTTAGGCATTGAATACATTAATTCAGGGTCAACAATGGCAACCGCAGGAATATCATTAGGATCCACACAAACCATTTTCTTCTTTGCGTCTTCGTCAATGATAACGTAGTTGATTGTTACCTCAGCAGCAGTACCGGCAGTAGTAGGCAATGCAAAAGTAGGAACAGCCTTATTCTTGGTATTAGCAACACCTTCAAGAGACTTAACGTCTGCGAATTCCGGGTTGTTTACTACAATACCAATACCTTTAGCAGTATCGATAGAAGAACCACCACCCAGGGCAATGATAAAGTCGGCACCTGAATTCTTGAATGCAGCAACACCATTCTGCACGTTTGAAATTGTAGGGTTTGCTTTTACGTCACTATATAATTCATAAGGAATCTTTGCGTCATCAAGAACTTTGATAATTTCTGCAGCAACACCAAATTTAATAAGGTCTTTATCTGTTACAAAAAATGCTTTTTTAAAACCACGACGAGATGCTTCTACAGCAATAACACTTCGGCAACCAGCTCCAAAATAAGAAGTCTCGTTTAAAATAATTCTATTCATAAAGGCTTTTTTAATATGAGTTTGTAATTTTGACGCCAAAGATAGGAAATAGCTCCGTTATAAATGTACTTTAAATTGATAAATTAAAGAAAAAAATCCGTATTCAAATAGTGTACTATTTCTGTTTGAAAGCTATCTACCTGAAGCTCAATTAAAATTCTCCCAGCAACGTTTATTATACTACACAGCCAATCCCGTTTTATTTAAATACTTAAGATTTAAACCTTACGATATTCACTGGGCGACATACCAGTGTGATGCTTAAAATACTTTCCAAAGAAGGACTGATTGGGAAAACCAAGTTGATCGGATACCTCCTGTATAGTCTGGGATGATGTTTTTAGGCGGGCTTTTGCTTCAAGAACAACTTGCTCGTCAATCCACTCTCCTGCCGACCGGCCGCTAATCTCTTTTATCACCCTTGAAAGGTGTTTAGGGGTAAGAAAAAGCTGATCTGCATAAAAAGTTACACTTCTTTCTTTGATAAAATTACGGCTGACCGACAAAAGAAATGATTCAAAAAGTTCTTCTTTTCTTGACTTGAATCTTTTTTCGGGTATATGAGCTTCAAAGACACTGTACATTTCAACAACCAATGCTCTTATTATATTTTTAGTTATCTCCCTACGATAGACATTATTCGTGTTTCGTACCTTTTCCCACAGAAAAGAATGATATTTCATAACTGATGAAACCTCTTCATCAGTTAAGACTGTACATGGATTATCTTTAACATAAAAGAATATAGGCAGAATCCTGTCAAGAGTTACCATTATTTCATCCGTAAAAGCATGAGATAACACAAAAAACAGACCAGAAAAATCATCAGTATTTTCGTAAAGCTGAACTATCTGATCAGGAGTTATTATAATCATGTCATTTTTTTTCAGAGTATAATCTTTCAGGTTTATTCCCACTTTAGCATGTCCGCTCAAGCAAATTGCCATTACACTAAGATCTATCCGAGTTGGATAATCAAAAATAGGAACATTATCTATATTATTGAATATTGCGAAATCATTATCAATATAATCTGCATCGGGAACTTTATCAAGTGTTGCAAGGTCCCATCGTTGTATTTCTTTGTTTTCAATTTGTGCCATATGTCTTATTTTAGCGCAAATATATAATAAAAATATCATTTCAAGGTATACAATGCGACAAACAGAACAATTAAGGGGTATTCAGGAACTTCCAATCATTAAGTTTACTCCTCAACTTTGCAAAGAATTTAGAATCAATAGTATAATAAATAATATGGTATGAAAAAAGGAAAACAAGTATACGCATTTGCGTTGCTATTATTGGTCGTTAGTTGTAAGGGTAAAAAGGAAGAAGCTACAGCCGAAGAGGCTATCCCGGTAAAAGTAGAAACAGTATCTACGACCACTTCTACAGGAGAGCATAATTATGTGGGAACAGTTGAAGAAAACACAGGTTCGTCTCTTAGCTTTTCAGTAATGGGAACTGTAGAAAAGGTGCTGGTATCTGAAGGACAAAGTGTTTCAAAAGGACAACTGCTTGCTATTCTCAACAAAGCTACATTAATGAATTCGTACAGTGTTGCAAATTCCTCATTGAAACAAGCTCAGGATGCTTACAAACGTTTGACACAGTTGCATGAAAGTGGTAGTTTGCCGGAAATTAAGTATGTAGAGATTCAGACTCAGTTGCAACAGGCACAAGCCGCTGAGAGCATTGCCAAAAAGAATCTTCATGATTGCAATCTGTATGCTCCTTTTAGCGGAGTTATTGCAAAGAAGTCCATTGATGCGGGAATGAATGTTGCTCCTGGATTAGAATCATTCAAACTGGTTACCATAGATAAGGTAAATGTAAAAGTATCCGTTCCGGAAAATGAGATTGCGCGTATTAAGAAAGGAGCAACAGCTCAGGTTAATGTAGCTGCGCTGGATCATAAATCATTTGAAGGAAAAATAGACGAAAAGGGAGTAATTGCCAATCCTCTTTCACATACTTACGAAGTTAAAGTAAAACTGAGTAATCCTCGTCGTGAGCTGATGCCGGGAATGGTTTGTGAGGTGTATATCTCATCGCCCGACCAGCAGCAAGGTGGCATTCTTGTTCCGAATAGTGCCATTCAGATTATTGATTCCGGTGAACGCTTTGTGTGGCTGGCAAAAAATGGCAAAGCTACAAGAAGAATTGTGGGAACCGGTGCATTGACCAACCAGGGAGTTGTTATAACCAATGGATTAATGTCCAGCGATCAGGTTATTATTGAAGGAAATCAGAAAGTGAGTGAAGGAATGAAAATTGCAATAAAATGAGCAGAAGAAAAATAAACATAGTAGAATTGGCCATGAGGCACCGACAAATCGTGATTCTGATTGCGTCGTTGCTTGTAATGTTTGGCATTTACTCGCTTAAGGTAATGCCCAAACAGGAATTCCCTGTTTTCACTATCCGCCAGGGACTGGTTATTGGCGTATATCCCGGTGCTACCTCTGCCGAAGTGGAGGAGCAACTGGCTAAACCATTAGAGAAGTTCATCTTTACCTATAAGGAAGTGAAGAAGAAAAAAACTTATTCCACCTCAAAAGATGGAATGGTTATAGTTAATGTAGAGCTTAATGACGATGTAAAGAATAAGGATGAGTTCTGGTCTAAATTCAAACACGGACTAGAAGGATTCAAATCTCAGTTGCCTTCAGGGGTTCTGGCTTTGATGGCGAATGATGACTTTGGTGATACTTCGGCATTGCTTATAACTTTGGAATCAGAGGATAAAACTTACCGCGAACTGGAAAAATATCTGGAAGAGTTGCAGAACAGACTGAGACGCATTGATGCTGTGGCCAATCTTCGTAGTTACGGATTGCAGAAGGAACAAGTTAGCATTTATATTGAACAGGAAAAACTGGCTGCATACGGCATCAGCTCTACTACGCTGGCTGCCAATCTTTTCACTCAGGGCTTTACAACCATGAGCGGATCAGTAGACAATAAGAGCTTCGTGGCGCCAATCCATATTTCTGAGACTTATAAAACTGAACGAGATATTGCTGAACAGATTATCTATTCCGACCCTACCGGTCACGTAATCCGATTGAAGGATGTGGCTCGTGTGGTGCGTGAATATCCTGATCCGGACTCTTATATAAAGAACAACGGAAAGAAGTGTATTCTGTTGTCAATGGAGATGCGTTCGGGGAATAACATTGTTCAGTTTGGGAAGGATGTAAATGAAGTCCTGGAATCTTATCAGAAGGAACTGCCCAAAAGTGTGAGCATTTACCGCATAGCCGATCAGTCGAAAGTGGTAGGAGATTCTGTATTCAACTTCCTGAAGGAACTAATGATTGCTATTGGGGCTGTAATCATTGTCATAATGTGTTTACTCCCTATGCGGGTTGCTTCAGTTGCAGCTTCAACAATTCCTATATCCATATTCATATCATTGGGATTGTTCTATGCATTTGGAATAGAGCTGAATACGGTAACTCTTGCTGCACTGATAGTAACGCTGGGAATGATTGTGGACAATTCTATTGTTATTATAGATAGCTATCTGGAACATCTCGACGAAGGAATGTCGCGCTGGCATGCTTCCGTTATGAGTGCCATGAAGTTGTTCAAGTCCATCTTCTCTGCCACATTGGCTATTAGTATCACATTCTTCCCGTTCCTTATTACCACAACGGGAATGTACAATGACTTCCTGAAGGTATTCCCTTGGTCTATCAGTATTATCCTCGGTATATCTTTGTTGGTAGCTATGCTTTTGGTTCCTTACATGCAGTATTTCTTTATAACCAAAGGATTGAAACATGGCAAAGAGGGAAAGAAAGAAAAGAAAAATCTGCTGGACCTGATGCAGAAAAAGTATGAAGTATTGCTCGATAAGTGTTTCAAGCATCCGTGGATTACATTAAGTGCGGGGGTAATAACCGTAGTTGCAGGATGTTTACTGTTCAGTACACTTCCCCAACGCCTTATGCCTATAGCCGAGCGAAATCAGTTTGCGGTGGAATTCTATTTACCTAAGGGAACTGCAATAGAACAAACTGCCGATGTGGTTAGTAAGCTTGAAACCATAATGAAGAAAGATAAACGAATTGTCTCTATCACTTCATTTCTAGGCGAGGGTTCACCACGTTTTCATACTTCATACGCACCCAATATGCCTGGAAGCAACTATGCGCAGTATATTGTAAACACAGTATCACCGGAAGCAACAGTAGAATTGCTCGAGGAGCTGACCGGAAAATATTCAAACTATTTTCCTAATACCTATGTCCGTTTCAAACAGTTGGACTATTCTGACGCACGATCTCCCATTGAAGTGAGATTGAGTGGCGATAGCCTGAAGGATTTGAATAAAGCCGGAGAGAAAGTACTGCTTACGTTAAGAAACATGGATGGCTTGTCTTTGGTACGTCCTAACTTTGAAGAACAGACTCCAGGCGCAATGATCAAAATTGATAACGATGAAGCCAATCGTCTTGGAATCAGCAAATCTCTGGTAGCTGCAAACATGGCCATGCGCTTTGGTTCGGGCATTCCACTTACCACTTTGTGGGACGGAGATTATCCGATGCAGGTTAAGCTGAAAGCTGAAAGAAAAGTAGATCCTAACTTTGAAGATTTGGGCAATGAATATGTTCAGTCTATTGTTCCGGGAGTATCTGTACCTCTTCGTCAGATAGCCAAAATAGTTCCCGACTGGACTGAAGGACAGATTGTCCGTAGAAACGGAGTGAGAACCCTCTCAATCAATGCCGATGTAAAAAGGGGGATAAACACAACCGCTATGACTGCTAAGGTTGAAAAGAAGCTTAAAAATATTAGCCTCCCTAAAGGTGTAACCCTGAGCATGGGCGGACAGAAAGAATCGGATCAGGAAACTCTTCCTCAGATTATCGGGGCACTACTTATTGCCATTGTGATTATCTTCTTCATCTTACTATTCCACTTCAGAAAGATAAATCTGGCACTACTAATACTTGTCTCAATGACTCTGACCGTATTCGGAGCGGCAATAGGTGTGCTGATAATGGGACAAGATGTTAGTATGACGGGGATTCTTGGTATAGTGAGTCTGATGGGTATCCTGGTAAGAAACGGAATTATCATGCTCGATTACGCAGAAGAACTAAGACACAAGCACAAACTTCCGGTCTATGAAGCTGCTCTTGAAGCAGGAAAGCGACGTATGCGCCCTATCTTCCTCACTTCTGCCGCAGCATCAATGGGTGTGATACCTATGATTATAAGCAACAGTCCGCTTTGGGGACCAATGGGTACGGTTATCTGCTTCGGAACATTGATATCGATGGTTCTGGTCGTAACAGTATTACCTGTAGCATACTGGATACTTTTCAGAGGGAATAACAAAGGAATTGTATCGCCTGAATAATGGCTGGAATTTATTCCCCAATAAATAAAATCCATTGGGGAATAACCAGTAAACCATTGGTGTATAAATTCAAATTATTCGAGTATAAATTTCTAGATAAGATTGATTAAATGAAAAAGAAAAATATAGCACTCCTAAGTCTTTTCCTGCTGAGCGGATTAAGCATCTCTGCTCAAGAGGTACTCACGCTGGAACAATGCAAGAAACTGGCTTTGGAGAACAACGTAAAAATAAGAAATGCCCGATTGGAACAGAGCGCTTCCAATGAAACAAAGAAAGAGGCTTTCACAAACTATTTCCCTGTGGTGAGTGCCACAGGAGAAGGATTTAACGCCAATAAAGGAATAATTTCCCTTGATCTGGCGGGAATGAGCATGTCAATGCTAAAAAATGGAGTTGTTGGCGGGGTAACTGCCACACAGCCTGTCTTTGCCGGCGGAAAAATCGTAAATGGAAACAAACTGGCTCAGCTTGGCACTGAGGTAAGCGGATATCAGATGAAACTTTCCGAAGATGAAGTATCGGTTACTGCTGAGCAATATTATTGGCAAATTGTTTCCCTGCAAGAAAAGATGAAGACTATTCAGATAGTTGAGAAGATGCTTGAAAATCTGCACAAGGATGTTGCCGCTGCTTACAAAGCCGGAACAACGAACAAAAATGATGTGTTGAGAGTTGAACTTAAGCAAAACGAAATTGCAAGCAATAAGCTGAAAGTGGAAAATGGTCTTTCTATCTCAAAACTAGCCTTATGCCAGTATATGGGCATTGCATCAAAAGATTTTGTTACGGACACAGCTGCATTTAATTCTTTGGCATCTCCGCTGGAATATAAAGTAAACCACGAAGAGACATTGCGTAACCGTACAGAATATAAATTGCTGGATAAGAATGTAGAGGCTAATCGACTTCAGACAAAAATGAAAATCGGAGAATATATGCCTCAGGTTGCAGTTGGTGCGGGATATATGTATAATTATTTAATGGATAAAAATAGTAGCTTCGGCATTCTTTACGCCACAGTTTCGGTGCCAATATCTGGATGGTGGGGCGGTTCTCATGCCATAAAAAAGCAAAAGCTGAATGAGAAAATGGCGGAGAACACTAAGCAAAACAATAGCGAATTGCTTATTATTCAGATGCAGCAACTGTGGAATGATTTGGAAGAGGCATATAAACAAGTTAATCTGGCTGAGAAATCCGTACAATCATCTAGTGAAAACCTTCGGTTGAATACAGATTTCTACAAAGCCGGAACTGTTGCCTTGAATGATTTACTGGATGCTGAGACTCTTTTGCAACAAAGCAGGGATCAGAATACCGAAGCAAGGGTAAATTACCTGGTAAAGAAAACCAAGTATCTGCAAGCAACAGGAAGATAATTCTTTTCAGCTGATATTATAAATACATATCAGATATGTAAGAGCCATTTCGCACTCCATTATTAGTGTCGGAATGGCTCTTTTGCATTGTAGGATCAGAATGCATATTCTATTTCACTCCTCCCTCTCTCCTATCTCCAAAAAGAATGGTTTGAATTTATACCGAAGAATAAAATTCCTTACACTAAATAGATTCTGTTAATCTATGAGTTAAGGAGTAATTCAATATACGTCACCTTTAAGAGCAACAGTATCAACTATTTAGACGTAAATCAAAAACAAAACGGTTTATCATCCAAAAACAGAAAAACAAAAGGTTGTTTTGGAGGGGGTAACAGGGTCTCTCCTTCTGAAACACCGTGATAGCCGCGGTGCTAAATTTTAGCACGGGACATATAAAAGAAGTTTTCTACAGAGTTTGTCACCACCACATAAATTATATATACATTCAAACATAGCAAATCAAACGGGGTCATAATTCTCCTTATCGTATGCTAACAAAAAAACAGCCTTTAGTCAGCATTCTAATACTGAATAAAGGCTATTCCTATAAAGCTATATTTTTAATATCTACTTAAACGAACCTCCGATAATATCAAGCAGCTCATTAGTAATGGCCTGCTGACGGGATTTATTGTACAATACAGTTAAATCCTGAATTATTTCATTAGCATTATCAGTAGCAATCTGCATAGCCATTGTACGTGCAGCATGCTCTGATGCATTTGAATCAAGTAGCGCAGTATACAATCTCAAGCCAAGAACCTGAGGAATCAAAGTAGCAATCAGCGCCTCTTTTGATGGCTCAAAGATATAATCCAAAGCCCATTGGTGATCAGTTGTTACCTCATCTTCTACAGATAAGTCTACAGGCAGGTAATTCTCACGAGTCAGAATCTGTGAAGCTGTGTTCTTAAAATGATGATAAAGCAGTTCCACCTTATCAATTTCTTTATCAGCGAACAGCTTCATCAAATTATTAGCCAGGTCAAACGAATCCTTATAGGAAGGTTTATCTGCCATCTCCAGAAATTCTCCGGCAATTGTCAAACCCTCTTTCTTTGCTTCGTGAGCAATTTTCTTTCCCACAGCAAAAATCAGAATATTTTCCTTGCCAACTGTAGATTCATATCCTTCCACCATCAAATTTAACTGGCGGGCCACGTTTGCATTGTAGGCACCGCAAAGAGATGAATTAGATGAGAAAGCAACTATTGCTACCTTTTTTATCGGACGAGTCGCAATGTAAGGTGATTGAATATCGGCTTCATTTGAGAGGAAAGCCGTTAGCATGGCATGCAGCTTCTTCTCGTAAGGAAGCATATTCACGATAGAATTCTGCGCACGGTGCAACTTAGCCGAAGCTACCATTTTCATGGCAGACGTAATCTTTCTGGTACTGTTAACCGATGCTATTCTTCCTTTTACTTCTTTTAGTGATGCCATATTTCCTCCTATTTACTATAGACTTTCGCAATAGATCCTGCTACTTTTTCAATGATTGCAGAAACTTCGTCATTAATAACACCTGTCTTCAATACATCAAGTACATCTTGCTGGTGGTTATTCTGAAGATCTAATAAAAAGTTCTTTTCAAATTCGTGAACCTTATCCAGCTTAACTGACTTCAACAAACCGTGTGTTCCGCAATACAGAATAGCAATTTGTAGCTCAACTGACATTGGAGTATACTGTGGTTGTACCAGCAAACGGGTATTCTTTTGTCCTTTATTGATGGTAAGTGCAGTAACAGGGTCCATATCACCACCAAACTTGGTAAATGCTTCAAGTTCACGGTACTGTGCCTGGTCAATTTTCAATGTACCGGCAACTTTCTTCATTGCCTTGATCTGTGCGTTACCACCTACACGTGATACAGAAATACCTACGTTGATTGCAGGACGGTTACCTTGATTGAACAAGTCGGTATCAAGGAATATCTGACCATCGGTAATTGAAATTACATTGGTTGGGATATATGCAGAAACGTCACCAGCCTGAGTTTCAATGATTGGAAGAGCAGTCAAAGAACCTCCACCTTTCACTTTACCTTTCATGCTTTCAGGAAGGTCGTTCATCTGGCATGCAATTTCTTGCTGATTGATAATCTTTGCCGAACGCTCCAGCAAACGAGAGTGCAAATAGAAAATATCACCCGGATATGCTTCACGACCTGACGGACGACGAAGAATTAATGATACCTCACGATATGCAACAGCCTGTTTAGACAAGTCATCATAAACAACCAAAGCATGGCGTCCGCTATCACGGAAGTACTCACCGATAGCAGCACCGGCGAATGGTGCGAAATATTGCATTGCAGCAGGATCAGACGCTGTAGCTGAAACTACAATTGTATAATCCATTGCACCTTTTTCCTTCAGCGTATTTACTATAGTAGCAACAGTAGAACCTTTTTGTCCTATTGCAACATAAATACAATATACGGGGTTACCTGCTTCAAAGTTACTTCTTTGATTGATAATAGTATCAATGGCAATAGAGGTCTTTCCTGTCTGACGGTCACCGATAATCAACTCACGCTGGCCGCGACCAATAGGAATCATAGCATCTACAGCTTTCAATCCTGTTTGTAGCGGTTCGTTTACCGGCTGACGGAAAATAACACCCGGAGCTTTACGTTCCAATGGCATTTCACAACGTTCGCCAGAAATCTCACCTTTACCATCCAATGGTTCACCAAGCGGATTGATAACACGTCCAAGCATGCCCTCACCTACGTTGATAGATGCAATACGTTTGGTACGTTTTACTATATATCCTTCCTTTATCTGATCAGTAGGGCCAAGTAACACAGCTCCCACATTGTCTTCTTCAAGGTTCATCACAATAGCCTTCATGCCATTGTCGAACTCCAGCAGCTCGTTAGCTTCAGCATTCCTCAGACCATAGATACGGACTACTCCGTCACTGACTTGAAGTACTGTCCCCACTTCATCGAACTGAAGGCTGGTATCAATTCCTTCAAGTTGCATACGCAACACTTCGGAAACTTCACTTGCTTTTATATTTTCGGACATAATTCTTTATTTATATACTTTTTCTATTCTTATCCATAAACTGGTTCTTCACCCGTTTAAGTTGCGTTGCAATACTAGCATCCAGACGGTAGGTATCTAAACCAAAAATAAAACCACCCAGAATTTCAGGATCAACTGAAGTTTTAAATTCCAGCGTTCCTTTCTTGTCCTTCATCAACATTTTCTTCATGAAACTCTCAGTCTCAGTACTCAAAGGAGATGCTGTTACCAATGACCCAATGGAGATAAATTTTGCTTTACGGTATAAATCCTGATACATCAAAGCTATAGATTGCAGGTGCTTTTCTCTTTTCTGATTCAACACCAAATCAATGAAACGCACAAACACATCGCTCACCTGAGTACCGGCCGCAGTGAATATCAGCTTCTGCTTTTCCTTGCTCTTCATCACCGGATTATCAAGTACGGTTCTCAGAGAAGAATGCTCAGCAAAGCTTTGAGACAATGTGCTCATCTCTGCATAGACCTTCTCTTCCACACTTTTATCCTGTGCAAAAGCAAACAACGCTTTAGCGTAACGCATTGGAATAATCCCTGTATTCATTGTTTACGATTTTGAGACTGTCACTTCATCCAACAAACGATCGATCATATCCATCTGTTCCTTGTCTTTCTTCAGACTGCCGCGAATCACTTTTTCAGCAATATCGACAGATAGAACTGCTATCTGACGTCGTACGTCACGGATAGCTTCATCCTTCTCAGCCTGTATCTGAAGTCTTACTTCGTCTAATTGTTTTTTAGCTTCCAGTTGTGCACTAACTTTTGCTTCGCTGATAATCTTTTCGCGAATTGCAGCTGCATCATTCAGGATTTTCACCTGTTCTTCACGAGCTTCAGCAAGCATAGCCTCTCCATCAGCCTTAATACCTGCCAACTGTTCGTTTGCGGTATTAGCAGCTTCCAGTGATTTATCAATAAATAGCTTTCGATCTTCCACCATCTTTGTAATGACAGGAAAACCAAACTTAGCCAGAATGATAAATACTATTATGAAAGAGAGGAGCATCCAAAACAGAAGCCCAAATTCAGGTTGTAATAATGACATGTTATGATAAAGCTAAGAAACAAACAACAACAGCAAACAAGGCAACACCTTCAACCAAAGCTGCAATAATAATCATATTCATACGAATATCGCCAGCTGATTCTGGTTGGCGTGCAATAGCTTCCATTGCAGAACCACCAATCTTACCGATACCAATACCTGCACCAACTGCTGCGATACCTGCACCAATTGCTGCACCTAATTTCCCTAATCCAATTCCAGCAACTGCTGCTTGTAATAATACTGTACCTAACATAATTTTTATTTTTTAATGGTTTATATTAATCTTATTATTGAAAATTCATTTAATTATTTAACGTGATGAGGTTCTACTTTAGATAATCCAATAAACACTGCAGAAAGCATGGTAAATACATACGCCTGGATGTATGCAACCAAAAGTTCAAGAATGTTCATAAAGATTCCAAAAAGTACAGATAAAACTGTCATCGAACCATTCAGTGCAGGTCCCATCGCAGCGGTAATAAATACCAGACAAACAAGACTAAGAATAACGGAGTGTCCTGCCATCATATTTGCAAAAAGACGAATCATCAATGCAAATGGTTTTGTAATAATACCCACTACTTCAATTGGAATCATAATTGGCTTCAGAGCCATAGGCACATCGGGCCAGAATATTTCTTTCCAGTATTCTTTTGTTCCGAAAATATTCACAGCAAGGAACGTACAACAAGCTAAAGTAAGTGTAATTGCAATGTTTCCTGTTACGTTTGCTCCTCCCGGGAATATTGGAATTAATCCCATTAAGTTATTGAAGAATATAAAGAAAAACACGGTAAGCAAATACGGAGCAAAACGCTCATAACCTTTCCCTATACAAGTCTTTATGACATTATCATTAATGTCCATAATAAACATCTCCATAAATCCGGCAAATCCTTTCGGAGCCTGATTTGGATTTCTCTTTGCCCAACGAGCAACGCTTAGTATCATTATGCAAAGAAGAATACTATTAAGAATAATGGCAAAAGCTGTTTTAGTAATGGATAAGTCCAAAGGTCTGGTCTCTGCACCAGCAGCACTTTTTTCCACTATCTTATCTTTAAAGCTTCCTTCTTTGGCTATATAAAAGCCTTCGTGTTCGCCTGTAGGAGAATGATGGAACTCAGATGAAAGAAATACATGCCACTGACCATTGCTTCCCATTACAATAACTGGCAATGGAATGGAAATGTGAGTTTCTCCCCATGTGGTGATGTGCCATTCATAAGAATCACCGATATGACCTAATACAATACCTGTTACATCTAACTTACCATTGCCTTCAGACTCTGCAGCAGAGGCCGACAACACAGGCATCAACATAAACAGTAATAGCCAGGTCAATTTTCTTATGTTATACTTTAAGCTTTTCATTCGTCTTTTTTCTTTTTAAACTCTTTTCAAAATCAAAATAAAACTTTGATTCCAATATCAGATAGGCCATATAGAAGAGTCCAATAGTAATCACAAATACTCTGTCATACTCGTCAATCAGCACTATGTACAATATCATAAGAATTACCGTAAAGATAATTTTTGATACCTTGATTATTAAATAGATATTCAATAACTTAATATTCGTTTCCTTATTAATTCTCCTGAGTACTTCCCCAAAGGCAAGTCCCATTCCGTAATAAAATAATGGTATACCTATATACCAGCCAAATATCTTTGTTGGGACTATATTATATACAATAATCCCGCCGATAAGGCTAAGTATACTCATTACTACGGTTAGTACTACAAGGAACTTTTTCCGTAATGCTTTCATGAATTTCGAGATTTAGATTTAAGTTTGTGATTTTCTATTTTTCTACGCAAACAGTCACAATGTTCTGTTTGACTTCTATAAAGCCTCCTTTTATTGACAGTTCCACTTCTTCCCCTTCATAAGGTTTAATCCTTATGATTCCTTCGTTTAAGGAAGAAATTAACGGGGCATGATCCTGTAGCACAGTAAACCTTCCAAGCGAGCCCGGTAAGGTTACTACATCTACATCTCCATTGTATAGAGACCGTTCAGGTGATAATATTTCTAATTTCATATTTTAATATGCTAGTCTGCAGACCTAAGCCAATAATTACTTAGCCTGATCCAACAGTTTTTTACCCTTTTCAATGGCTTCTTCAATTGTACCTACATTCAGGAAAGCTGATTCTGGGAGGTAATCAACGTCACCATCCATAATCATATTGAATCCCTTAATTGTATCTTCAATAGAAACTATTACCCCTTTAACACCGGTAAACTGTTCAGCCACTGTAAATGGTTGAGACAAGAAACGCTGTACACGACGGGCACGGTTTACTGTCAAACGGTCTTCGTCTGACAACTCTTCCATACCAAGGATTGCAATAATATCCTGAAGTTCTTTGTTACGTTGAAGAATCTGTTTTACTCGTTGAGCTGTATCATAGTGTTCCTGACCAACTACAAGCGGATCAAGAATACGAGAAGTAGATTCCAATGGATCTACAGCCGGATAAATACCAAGCTCAGTAATCTTACGGCTAAGTACGGTAGTTGCATCCAAGTGAGAGAAAGTTGTTGCCGGAGCAGGGTCTGTCAAGTCATCAGCAGGCACATAAACAGCCTGAACAGAAGTGATAGAACCATTTTTCGTAGAAGTAATACGTTCCTGCATAACACCCATTTCTGTAGCCAGTGTAGGTTGGTATCCTACAGCAGAAGGCATACGTCCCAACAAAGCTGATACTTCAGAACCAGCCTGAGTAAAACGGAAAATATTATCGATAAATAACAATATATCTTTTTGAACTCCGTCAGCAGCACCAGAATCACGGAAAGACTCAGCAACCGTTAATCCGGAAAGAGCTACAGAAGCACGTGCACCCGGAGGTTCGTTCATCTGACCATAAACCAATGTAGCCTGTGACTTGGCCATTTCTTCAGGATCTACTAAAGATAAATCCCAGTTTCCCTGAGCCATTGATTCTTTAAACTTTTCACCATAGCGAATAACACCAGACTCAATCATTTCACGAAGCAAGTCATTACCTTCACGGGTACGTTCTCCAACACCGGCAAATACAGAGAAACCATTTCCTTTCTTTGCAATGTTATTGATCAGCTCCATAATCAACACTGTTTTACCTACACCGGCACCACCGAACAATCCGATTTTACCACCTTTAGCGTAAGGTTCCAATAGGTCAATGACCTTAATACCTGTGAATAATACTTCTCTGGAAGTTGTCAATTCATCAAATCTAGGAGGTTCACGATGAATAGGATAAGAGCCAGTCATGTTTAGTTTTTCCATACCATCAACAGCTTCTCCAATAACATTCATCAAGCGTCCTTTTACCTGATCTCCTACAGGCATTGTAATTGGTGATCCCAAAGAAACTGCTTCCAGCCCTCTCTGTAATCCGTCTGTACTATCCATCGCAACTGAACGAACCGTATTTTCACCAATATGTTGTTGAACTTCAACAATAAGCGTTTTACCATTGGAACGCTTAATTTCCATAGCATCGTGAATGCTTGGCAACTGTATCTTTTCACCCGTACTCTCAAAGAACACATCCACTACCGGACCGATTACTTGTGAGATATGCCCTACAATTTGTGACATAAGCTATTGTTTTATATTTTAGTTATTTTTCTCTGTTACAAGCTAGAATTAGCGATTCACAAAGATAAGAACAAAATGCATCCCGCAAATTCTTTTAGAGAATTTTTAATTCATGAAACACTATTTAAACGTTAAATTTTCGGGCATAAAACTGTTAAAAAACAGAATATCAAAGTATTAATTCATCAAATCAGAAAAAAGAAAGCAGCTATTAATGATTACTAAAATCAAAAAATAGCTGCTTAATTAACTCAAAAAAAACTATTATCTACTACTTATTCATATATCTATTACGCATTATCGCACGTATTTTTCTAGCATCCTACAATATGAACCGAGCCATGATCAATCCAGTATGGGAATGTTATAGTGGGGAATAAAATGGCTGAAGCAACAAGGCTGATTACCCACAGGATAATTAATGTAAGCTTTACGCTTCCAGACATTGGTTTCCAATCAAGAAGATGGCTGAATATAGAATAAACTATTCCTGCCAATGGAATGCCTATCAGAGCTATGCCTGTTACACAAACTAATATTGCGCTGGCAGGTGACGAAACCGCCAATCCCCAATCCATTAAAGGAAACCAATGAATTAAAGCTGCTCCACCGCCAAAAAGAACTCCGATTGCAGCAACTATCAAGGCAAAGAAAACAATTGCCAACACAAACAATACCGGACATAGAACAATAGCAAGCAGTACCAGAATTACTTTAATGAATACTCCCACTATTTGTACGAATGCATCGCCAAACTTCTGTATTGCCGTACGTGGCTTTCCAGAGTTCACATAATCGTTTACTCCATCGGCCACCTTTTCAAAACCACTTGTCACAGTCTTGCCTATATTCTCAACCGTTACCTTTTCTCCGCGCATAGACAATTTTTCGGTAGCTGTATATGCTTCAGGAACAACAATCCAGCAAACAATATAGACAGGTATAATAAATCCAACGCCAAAGAATGCAAGAACAAAGATGAGCAGTCTAACCAAAGTTGGGTCCCATCCCATATATGCAGCAAGTCCTGATGCTACACCGCCAAGAATCTTATCATCCGGATTGCGGTAAAAGCGACGATGAGCCTGATCGCTCTCTTTATTACTATATGGTTCCTGACGAGTTTCATTGCTGGTTTTCTCTTCATCCTTTATATCTTCATCTGAAAGTTCCTCGGGTTTTCCCATGCGTTTGATAACCTCTTCCACATAATCAATAGATATCACCTGAAATCCGGCATTTACCTTTTCCGTAAATAGTTCCGAGATTCTGAGTTCCATATCTTTCACAATCTCATCAGCTCCCACCTCTTTGCGGAAATGCATCTTAAGGTTAGCAAGATATTTGTCAAGCAAATGGTACGCGTCTTCATCAATATGGAAAACCGTGCCTCCTAAATTCACAGTCAGTGTTTTTTTCATTTTATAATCAATTCATTAGTTGCAATATGATTTACAGTTTCATTCAGTTCTCTCCAGGACAATTCCAGTTCGCCCAGGAATACTTCTCCTTTAGGTGTTAGCTTATAATATTTCCGGGGAGGACCTTGTGTTGACTCTACCCATTCATATTCCAGCAGATCATCGTTCTTCAGTCGTGTGAGTAACGGATAAAGTGTACCTTCCACAACTATCAGCCTGGCTTCCTTGAGTTTCTGAATGATATCAGAAGCATAAGAAGGCTTTTTATGCACCAATAACAGAATGCAATATTCAAGCATTCCTTTGCGCATTTGTGATTTAACATTGTCTACGTTCATACTCTTTTTTTATTTGACAGTACAAATATATGTATAACCTAAGTACTTTGTTATGCATAGTACTATAAATTATAGAATATTAACGGTTTATGATTTATAAATCACAAGATATCTGTATATAAAGATAGCTATTTATAAATATCATCATCAAAGAATATCAAAAAAAATAACAAGAGAGTGTTATAATCAGAATTTAGTCTGGTATTATAATACCCTCTTGTTATTATTTTCTTAAAGGTTGATTATTTAACCCAAAAACTTTGCTTTAACAATACAGTATCGTCGGAGGATGCACCCACCATTACAATAAATTCTCCTGGTTCTACCTGCCAGTTCATTTTCTTATCATAAAAAGCCAGTTTATCAGGGGTAATGGTAAAATTCACCACTTTACTCTCTCCAGCTTTCAATGTAATGCGGGCAAAATCCTTGAGTTCCTTCACAGGGCGGGTAACGCAACTAAACTTGTCGCGAATATAAAGCTGAGCAATCTCCACTCCATCGCGATCTCCGGTATTGGTAATCTTAACGCTGACATTCACATTACCATCTTTACCTATTTTTGTTTTATCTAGTTTCAAATCATCATACTTGTAAGTAGTGTATGAAAGTCCATACCCAAAGGGATAAAGCGGAGTACTGGGTTTCACTGCGTATGGATGAAAATACTGAGAGGGTTTATGATTATAAATCATTTGTAATTGTCCCACACTGCGAGGGACAGTAACCGGAAGTTTAGCAGACGGATTCACCTTTCCGTAAAGTATTTCAGCTACAGCCTGACCACCATACATTCCCGGTTCCCAAGCTTCAACTATAGCAGGAAGATGTTCCGCCGCCCATTCCACACCCAGCTGACGACCATTCACCAGAATCAGGATTGTTGGTTTACCAGACGCAGCCACTTTTTTAATCAGTTCGTTCTGCAATCCGACCAAGTCAATATCCGAGCGGTCAATATCCTCACCGTCGGTACGAGACTCCCAGCGAAAACGCATCATATATTCACCAGCTACAACTATATTCAGATCGGCATCCTTTGCTTTTTCTGCAGCTTCGTTAACCTTTGACTGATCCATATTACGAGGATCCCATCCCTGATCCACAAAATCAAAATTTGTCAGTGGAGCTATCATTTTTAATCCCTGAAGGATCGTTATTACATTTTCTTCTTTCTGAACAACACTCCAGTCGCCCAGAATATTCATATCATTGGCATTGATACCTGTAACCAATCCTTTTTTATACTTATCCTGCGAAAGTGGAAGTACTCCATCATTCTTCAATAGTACAATGCCATTGCGTGCAGCTTCCAGTGCAGTAGCTCGATGCTCATTGCACAAGCGAATTTTCAAACTCTGATCCTCATCAGCAAAAGGTTGTTCAAACAATCCTAAACGAAACTTTATATCCAGAATGCGGCGGACAGATTCGTCTATGCGAGATTCTGAGATACGTCCTTCTTTCACCAGATCAACCACATATTCATTCCAGTGATTACCATGCATGTGCATATCCATGCCAGCCATAATACTTTGGTAGAAAGCTTCTTTTATGTCATCAGCAGTAGCATGCAAATCACTCATGTGTTCAATATCCATCCAATCGCTAACCACAAATCCAGGAAACATCCATTCTTTCCGAAGAATATCTTGCATCAGCCATTCATTACTATGGCAAGGAATACCGTTCAGTTCATTTTGTGCTATCATTAAAGACATTGCACCAGCCTTAACACCTTCTTTAAAAGGTGGGAAGAACACTTCCCGAAGTGTCCTTTCGGACAAATCAGCAGGAGCACCATTAGTTCCATTTATAGGTTCGCTACCACCAACAAAATGTTTAATACAAGCTAATACATCATTCTCACTATTTAGTTTTCCCTGATACCCCTTTATCGTTTGAATCCCCATTAAAGAAACCAGATAAGGATCTTCCCCGAAAGTTTCACCCACCCTTCCCCAACGCGGATCTCGGGCAACTTCCAGATTCGGGTTAAATGTCCAGTGCATATTCATGGCACGCATCTCCTTTGCCGTCTGACGGGCAATCTTATAAGCCATATCCAAATCGAAAGAAGAAGCCAGACCTATGTTTGTGGGATAAACCGTATTATCGGGTGCATTTGCATTTCCATGAATGGCATCAATACCAAAAATAATGGGAATTTGCAATCTGCTTTTCATCACCAACGATTGCAGGTAATTAGCTTCTTTCAGAGTCTGTACGTGCAGATAAGAGCCAATTTTACCATCCTCGGTCCATTTCACAATATCCTCTATAGTAATTCCAGGATATAAAGCATTGGTTGAATTATTTTTCAATTGCTCTGCTGTCAGCCAAGGCTTAGTAGTCTTAAGATATTCAAAACCTACAAACAGATTCATCTGTCCCACCTTTTCCTCCAGAGTCATTCGTTGGAGCAAGTCCTCCACTCTATCCTTCACCGGAGCCTCGGGATCCTTATAAGTTTCTCTCTTATTTCTATTAGAGAAAGAACAACTTAAAACTAACATTATAGCTAATAGTATCTTTTTCATAATAGCAATAGATAACAAACAATGTTTATGTTTATAATTCAACCATTACTTTAATATTTTCTGCATATCTGGACAATAAACTATTTTAAAACCTTTATTTCAATTTGGTTATTATTACGATAAGGATTAGTTCCATCAGGCCATAAAATCTTATCAACGAAATTCAGATTATCCATTACATTTTCCCATGTTTTAATTGCTGCGTCACCATGTCCTAAAGTCTCAAAGGATTTAAGTGTTGCACGACCGGGACCGCAATAACGGGTTACTTCACTACGCATCTGAACTGACTGAACATAAGGAACTATCTGATCATTTGTTCCATGAACAAGAAGAATTGGAGGATAATTCCTCGTCACCAGGCGAAGAGGACTTGCTTTATCGGCTTTCTCTTTGTTTTCGGCCAATTGGGTATCAAATCCCATTTCCTTATTTGCCGGTTCTTTTACGTTCGGGAAGTTTGTCATATCTGACACACCATACCAGGAAACTACTCCCTGAACCTCAGAAGAGATAGTATCATTACCCATCGTTAAATCCTCATACTCGGGTTTGCCGTTAGTAGCACCAAGCATTTCAACGATATGTCCGCCAGTCGAATTTCCCCAGACTACAATCTTTGAAGCATCTAATTTATATTTTTCAGCATTGGCACGAATAAACCTAACAGCTGCTTTTGCATCATATAGAGGAGCAGGCCATACAGCTTCACCAGACAATCGGTAATTTACACTCACAATTGCATATCCCTGAGTTGTACTATACAGAATTGGAGATATCATTTCCGATTCTTTTGAACCAAAAGCCCATCCACCGCCATGAAATACCATTATTACTTTATAAGGTGCATCTCCTACAGAAGGATAAATAATGTTCAGACGCTGAGCCTGATTTCCTGTTCCGGCATAAGCAAGATCTAGTTCTACAGCCTTGAATTGAGTCATATCAATCTGTCTATCCAGACTCTTGTTTACTGCAAACTCGCCCAATCCTGGCATTTCAACTTTGGGTTTAGCTATTAAATAAGTCTCTGCATACACACTTTTTTTAGTAGCGCAACTAACCATCACAAAGGAAACACATACTGACAGAATCACTTTGTACCAAATATTCATACTTTTCATACTTCTAAACTTTAAAGTTAAATAGCTCTTCTTCAAATATATTAAAAATATTATTAATCCCTATCATATCTATCAGGCCGTTCTGTGTGTTTCAGGTTAGCAGCCTTGTCTTTTTTAACAACATCGGCCAAAGCAACAGTTCCGGCAATACCACCAAGCCCCATAGTCTCAACCGCCGTGCTTGGCACAACTACAATGGTAGCGTTTGTTTTCAATCCTTCGTAAAGCATATTCATGGCACGAAGATGGAAAGCATTTGGATTTTCAGAATAGGTCTCAGCCGCTTCAACAAATTTGCTGGCAATCTGGCGTTCCGAGTCACCAAGAATAACTCTCGCCTGACGTTCCCGCTCAGCCTGAGCCTGCATAGACATGGCTGCCTCAAGCCCCTGAGGAATAAGCACATCCTTAACCTCCACCGAGATTACATTGATACCCCAAGGCTCTGTTCTTTCATCAATAATAACCTGCAAAAGAGCACTTATCTTATCACGCCCTTCCAGCATATCGGCAAGCATTGTTTTACCAATCACATCGCGAAGAGCAGTCTGCGAAGCCCAGCTGATGGCGCTGTTATAATCAGCAACATCCAGCGCTGCCTTTTTCGGGTCAACAACCTTCCAGAAAAGTACAGCATCCACATCAACCGGAACAGTATCTTTGGTTAGTGTCTTTTCCGCCTTAAATGATGTACTTATCACACGGATATCAATCCAATATGGAATATTATCAAGTACGGGAATAATAAAAAAGATACCGGGGCCTCTAAGAGACTGGAATCTTCCCAAACGAAGCACAACGGCTCTATTCCATTGAGTTGCTACTTTTGTAGACCAAGAGATTAATACTGCAGCCAATCCAAAAATAATTATAATAGTCTGGCTTACACCCGACTTCAATTCACTGTCAACAGCAAATGCTAATGCTGCTCCAAGTCCTGCAATCACAATAAAAAGAAGCATTGCAACTGAACTATCGTTTCTCATTTTTCCTATAGATTAGAGGGTTACTAATTCCGTCCTGAATAACAATATCATTTAGAGATAACAACTAACTTACTGCAGATGTTTAGTTTAATGTAATGAATATGTTATAATCGCCTCGTTTTAGAAGAGAATATTTGAAATTTAGTTAGAGATGCAAAGCAAAGCAACTTATTCTTCAGGACATTGCCAGAAGTATTTATCATTATTGGTTACAATTCTTTTTTCGGATTTACTTTCAGGTGTAGTAGAAGGATCAAGAGAAATATATGCGGGCAATGGTTTGCCATTTACTTTAGTTTCAGTATTATACTCATTCCTTACCGCGCACTCTAAACGGTAGAGATTCTTCGTCATATAAAAATCCAGATATTCTGCTTGCGTCTCTTTCTGCTTATTGTTCCAGTTGGCATCGTCATTCAAATGAAGAGGAGCTCCACTGAGAAGTCTTTCGCGAACTTCAGCAATGCCAAGCATAGTTCCTTTATTATCTGTAACATAAGCTTCAAAAGTGGGATCAATCCAAATCCACTTATTCAGAGTATTAGAATAAACAGCATTTATAACATGGCAATCATTGATGTATTTCTTTGGTAAGCACACAACATAACGAGACTTAAAACCCATTGCCAGATAACATTCATTGAGCATCATTGCCATCATTCTGCAGTTTATTCCCCTATTCTCTTTTTTACATATATTTACCAGATCAATAGCATTCTTTGATTCCGGACTTGGAGAAGCGCCATCATGGCGAACCACATTATGCGCCCAGTGAAGTAAATTCTTTATTTTTGAGATTTCATTTCCGCTTCCGGCAACACTATCAAGGTTAAAATGCTGACGAATACGAACAAGATTACTATCGTTAGGAGCCAGATATGTAAATTGGGGCAAAGAAGAATCTGCCTTAACGACATATCCCCCACCTTGCTTTAATATATATGAATAATCACCTTCGCCACGAATCTTATACATAGTAGAAATAAATTGCTTTTCCTTCCTTATATTGTCAAGATCATGATCACGCACAGCATGCGCATAAGAAACCCACTGATGTTCTGTTGCCTTAACAAAAGATGCAACGGCTAGTTTCTTCTTTTTCTGGCAAGATTGACAACAAGCCAGATTATAATATAGCTCTCCAATATAAGAATCAGCCTCTTCTTTTATATTCTGAGGATAAGATTCAAAAGTCTTAATCATTCCATTACAAATACCTTCCAGTTTCTTGTAATCTTTTGCTTCTCTTGCTTTTTGAATCGGAGCATTCTGTTCATTAATGTACTTGGATACATCATCTTTGGTTATTTGTGCAGATGCATAAGACGTACATAGCACAGCAAACAATAAATAAATAATTCTTTTCATAGACTCATTTTTAGTAGTTCTTCTGTTTTGTTTTTTATTCTACATTTTATCTACAAATATAGGCCTTATATTTTCATTACAATAATAATATTTATATAATTAATTCATATATTTGCCCAATAATATTAGGAAACATAACCCTGATTTACAAGCAGAAATATACCGGTAATGTATTCACTTCGATGTTAGGAGTTGAGATTGACTACCATTTATTTAAATACCTCAGCATAGGTATAGAAACATCTCTTTTGCCCGGCAAATACAAAAAGCTGAAATCAGAAAGTTCTGAGTTTACGGCAAAAGAAATAACTACCAGATTAAGCACTGGAGCCAAAATTATTATTACTCTTTAAATTGATTTATGATGATTCTTACAGCTCGGATGGAAATACCGATGTTTCTTTAGTGTAATGCAATATTTTCCGCCAAAAGTAACGTAGAACTTTTTTTTTGTGCATTTTATCTACCTATCTGCTACCAATCCACATTAATAATCTGATAATTAGCATTATAAGCTAGTAGCAGATAAACTTTCTGTACAATTCATCTGCTACTAAAATCAGTTATCTGCTACTAACCGGCTATTTCAATTACACAATAATGTTGTAAACAACAACCTTTTTTGCTTCCTCGGATATAGCATTTTATTTAATGAGTTACCCGTTTTTTCCATCTAAGCTAAGTGAGCCTTCATATGAAAACCCATGGGTTCACAGATGAAGGCTCATGGGTTTTCATTCGAGAACCCATGAGTCTTCAACTGAGAACTCACTTATATTTCCTTGCAAAATTGGTTAATCTATCAGTAAAAAGTGCTAAATACGCCCATCACCATAAACTACATTCAACTTGGCTGTATCCTTATAAAGCAGAATATTCGCCATCTAGGCATTAGCAGCAGCACCTGCTATAATGCTGTAGAGCGTTCAATTCAGTAGCAGATGACTCTGTTTTGTAGCAGATAATCACGATTTTGTAGCAGATAAACGGTTAAACTTTTTTATCTGCTACTAGCTGAAAGCTCTTATTTAAAAGGCTTTTGTGCCTTTTGGTGGAAGATGGTGGAGATGAAATGTCTGCAAACATAATAAATAAGAAGCTTAATGCATTATCTTCCACCAAAAGTAACCAAGAACCTACACATTTATCGTTCTTAATTATTTTATAAGAATCAACCTTATTTAAAATTTACTGGTTGTACTTTAACTGTAGTAGGTTTCTTCAAAAACGAATTCATTTTTAAAGCTTCAGCAACTATTAATGTCAGTAATAAGATAAGGATTATATACACTAAATATTTAATTTTCTTTTTCATATCGAATTTCTGCAAATGCTTCAAGTTTATTTATACAATTATTTACTACAGAAAATGAGCTGTTCCTTTTCCACCAATCATTTTTTATCGAATAAGCTTTTCTTGTATTTTTAAAATCAAGATGTATCCTTCCGATAAAAAAAGGCTTCAGAATAAATTCAACTTTAATAATCAATTGCTTTTCTCCGGTATACCGCGCATAACCGTTGTATCATTTTTATCGGGCGCAACATTCAAGTCTTTTATCATTGAATTAGTGTTCAGTATAACTTTTTTCATTAGTTCAAACAATCGTTCCGATATATTTACTTCACTCGCTTTCGTTATCGTAAAATGGAACGTTTTATTTTCATATTTAACGTAAGGATCCATTCTGTCTATTGCTTTTTTGAAAATTAGCTTTTGTTCGGCAGTGGCATTTTGAAGGTTTGAAATATCCATATCTAAATACTCATTCTTCATTTGAGCAATAAAAGCTGAATCAGCCACGTGTTTCGGCTTCGTGCTGATTGTTATGTTTTCGGGTTTAAAGATTGGGTCTTTCAAAAACTCTCCCAAGTATTTAGTTTTAATTATATTCATTAGTTCATTTTGAATGTCAGGTGCTGAATTTATAAGCTTCTGTCCTGTCTTGGTTTTGTAAAAACGAATCAGGTCTTTTATTTCCTGTTGAGTATAATACCTGTCATATATTCCAACCATATCTTCGTCCATAATTTTCTTAAACATTGGTTTAATTGAATTCATTAATGAACCGGTTAACCCTTTTGAAACACTATCCTTTTGTAAATTCTGAAACGGAATCATAAGTTTATCGAACATTGATTCTGTCTTCATTAAACTGAATAACTCCTTGATTGATTCATGTTTGGTTTGAGAAAAAGCATTAAAAGTGGTTACTGCAAGAATGATTGAAACTAATATTATTTTTTTCATAATGATTGATTTATTGATATTGTTTTTGTCTAAATAAAAGCGATATATATCGCTTGTTTTAGTTCTTAATATACTTCTCTAATTCCAGTTTTAGCATTTGATTGTCAAAATGTCCAAAATTGGGATTTATGATTTCACCCGTTTTTCCTACTAACACATAATGTGGTATTCCTGAAATATTGAACATAGAAGTTAGAAAATTCCATTCATCTGTTGTAACGCGGTAGTGTTCGCCCTTAATATCGGGAATCATATTAGACCATGTGCTTTGTGGTGACGATGGATTGGTGATATACACAAACACAATATCTTTACCGGCTAATTCTTCTTTAAGAGGTTTAATTTGTTCAATGCCACTGCGACATGGACTGCACCAGGTAGCCCAGAAATCAACATAAATCACTTTTCCCTTGTACTTCTTAATAATGCCATCAAAGATCTTACCAGCTTCAGTCTTAGGAGTCTCGTTTACTACAAACCCTGTCTTTTTCTTATTGGCTTCCAGCTTGGTTATTGCCTGATTATTGCATAATTCTACATAATCGGCAATGAACGGAGTACTAAATTGCTGTTGAATAGTTTTTAATTTTTTAGGACTAACTGGTGACAGTTCTTCAAGTATATTACGACAATAATCTTGTGCTAACATCACGTCACTGGCCAATCCTTCTTGTATGCCAAATAACGTTTTCAGATTTTTATTGCGGTTTTCATTCGACTTTTGAGCAAAGAATTCATTTATAAAAGGGGTATGCTTTATATGGAATGCATTTGTTGAATCACCGGATGTAATATAAAACTCATGCATTTTCTTAATCTTTTCCGAATTATCATGTTTAGTTATAATCTTCCATAGTTTCTTTTCGTCTGCAGTCAATTTAATTTTATTGTCTTTAAAGTATTTATCGACAACAGTATTATCTGCTTTTGGAGTATTTTTGTATACGCTTTTAAAATCTTCCTGATATTTAGTATAAAATGCTGTTATTTGCTTACTATATTTCTCATTATAGGCCTTTTCCTCTGCCGAGTTGGAAATCAAATCCGCCTCGTTTAGCTTCTCTAACATTAATTTCTCAGACTCGGTAAAGGTATATCCCGATTTCTCCAGCTCAGCACCCAAACCCTGTGTATTGATCGAGAATGAATTCCCAGTTCGCAAAATATCTAAATACTTAAATCTGTTTATAAATGAATTGTAGCCAGAGGATATTACTGCCAGTGGATTATTTACCGATTCATTGTTTACGAAATCAAGATATTCTACTGTAAGCGAATCTATCTTTATTGGTAGAGTTCTTTGTGTATATGGAATATTGTTTTTTTGACGGTAAGCACTTTCATAAAAATCGCCATAGTCCATCATACATTCTTCATACCCATATTTTAATTCCATTTTCATCACCTGATATGCTTTAGCGGAAATGGTATTGGTTTTCATTATTGAATCTAATGCATTCATATCTTTCGTTTGAAAACGCTTACAGTATTCTTTGTATTGTGTAGGCGACATATCAAGAATTTTACCTTGCATGTTTCTATAATCAAAGCTTCTTATTTTTATTAATTCAGACATATCTGAGTTAATTTTGGCAGATTTTCCCATGAAAAGCTGATTGGATGTACCCAATAGCTGAAAGACCTCTTTCCCTGGTTCTAAGAAAACAGATCCATTGTAAATGGACGAACGTACGTAGCAAAGATGCGGATAATAAACAGGTAGTTTAGTTGAAAAGGAACCATTTTCATTGACATTTATTAAAAATGTATTTTGTTTTCCGGTAATAATATCGTCGATGGAAATAGAAAGTGTTTTTACACCAACGCGTGGAGTATAGTCTTTAATATAACCACTGTAGGTTGCGGAATCAATCTTGAAGACAGGTAACTCATAAGGTTTGTCATCTGCCGGTTTTTTCTTTTGGGCTTCAGCAGCATTATTACTATATTCATTTAAATCTTGAGCCGATAAGCCTAACAAAACATTGTTCGGTGAAGTAATTTTGTAAAACAATTCTATATATTCTCCATCACTCTTGAGGTTTAATGAATTTACAGCCTTCTTGATTTTAGGATAATTGAAACTCCAAAGCTTATTTTTGTAAACAATATATTTGTCATAAAAACCAAATTCCCAGTTTCCTGTCGATTTATCAAACCAATTTCCGCTCAATCCCTTTGGTAAACCTGATTTGATCATAGCTGGCTTAATCTCTATATCGTAAATAAACCAACTACCACCTTCATTGGCTTCGCCATAATCAATATAGCTTGTAGTTTTAGCAATGGCAGGAAATATCAATTTATAGCTTACATCACCCGACACAGGCATAGTATATCGGTCATTTAAAGGAATTCCCACAGAATATTTAATAAAAAGTTTCTCACCTCCTACAGGCTGAATATAGGTTTCTTTTGGAATACTTATCCACCAACCCGGAGTATATTTGGTGCAAATAGACAAAACTGTAGCAGTATCAGTTAGCTCTACTTTTGTAATTGTTGAATTATTATTCAGGCTTAATCCTGTCCTTGGATTTTTAATAACAGATTGAGAGTAAGCCACGATTGCTGATAAAAGAAATAATAGAAAGATCAGTTGTGTTTTTTTCATCTTCGATTTGTTTTTTAGATTTGGTTATTTGTTTTTAATTATATTTCTTCTTTACTTGCTGATTAATGCACAAAGAACAAACCCGCACCAGCAGAGAGTAACTTCAAAGCTTTTGTTCTTACCTTTAACAATTTTCTAATTTCAATATCACTCCTACAATCATCACCACACTTGTTCTCCATTTTCATAGGTAAAGATTCGTTCTATCGAGATTGAAATGAACGATTTAATCAAATGTTGGTGGTCTAAACTTTGTTCCTGGCACATAGTCAATACCAAACAGCTTCAAGTAATCTTTCAATGGGATAAGCCCCATTTCTTTGCGTCGTTTATCGACATTTTCCTCATCCCTTATTGGAAAATAAGTGTACTTGCTTAACTTACCTGTAGCAGGATCTTTCATTTGAAAAACTTGTGTTCCATAAATCTGATAATGAGTTTCATTTGCTGCTATTCTATCTTGCAATAGAGCTACGGATTCAGCACTTGCTTCTTTATTTTTAGCTGCATCCAGTAATTGATCAAGATATTTTTTTTGAATCTGATTGTTAGAATGCTGAATGACCATAAATGCTCCATTAGCAGCTACTTTACCAACCATTGTAAAAGTAGGCCATCCATGCTCTTTTATTATTTCCTCAACCCGTACCAAATTAATACTATCAATATGTATTGTATTTCTATCAAGATATTTTAAACCATATCCACGAGCGTATTGATCTCTTATGAAAATATGAAATAATTCTACGGCAAGTTTTGGTTTTGTTGCATTGGGTATTGTAGTCAGAAATGTCGAATCAATTTTATCAGTAATTACTTTCCAGCAAGGTAGAGAATGTAAACTTTCAAAATCTGTATCGGATAATATGAATCTATTATAATCAGGATTACTTTTAATGGAGCGCGAAAGATAAAAACAGGTACTATCAATGTCATTTTTAGCCATGTAACAAATAGCTAAATTATAGTTGTTTATTCGTTTTATTCTTATTGCATTAGTATCATTTTTAAGCTTATTTATCTGCATGTCAGCCGTATTCTTTGCTTTAAGTGTATCTGCAAAAAGTATTATTTTACCTATAATTTTAAATTGTCCATATAGTTGTGCATTAGCATTTACAACTAATGAGCCAAGTATAAAGAGTATAATTATTGTTCTTTTCATTTTTTATTTGTTGTGAGTAAAATCTCTGAATGTTAAATTGGCGATTTCTTATTTCATCAACTTCTTGATTAATTCATTTTTAGTTTGAGGAAACGTAGTAAGGAATGACACTGAACAAAGAATTGAAACTAAGATTATTTTTTTATAATGATTGAAAGTTGTTGTTTAGCAAGTCTGGGTATGAAGTAAAGCCCACTAATAGAAGTCGGAGACTGGTTGTATATAAACAATGGAAATACAATTTTATACTTTTCATAGTTTTTGGTTATAGCTTTCAGATTAAAGTATAACAAAGATAGAACATAATATATTTTCGCATTTATAATTATAGATATTTTATTTATAATTATAAATACAAATCCATAGTACGCATCATTTTATTTCAATCCACACATCAATAAATAGAAGTATTCCAAAGGCTTATAATGGCGAGAACTACTATAGGCTATAGTAGTTCTTTAGATATTATTAAAAAAATGAATCATATAAATAAAAGTATTTTCTATTTATATGTTAATCATTTATCCTGATACATCAAACATAAAGCCTGATGCGTATAACCAATCTGAAGTAAAAACAAAAGTAAGGAGTACAAATCTAACAGAGTTTAAATTAACGAAGTTTCTTACCGCCCGGATGGAAATACTGATGCTTCTTTAGCGTAGCCTTTCCATAATTGATTGCATGATTAGGGCAGATATGGTAACAGGCAAGACACGATGTACAATTATCTCCCCAGATTGGCTTACCATCTACCTTGATGTTGTGCATGGGACAATACTTTTCACACAGTCCGCAGGAAATACAGTTGTCGGTTGCATAGAATGGTTTGGCTGTAACCTGAAACTTATTGAACAGCGGATTGATAATGCGGCTCTTTAGAAAAGCAAAGCTTCCTTTCCTGCAGTCGAATAGTTCTGTGCGATTCGCCAAAATGCTGTTTATTCGTTCAACTTCTGTGGTCGATTCATTGAGTTTTTTCTGTTCCAGATCCTTTGGGTCTGTATCAAAGCCGGGTAAAGAAACATAATTATTGGGCATGATAACAGAGAATCCGGCTTTCCACGTCCACTCTTTTGCGCGAATAGTTTCATGCATAATCTGCAAAGTCAGTCCGGCTTCATCTCCGCACGAGCAGATAAAGAAACAATATTGGCCGCTATAATTTGTGAAACTGATTTTCTTTATAAACTCCATAACTATTGCTGGCGGAGCCCATGAATAGACAGGGAAGATAAAACCCACAATCTCTCCTTCGCCCAGAGTATATTGCAACGTAGAACTATTGCCAGTCATCTCTTCTGCAATGGAAATCAGCTTTTCATTCTGATACGCCGCTACTTCACCGGCTATCCATTTGGAATTTCCTGTTCCCGAAAAATAGAATATCATAGATATATAATGTTTACTTGAGTACTGAATGCAAATGTATAACAAATTGAATAGTCCACAAAGCAAAACAATTATTATACACCATTTAATTGCTATTAATTAAAAGCATTCAGAGCAGCCGTTGGCTTGCCATTATTATCGAAGGCGCCAAGGGGATATCCATTCCAGCCGGCATAGCTTTCAGGTTCCCAGTAGAATACTCCTATCCCTTTTCCGTCTGTCACAGATTTTGTTTTGGCAATTATATCTTTAAGGAATGCGTTACAAGCCTCAGGAGCATCCCAGCTCATTCCTACTTCGCATACCATAACTTCAGAACCATAGTGCTGAACCATATCATTCATATTAGTCAGACACTGAGCATCAAGAGTTGTCCAGTTTGCAGCTGTAGGATAAAGCGACATACCAATCACGTCCCATTTTCCGCCATTACTTTTTAGTCCGTCGAACATCCAGCGAAACAGTCCGTTGTCATATCCATTCTGAAGGTGAATAATTACTTTGGAATAAGGAAAGACAGATTTCACAGCATCGTATCCGGCATTGGACAGCTCTGCATAGTTTTTCATGTTCACAGAAGCTTTACCATCTTCCCACAGCATTCCGTTACCTGTTTCATTGCCAACCTGAACCCATTCTGGAGTAATACCGTTAAAATTCAACTCATTCAATACATCTTTGGTATGCTGGGCAACGGCTGCTTTCAGCTCTTCAAAAGTATAGTTTGCCCATGCAGCAGGTTTAATTTGTTTGCCAGGATCGGCCCATGAATCACTGTAATGAAAGTCGATCATTATACGTAGATTCAGATTCTTTGCCCTCTTTGCCTTGACTAACAAGTCCTGCTTATTGCACCATCCGTTGGACGGGTTTACCCACACGCGAAGTCTCACAGCATTCATTCCCATACTTTTCAGCAGACTCATTCCTTCCGTTTCAGTGCCTGCTGCATTATAAAACTTCTTCCCCGAAGCCTCCATTTCAGTAATCCAGCTAACGTCGGCCCCTTTGGCAAAGGCGGCTGTTTGTGTAACAATAGTGATTTCCTCTTCCTTTGAGCTACATGAGATTAAACCGATAAACAAAAGAATGAAAACAAAGAATGAATTTATGTGCCGTTTCATAGTTATATAGTTAGTAGATTACAGTTGTAAAGATAGCTATTTTGAATTTAAAGTCAATATAATTCAGTGCAATATTAACAATAAATTCCTAGCTTTAATAATATAACTATTTTTTCGGGGAAAATCAAGGAGTAAACTTACCGCAGCATTTTCTCATAAGCCCGGCGCAAACCTTGATCATACTTAATTTCCCCGCAATATGAGAATCCTAAATTCGATAACAGCCTGAGCATATAGTGGTTATCGAAGTTGGTATCAACTCTGAAACTATATATTTCCTTCCCACGACTCAGCTCTTCTACCCTATGCATAAATTCTTTAGCAATGCCACGCTGCTTTGCTTCATCAGCTACGGCAAGTCTGTGTACCACAACATAAGGTTCATTGGTTAGCCACTGCCCATCAATGGCTTCATAGGCAGATTCCCCGTCGAATATAACCGCCCCGTAAGCAATTACACAATCGTCACTACACAGCACATATCCGTAGCCATGCTTAATATCGTTGTCAATATTTGCCGGTGCCGGATATCCGTCTTGCCATTGTCTGCTATTCAGTTTACGCATCTGAGCCTTAGCCTGCTGAATGATCTCCCAGATTCGCTCTGCATCACTGCTTTTTGCCTTTCTAAATTCCATTGCTATATCTGTAAATGTATATATTTATTAATTTAATATCCAAAGATTCTTCCAGAACTTTAGATTTTCGCTTTAAACATACTCAAATATAGCTATTTTCAGCAAAATACCAAATAATAGAAATAAAATCCATTCACCAATAGTTCCAGAATTATTCACCAATAAATAAAATCCATTCACCAATAAACGTCAGGTCATTGCCCAATAAATGGCAAATAAAGGCAGGGCTTTCAAGTTTGTAAGTAATTCATATTTCCGAATGGCCGTTTTATAGTTAAAATAAACACTGATTGAACGGTTATAATTTTAATTATAACTAATTTTTAATACTTGTTTTTTTTATGCGCAATGGAGTGACACTTTATTTTTTTCACCGCCTCATAACTTATTATCAATCAATAAAGTACAGAGCAAAAAGAGAGGCCCAAGCATCTGCGCAGGTTTTGTCTGTTTTTCTGCTTATTATTATGAGCTTATAATTCCTACTCTTTAAATGCCATATAATGGCATTGTTTATTCATAAAACACACATTTACCCATGAAACACACCATTTATTTGGAGAACATAAGCAATTTGCTTACTTTTACAGTCGGAATTTACGTAGCATAAACCTTTAAAAAGGTTTGTAAAAGATAAATTATCGGCTTATGGCTGTTAATTTTCATAAACACTCTGCAATTATAAAAATATATATATTAAATTTGCAGCTACTGAATTAGTTTTAAGTAAATTGTATTATAAAATTTTAGAACGTTTACAGATATGGCTTTAATTAAATGTCCCGAATGTGGTGAATCGGTTTCAGACAAGGCTCCTAGTTGTCCTCATTGCGGACTTGCAATAGCTGGAAAAATCGTCAGATGTCCCGAATGTGATTTCGTAGTTCCTAAAGATGCTGTTTCGTGTCCCAAGTGTGCTTTTCCGTTGAAGGAGGTAAAGGATGTGAAAGAAAACGCGCCTACTCAGCAAGTAGTTTACAAGGAAAAAGAACAGGAACAGGTAAGAAAAGAGCAGGAAATAGCAAGAATAGAACCAGCCTTCAGTGAGGCAAGAAGATTATTTGAGAAAAAATCTTTCATTGAAGCTTACAATAAGATAAATGTTGCTCTGCACGCTTCACCCAATAACCCTGAATGTCTTAATCTGGAAGAAGCAATTATTGATGCAATAAGGGAAAATTCATATAACCTGGCCAGCGATCTTCTTCAGGAAAAGCAATATGCAAAAGCATTGGCCGAAGTTGAGTCGGGATTGCAGTATGCTCCCAACAGTCAGAAGCTTACAGTTCTGGCCGATGAGATTAAAAGTGCCAAATCACGCCGTCGCACCCGCAGAACCATTATTACAATCATCATTGCCCTTGCAATCATTGGAAGTGCAGCCTATAGCATTCGCGACTCCTATATTAAGGGTCACGAGGAAGAAGCATGGACCGAAGCCAAAGATTCGGCAACGGTTTCAAGCTTAGAGAGTTTCATTGAACTATATCCGGACGGAGTTCACTCTATGGAAGCTCAGGAATTACTTGAAAGTATTAAAAAGAAGGATACTGATTACTGGAATAAAATCTGTAATTATGGAGATGCTTCCATGTTCAAAGAGTATAAGACTAAATTCCCTAAGGGTCTTTATCTGGCCCAGGCAGATACTAAAATTGACTCATTAGATTGGGTATATGCCACTCAGAAGAATACAGCTGAAGCTTATACCGAGTATTTGTCTACTCACCCAGAAGGAACACACTCCAGCGATGCTCTTTCAGCTCAGAATAAGATTGAGAGCACAAAACCAAGCGAAGAGGATGTTACAACTCTGAAAAGTTATTTCTCGGGATATTACTCTGCTGTGGTTGAGAAGGACGATAATTCAGTACTCGAATTCTTTGAGCCTGTAACTCGTCAGTATTACGGCATTCCCAATGCTAAGAAAGGTGACATCATGAGCAATTTAAAGAAAATGCATAGCAAAGACACTCGTCAGCCAAGCATAAATATAAATGATGAGAACTTTAAAGTGGTGAAAGATGAAAGCGGAAATTACAATGTTACTTTCACTATCAGCGTTAGTTACGCCCAGGAAGATGAAAGTTCTGCATCATCTTCAAACATGTTAGTAAATGCGGTGGTTAATCAGAATAAAAAGATAACATCCATTACTTCCAGAAAACAATAGTGCACGTATTATAGACTTGTATTTTAATCGTTAGATTATCAGCATATTTATTGAGAGAGAGGGTTTTGATCCTCTCTCTTTTTTTATTCCCGGTGAAACATGCTATAGCTCAGAATATCCATAGGAACATTTTTTAAAGATAATTGTTTATTAAAACAAACAGATATCTACAGGAAACGTTTTTATCATTAATTGTACAACTATAAACTACTGAATATGAAACTTTATATCGGAGGATTTACTATAATCCTACTTTTATTGATTACATTAATACTAATTGGATGTACTAAAAGCGGTATGAAATCAGCCACAAATGTTGCGCAAACAAAAACAGACAGCAACCAGCTATCCTATGTTTTACCCGCTCCTCTTGTTAAAGGGAGCATTTCAGTAGAGGAAGCCTTATCGAAAAGAAGATCGCACAGACATTTTCAAGATAAAGAGATCTCGATGGAGAATCTGTCTCAGATATTATGGGCATGTTATGGAATTACTTCTCCAAGAAGCGGTAATCAGTCAATGAGAGGTGGCCTGCGGACTGCACCTTCAGCAGGCGCGTTATATCCGCTCGAGATATATGTATTGGTAGGAAAAGTAAAAGGTATTGAACCCGGCGTTTATAAATACATCTCAAAAGAGCATAAAATTATAAAATACATTAATAAGGATATCAGAAAGGAGCTTTCTGCCGCTGCATATAATCAGGAAATGATAAGCAAAGCACCTGCGGTTTTATTCTATAGTGCAATATTTAGTCGGAGCACAGAAAAATATGGTAATCGTGGCCGTGACAGATATGTATGCATGGATTTGGGACATTCGGCCCAGAATGTATATCTTCAGGTTGAAGCTCTTCATATGGGAACTTGTGCAATAGGCGCATTCGTAGATAGTTCTGTGAAAAATGTCATGCAATTGAATGCTGATGAAGAACCGCTATACATTATGCCGGTTGGATATTATTTCAATAAACCTGAGATTTAAAAATTAAGTTTATTCTTCACTTTTATACAATTAGGTCTAATCGTATGATACACTGATAATTATAGTCCACAATTCATTATTGTGCTCGAACACAACTATTGTTTATCTCAATCATTCATTATATATTTGCATCTATAATTTATTATGGAATAAATTATTATGAGAATGGAAGTAAAGCAAGACCATCCCCACACAATCACTAGCATTAATAAAGTGCATATAATTCTGCAAATTCTTAATATCAATATAAATACAATTATATTATAAATAAATAAAATGGAAAACTTATTTGACATTTCAGGCAAAGTAATCATCATAACTGGTGGATATGGCGTTTTGGGTAAAGGAGTATCTATGTACCTGGCTCAACAAGGTGCTAAGGTTGTTATTCTAGGCAGAAGTAAAGAAGCCGGCGAACAACTGGTTTCCGAAATCAAGAAGAAGGGAGGCCAGGCTATTTTCACTCAGGCCGACGTAACCGACAAGGAGAAGCTGGAAGAGTGCAAAAAACATATTTTGAATACTTACGGAAAGATTGATGTATTAATCAATGCTGCCGGAGGAAATATGCCGGGCGCTACAATCGCTCCTAGTCAGACTATCTTTGATCTGGACGTTGACGCAATGAAGACAGTAGTTGACCTGAACCTGTTTGGAACAGTACTTCCTACTATAGTATTTGCATCTGAAATGGCTAAACAAAAATTTGGCGTTATTCTGAATTTCTCTTCTGAATCTTCTCTTCGTCCGCTTACCAGAGTAGCCGGATATGGAGTTGCCAAGGCTGCCATTAATAACTTCACTCAGTATATGGCCGGAGAATTATCAATGAAATTTGGTAATGGTATCCGTATGAATGCTATTGCTCCGGGATTCTTCCTGACTACTCAGAACAAAGCTTTAATGCTAAACCCTGACGGTTCTTTGTCCGACCGTGCTAAGAGTGTAATGGCTCACACACCTTTTAACCGCTTTGGCGAACCGGAAGATTTATTCGGTACTGTTCAATATCTTATCAGTGATGCTTCTAAGTTTGTAACAGGAACAGTTGCTGTGGTAGACGGCGGATTCAATGCTTTTACAATCTAAAATAATCAACTAAATAAATAAAATAGTATGTATTTATGTGAACAAACCTGGCGTTGGTACGGTCCTAATGACCCAGTATCTCTTTGGGATATTAAGCAAGCAGGCGCCACTGGTATAGTTAATGCATTACACCATATTCCTAACGGAGAAGTATGGACTGTAGAGGAGATCATGAAACGTAAGGAACTGATTGAATCTGTAGGACTTAAATGGTCTGTTGTAGAAAGTGTTCCTGTACACGAACATATAAAGACTCAGACTGGTGATTTCCAGAAATATATAGACAATTACAAAGAATCTCTTTGTAATCTTGGTAAGTGCGGCATCAAAACTGTGACTTACAACTTTATGCCTGTACTCGACTGGACTCGTACTGACCTGGCTTACACCATGCCCGATGGTTCAAAAGCTCTACGCTTTGAAAGAGCTGCATTCGTGGCTTTTGATTTGTTTATCCTGAAACGTCCGGGTGCTGAGAATGAATATTCTGCTGAGGAGAAAGCTAAAGCAAAGGCTCGTTTTGAACAAATGAGCAACGAAGATAAGCATACATTGGAACGCAATATTATTGCTGGCCTGCCAGGATCTGAAGAGAGCTTCACTATTGCACAGTTCCAGGAAGCGTTGGATCGTTACAAAGATATTGATGCTGAGAAACTTCGTGCAAACCTGATCTATTTCCTTAGCGAGATTGCTCCTGTTGCCGATGAATCTGATGTAATGCTGGTTATCCACCCGGATGATCCTCCTCACTCAATTCTTGGTTTACCTCGTATCCTGAGCTCTGCAGAAGATTTCCAGAAACTGATTGATGCTGTTCCAAATAAATCTAACGGTCTATGCTTGTGTACAGGTTCATTCGGTGTTTGCAAAGACAATGACCTTGTTGCCATAATGAAACGTTTCGGTGATAGAGTTAACTTTGTTCATTTCCGCAGCACTCAACGTGATGCTGAAGGCAATTTCTATGAAGCGAACCACCTGGAAGGAAATGTGGATATGTACAACATGATGAAAGCTATGCTTGAAGTGGAACAGGAACGTAAAACTTCTATTCCAATGAGACCAGACCACGGACACCAAATGATTGATGACCTGAAGAAGAAAACAAATCCAGGCTATTCCTGCATTGGACGTCTGAGAGGATTAGCTGAGCTAAGAGGATTGGAAATGGGTATTGCAAAGTCTCTTTTCAATAAATAAGTTTTAGTTATTACAATATAACGACTGATATAACGGTCGGAACGCATTTGAAGTTCCGACCGTTTTTTATTTTTAAACAATCTATAGACTAAAGAAAGTACATCATGCTATTTTTTAATTAATTTTGCAACATGAAACTCTACCTGAGAAGACAAGCAGTCATTGCATGGTTATTACTTTTTACCATCGCCCCTATAGGGATTGTGAAGAGTTTCCATACCCATGAATCGGGAGAGAACAGTGCAACTCATCATTGCAGCGATTCTTCCTGCAATTGTGCTATCTGTCAGTTTCATTTGTTTCCTTATGAGAAACCTGCCGTTTTTCATCTTACTGTTCACCTTACTGTACATACTGTTGAAGCTGTAATCAATATCTTCAAAGTTACACAGATTTTCTTTTATTCTTATTCCTTAAGAGCTCCTCCTTTCTTATTTTAAAATAGAGACAATAACCGTTTATGCTCTTTCCATAATGTGAATGAGCATACTATTTTGTGTATTTTAAAATAAGAAACAATAATGAAAAAATATATATTATTAGTTTCCTGCTTTATCTGTACCCTACTGCCATGTATGGGTATGGAACCAACAGGAACACCCACTGATGCAAGTATCTTTGGGCATATTACTGATGCTAAAACAAAAGAACATTTGGCATATATCAATGTATCTGTAAAAGGAACAACAATAGGTACAACATCTGATGCCTCAGGGCATTTCCTTATGGAGAATCTTCCCATAGGAAACTGGGTACTTGAATTTAAGTCGGTTGGCTATCGCACGTTGACTATGAATGTTTCCGTAGTCAAAAAGAAAACAATAGAAATGGATGTCGCACTTACTCAGGATCTTATTTCTCTGGATGAAGTAGTAGTAAGCAGCAACAGGAACGAAACTACTAAGCGACTGGCTCCTTCACTGGTGAATATTCTGGATACTAAATTATTTGAAGATACTCACTCATCATGTCTGGCGCAAGGATTAAGCTTCCAGTCGGGAGTACGGGTGGAAAACAATTGCCACACCTGTGGAACTGAACAAGTAAGGATTAACGGACTGGAAGGTTCTTATACTCAGATATTGATTGATTCACGCCCTATCTATAGCTCACTGAGCGGAGTATACGGATTGGAACAAATTCCTCAGAATATGATTGAACGGGTTGAAGTTGTTAAAGGTGGTGGTTCTGCCTTATATGGTTCATCGGCCATTGCAGGAACTATCAACATAATCACTAAAGAACCAACCCACAATTCAGGAGAGTTTTCTCACGACATTACTTCCATCGGCGGATCAAATGCATTTGATAATAACACAACGCTAAACGCATCACTGGTTACTGATGATCGCAAAGCTGGTTTATTTATCTTCGGACAAAGCAGATACCGCGATGGGTATGATCATGATAAGGATGGATTTACAGATCTCACTCAGATGAACAGCAAAACAGTCGGGTTACATTCATATCTCAAAACCAGCGACTACTCGAAGTTGTCTTTGGAATATCACAACATTACCGATTACAGACGAGGTGGCAACCTTTTAAATCTGCAACCTCACGAAGCCGATGTGGCCGAGGAAGCAGAACATTCCATTAATGGCGGAGGTGTAAATTACGATCTTTTTTCTTCTGATTATAAGCACAAAGTAAATCTGTACACATCCATGCAAAGTGTTCAACGAAAGAGTTACTCAGGTACAGGTCAGGATTTAAGAGGCTACGGCAATACAAACGATCTGACTTATGTGGCAGGCGGTCAATATACTTATAACTGGGCGAAATGCCTGTTTATGCCGGCCCAGTTTACCGGAGGTGCAGAATACACGTACGACAAACTGCATGATGAAATTCTTGGATATAACCGCAACATTACACAAACAGTACACACTGAAAGTGTTTTCCTGCAGAACGAATGGAAGAGCGATATGTGGGGATTCTTATTTGGCGGACGATTGGATAAGCACAATCTTATAGATCATGCAATCTTTAGCCCGCGTGTAACTCTGAGATACAATCCGCTTGAGAACTTGAACTTCCGTCTGAGCTATTCAACCGGCTTCCGTGCTTCGCAGGTTTATGACGAAGATCTTCATGTTTCTGCTGTGGGTGGAGAAATAGCCATCATTCACTCTATACCCAATCTGAAACCGGAAAAGTCGAAAAGTCTAAGTGCTTCAATGGATCTGTATCACACCATTGGAGAGTTCCCCGTAAATCTTCGTATTGAAGGATTCTATACGAATCTGAAAAACGTATTTATCCTTAATGATGTGGGAACAAACAGCGAAGGTACCATACTAAAAGAACGGACAAATGGTTCCGGAGCCAAAGTTATGGGGGTCACAACCGAAGGTGAAATTGCGTTCTCCACTCTACTACAGCTGGAAGCCGGAGCAACTCTTCAAAGCAGCAGATATAAAGAAGTGGAGAACTGGAGTGCATCTGAAGATTTAGGCACAAAGAAAATGCTTCGTACTCCTGATCTTTATGGGTACTTCACAGCAAAGCTTACTCCCATAAAAAGATTTGAGACTTTAATTTCGGGAACATATACAGGAAGTATGCTTGTGCCACATGCGGCTGGTTATATTCAGAAAGATATGAATGTTACCACTCCCGATTTCTTTGATATGAATGTGAAGTTAAGCTACACATTCCCTGTTTATCAGCAAATTGCTCTTCAGGTGAATGCCGGTATACAAAACATATTCAATGCTTACCAGTCTGATCAGGATAAAGGAAAGGATCGTGATTCGGATTTTGTATATGGACCAATTCTGCCAAGAAGTTATTTCATTGGAGCAAAAATTAATTTCTGAGCCTCATGAGGTAAAAACTGTAAAGAAACTCAGAAATACGAGGAAAAAATATTGTCTGGGCAAATGCCCGGACAATATTATAACACATTTATTTTCAGCAAGATAGATTAGATCGATTTTCTAAAAACATAAAAATATGAAAAAATTATAGATAAAATAGCTTCTCTTTAACAGGATCTCCTTATCTTAGTTTCAAAATTAAAAAATAGTCTATGAAATTTTTTCCAAAATTAAGAAAGTCAAAAGAAGAACAGGCTGAAATTGTTCAGTCAAGAATTGAATACTACTTTACACTTATACGTGTATACTATCAGTCAACAATGGCAATCAATCTGGGTATTACCAATATCAATGCATTACCAGACCTGGCCATGTTTAAACGCTCATTTAAAATCCAGACTCAAAGCGGAAGACTGGGAGTAGCAGAAAGATCACAATCACGTAAAATGTTAATGCAAAATTATGGCCTTAGCGAGCAATTCTTTAAGGAATTAGATTCATCCTTAAAGAACAACTGCAAGAAACAGGCTGAAGCACAATCTTACTTATTCCTTTTCCAGGGTTTTTCTAACGACTTGTTGATGCTTATAAGCAATTTGATGAAGTTTAAAATTGCTTTGCCAAGCTTCTTTAAGAAAGCTCTTTATGAGATTACTGCAAAAACCGTTCATAAAATTCTGACTAAAGATGATTGGAAAGAAGATGACGTACGTAAAACATGCAGAGACGTTAGAAAATACAAAGATAAGCTAGGCTATTCTGAACAATGGATGGTAGAATATATATTCCCTTTCATTCTAATTGCTAAAAGCGGAAAAAAGACTAATGCCGATTTCTCTAAACGCTAATCAATAACTGATTATCCAGCAAAAAAGATAAAGGCGGAAAAAAGATCAATCTATAAAGATCTTTTTTCCGCCTATTTGTTTTTTTCTTCCTTGCTCCGAAAGTTTGTTTCGCTATACAAAAGAGATTAGAACAAGCAATTTAATTTCTTCTTCCTTGCTCTGAAAGGAATCACCTACAAAGGTAGGTGGATTCCTATCCATAAATCTAGTCTATACAGGAAGAATTTAATATCCACTACAACTCTTAGAAAGGATTCTCTCAGAAATAATTTGCTATCAGAGAGAATATAACAATAATATCCCTGAGAGAATCATCATATCTTAAGATTATTCTGAGCGGCTCAATATATCATAGAATAACCATCCGTAATTTGTACTCGTCTCAAGAGCTTCATCGGTAAGGAACCAGTTAAAGCTGATTGGTTCCATCACAATATCAAACCCTGCTTCCTTCAATTTATTTTCCATGATCTTTATTGATGTATCTTTCCATCCATAACAGCCAAAGACTGAAGCCTTTTTTGAGAATTTAAATCCTCTTATCATCTCTAAAAATGAAGAAACCGAACCTAGAATGCCTTGATTAAGACAAGGAGACCCCACAAGAACACCTTTTGAGCGGAATACTTCCGTAATCATATCATTTTTGTCATTCTTAGAAGCATTGAATAGTTTTATATTAATACGTTCATCGGCAGAATGTATTCCTTTCGCTATGTTTTGCGCAATTGTGTAAGTACCACTATACAGCGTATCATAAATAATAGTTATCTGGTTTTCATGATAGTTATTCCCCCACATTAAATATTTTGTAATTACCTGCAGAGGATTATCACGCCAGACAACTCCATGACTGGGACAAATCATATCAACATGAAGGTTCTTTTTCAGGAAATCATCAATCTTCTTAGTGATTAACTTACTTATTGGTTGCAGGATATTGGCATAATACTTAATGGTTTCAGAATTAAGTTCACACTGATCTACCAGATCATTAAAAAGTAGTTCCGAGCAGAAATGTTGTCCGAATATACCATTGCTGAACAAAATATTATCCTGAGTTAAATAACAAAACATGTTATCAGGCCAGTAATGTAAAGGGATCTCAAAAAAGATTAGTTCTTTTCCATTGCCAAGAGGAAGTTTCTCTCCACTCTTAACAGTTTTAAAATTCCACTCCTGATGATAATTACCCATAAGAGATTTCTTTCCATCTTCAGTGCAATAAATTGGAACATTGGGAATAAGACTCATTAAATCGGGAAGTGCACCACTGTGATCAGGCTCTGAATGAGTACAAATAATATAATCAATGGACAACAAGTCAATCTCTCTTGCCAGATTCTTAACGAATTCAGTACTAAACGGCCTTAATACCGTGTCGATTAAAACAGTCTTCTCTTCCTGAATCAGAAAAGAGTTGTAGCTTGTTCCTCTGTGAGTAGAATATTCGTAAGACTGATAGTTCCTTATTTCCCAGTCGTTTTTGCCTACCCAGTAGACATTGTTTTTAATGTTTTTTTTCATTATTAAAATTTTGGTCAGATTTAGTTATTATTTAGATGTACTTTGTAATTTAAACCAGGTATTTCTTTTCCAGGTGATGCAGTAACTCATCATAATGTTTACGAAGATCATGGCTAATTACATTCTCTTCCATAACTTTAAAATGTTTATACAGGACTTCCTGTTTAGCTACCGGCAACATCTTATTCCCTAATGGGAACAATACATTATTTTCTTTCTGAATATGATTTTCCAATAAATCCACATAATTCAGTATTGACTCAACTAACTTATCTATGGCTGATCTGTCTCCGCTTTTAATTCCCTCAACAGATGAAGCCATGTCTTTAATATATCCTCTACCCACTTCATGTTCAAATAACATAACGGCTACCGGACTGTTTACGTTTGACATTCCAGCCTCAATAAGTTCAGGAAAATAAATGATTTCTTCTTTACCATGATGGTATTTATCGGCAAATACTCTGAGGAAGTCAATAATGGCCTCCATTTCCTCTAGATCAGGTTCATGATGTTTACTTATTTTCTCAGAAATTATTTTCATAATTCCAAGCATCATTTCAATAACCTGGTGGTCATGCATTAAATTTTCCGTAGGTTTCATCATAGTATTTTATTATTTAAAAAATAAAAGAATAAACTATAAAACAGCTACTACAAAAGGATTGCATAAAAATAATACTGTTATGCAATAATTAGATATATAAGAAATACATCAAATTACCGTAATTCAAAAAGCATTGCTTACGTTTAAAACATAAGAATAATATAGTAAAACAAAATGTTGGGATAAATGTATTTAAAATATTTGTTAATTTATATATAAAGTATAATAATTTAATATAAATTAACAGTAAAATAAATTTCTAAATTAGTAGAACCAAATTTTACAAATCAGGAATCAATCCTCTTTTTAATAATTATAAAAGTTGTTCTATATATTAGTTCTTTGATTGTCAGATATATAAAACTCATAGAGATGAGGTTTTATAATGATCTATAAAAGGGATAATTTAAAATAATATAGAGAGAATTGGTAAAATGGCAATATAGAGATAGATCCGTTAAGAGAAAAGAATCAAAAAAGGTGCTCAGACAGAATCAGGAAGGTATTCACATCTAAGCACCTGATATTATTTAAATGTTATTCCGCAGTAAAACGATAAACGCAATGGCTGCGATACTTTTTACCCGGACGAAGTATGGTCGTTGGGAATTGAGGTTTATTGGGACTATCTGCAAAGTGAAGTGTTTCCAGACAAACGGCTCCTCTACGAGGATACGCGATTCCTTTTTTGCCTGTGAGATTTCCCTTCAGCCCGTTGGCAGTATAAACATGCAAACCTGGTTCATTGGTGTAAACCTCAAGAACACGCCCACTCTGCGGATCTTTTAGTCTGGCTGCTAAACGGCGGTCGTTTCCTTTCGCATTGAGCACAAAGGTATGATCGTATCCCCCGGTTACTTTTAGTTGAGGGTTATTGGCATCAATACGTTCGCCAATGGAGTGAGAAGAGGTGAAATCAAACGGAGTACCAATCACGGAAGCTATTTCGCCAGTGACGCATTTCAGAGAGTCGTACGGGGTAAAACTGCCGGCATCAACATATAGTTGCTGGTTTTCGACATTTGTACTAAGATTGCCCGATATATTAAAGAAAGAATGATGAGTGAAATTTACAACTGTAGGGCTTCCGGTAACAGATGCTTCATAACGGATGTCGAGTTCATTCTTTTTGGTGAGGGTATAGGTGATTTTTACCGCCAGATTGCCTGGAAAACCATTTTCGCCGGAAGGTGAGAGATAACTGAGGCAAAGTGCATTCTTACTAATCCTTTCTGCTTTCCACATTCTGGCAGCGAAACCCGGATCACCACCGTGGGCGGAATGTGCACCGGTATTTGGCGTTAAATGATACCGAACAGAGTCTATTATAAAGGTGGAATTAAGAATGCGACCGGCGTAACGCCCAATGGTTGCTCCGAAATTCTGTTTGTTGGCCATATAATCTTTGATGTTTGAATAGCCACACACCACATCTTCCATCTTTCCTCTGCGGTCGGGAACCATGATAGAAACAACCCTTGCGCCGTAATTAGTTATACAGGCTTCCATCCCGCGTGAGTTCTTCAGAACATACAGATGAGTAAGCTGACCATGCACATTTGCTTCAAAATCCTTGGCCTGAAGTCCGGAAAGAGTTGGTTTCTGACGATTCTTGCCTGCGATAAGAGACTCTTGTTTAACATCCTTAAGTATGGAAAGAGTTGGATTCTGACAGTAGCCTGATGCGGCAGAAAGTGAAACAGCAGCAAGTAATAAAAGAATTATTTTTTTGTATATCACTATTATAATGTTTTTAAGTATGTTAATTCATTTGCAAACATAGCAACTATTAATGAATAACTATTAACTTTGCGTGTCATAATAACGAAATTATTAAAATGAAAAAGTCATTATTTCTATTGGTTCTCCTCTTTATAGGAGTTACGTATGCTTCTGCTCAGAAACAAGCAGAAATTACGTTCGACAAAACAATTCACAATTTCGGTACATTCTCAGAAGATCATCCAAAAGTAAAATGTTCATTCACTTTTACTAACACCGGAAATGCACCGTTAGTTATTAACCAAGCTGTAGCTTCTTGCGGATGTACTATTCCAGACTACACAAAAGAGCCTATCATGCCGGGAAAGAAAGGAGCCATTGAGGTAACTTATAACGGAGCTGGTAAATATCCTGGTGAATTTAAGAAAAGCATAACTGTACGCAGCAATGCCAAAGAAGAGTTGACAAGACTCTATATTACAGGCCAGATGACTCCAAAAACAGCAAAAACCGCAAATAATTAATTTCACGGTTTATGCAATTTGAACTTATCAGTATAATCTTTAAAAGATTATCGCATCTTATGCCGAACAAAATGCCTTGTTGTAAACAATAAAAAGTACAGCAAGGCAATTACGGCAAATACTATCCCAGCCTGAAAAACGGCCATATAAGAGCCTATTTCAACCAAATTGCATCCCAAGGCAACTCCTATCCCTACTCCTACTTCCCAAGCAAGCAAATAACTTGTATTAGCCGTTCCCCGCTGACAATGTTCGGACAGGTTTACAAAAATTACAAGGAAATCTGATGCAGCCAAACCAAATCCCAGACCAATCAGCACACCTGAAGTGATGAGGGATATTTCCTCATAATGAGTATTCAGCAGCAATAAAGAGAGAATAATAAGGATCAGTCCGCTCACAATACGCGCACGAAAATCAGCCTCAGCAAAGACAATTCTGTTGGCAATCATGGCCAAAATAAATCCTACACCTATTGCTCCGAAGAAGCTAATAATTACATACTGCAGATAACCATTGAAGCGTACACATTAATGGTGGCTATCAGCATTCCAAAAATTGTAGATATCAGAACAAGATTACCTGCAGGCACCCATCCCTGAGGAAGCAGAAAGCGGTCGGTGGAAAATATTTTTGCTCCTATCGGGGCGCGAAAAGGAACATTGATCATTGCCAGACAAAGGAAACCTGCTATGCCTGTAGCTATAGAGCCATAAAGCACTGTTACAAGGTCGGAATAATCATAAAGCAGCAGACCAATCATGGGACCAAAAGCCATACCCAGACGACCAGCCCAGTTGAAATATATATTCCCCTTACTTCTTTGGGTGGTGAGAGTGATATCAATGGCCACGGTACTGCTTGTAGCGGTGGTGATACCAAATAATGCTCCCTGAAATACCCTGAGCACTGCCAGCCACAGCATACTTCCTATTATGGAATATCCACCGGCAATGGCAATTACGGCCAAAAAAGAAAACATACAAACGTCTTTACGCTTGTATGTATCTATTATATAACTGTAAAAGGGGCCTATTATAAACATCGCTCCTGCAAAGAGCGCAAGTACCAAACCAGCCTCGCCTATGGTGATTCCGGGAAACCTTCCCGCCAGATACATAGGGAGTATGGGCAAAAACATGTAAAGTGATACAAAAAGCAGAAAGTTGCTGACGTATGCCCACTTAAAATTGGCAGTCCACAGCTTTGCAGGAGAGATTGTATTCATAGGCTAAAGAGATTAATATTGTTCGTTCTCGTTAGGGAAGTCACTGCTCTTAACATCCGTTACGTATTGTCCGATAGCTTCGGTCATCACTGTATGAAGATCGGCATAGCGACGAAGGAACTTAGGGCTGAAACCCTGGCTCATTCCCAGCAGATCCTGAATAACCAGCACCTGACCGTCAACCTTTCCGCCTGCACCAATTCCGATAATAGGAATAGTCAGTTCCCTAGCTACACGTTCTGCCAGTGCAGCAGGAATTTTTTCAAGAACAATGGCAAAGCATCCTGCTTCTTCCAGCAAGTGTGCATCGCGAACTAGTTTTTCTGCTTCAACATCATCCTTTGCGCGTACAGTATATGTACCGTATTTATTGATTGACTGAGGCATTAATCCCAGGTGTCCCATAACAGGAATTCCGGCAGAAAGAATACGTTGAACAGTTTCAATAATCTCTTCACCACCTTCAAGCTTCAGCGCATCAGCAAGAGACTCCTTCATGATACGGATTGCCGAAGCAAGTCCCTCAAGCGGATTCCCCTGGTATGAACCGAAAGGCATATCAACAACAACCATTGCACGGTTCACGCCGCGAACAACAGATTTACCGTGATAAATCATCTGATCAAGTGTGATAGGCAACGTTGTTACGTTTCCAGCCATGGTGTTTGATGCTGAGTCGCCAACCAATATTACATCAATACCTGCGCCATCAACAATCTTTGCCATGGTATAGTCATAGGAGGTAAGCATTGAAATCTTCTCTCCTCTTTGTTTCATTTCGATAAGACGGTGAGTAGTCACCTTTCTTGTATCTTCAGAAATGTATCCAGCCATAATTTTAAATTATTTAAAGTCCAACTACTAAAAATTGTCTGCAAATGTAGTGCTTATAGTTAAAACAGAAAAGGAATTTAATAAAAAGATGTCTAATACACTAATTTAGAACAGTCATGGCAATGAATGGTTCATTTATAAAAAGGATGGAGTATGCTTTATAAACCATTAAGGAATGGTTTATCGTTTGATATATATCTAAGAGTATATTTGATATACATCAAAAGGATGCTTTGATGTATATCAAACATATAGTGAGATGGGGGTCTAAATCAGATTCTTTAACCGTAGTTATGCTTTTACTTCTACAAGTTTCTCAAAAGTGAAACCTTTGAAATCGTCAATAATATAATGAGCCTTGCCTTCTATCGCCTCGCGAGGATTTGTTGTTGCCAGTCCGATAACGGTTGATCCGGCAGCATTACCAGCTTTCAGGCCATGGAAGGAGTCCTCAAATACATAGCTATCTCCGGGAGTGGCACCCAATATTTCAGCACCCAGGATAAAACATTCAGGATTGGGCTTTGATTCCTTAAACTGATTAGCAGTTACAATGGAATCAAACAGTTGGGGCAATTCCGGATGCGAACGATACACATTCTCCATCTTTTTGGTATTGGAACTTGTTACAACGGCCAGTTTCACATCGTGTTTCTTCAGGTCATCTATAAAGTTGAGCACACCGGGAATGTAGTCATAAGTCATATTCATCTCGAAAAGATCAAGATCCTTGCGTATCTGAGTCTGCGCTTCTTCCATTCCGGCAAAATACTTATCGTATATCTGAACCAATGTCTGGCCTTTAATCAGCCTATCGAAACCTGGAAGTTCAGGATGATATTTACGTCCCTGCTCTCCCCAGAATATACTGTATTGGGTTTCTGTATCCATTACCACCCCGTCAAAATCGAAAAGAGCGGCTATTGTTTTAGATTCTTTCATTATCTATAATAAATTTTGTACGGTGCAAAGTTCAGAATAATACTTGAATGCGGCAAATAATTCGTACCTTTGCGGCACTTAAAAAAATGTAAAGTCGTTTATGTCTGTTAAGAACAACCCTCACATTCTCGGAACCGAGAGCATTGGTAAATTATTGCTTCAGTATTCAATCCCGGCCATTATCGGGATGACAGTGACCTCTCTTTATAACATTATAGATAGTATATTCATTGGCCACGGTGTGGGTGCGATAGCTATCTCCGGACTTGCTATATCTTTCCCGCTGATGAACCTTGTCATTGCTTTCTGTACGCTGGTGGGAACCGGAGGAGCCACTATTTCTTCCATCCGCCTTGGGCAGAAAGACCTTGCCGGAGCCACAGAGGTACTGGGAACTGTACTTATGCTTTGCATTATTAACTCCGTTCTTTTCGGCGGACTGTTCCTTTTGTTTCTGGACCCTATCCTTATATTCTTTGGGGCAAGTGCAACAACACTGCCTTATGCACGTGACTTTATGCAGGTAATCCTGCTGGGTACACCAATATCATACACAATGATTAGTCTGAATAACGTAATGCGCGCCACCGGTTATCCAAAGAAGGCCATGCTATCGTCTATGATTACCGTTATTGCGAATATAATCCTTGCTCCTATATTTATTTTCCATTTCCAATGGGGAATCCGCGGTGCTGCTCTGGCCACAATCATCTCACAATCCATCGGAATGGTATGGGTGCTTCACCATTTTCTGAATAAAGAAAACTATGTCCATTTCCAGAAAGGCTTTCACGTAGTAAGAATCCGGATTGTGAAGAATATCTTCTCTATTGGAATGGCTCCGTTCCTGATGAATGTCTGCGCATGCGGAATAGTTATCGTGATAAACAATATCCTGCTAAAGAGTGGCGGCGACATGGCAATTGGTGCGTATGGCATTATAAACCGCGTGCTTATGCTTTTCGTGATGATTATTATGGGACTCACCATGGGTATGCAGCCAATCGTTGGCTATAATTACGGAGCCAATCTGCAAAATAGGGTAACGCGTACATTAAAGTTGGGCATTCTTTCGGGAACCATCATTAATAGTATAGGTTTCATCGCCTGTGTATTCTTCCCTAATGCCATATCTTCCATGTTTACCAGCGAACAGTCATTGATTGATATTGCTGCTACCGGTTTGCGTATTTCCGTTCTTGCATTTCCTATCGTATCCAGTCAGATAGTAATCTCCAACTTTTTCCAGAGTATAGGGCAGGCAAAAATAAGCATATTCATGTCGCTTTCACGACAACTCCTTTATCTGCTTCCCTGTCTGCTCTTTTTCCCGCATTTGTTCGGAACAACCGGAGTGTGGTGGAGCATGGTAACATCAGATTTCCTGGCATTCGTTACAGCCATATTTATATTGGTTTATCATTTCAGGAGAGTAGCTAAAAATCAGCAACCTGTAGTCTAAAAGATTTAAGGCAAAAGAGAAAAATAGTTGGGTTAAGGTACAACTTACCGTAATATTTGTATATTTGCGGGAAAGTTCTTTGTTCAGAGAACTATTATTATAAAAGAACAAATGATCAGCATCCTGTTAGAAAATCCGCTCTTTAGGGGAACTACCCCCGACGAACTCTCCCAGAATTTTGAGGGAGTGAATTATCAGATAAAGAGTTTCAGGAAAGGAGATATACTCGCCTTTCAGGGTGATGTGTGCAATAAGCTGGTCATTCTTCTGAAAGGAAGTGTACGCGGAGAGATGATTGATTACTCGGGTAAGCTGATAAAGATAGAAGATATCTCCGCCCCTCGCGCCCTTGCTCCTCTTTTCCTTTTCGGTACCGAGAATAAGTTTCCCGTTGAAGTTACTGCCAATGAAGAGGTAGAGGCCTTGTTTATTCCTAAGGAGAGTGTATTATTGATCTTCCAGCGTAACAAGCGTTTTCTGGAAAACTATATGAATACCTCGGCAAACTATGCCAAGACTCTTTCTGACAAGCTTTTCTTTCTATCCTTTAAGAACATCAAGCAAAAACTAGCATCTTATATTCTTCGTCTATCTGCTACCGCTGGCGATAACGTCGTTATGGACCGTTCACAACAGGAGATGGCCGATTACTTTGGTGTGTCTCGTCCGTCACTTGCCCGCGAACTTTCGCACATGCAGAATGAAGGACTTATATCCGTAGACCGAAAACATATCCGCATTCTTAAAAAGGAAAAGCTGAAAGAGCTGATCCGATAATATTTCTTCGTGTAAGCAAGGGCTCTACTTGCTACAAAAACTTTTCCGTATCATCGTTTTTATTTGTAACATTAGCGGATATGATAACAGGTTATCTTGATCATCTGCACCTGCATATAAATGAGATCGACGAACTAATTAAATCAAAATAAGATCTTTGAGAGCTGTTCTTCAGGATATATAAGAAACAAATTCTGAAAAACAACTCAATTATTTTCATTGTTGTAACATTGGTTACAGAATTGCCCCCTTACTTCCCCATATCTTTGCACATATCAAAATAGTAATAACTTTTAAAAGCGATAAAATTATGAGTATGTTCTGTTTTCAATGTCAGGAAGCTTCAAAAGGTACCGGGTGTACTTTGAGTGGTGTTTGTGGAAAAACTCCCGAGGTAGCTAATACGCAAGACCTCCTTTTGTTTGTAGTACGTGGTGTTGCGGTGTACAACCAGGAATTACGCAAGATTGGCAAACCTTCCTCTGAAGCTGATAAGTTTGTGTTCGACGGATTGTTTATGACCATTACCAATGCAAACTTCGACAAGCAGGCTATTATAGAAAAAATAAAGAGCGGACTTGCTTTAAAGAAAGAATTGGCTAAGCAGGTTTCTCTTCCAAATCCTCCAGATGAATGTACATGGGATGGTGACGAAAGTGAATTCGAAGAAAAATCTAAAAATGTAGGTGTGCTTCGTACTCAGGATGAAGATATCCGTTCATTGAAAGAGCTTGTACACTATGGCATCAAAGGTATGGCTGCTTATGCAGAACATGCATGGAATCTGGACAATGAAAATGCTGCAATCTTTGCATTCATGCAACACGCTCTTGCAGAAATCACAAGAAATGACATCACCGTTAATGAGCTTATCGCATTAACTCTGGAAACTGGTAAGTATGGTGTAGATGCAATGGCAATGCTTGACGCTGCCAACACCAGTCACTACGGAAATCCTGAGTTATCTGAAGTAAACATCGGCGTAGGCAAGAATCCTGGTATCCTTATCAGCGGACACGATCTAAAAGATCTTGAAGAACTTCTACAACAAACTGAAGGAACAGGCGTTGACGTGTACACTCACAGCGAAATGCTTCCTGCACACTACTACCCTGAATTGAAGAAATACAAGCACCTTGTAGGTAACTATGGTAACGCATGGTGGAAACAAAAAGAGGAGTTCGAAACATTCAACGGTCCGGTGCTCTTTACAACCAACTGTATTGTGCCTCCTACTAAGAACGCTACATATACAGACCGCATCTATACAACAGGAGCCAGCGGACTTGAAGGAGCCACTCACATTCCGGCACGCGTAAATGGCCAACCAAAAGATTTCTCTGCTATTATCGCGCACGCTAAAACCTGTCAGCCTCCTACAGAGATTGAGACTGGAAAGATCGTTGGTGGATTTGCACACGCTCAGGTTCTGGCTTTGGCCGATAAAGTTGTGGATGCCGTTAAGAGCGGAGCCATCAGTAAATTCTTTGTAATGGCCGGTTGCGACGGAAGAATGAAGAGCCGCAGTTACTATACCGAGTTTGCAGAGAAACTTCCTAACGATACAGTGATCCTGACTGCCGGTTGTGCAAAATACCGTTATAACAAACTTCCACTAGGAGACATCAACGGAATTCCTCGCGTGCTCGATGCCGGACAATGTAACGACAGTTACTCACTGGCAGTAATCGCAATGAAACTGAAAGAAGTATTTGAACTTGAAGATATAAACGATCTTCCTATCATTTACAACATTGCATGGTACGAACAGAAGGCGGTAATCGTATTGCTTGCACTGCTTCATTTGGGAGTGAAAAAGATTCACCTTGGTCCTACTCTTCCTGCATTCCTTTCACCAAACGTAACAAATGTGTTGGTTGAGAACTTTGGAATTGGTGGAATCAGCACTGCAGATGAAGACATCGCAGCATTCCTTGCATAAAGATACTTTTTTATTATATAAAACAATTTCAGACCTAACCAGTTTTTAATGTATCCCGGTGCTTTTACAGGCATCGGGATATTTGTTTATTGAGGTATTTATGTACCTTTGTCTCACAACTAAAAAGAAAAATATGTTTGCAGAAATAAGAAAGAAAGAACGGGCTATGGAGCCTCAGCAAGTAAGAGAAGCACTTGAATGCGGAGAATACGGAACATTGTCTATGTGTGGAGTAAATGGATACGGGTATGGCGTACCACTAAACTATGTACTTGAAGATGATCACCTCTATTTCCATTGTGCGATTGAGGGAGAAAAGCTTAGAAACCTGAGTGAGAATAATAAAGTGAGCTTTTGTGTAGTAGGAAAAGCGCAGGTTGTAGCCAAAGAATTCACCACCTCTTACCAAAGTATCATCGCATTTGGTAAAGCCACCTTTGTATCTTCCGAAGATGAAATTCGCCGTGCCATGCTGTTACTGGTTAAAAAATACTCTCCAGAGCACCAGGAAACAGGAGAAAAATATATTAATCAGGCAATTAAACGAATTCAGGTGATAAGACTGGACATTGAACACCTCACAGGAAAGTCTAATAGGAAAATCTAATCTCGTTAATTTACCCTAAAACTTATTTCGTTTTTCCAGTTATAGAAGCTCTGCTGCTTACATTTGCACAGAAACCAATCATTTGTGCAACTAGATTTATGAAACAACAAGACTGCTTTATAAAATATATAGAGCAAAGCATTATCAAGAACTGGGATTCAAATGCCCTGACTGACTATAACGGAGAGACATTTCAATATAAAGACGTAGCAAGAAAGATAGCAAAAATTCACCTTCTATTTGAAGAAGCCGGCATTAATAAGGGAGACAAGGTAGCCGTATGCGGTAGGAATAGTTCTTTCTGGGCGGTAGCCGTGCTGGCAACAATCACTTACGGAGCAGTTGCCGTACCGGTACTTCACGAATTCAAAGCAGACAACATACACAATATAGTGAACCACTCAGAAGCACGCTTCATGTTTGTGGGAGATCAGGTGTGGGAGAACCTGAATGAAGAGCATATGCCAAATCTGGAAGGTATAATTATCCTCAACACATTTGATCTTGTTGTGTCTCGTTCTGAGAAGTTAAGCTATGCACACGAGAATCTGAACGCGCTTTACGGCAAAAAATACCCGCGCAACTTCCGTCCGCACGATATCTCTTACCAAAAAGACAAGCCGGAAGAGCTTGCCGTAATCAACTATACCTCGGGAACCACAGGTTTCTCTAAGGGAGTGATGCTTCCTTACCGCAGTCTTTCATCGAACGTGGAATATTGCTGGGAAAAACATCCGGTAGGTCCGGGAGACAAGATGGTAGCCATCCTGCCGATGGGACATATTTTCGGAATGATATACGACTTTCTGTACGGTATATCTGCCGGAGCACATGTATATTTCCTTACCCGCATGCCTTCACCCAAGATTATTGCACAATCATTCTCGGAAATCAAGCCAAAACTGATCTCTTGTGTGCCTCTTATTGTAGAAAAGATTATCAAGAAAAACATTCTTCCACGATTTGATAACAGAGTAAACAAGATTTTACTTCAGTTGCCTATCGTAAATGAAAAGCTTAAAGCATCAATCAGACAGGAAGCTATGGATGCCTTTGGTGGAAACTTCAGCGAAATTATCATTGGAGGTGCACCACTGAACGGTGGAATTGAATCTTTGCTGAGAACAATCAATTTCCCATACACCATTGCATACGGTATGACCGAGTGCGGACCAATTATTGCATCCAGTCACTGGTCGGACTTAAACCAAAAAAGTTGTGGTAAAGCAGCTTCACGTATGGAAGTTGCCGTTGTGTCCGAGAATCCGGAAAGCACTCCCGGTGAACTTATCTGCAAGGGAGACAACATGATGATAGGTTACTATAAAAACGAAGAGGCAACCAAAGGTGTTATTGACGAGAATGGATGGCTGCACACCGGCGATATGGCGGTGATGGACAGTGAAGGAAACATCAGCATTAAGGGACGTTGCAAGAACCTACTTATGAATGCTTCCGGCCAGAATATTTATCCTGAAGAGGTTGAATCAATACTCAACAATATGCCGTATGTGGCCGAATCAATTATCGTGATGCAAAACAGTAAATTGGTGGCATTAATATATCCTGATTTTGATGATGCCTTTGCCAATGGCCTTAGCAACGAGGATATTGAAAAAGTAATGGAAACAAATCGTTTCTCACTGAATCAGCAATTGCCTGCTTACTCTCAGATTACAAAGGTGAAACTGCATCCTGAGGAGTTTGAAAAAACGGCAAAGAAGAGTATCAAGCGATTTATGTACCAGGATATCGAAGAATAAACCAAATACAACAACCAAATAAAAAGGACTTTTCAGAGTTATTGATAAGTATACTTTACATTAGAAGGGCTTTAATGAGACAGGCAGAGGTCGATTTAAAGTCCTTCTTTACTTTTTCGGCAACCGATAATATGTTTTCTTTGAAATCTCGAACCGCATATCATATACAAATATTTGAGCACAATTTGTTTACCAAAGCCAAATAAGTTCCTTTGTAAAGGAATAAAATTCAAAAATATAACAGGGTAATTTTACAACATAAAGGATAACTTTCGCTCTCAATAATATGTAAAACCTGCACTCGTAAATAAAATCATTTTTAGTCTATAAAGACCTATTTATAGGACTTTCTTAGTATTATGTCATAATAAAGCTCTATTTTTCAGAAGGTAATTTTGCCTATTTAAATTATATAACCATTTCTTTGCTAGATAAGATTCTTAATCGTAGTTTTGCAGAAACAAAAATAGTTACAATGAGTGTTTCACCGGAACTACTAGTATACAAAGCATCCGCCGGATCAGGGAAAACGTTTACCCTGGCGGTGGAATATATTAAATTGCTGATTCAAAACCCACGGGCGTATCAGCAAATCCTTGCCGTAACCTTTACCAACAAGGCTACAGCCGAGATGAAAGAACGTATCCTGAGCCAGCTTTACGGCATCTGGACTGAGGATAAAGACTCAGCTTCTTACCTGGAAAAGGTTTGCACAGAGCTGAATTTACCGGAAGCTGACGTGCGCAAAGCGGCAGGACTGGCGCTGAACTACATGATTCATGACTACAGCCGGTTCAGGGTAGAGACAATCGACTCGTTCTTTCAGTCGGTGATGCGCAATCTGGCGCGGGAACTTGAACTGAGTCCCAACCTGAACATTGAGCTTAATAACCCGGAAGTGCTGAGCGATGCGGTAGATTCCATGATTGAAAAGCTGAAGCCCACTTCGGAAGTGCTGGCGTGGCTGCTCGATTATATTGATGAACGCATAAAGGACGATAAGCGCTGGAATGTATCGGGCGAGGTAAAGAACTTCGGACGGAATATTTTCGATGAAGGATATATTGAAAAAGGAAATGATCTTCGGGAGAAACTCAAAGATGCGAACTACATAAAGAGATATAAAAAGGAACTTCAGACAATACAAGAGGAAGCCATTGAGCAGATGAAGGGTTTTGCCGACCAGTTTAACGGATTACTTGAGGAACATGGGCTTACCCCTATCGACTTAAAAGGCGGTGCGCGAGGAATAGGCAGCTATTTCAATAAGATTCATAATGGTGTTATGAGCAATGATGTGCGTAACATTACTGTAGAGAAGTGTTTGGCTAGCGAGGACAACTGGTCAACCAAAACTTCGCCGAACAAGAACGCCATTATCCAACTGGCTTATGATGAACTTATGCCGCTATTGGAAAGCTCGGAACAGTTTCGGGTAAAGAACAATATCATTGTAAACTCCTGCCGCTTGTCGTTACAGCACGTAAACAAAGTGAGACTGCTTGCCAATATTGACGAGGAGGTGCGCATTCTGAACAAGGAGAACAACCGCTTCCTGCTGTCGGACACCAACGCATTGCTTCACCGATTGGTGCAGGACGGCGATTCATCGTTCGTTTTCGAGAAGATCGGGGCAAACATTCACAATGTGATGATTGATGAGTTTCAGGACACTTCACGAATGCAGTGGGATAACTTCAAGTTATTGCTTTTGGAAGGTTTGTCTCAAGGCTCGGACAGCCTCATCGTGGGCGATGTAAAGCAATCCATCTACCGCTGGCGTAACGGCGACTGGGGTATTCTCAATGGTTTGCGTGATACAATGGAAAACTTTCCTATACGCATAGAGCCTCTGAACACCAACTACCGAAGCGAAGCCAACATTATTAAGTTCAACAACCGCCTGTTTACCTCAGCCTGTAACTATCTGTGTGATGTTTATTGGGAGGAACTGAACGAAGAATGCTATAGTCTGAAGGAAGCTTATTGCGATGTGAACCAGGAATCGCCCAAGAAGGAGGACAAGGGTTACGTAAAAATTTCATTCCTTGAAGGAGACGATAAAGACACTCCGCCCGAAGAGAAGAAAGATTACACGCAATATACCATGGAATCCCTTGCCGAAGAGGTGAACGATCTCATTGCACAGGGAGTGAAACTAAATGATATTACCATTCTGGTGCGCAAGAACAAGACTATCCCTCAGATAGCCAGCTTCTTTGACGAGAATCTTCCCTATCGCATTGTGTCCGATGAGGCTTTCCGACTGGATGCTTCGCTGGCCATCTGCATGATAATGGATGGCCTGCGCTATCTATCAAATCAAGAGAACAGCATTGCCAGGGCACAACTGGCGGCGGCTTATCAGAATGAAGTATTAAAACAAGGTATAGAGCTTAATACTTTGCTGCTTAGCGATATAGAAAGTTACCTTCCCTCTGAATTTATCTCCAGAAGAAACGAGTTGCCTTTGATGCCTCTTTACGAACTGATAGAGGAACTGTTCCGCATTTTCCAGATGGAAAAGATAGAGAATCAGGATGCTTACCTGTTCTCGTTCTATGATGCGGTGGTGGAATACCTGCAAAACAACTCATCTGACCCGGACTCTTTTATTGCTCACTGGGAAGAACGTCTTTGCAGCAAGACTATTCCGTCGGGAGAAATTGAGGGTATACGAATCATGTCTATCCATAAATCCAAGGGACTGGAGTTTCACACCGTGCTGCTTCCTTTCTGCGACTGGAAACTGGAGAACGAAACGAACAATCAGCTGGTGTGGTGCACTCCCACCGTTGAGCCATTTAATGAGCTCGACCTTGTTCCGGTGAATTACTCGACGGCAATGGCTGAGTCTATCTATAAAGAGGACTACCAAAACGAGCGTCTTCAGCTTTGGGTAGATAATCTGAACCTGCTTTATGTAGCTTTTACCCGTGCGGAAAAGAATCTGATTGTATGGAGCAAAAAAGATCAGAAGAAGACAGTGTCCGAATTGCTCAATAGAGCGTTGCGGTCGGTTGCGGCCCTGGAATCTGTGGTATGGGATGAGGAAGAGCCTTACGAATTCGGAGCACTTTGTCCGTCGGAAGTCAAGGAGGTAAAAGCAACCACCAATAAGCTTACGACTCCCCCCAGCAGTGTTCCGGTACAGATTGAGTCGCACTTGCACAATGTAGAATTTCGCCAGTCGAACCGCTCCGCTGATTTCATCAAAGGTGAGGATGTGGGCGACGATAACTCCAAATACATTAACATGGGGCAACTGCTCCACACGCTTTTCTCGGCCATTGAAACCAAGGAAGATGTGCAGCCAGCCATTGAACGTTTGCTCTTTGAAGGCGTGATACCCGATAAAGAAACCGAAAAGAACATTCGCAAAACGGCAGAGAAAGCTCTCTCCCACCCAATGGTTCAGGAGTGGTACTCGGGCACATACCAACTCTTCAACGAATGCGCCATCATCTACAAAGAAAAAGATTCGCTGGAAGTGCGTCGCCCCGACCGTGTAATGATGAATGACAGTGAGGTTGTGGTGGTAGATTTCAAATTTGGTAAGAAGAACAAGAAATACAATGAGCAGGTGCAGGGATATGTATCCTTGCTTGCTGATATGGGTTATAAGAACATCAGCGGGTACTTGTGGTATGTATATGATGGGGAACTTGAAAAAGTTGGGTAATATCTGGTAAACGAACGATCAGGGCGGACTCGAAATCCGCAGCTTACCTGATATATTCGCAGGGGTTCGAATCCCCCAGCTTCCGCCCAAGGTTCATAATTTTGATAATTCCACAAAGTTTTTAAGACCTTCAGAACCGGAATCTGATGCCTTATAATAAAGCTTTTATTTATTCCAGAGAGTTCACGGAAAACTCAACGGGAGTTAAGCAAAAGCAACCCGAAATATTTAAAAATTAAAGTAGAGCAAAATAAAATAAGGTCTACACCTTATAAAAATATAGTCTACACTAATTATATAAATAGTGTAGAGCATTTAAAGAAACAAACAATGGAAACATTCTTAAGTATCGTCGCAAAAGACTTATATAAAAGGCACGGAGCCGATCTCTCCCGCGTAGCTGTTATTTTCCCTAACAAGCGCGCAGGATTATTCTTCAATGAACATCTGGCGGAAGAGGCTAATCGTCCCATCTGGTCACCGGCTTACCTCAGCATTAGCGAGTTGTTTCAGCAACTATCGGCACAAAGAAGCGAGAATCCGCTGAAGCTTGGCGACTCCATCAAGCTGGTTTGCGAGCTTTATAAGATATTCCGTGAGGAGACTAAGAGTGAGGAGACGCTGGATGAGTTCTACTTCTGGGGAGAATTGCTGATAAGCGACTTTGACGATGCCGACAAGAATCTGGTGGATGCCGACCGCATGTTCAGCAATCTGCAAGACTTAAAGAATATGATGGATGGTTTCGATTTCCTTAGTGAGGATCAGGAAGCGGCTATCCAACAGTTTTTCCAGAACTTTTCCATTGAGAAACGCACTGCTCTGAAAGAGAAATTCATTTCCTTGTGGGATGTGCTTGGTAGCATCTACCATCGCTATAAAGAATCACTGGTCAATCAGAATATTGCCTACGAAGGAATGCTCTACCGCTCGGTTATTGAGCAGCTGGATGCGTCGCAGATGAAGTATGATACCTATGTATTTGTGGGATTCAACGTGCTGAACAAGGTAGAGACTAAGTTCTTCCAGTTGCTCCGTGATGCAAACAAGGCGCTGTTCTACTGGGATTATGACACGTTCTACACCGAAGCAAAGAATCACGAGGCGGGTGAGTTTATCCGCCGTAACCTGAAAGAGTTTCCTTCTGCCCTAAGCGGAGTGAAATTTGATAAGATGGATAAGCCAAAGAAGGTGAGGTTTATCGCTTCCTCTACCGAGAATGCGCAGGCGCGTTACCTTCCCGAATGGATACGAACCAATGTTATCGGAAAGGAATCGGATAGCGCTGTGGTTCTTTGCAACGAATCGCTTCTGCTGCCCGTGCTGCATTCCATCCCCGACAGCGTGAAGCATGTCAACATTACGATGGGATTCCCTTTGGCTCAGACTCCCGTTCACAGTTTTATCACTGCTTTACTGGAGCTGCAGACCGTAGGCTTCCGTCCTGAGACGGGAAGATATTCTTATGCTGCCGTACAATCCGTGCTGAAACACCCATATACCCGTCAGCTATCATCAAAAGCTGATGATCTGGAGAAGGATCTTACCAGGAAGAACCGCTTCTATCCGCTTCCATCGGAATTAAAGCAGGATGAGTTTCTTGGATTACTTTTCACTCCTCAGTTAGGGAACATGGACCTTTGCAATTATCTGACCAGCGTATTGAAGGAGGTTGCAAAGATCTATCATGCGGAAAAGAACAGCGAAGATGTATTCAATCAGCTCTATCGCGAATCGCTCTTCAAGTCTTTTACAGTGATAACCCGTTTTGGTAGTCTGATTGACAGCGGTGACCTTACTGTTCAGACAGATACCTTCAGGCGTTTGCTAAACAAGGTGCTCACTGCCTCAAACATCCCTTTCCACGGTGAACCGGCCATCGGTATGCAGGTGATGGGTGTGCTTGAAACCCGTAACCTCGACTTTAAGAATCTGGTGATGATGTCGCTCAACGAGGGACAATTGCCCAAAGGCAGCGGAGACTCCTCGTTCATTCCTTACAACCTGCGCAAAGCATTCGGAATGACAACCATTGAACACAAGAATGCTGTGTATGCTTACTATTTCTATCGCCTTATGCAACGGGCGGAGAACATTACGCTGATGTACAACACCTCGAGTGACGGACTGAACCGTGGCGAATGGTCGCGCTTCATGCTGCAATTCCTTATTGAGTGGCCGCATGAAATCAGTCGGGAATACGTGGAAGCCGGACAATCGCCTCAGGTAGCGGCAGAGATTACTATCCAAAAAACTCCGGATGTAATGAAGCGTCTGCAGAACTTTTATGATAAACGCTGCAATGAACGTGCACAGTTCTCTCCTTCAGCCCTGAATACTTACATGGATTGCCGCCTGAAGTTCTACTACACTTACGTTGCCAAACTGAGACCAAAACCGGAAGTCAGCTCAGAAATCGACTCTGCCATGTTCGGAACCATCTTTCACCGTTCGGCAGAGCTGGTTTATATGGACTTTAAAGAGCATGGAAATGTGGTAAACAAAGATCAGATTGAGCAACTGCTCCGCAACGATGTAAAATTGCAGGGGTATGTGGACAAAGCATTCAAGGAAGAGTTCTTCCAGGTTCCTCTTGATGAGAAGCCCGAATACAACGGAGTGCAACTGGTCAACTCGAAGGTTATCGTGTCATACCTCCGTCAGTTGTTACGCAACGATAAGGAATATGCCCCATTCACGCTGGTTGACATGGAGAAAAAGGTGAGTGAAGACATCTCCATCCCAACAGCCAAAGGAGATATCCTTTCAAGAATAGGCGGAACCATTGACCGTATGGACAGCAAAGACGGAACCCTGCGCATTGTAGACTACAAAACCGGAGGCACTCCCAAAATAGCAGCAGACATAGCCGCACTTTTCACTCCGGCAGAGGGTCGCCCCAATTATATATTCCAGACATTCCTCTATGCAGCCATTATGACCAGGCAGCAAAATCTGAAGGTTGCCCCTTCCCTGCTCTACATTCACCAGGCTGCCTCCGCCGACTACAAACCATACATTGGAATGGGTCCGTGGAACAATAAAATTTTTGTAGAAGATTTTACGCCCTACGAAGAAGAATTCCGTGAGTTGCTAACTCAATTGCTTGCGGAGATTTTTAATCCCGAAGAGCCATTCAGCCAGACCGCGTTCGTAAGTAAATGTGAGTATTGTGACTTTAAAGCCATGTGCAAGAGATAAATAAAGACCTCATAAAAATTTTGTGTTTTGGGAATTAATCTTATTTTTGCAATAATTAAGTAATTGACTATCAGTCATTAACTTAAATAAACAAAAACAAATCTCGCATCCGATCAGAGATTTAATTTTTATAACCCTAACTACTATTTTTTATGAGGACCTTTAAAATTATCGCATTAATGGTGGCGGCTACAGGAATAGCCATGACATCATGCCAGAACAATGATTCTGAAATTTCAGCTTCTGCTGAGAAGTCTTTGGGAGTTCAGCTTCAGGCTGTAAACAACACCTATTCTTTCACCCCTGCAACAAGGGCGTTAAAAACAGGTACTTTGAAATGGGACACATGTCAGATGTATGTTTCCAGAGTTCATCTAACTGCAACCAGGCATCAAGGAGATTCGATATCAACAGAGTTTTCCGTTAACTTGAAATTCAAAGAGTCTAAGTTGGCTGATCTATTCAATGCAAACTCACTGCTAGGCGATGTTACTCTTCAATCTGGGATATACGACAAAATCTCAATCCAGATTGAGTCAGATAAAAAGGATGCAGGAAAATCTCCAGTGTTCTATTTATCCGGAAATTACACCAATGCCGCAGGAACTGCAACTCCTATTGCTTTAATAGTAAACAAAGACCTGAAATTCATGGCTACAGCAAAAGACAGTGTTCAACTAAACTCTGCTGCTGACTATACTGCTTTGTTCCAGTTAGACTTATCTAACTATATAAGCAACGGCAATATCACAGAAACTGATCTTGATAAAGCAACGCTTACTAATGGAAAAATAATCGTTAGTGAAACTTCTAATGCTGAACTTTATAAGAAATTCTTCAGAAGAGTTTGTCTTATCGATGCATTTAAACATGCTGCTTTCAAAAAATTAAACGGTAAGCACTAATAAAATTCGGCATAATTTATGCCACCCAAAGAGGCTACTCAAAGTTGATTTGAGATAGCCTCTTTTTTATTTGACCGGACATTAATCAAGGCAATGTTTTATGTAAAGCAGTATTATTTGAATACATTATATTTTACAGTAGTATTTTGAAAACATAAAGCGCTATATAAATGCATTTTAAGTTCACAGACAAAGCATATTCCGCCCAAAAATAAACATTAAACAGTATAAATTCAAAGACAATTTGTTTATATTCATAAATTTCTCCTAATTTACGACTCTAAAATAGCCCTCATTACAAACTGATAATCAGCGATGAAACACATTTTAACTCAGCTTCAAGGGTAAGAAAGAAAATCTCCCGCCTGAGATTTCGACAAGACATTTTATTTTTCAAGATAAAAGCCTGATTATTAGGCGCGGGATTTTTTATTCCACCCCCTATAAAAACAAAAAAGAAGGATCATTTTTCCGCGCTTATTTACCATGGTTTCACAACACTCATCCGGCACTATTACTATCATTGCTATCCTAACCAGAATCAATATCTTCATTTTCTAAATCTTCGAGGTAAAAGCTATCCTTTTCTCAATAATAACCACGTAGTGTTTTCCGGAAAGTCTCAGCCTAACAGAGTTGAAACCATACTATGTCATTAAGCGTAAACTCACGCTACAGGTGCATGGTCTCAGCTAAACCAAGTTGAAAGCATAGCATTTAGGAAAAGAGCAATTATATCTGGCATCGGGAAGTCTGAGCCTAACCAAGGAAACCAGACCTTTCTTAATCATTGCGATCATGAATATCTCAATCTTCTTGTTATCTATTCACGGCATTCTCGGTTTTGCGTCACTTTTGGTGGAAGATATTGCATTGAACCTCTTATTTTTAATGTTTTGCCGACTTTTTACCAAGTTCAATAAATGGCTTATCAAAAACATGTAGAACCTTGATTGGATAATACTTGAGACAGTCTGCTTCCACCAAAAGTGACGAAGAACCGCATTTTATATTTTTAAGTTGTTCCTATTCGTTTATTTCTCCACGCTATTGTGATTCCGATGCGATTCGAACACATGCCCCACGTTTTAGAAGTACATTTCTTTATCTGGCTGATACTAATCAATTGCACATTTTACAGAAAATGTAACCCCTAAAACAGAAATTATCAAAAAAATAATCTGCTTTTGAAGAAATATTTTTTGCACATTAAAGGAGTCTCAGAAAAGCTTCTAACTAATTTATTAACAGACCATTTAAGTCTTAAAAGTCCCTATTTAAGGCATATTACAAAAGTATTCACGAGGAATATTATTCGTGAAATGCAAAAAATAATTCGCAAAACCTTTTGAGTTTTCAGAAATAATCGTACCTTTGCATCGCATTTAAGGAATGGTTCCGTAGCTCAGCTGGATAGAGCAACGCCCTTCTAAGGCGTGGGTCATGCGTTCGAATCGCATCGGGATCACAAAAAGGTAGTCTTTTAGGCTACCTTTTTTAGTTTTATATCCTCATCTTACTGCTCAGAAACTTTAAAGTTACTATAAAGTGACTCACGGGTGCACATTTGTCTCAAACCTATTTTGCCTGATTCTATTGCAGGAAAGCCATCGGTTGTGAAACGGAAATAACGATCTTTGTTATTACATGTAACACGCATCATCAATATTTTATTATTCTTGATAATAGTTATATGATGCATTATGTTTGTCTGAAAAAGCTGAGGACAAAGATATTCAGGGCTAAGATTTGTACCTGCAAGTCCTTTTCCTGTTTCGGGCATGTATCGACGGGCACGAATATAATCAGGATTTGTTATGGGAGAATCATTCTCAAAAGCGGCATAACTAAGATGCAATGCATTCATGTGATTGAAATAGGTATTCATAGCAGGAACTTCACGCAGGTTATTCCATTCTGCAATATCTTTTGAATAGGGAGCCTTTCCACTTCCTTCTGCTTGCAGATATATGATATTTACAAAGCGATTAACGGTATCTAAACGAACAAAGTCGTAATCTACTTTTATATTCCCCTTAAAATCCTTTTTTGTCCACAGAACAACATGATCGGCATCACTAAGAGGAGTTGAACCTGCATTGAAACGCATTCCTGAGCTTGTATTTGTTATTTTAGCTCGCTTACCGTCAAGGAACCATTGATTCGTCCAGTCTTCGGTTCCATTATCACTCATCTTTTCTTTCCAGCTAACATTATCCAACTTATCGAAAGCTTTCTTCATGGTTTGATCATTGTCGGTTCCAAAATAGAATCCTGGCTGAGTAGGTTGATTATAGCCCACATTCTGTGTAACAACACTTAACCGATAAATAATATCTTCAAGGAAAGAAGGGAAACGATAAGACGTTTCATAAGGAGTGAGATAAATCCGCAGTTCATTATTATCTTTTGATCTCCAGATGACCTCTTCACGCCAGTCGCCAAGAATATCAGCTGCCAGACATGGATTTGCTTTAGATCCATTATTCGAAAGAATGCCGTCCTTCTTTCCGTCAAAAAGAGTAATAACGCCATCACCGGTCCACTTTTCAATGCGTGTGCCATCAAGTAATTCTCTGCTTAAATCACCATCCCACCATACGGCCATATTAATAGACGGAACTTTCTTTGATATAAGCTCCCCTTTGCAGGAAAGTAGTCCTCCTGATTGAGAAGACCAAATCTCACATCCGGCATATCTTGGGTCTATATCGGCACACATACATCGGCCAACATCTGATGTTGAAGGAATCTTTACCAATAATTCTCCTGTTACGGCATCACGCAAACTTGATCCTGCCGGACTTGGTGCATATTCATGACTTTGCCATACCTCGAGACCGGGATGAGAAGGATCAATATCTGTAAGATGCATGGCATCACCATGTCCCAACTTAGTTGTATGAAGAGGTGTACCATCATGATCAATGGCACATGCTCCGTAAATTACTTCATCTTTTCCATCGCCGTCCACATCGCCAATACGGATATTATGATTTCCCTGATCTTCGTAATCCTTGTACTTCTTATCTGTTGAAGTATCAAATACCCACAAACGTTTTAGTTTCCCGTTTCTGAAAGTCCAGGTATGCATCACTGATTTACCATTATAACCTCTTCCCCAGAATATGCAAGGAGTTTTTCCATCAAAATAACCCACTGCTCCCAGCTGTCTATCTACTCTGTTTCCATAGTTATCTCCCCAATCTTCTACTTTTCCCCTTTCAATATAAGGTCCACGCGCCAATTCCTTTCCGGTTCGCCCGTCTACCACAGAGAAATATTCCGGTCCTGTTAGAATCTTGCCATACATTCTTGATGTTGAATCACGATTGACATAATCAGTAACCCCATCACCATTAGTATCTCCTATTACTTTATTATCACCAAAGCGAGTTCCCTCACAAGTTTTCATAGCAACTTCCGCACGTCCGTCGCCATCAAAATCATAAACCAGGAACTGAAAGTATTGCGCACCCTGACGAATATTGGGGCCTAAATCCATTTGCCACAAACGAGTACCATTTAACTTATACGCTTCAAGTATAATTCCTCCGGGACACATCCCCGCTTGCGAACAAGCATAAAAGGCGCCCATCCTTTTTATTACGATTTCCAGTTCGCCATCGCCGTCCAAATCACCAACTGAAGCATCATTGGGTTGAAACAAAGCGGCCGATTCAAATTTTAGCGGAGCCAGAGGTATAGAGATATACGGTTTCTTGGCCCGTTCTACTGATAAAAGATAAGTAGCAATAGGTTTTCCAGCCTTCTTGTTCTTATTATGGATGTAAAGTGAATAAAGCTGATCTTTAGAAGTATCTACGCCATGATCTGTATAATATGTAGAATTAGTAAGAGGCTCATTATTAATCTTAACAGGCACTTTACCCGAGGTGGTACGATAAATATCGAAACTTATATCAGAAGCATCCTTTTTAAACATTCTCCACGAAACAGATACTTCTCCCTTCCCTCTATGGATGGCGATCATTCCTCTGTTGGGCTTATCAGTCAATACAACCTTATAATTAGGAATAGGCTTACAATAAATAATTGGGCTAAATGCAATATTACAGAACAAAACAGATAAGGTTAATACTAATCTGTTTACTTTTAAATAGATTGGCTTCATAGAATCTAAATCTTAAGGAATTAATATTTCTGGGCAAAGTTAAGTATATAACAGCTATCAGCAATGTCTTAAATAGCTTAAACACTGCACTTATTGCTTTTTTAAATAAAGATTAAATGTATCAGCAAAAAAAAGATAAATTACCCCAATCGATTCTTAATTACTATTTTTCTATTAGCTTCATTACCTTCAGCCATACTATGGGCTAAAACTATATCAAATAGTGATGGGCATTGGAACAATTTGAAGAAGTAGCAAGGTAGTAAAACATGCTTTTTAAAAATGATAATATTTTAAATAAATTAATTCAAATTTCAGATTATAAATCAAATAATTTTATTAAATTTGCTATAGTTGATACATGTTATGCTAGTGGTTATACATTTGGTAAAGCTGCTAGAGTTCAATAACAAATAAAAAAATATTAATATGGAACTAAAAGAATTAGACAAGCAAGAATTAATCAACATCCAAGGAGGCACTTATGCAAACTAATGACAAAAGGAAAGCTAAAATAATAATATTTATAATCGTAATATTGTTTTTTTGCTATTTTGCAGGTTCCGCCATAGGGCATTTAATTAAATAAATGAAAATCCAAAAAATATTTTCAATTTAGGATTATACTATTGAAAGTGGGGCATATTACAGCCCTACTTTCTATGTTTTATACTAGTTATTAATCATGTAGTACATAAATATTCCGTTTCATAAGGTTCATAAATTTAAACTCCAATACCTATAAACCTGGTTCTATTTGATCTACAATATCTTTAGCCTTTTTATTCCTAAAGAGAATGTCTATTTTTCAATATAGTTCAAAACTCTTTATCTATTAGAATGTTATATAAAAAGACACTCTAAGGAAACAATAACCAATAATATAAAACCATGAATTTAGGGAAATGGCATAAACGTTCGCTTTATCAGGAAAAAGCGGAAGGTAACAGCGTCCGCTGTCATATCTGCCCGCATAACTGTCTGATTCATGAAGGAGGAATGGGTATTTGCAAAACCAGAGTGAACAAAGGTGGTGTTCTCTACTCCATCTCCTATGGAAATCCTTGCTCGATAAGTATAGATCCTATCGAAAAGAAACCGCTGTTTCATTTCCTTCCGGGAGAAAGGATTTACTCGCTGGCAACTGCCGGATGCAACTTCCGCTGTCTGAATTGTCAGAACTGGCAGATTTCTCAAGCTTCACCGCAGGAGTTGGATCATTATGATCTGATGCCCGAGGAAGTGGTGGAACAAGCTATTGCACACAACACTAGATTGATTGCATTTACCTATACTGAGCCGACGGTTTTCTATGAGTATATGTATGACACTGCTAAAATAGCACACGAAAAGGGATTGAAAACGGTATTTATCTCTAATGGATACATTAACCAGCAACCTCTTACCGACCTTTGCCCCTATATTGATGCAGCAAATATTGACCTGAAATGTTTCGATGATGCCATTTATCGTAAACTGGATGGCGGACGCCTGCAACCGATACTCGACACACTCAAGACTCTGAAAGAAAAGAATGTATGGCTTGAAATCACTAATCTGTTGATTCCGACCTATACTGACAATACTGAAATGATTGAAAAGATGTGCCATTGGCTGGTAGAAAATGGTTTTACGGAAACTCCGCTACACTTCAGCAGGTTTTTCCCGGATTACAAGTTGATGGACTTACCACCTACACCGGAATCGCTGCTTATTCAGGCTAAAAAAATTGCTCTTAAGGCCGGACTAAAGTTTGTCTACATAGGAAACATCCCGAGCCTCAACGGTGAAGATACACACTGTCCGGCATGTAAGCAGACAATTATAGAGCGCAACTACTTTACTGTAACCAGAAATTCTATTAACAAAGGGAAATGTAACTTCTGTGGAGAACCAATCTCCGGTGTATGGGAATAGAAATCAGGCTATCTCAAAATACAAAAAATGAGATAGCCTTACTTATAAAGCTACAAGTTGTAATAAATAAATCCCCTTATTTCTAACTCTTAAGAAATAAAACAGAGCTAAAATAAGGGGAACTACTTTAAATAGATTTCAAATTATAAGATTTCTACTTTGGAGATTCTATTTTGAGACAACCTCACAATTATTATCTTTTTATCTTATAATACCAGTAACGTTTATTCAGCGCCAGGTATAATGAGCCGAAAGCTTATTTCTTCCCAGGTTTATTATGATATAAACAAGCCTAAACACCGCTCCACTGTTCACTATAGAGCAGTTGTACAAAACCTAAGAGCTGAAAAATATTATTAAGCCGAAAGGCTATTCACTCTTTTTCGCCAAAGATAGTGGCAGTAAAGATATAAATATCAGCATCTTTCCATCCTTCCCAACCAATACCAGCTTTATCACGGGCACAGTGACCGAGGAAGGTTTCCTTATCCCAGCCGGTTTCTGTTGCTACCTGAGGCAGAAACACTCCACTGCAATATCCTTGTACAATAAAGATTCCGTGTACGCCTAGTTCTATTTCGGATATATCATGAATTTTACGCAAAGGAGACAGCACAGAGATCTCAATTTCAATTTCATCTAATTCATCTTCAGTCACCGGAGAAAAACGGGAATCGTTTATGGCTGCCCAGACAGCTTTGTCACGAACAACCTTAAGTAAAGGTTTGTCGCCCGTCATCTGGCCAATACATCCACGAAGATTACCATTCTTGTGAAGAGAAACAAAAGCGCCACATTTTGTTTTGAGAGCGGGAGAACATTTTTCAATATCCAATGCCGGTCGGTCTACATTCCAAAATAGATTCTCGATAGATCGTCTTGCTTCCTGCGACAACAGTTGCTTATCCTCTTCCGAAAGAATGAACTCATCTTTGGCAACAGTCTTTTCAGTTAAGGCAATCGCCCAGTATCCCACGACTCTGTCATGGTCACCGTACATGGCTGCATCGCCTGAATTGCTGTATTTAATACCCTTCAGGTGAAACGAATCATCATTCTCAACCATATAAAGTAGCGTCAGCACGGAAGTCCATCCACACAGACTGGTAGATAAATGAGGAATGTGCTTTCCTGCATTGCCAGCCAGGACAGACATTAAATGTTTGGGATCTTTTGAAATGATGGCTTGTTCGGTAAGCAAATCCACCATTTTTGCATTCTCATAGTTTGGATAATGCGAGAAATCGGAACTGATAACAAATAAATTATCCGCATTCAGATAAGGTTTCAGCGCAGCAGCAATTTGCCTGCAAACGGCATGATCATTTGTACCCAGAACAATGGGCACAATCTTGTAATTCCCTTTCAGCACATGGTGTAGAAAAGGCAATTGCACCTCAATGCTATGCTCACTCATGTGGGGAGATTTGTCATCAGAGAACAGTTCGGGATAACGTTCCACCAGAGACTTTCCCAATTCCGTATCTACAACCTCTTTCCCATACGGCATTAAAAAGTCACCGTCGCAATATACAGAAGCACCCTCGAAGTAAACCTGATGAGATGAAGCTATTACAAAAACATGTTTATAATCAATATTTCCATCAATCTGATTAAAAGCCGAAGCAGCAATCCCACCGGAAAAGACATACCCGGCATGAGGACTGATGATGGCCCGCACATGTTCACATTGTTTAGGGGCAGCCGTTGCGAAAAGAGCAGAGAGTTCTTTTTGTAGCATATCGGGATTTGCAGGATAAAATTGTCCGGCCACGGCAGGTTGTCTATTAAAAATTTCACTCTTGTCACTCATAACCGATATAATTAAAGGATAAACCACAACACACTATTCCATTCACTTGGAAATAAAAATATTTATCTTATTCCATATATTGTTCACATTCAAAGGACGTTGCCCTCCGCTATAGTTTACCACCGTTAATCGACTTGCAGGTATTTGATATTTATCTTTAAGCATATTAAACACAGCAGCACTTCGTGCCTCACTCACCTGCAGATTCATATCGGCTGTACTTATATCTGTATTTGAATAACTTGCAATGGTAAACTTACTCTTTGGATGTTCTTTTATATACTGAGCCGTGTTATAGAGATACCCTTCCTGATCACTCTCAATAACAGCCTTTCCCGTGCGGAAAACAATCACTCCAATCAGATTAGCATCATCTTCTACCGCTGCTTCTTTAGCAACCGGCTTAGGTTCTGCCACAGCTTCTTTACTCTCGTAGCGAGCTTTGTACTCTTTCACCTGAAGTCTGAGCGCATTATTCTGATCATTTAATGACTGAATCAGCATAGGATCTGCAGCCTCAACAATAGCAAATCCTCTTTTGTTAAAGCGATATGTAAGGCCAATTAGTACATTCAGCGTAGCATCATTGCTTGCAGAATACTTTTCCTGACCATTAAAGTCGTCACGCAATAAATTTCCATTGGCTTCCACATTCAGACTCCATGCCTCACCTAACCGGAAATCGGCCTGCAAACCGGCACGTATTGCTCCGCTGTTTGTAGATCGTAAAGTATGCAATCCGGGTTCATACTCAGTACTCACATTAACATTCGAATCTTTAAAAGTATGCACAACCCCAACTCCAAGAATTCCTATCAGATTAAAATTCCGGATTCCTTTATAAGTGTGAAATATATTCGACATGTTAAACAATGCATCAATGTTTCCATTCAGATATTTCACATTGTATATGCTACCTGCCAGATTGTTTTTTGAAGTCCATCCCCCAAACTGAATACGCGTGCCCACTTCCGGAGAAAAGAATTTACCAACATTCAAAGCTACTGTAGGACTTAGTTTCCCTGAAAAAGAAGAATACTGCTGGCATTCACTGAATGTGTATTGTCCGCCTGCTTGCCATTGAATAAACCAGTTATCCCAATAGCCATACTTCCTTAAAGTCTTTTCCCCATTCTGAGCAAAACACATTGCAGCAAAGGATGCCAGTGCTAACAGAAAAAGTATTTTTTTCATTTTTATTCCTTTAATGGTTAAAGAAAAGAGCAAGAATGCGAGTCTACATAATTTATATATTAAACACTTTAACACCTACTTTTGTTAAAAAAAGCACCATATATTTAATGATTATTCAGATTCTGCAAACATTCTATTCTGGTTGTTCATCAAAATTATTAATAAGTCAAAAAAAATCAGTTTACCGATCTTTATTCAAAATAAAAATATTTACTTTGCAACCTCTCTGAGTTTCATATTAAAAGACATAATAAACTAAAACAAACAAGACTATGATGAAGAAAATATTGTTACTTTGCTTAACAACTATGTTGTTTTCCTGTGCATCTACTTCAAACTTTATGCGTAAAACAATGCTGATAGAAAATGGTATGACCAAGAATGAAGTTATAGACATTTTAGGAGTGCCAAAGGACAGACAATTTCATGATGCAGAAGAAATATGGAAATATGAGTTAACAGGTCTTACTGAGACTAAATTCTATTTCGTTTGGTTCAGAGACAACGGTGTTACCGGACTAACATCAAGTTACACAGACAATGCTATTCCCGACAGAGCCCATGAAAACAGACCTATGCCGATAGAGCGAAGAAGATAATTAAAAATCTTCTTCCTTACATTATAAAATTAAACTAGAATCAATTTGTGTTTGATATATATCTAAGGTTATGTTTGATATATATCAAAAGAGTGCTTAGATATATATCAAACACAGCCTTAGATGGGGGTCTAAAAAGAAATGTTTAACCAGTGTTTATAAAATAAAATTCAATACTTCATCTCCAGTCCCCATTGTTTTGCCAAACGCTTGGCCTCTTTCCTATTCAGATAAATCACAGCTCCATACCTGGGAGAAGTAAAAACAGCGGTTTTCATAACTCCTTCATTGAAATATTCCAGATCAATCAGTAAGATGTACGAAATGAGAGATGTACAGCATTAATTATATGTAAAACTTTTCTTCAAATTGAACTAGACATCCATCTTTTGCATTAATAATGTTATAGATAACTTGAGTAAACCAATTAATCAAACATCAACATTATGAAAAAAGTATTATTCTTACTTTGCTTAACAACAGTGTTATTATCTTGTGGATCTTCAGCAGTATCTGTTCGTCAAACAAGACAAATACAAACTGGCATGTCTAAAAATGAGGTCTTAAATATTTTAGGGAGCCCAAACAACCAACAGTTTAACGGATCAGAAGAAATATGGCAATACAGAGTTAGAAGTTCTTCTCGTTCGGAATCAATCAGGTCTTTTACGGTTTGGTTTGAGAATAATCGTGTTACCAGATTAACATCTGACAGCAATTCTACACAAGATAATAGAAATTATGATTTTGATAAACGTACCCGACAAGAAAGAAATAGAGACAGGGATAGAGATAGATAAAGGTTAAAAAAACATCCATCTTTACCATTATCGATAAATTTAGCCTTTGAGGTTATAGCATTAAATTAAAGCATCAACATTATGAGAAAAATATTTTTAATATTAGTAATGGCTGCTGCGTCAATTGGCATTCAGGCGCAGGATGATTACGGTAATTTTTCCCTCTCTATTTCAAATTACAACAGAAATTATTCAAATTCTCAGGTTTCAAGTTTGTACTATAATCATTATGGCATTCCTCAGCAAAAGTTAAACGAACTTTATATGGGCTTTAATATGAACTGGGGAGATGTTGTATTAGCAATAGAACTAAGCCGCTTTTTAAATGTACCAATCAATACCATATATGATAATTATCACATGTATGGTGGTAGAAGTGGTTGGGGTAATTTAGCAAAGAAACATGGAATTAAACCAGGATCCGCTAAATTTAGGAATTTTAAACAAAGAATGAATAATGAAAATGTGTATTGGAGGGATACATATAATGATTATAAAGTTCACAAGAATCCTAAAATTGGAGGTAAGAAAAGATATGTTTATCCCGACAATTTAATGAGAGATCCACTGCCTATAAATAAAAATCGAGGTAGAGATTATAATGACCGGAATAATAGAAACAAAAATTATAATGAACAAGGAAAAGACCAGAGAAGAGATAAGAATAACAGAAACCAAGGAAGAGATGACAGTAGATAGATTTGCATAATTTTCACTTATACTTTTGTAAAAATAATCCCAGGATACAAATTGTCCTGGGATTATTTTTTATCTCCCATAAAATTAATTAAGAATTAAATAAATAGAAAACATTTTGAATAACATTTTGTTATTTTATTTAAAAAACTATTACTAATATGAGATCTATTTGCATCTACAAAATGTGGGGGATCATTGCATTAACACTATTGTGTGGCTGTACAAACCCTGAGACAAAAGTAAAAGAAGTAAGAAGCAGGATGGCAAAGAACTATCATCTGCACCTGAATCAGCATGCTGCATTCTTAAACTCGTCACTGGAGAATATAAGTGCAACCTTTAATGTGGATAGTACATCTGCAAAAACAACCATTCCTAACACTTCGTTAAAGAAGATTCTCAAAAAGAAATTATTCAGTGCCATTCCTTCGGCAATCTTTCAGTTTGAATTATCGTCTATAGGCAGCGCCAATATATCGCTTAAGCAATATAATGAGGTCCGTAATTATACACTGCAAATGATGAAGGACAGCTTAAATATATTTATCAGATACAAAGATAAAAAGGCGGTAAACCTATTGGTTGATACTATATTAGCCCGCTATTCAAAGCAATTTCCTGTAAGAAATGCCTATTTTTACTACAAGGAACAAAAAGAGTATGCCGGAACGTTCCTGCAATTTCTGGGAACAGAAAACGAGGGTTACTGTAACGACATGAATCTGCTTCCAGGAGATTGTAACTGGGGCTATATTTTCTTGTCGGCCAACGGTAAAAGTCTGTTTAAATTTCAATGCGTGGGCACCGATAGTATAGAATACAACATAGGCAATTTTGAAAGAAGAAACGACACATTGGTCTGTTCATTCAAGAAAGCCTATTCATATTTAGAAAAGTATGATGCAAACACAGGAGTGAGCATTTCTGATCCCAACGAAGGAAAACTAAGTAATAAAGGAGGTTTCACTATGAAACTGCTGCCATGCGAATGTTTGCAATATCCTTTCATAATAAGATATACAAATGAAAGCGAAGGAAGTGATATGCTTCAGACTTATGTGGTTAAAGTAGCTACTCTTAAAGAGCAGGATGATTTTATAAAGTCGATAAAAGACATAAAGGCTATTGCAAAAATGATTAAGAATTAGACAGAAAAGGCAGCCAATTAATAAGCTGCCTTTTCTGTGTTATCTATTTATATAGCTGCGACATAGGGAACATTCAACATTAAAACATTTGCAGCTGATAAATAAACCCTAAAGAGACTCTATCGGTATTATAATTTCCAAAACCTAAAGACTTAGCTTTATTGGTATATTGATAATCTCTACCCACATAAGTAAGGAAGAAATGTAGGTTAGACTCCATTGGATAGTACTCTAATCCAGCGAAATATCCGTAAGATGTGCGATACTTACCTTTAGAGAATCCTGTCAAATCATTTTTAAGAGAGGCTGTTTCGTACATGCCTTCTACAAAAACATTCCATCTTGGGGCAAAGCGGTAATTCAGTTTCGTAACCAATGACATATATTGGGCATTAACCGCATTTCTGTATCTGCTTGAGTTCGTAATACTACTCATAATTCCATTACGATCAAGCTCTTCATTGGAATACATAAAATCAAAGAACATATTAAATCTGCCTTGTGTGAATTCATTTCCCAACGCATAATAGTACATATTCTTACCCTTGGCTTCATTCATCAACGAAGCTGACCAACGAGTCTTAAATGCATTATTAAAATAGCTACCGTTCCAGTTCAGTGTGTATACTAATGGAGCCTGGCTCTGCTGAACACCTGTTGTTCCCACATTATAAGTGTTTGCAAAAGTAGTATTCATACTATTCAGAACCTGAAGCTGTAACTGATGATTATCACTGAGGTTATAGGCAAAGTTCACACCTGTAAGGAAATTGCTCATATTCTCAATCATATCACTGTATTCATATATCTCAATAGGATTCAGGTCGAACTCTATACCTCCATAGGCAGCACATTGCTTTCCTATAAACATAGAGAATTCATCCGTCAGTTTTACGCCAATTCCAGCAACATCAATGGAAGTAGGCAGGTTATCAATGTTACCACTACCGGCATTCGGACGGTTTAAACGTTGCCTCCATCTATAAGACAGCCAATCGTTTATTTTCCCCTTAGCCTCAATACGGAACTGCCTCATATTAAACTTGCTTATATCATGAATACCGTCAGTAAACTGATTATCAAAACTTCCATTCATATTCAGAAAGAAGTTAAACTTATCAGTCTTTTTCTTGATATCCGTTACTTCCTCAAACAAGCTTTTTGAGGAACGCATTTCGCCATCTTGTTGTGCCCTGACACCTGTCATGCACAACAACACTCCCAATAATAGTATATACTTTTTCATATCAATATTCATTAAAATAAGTTTGAATCTGCTTCCAGTCGCTTGTCTTTGTCAGCGCCAGCATCAACAGAATTCGGGATTTCTGAGGATTAAGTTCCTGAGAAGCTACAAATCCATATTCGGCATCATTAACTTCTGCATCCAATGTACTTGGACCGGTTGGCACTCTTGAAGAACGAACTACCTGAATACCGGCTTTTCTTGCTCTGATCAGTTCAGGGAAAATATTCTTATGAATATTACCATTTCCTACACCTGCATGAATAATTCCTTTATAACCGGCAGCAATCAACGCATTGACAGCCTCGGGTTCCACATTGGCGTAACTATAAATAATACCCACTTTCGGGAGCTTATCTAATTTGTCAACAGAGAACACAGATGCTGAAGTGTGCTTTTTTGCGGGAATTCGATTAAAAAACACTTTACTATTAAAGACATAACCCAGTGCACCAGAGTTAGGAGCCTGGAAAGTTTCCACACTTATAGTGTTTGTTTTCAATACATCTCCGGCTCCCAGAATAAGTCCGTTCATGGCAACCAAAACGCCCTTACCAATAGATTCTTTTGCAGAAGCAGTAACTACTGCATTATATAAATTCAAAGGACCATCTGCACTAATTGCAGTAGAAGGACGCATAGCACCAACAAGGACAACCGGCTTATCACTATTTACTACAAGATTAAGGAAGTAAGCAGTTTCTTCCATGGTATCGGTTCCGTGAGTAATTACAATGCCATCAACTTTACTATCTGCAAGCAATATATTAATCCGCTTTGCAAGTGTGAGCCATACATCGTCAGACATATCCTGTGATCCGATTCTGACAATTTGTTCACCGGTAACATTTGCCACATTATTAATATCAGGCACGGCATCCAGCAAAGCACTGATAGCAACCTGTCCGGCTGTATAATTTGTTTTTGTACTTGAAGCGCCGGTTCCGGCTATTGTACCTCCCGTTGCCAGAATGTGAATATTAGGCTTTTGAGCCATCACTGTTAAAGCTGACAGTAACAAACAAAGAACTAAGAATTGGAATCTTTTAATTGCTTTCATAACTATACATTTTATGGTTAATAAAATAAGTTCTATTTAAAAAATTGAACCATCAGCAAACCTACGCCTACGGCCACTATTGTTGAAATAAGGCCAGGCATCATGAATGAGTGATTCAGTACATATTTACCTATACGGGTAGTTCCCGTCCGGTCAAAGTTAATTGCCGCTACAACTGTGGGATAGTTAGGAATAAAGAAGTAGCCGTTCACTGCAGGAAACAATGCAATAAGCATGTACGGAGAAATAGCCAAAGCAATACCCAGAGGTACAAGAGCCCTGACTGTAGCCGCCTGACTATACAGTAAAATTGACATTACAAAAAGAGCAATACCGAAAAGCCACGGTGTTGCAGTTACAATATCTTTAATGGATGCGGTTAGTTCCGTAATATTGCCTTCAAGGAAAGTATCGCCCATCCATGCAATACCAAAGATGGCTATCACTGCCTGCATTCCGGCAGGAAAAACAGAACCTTGAGTTGCCTTTATGCCATCTGTTTTGGTAAATAAAAGAATAAATGCTGCTGCCGACAGCATTAAAATCTCAATAATGGACGACATACTCAGTTTAACCATTTCACCATCAATAAGGAACGAGGGTCTTAATCCGCTAAACGAGCCAAACAAAACAATACAGAATGTAGCAAGAATAAAGACGAAAACTGAAATCAATGCACTACGATTATTCTCAACTTCCTTAGTTTGTATTTTCTTTGTTTCAAACTCACCCTCAGCTATTCTCTTTTGAAATTCGGGATCATCCATAAGTTCCTTGCCTACATACAAAGAATAAAATGCACCCACCAAAACTCCAATCAAAGTAGCTGGGATGGTAATTTTCAGGATATCAAACAAAGAAATATTATATCCCGACAATAATCCTAAAAGTGCAACTGTTGCTGCCGATATCGGACTTGCCGTAATTGCCTGCTGAGATGCTATCACTGCAATTCCCAAAGGACGTTCTGGTCTGATCTTTGTTTCAGTAGCAACTTCTGCAATCACAGGAAGAACAGAATAAGCTACATGTCCTGTTCCTGCCACAATAGTAAACAGGTAAGTTACAATCGGGCTCAGCCAAACAACCTTTGATGGGTTTTTCCGCAACAGCCGCTCAGCAACCTTTACCATATAATCAAGTCCACCTGCAGCCTGCATACAAGAAGCCGCCGAAATAACCGCGGCAATCATTAACATCACATCAATTGGAGGTGCAGTGGGCTGCAGTCCAAACACAAAGGTGAGAATAGCCAATCCTACTCCACCCATAACTCCAAGTCCAATACCACCTAACCGGGCTCCGATGAGGATAGCCACCAATACAAAAATTAATTGTAGAATCATATTACATTCATTCAATGGGTTCAAACGTCATGACATTAATCAAGTATATTACTCTTCTCTATCACATTAGTATTAAACAAATATATCCCTAAATAGGTTTGAAAATAGAAATAATAAATCTATATAATATTGAAAACCATTATTATCACATTTATGTTATTAATAAAAAGAGAATCTGAATTAATCCTGTTATACCATGAAAACTTATTTATTAATATCCTTGCTGATGTTTTCGTTGAGAATATTCTCCCAGGAAATGTATAATCAGGAGAATGAGGTAAATACTTTAAATAAGTATTCTAATATTGAAAAGATGGATAATAAGAATGTTCCTTTACTTGGAACGTCTGAAAGCTATCTTTATAAATCGGGTGTTTATTTGCAAAAATCTGCTAATTTCAGATATTTAGCGCTTGGTTCATTGGCTGCAGGTATCATTATATCCTCAGCAGGCTCTAATTCAAATGAAAATTCCAGTTCCAACAACGGCAGAGATATATATTATGCAGTTGGTGGTATATTTCTTGCATCATCTTTAGTCTGCACAATTATATCAATCAATTACAAAATGAAGGCAGGAAAGCAACTCAAAATATCAGCAAGTGGTATGTCTGCCTGTATTGCCTATATATTTTGATTAAAGGTATAAAATTATGAAAAATATTTTATTAGCAATTATACTCCTGATTTCAGTAAATGCATCTTCTCAACAAACGCCAGATCTGGAAAATGAGATAAAGAACTATTATAAACAAGAAGTTAAAGATAGCATAAAGATATCGATGGCGATTAATTCTGAAAGCATCTTAAATAAATCTGGTGATTACATGAGAAAATCAGCATATTATGAATATGGAGCAATGGGATCTTTAGCTGCAGGTGTTGGCTTTATGTTTATAGCCTTCAATAATTTCGACTTTTGGACTGGTAAAGATGCCAATCCTACAACAAGTGCAATCAGCGCTGTTGCAGCTACTATATTTTTCACATCTGCCATTGTTTGCACTATTGCATCAATCAGATATGACAAAAAAGCTGGAAAAGAACTTAAATTGTTTATGCGTGGTGGAAAAGGCAGTATATCATTAACATTTTAACAGTAAAAATATAAAATATTCAACAGAAAGAATTATATTCGCAATATAAAAGGAATTTATATATGAGAAACGTTATTCTAATATTCCTTCTTTTAATAGTTCCCACGAAGGCTCTTTCACAAAAAAGTCCTCAGTCTGTTGTTATTGATTTTTATAAATGGTACTTTGGTGTGATAGAAAGTGGACAAATTGAAGAGTATCAGCCAATATTTGTTGCCGATTCAGCCGGAATGACAGCACTGGATATGACTAAATATATTAAAAACCTCAGACTCTATAATTTCTCCGACAGTCTTATTAATCATGAAGTTGCTTCGTATCAAAGTTGTATCAAAGAGATAGGCAAAATAAAATTCGATGAACTAAACGATAAGTTTCCAAACCTGGATGATTACAAAAACATAGGCTGTGATTTCTTCAATATTTATCGCTGGTTAATGGACGTTGAACCAATGAATGGAGTAGATATTATTGAGACAATAAAAATTAACGAGAACAAAACAATAATCAAAGGACAATTCTTCAGGGGGGATGAAAAGACAAAAGATAAAAGCTATTGGAATAAATATCTGTACGTTAGTTTGAATAACGAAAATAACACCTGGAAAATTGATCAGATAGAAATCAAAAAGACAAATCTGAAATAGGTTACTATAAACATATAATTTGATTTCTCATAAAATGATTAAAAGAACTTTCCACAAGTTCCTTTAATCATTTTTATACTTATTTTTCAACTACAGTTTTATCTGTTAGTTTTTCATTATTAATATGACTTTCATCCTCAGGTTCTGCATGAATATAAACCTCACTCCTATTAATCAAAGAATTAATTTCTCTTTCTATCTTATCGCAGATTTCATGAACTTGCAGCAATGATAGATGTGAATCCAAATGAACATTCACCTTGATAAAGGTATCTGCTCCGGCAGAACGAATCTTAAGTCCGTGAAATGACTTCACTTCAGGCATAGAAAATAGTTTTTCTTCTACAATATGAACCTTTTCTTGTGGAGCTGTATCCAACAATACATCAACAGCCTTTTTACCTAATTTGAATGATACTGAGATTACAAGAACAGCTACAACTAAAGCAGCTATTGAATCGGCAAAATAAAAGCCGAAGTTTGCACAGATTAATCCAAACAACACCACTGCTGAACTCCATATATCTGTAGAGAAATGAAGAGCATCAGCTTCCAAAGCCTGACTATTGTGTTTTTTTGCGACTTTATATAATGCTCTTGATCGTTTTACATCAACAATAATTGCAGTAACTACTACAATATAACTCCATGCATTAACCTCAATATGCGTATTTCCGGTGGCCAAACGGTTTATTGCTTCATAAACTATCCAGATACATGTAATAAGAAGTAACAAAGTTTCAATTAAGGCTGAGAAATTCTCTATCTTGCCATGCCCATAGTTGTGTTCCTTATCTGCAGGCTTATCGGAAATACTGACAGAAAAGAAAGTAATAATAGCCGCAACAAGATCGAGTGTAGAATGCAGCGCTTCAGAAAGGATACCTAAACTGCCCGTAAGCACACCGATAACCATCTTAAAAGCAGTTAAAAATATTGCCGCAAAAACAGATAGCAGGGCAACCCTCTTCTTTTCATTTTTCATTGTTATCCTTATATATATAGTCTGTTTAGTCAGACTTATTTAAATTAATTTTGCAAAGCTATAAAATTTAGTTGAAAGCCATTTAATCGATCTTAAAAATTAGCAGCAAGCAAACTAATATAGATTTAGTCTAATTATATTTAAAGTACATTATTCTAAAATGATAATATTATATTAATAATCAACACATTGAGATCTTAAGCAACAATCATTTTAATAAGATTTATTAAAACGATATTATTTTTATTGTTATGAGTCACCTTATACAAAACAAATTTAGTACTTTTGCGCCATAATATTTTGAGAATAAAAGACAACGGTAAGTAATTGCTTTAGTCTGTAAACAATCATAATTGAATCATACTTAAATGACAAACTTTGATAACAGCAATTTGGTTTCCCGTGGAAAGTCCGCGTTCATCTTTTTAAAATCCAAATACAAAAACTTAGTTGCTAAATGCAAATCTATTTACCAGAACTCTCCCTGGTACAAAAAAATCATATTAATTTTTTGTTCGTTAATTCTTTTATTCTCTCTTTACCTGTTCATGGTAGACATTAATTTCCTTTGGTTATTCGGGAAATCACCAAGCATGTCGAGCATAAACAATCCAAACCAAAGCGTTGCCTCAGAGATTTATAGTGCCGATGGAAAACTAATCAGCAAATATTTCAGGGAAAACAGAACTCCGGTGAAATATGAAGAAATATCACCTATATTAATTAAAACACTTATTTGTACTGAAGATGAGCGTTTTTATGAACACTTTGGAGTCGACTTAAAAGGTGTATTTGCTGCAATGAAAGATATGACCAAGGGTAATGCGCGCGGGGCAAGTACAATTACTCAGCAGTTGGTAAAAAACATGTTTAAAGTCCGATCACAATATTCAAGAGGTCTGTTAGGAAACATTCCAGGGCTAAAAATGATTATTATGAAATCAAAGGAATGGATAACGGCAGTAAAGATTGAAATGTTCTATTCCAAAAAGGATATTCTTACCATGTACCTTAATACAGTAGACTTTGGTAGCAATGCTTACGGCATAAAAACAGCGTGCAAAACGTATTTCAACACCACACCCGAACACATTACTATTGAGCAAGCGGCAACATTAGTTGGCTTACTCAAGGCCACAACTACTTACAACCCGCGTCTTAAACCAAAAAACAGTATTAGACGACGTAATGTGGTATTGGAAAATTTATTAAAACATCGCCTTATTAGTCCTGCCGAGTTTGATTCTCTGAAAAGAATTCCTATAAAACTTAATTATAGCATTGAGACAAATTATGGTGGGCAAGCCCTTTACTTCAGAGAAGCTGTAGCAGAATCTCTGAAAGATTGGTGTAAAGAGAATAATGTTGATTTGTATTCTGACGGATTGAAAATATATACCACCTTGGATACAAGAATGCAAAAGTACGCAGAAGATGCTGTTGACAAACAGATGCGTATTGTGCAACGAAACTTCAATAATCACTGGGGAAAAGAAAATCCATGGCAAGACAAAAATCATAAAGAAATAGTTGGGTTTATTGAAGACTTGGCTAGAAAGACCGCAACATATAAAATCCTGCAACAAAGATATCCTGATCAGCCAGATTCTGTTAACTATTACATGAATAAACCTCACCGCTTAAAAGTCTTTGACTATAAAGTTGGAGTAAAAGATACCACTTTTAGTACAATGGACTCAATCCGTTACATGGAGAGATTTATGCACACAGGATTTGTGGCAATGGAGCCTCAATCAGGATTTGTCAGAGCATGGGTTGGAGATATAAACTTTGATTCATGGAAATATGACAAAGTACTTTCAAAACGTCAACCGGGATCTACCTTTAAATTATTTGATTATGCAACAGCATTTAATAAAGGAATGTCTCCTTGCGATGAACGTGTAGACAAGTCTATTGAATGGGAAGTAATGGAAAAAGGAGAACTTAAAAAATGGATTCCTAGAAATGCCAATGGAAATTACAGTGGGCAGACATTGACCCTTAAAGCAGCTTTTGCAAGATCAATAAATAGTATCGCTGTACAAATAGCAAAAGAAGTGGGTATTGGTGAAATTATAAAAACGGCCCATGCAATGGGAATCAAGACTCCTTTAAATAATATTCCGTCTATTTCTTTAGGATCATCAGACGTGTCACTACTTGAGCTGGTGAATTCATATTGCACGGTAGTAAATGACGGTATGACTCACGACCCAGTATTAGTAACAAGAATTGAAGACCGCAACGGAAACGTTATCTATAATAATGTCCCTGAGCAAAAACAAGCTATTCCTTATGAAACAGCATTCCTGATGCAACAAATGCTTCAAGGAGGACTTTCCGAACCAATGGGAACTACACAAAATCTGTGGTCATTCGACTTATTCAAATACAACACTGATTTTGGTGGTAAAACAGGAACATCTTCTAATCACTCAGATGCATGGTTTGTTGGTGTAACTCCTAATCTGGTTGGAGGCGCATGGGTTGGAGGCGAACATCGTAGTATTCACTTCAGAACAGGACAGTTGGGCGAAGGTAGCAAAACAGCATTGCCTATATTTGGTTATTTTATGGAGAAAGTACTTGCTGATCCTCAATTAACTAAATACAGGGCTAAATTCTCAAAACCAAAACATCCAATTACCAGATCTTATCAATGCCAGTCGGCTTATCCTAAAGCTAAAAACGATTCATTAGATAATGCAGCTTCCGATAGTCTTGGTGTAGAGCTGGAAGGTATTGATGAAAATATAGAAGAATAAAGATAGTTATATATATATGTAAGAAAGAAGCACTGGTCTGTTAAGGATCAGTGCTTCTTTTTTATATCGTCCTTTTCAAGAAGAAGAAAAACTGAAAAAGCAATAACCAAGCCTATTACACTGCCATGCAGAAAAACAAAAACACATTTAAAATAAATTTAATTGAATTATTTATTTTTTGAAGCAGTATTTATATACTTCACCTCGTTTAACACGTAAAATAATTTAATCCTGTTTTGCGATGAGGAAGAACACAACATTACTAAGCATCACCAATAAAGCTTTATCTGCACTATTGGTATTACTCGGATTTAGTGCCTGCACGGCTGGCATAGGTGGAGATAGAGAAGGACCATGTATGTATGGAATGCCATATGTAAAACATTCTATAAAAGGTAAAGTTGAAAATCAATCAGGGGTGCCTATTAAGGGAATAAGAATAATTTGTAGCATTAAAAATAATTGGATGCCTCAAGACACTTTGTTATCCGATATAAAAGGAGAATTCACCCTTATCAAGCAACTCATAGAACCAGATGTAACATACAAACTTGTCTGCACAGACATTGATGGCACTGATAATGGTTCCTATAAAGAAGATTCAGTAAATGTAGATTTCAAAAAAAGCGACCTAACCGATGCTTCTGGATGGTTTCAAGGGAAAGTCACAAAGAATGTGACAATAAAACTGACCGAGAATGGGAAATGATTTAGGCCTAAGAAAGATCCTCGCACTAGAGATTGCCCGCAAAATAAGAATCAATAAGGTAAAGCTCCACCCTCTTCGCCAACTTTTCTGGGAGTGTACTTTACGGTGCAATCTCCATTGCCGGCATTGCGGCAGCGATTGCAAGAAAACAACATTAAAAGATGACATGCCTTTGTGGGATTTCCTCAATGCTATTGACACAATAGCTCCACATGTTAATCCGGCAGAAGTCTGCATTATCATAACCGGCGGCGAACCATTAATGAGAGATGATATTGAAAGCTGCGGACTAGCCCTTTACCGCAGAGGATTTCCCTGGGGAATAGTATCTAACGGACTTTATCTCACCCGCGAACGACTTGATGGATTATTGGCTTCAGGGCTTCATTCCATCACTATTAGTCTGGATGGATTTACCGAAGAGCATAACTGGATGCGTGGACACCCTAAAAGTTTTATCCGAGCCACAAATGCCATTAAGATGATTGCATCAGAAAAAGAATTAAGCTGGGATGTAGTTACATGCATAAACCGCAAAAACTATAAAGATCTGGATGCATTTAAAGAGTATCTTATTTCGATAGGCGTAAAGAATTGGCGAATTTTTACTGTATTCCCGGTAGGCCGGGCAGCAGAATTCCCCGAACTTCAACTTACAGATGAAGAATTTACAGGTTTAATGGAATTTATAAAGAAAACCCGTAAAGAAGGAAACATTCACCTTAGCTATGCTTGCGAAGGATTCCTGGGAAAATATGAAGGAGAGGTCAGGGATAATTTTTATTCCTGCGGAGCAGGAGTCAGCGTTGCTTCCATTCTGATAGACGGATCTATTTCAGCCTGCCCAAGTATTCGCAGCAATTTCAGTCAGGGGAATATTTATCATAATGATTTCATGGATGTGTGGAACAATCGGTTTCAAGATTTCCGTAACCGTGACTGGATGAAAAAAGATCAATGTGCTGCCTGCAACCTCTTTCGTTATTGTGAAGGGAACGGAATGCATCTTCGCAATGATGAGGGCGAACTGCTTCTTTGTCATTACAACAGACTCAACAACTAATTATTCTACTTTTACAGCTGACTTAAACTAAACTTCAAATCCCGCCTTCGCATTTAATAATGTATAGGCGGGATTCTTTATTTATATTTCAGCACAGTTAAGGATAGTTCTTCTGCCAATAAAAACAGGATAAGCAGCTATAAACTAAGACAAATATATACAAATAAGGCTTACTATTACAAATATATTTCATTTTAATTAAAACTTATTTTTTCAATTATAAAGCAAATCATAATAACATCACATTTACTATTATAATGCTATAACATCATTTATTACTAATAGATACAGCATACACAAGTAAACATAAATGAAAAATATATGTTCTTTTTATTAGTTATTTCTTTCTTTTAATTGATAAACGGCTTATCTTTGCACAAACAAATAATATTGTTGACATAATACAGCTATTAATAATAAAGAAAATAATAATAATAGGTATGAAAAAAGCATTGATTTCAGGAATTACCGGTCAGGACGGTTCCTTCTTAGCAGAGTTTTTATTGCAAAAAGGATACGAAGTACACGGAATACTTCGCCGTTCATCTTCATTTAATACAGGACGCATTGAGCATCTTTATTTTGAAGAATGGGTACGCGATATGAAACAGCAACGCACTATCAATCTTCATTACGGAGATATGACCGATTCAAGTTCACTGATCCGCATTATTCAACAGATACAACCGGATGAGATCTACAATCTGGCTGCTCAGAGCCACGTTAAGGTTAGTTTTGATGTACCTGAATACACAGCAGAAGCTGATGCAGTTGGTACTCTTCGTATGTTGGAAGCTGTCCGCATCCTGGGATTAGAAAAGAAAACAAAGATATATCAGGCTTCCACTTCCGAGCTTTTCGGTTTGGTACAGGAAGTTCCACAAAAAGAAACAACACCATTCTACCCTCGTAGCCCGTACGGTGTTGCCAAACAATATGGTTTCTGGATTACAAAGAACTACCGCGAATCTTACGGAATGTTTGCTGTAAACGGTATTCTGTTTAATCACGAAAGTGAACGTCGCGGTGAGACTTTCGTAACCAGAAAGATTTCTCTGGCTGTTGCCCGCATCAAACAAGGAGTGCAGGACAAGCTTTACATGGGAAATATGGATTCACAACGCGACTGGGGTTATGCAAAGGACTATGTAGAGTGTATGTGGATGATTCTTCAACACGATACTCCTGAAGATTTCGTGATTGCAACTGGAGAGATGCATACCGTACGTGAATTCTGTACGCTTGCTTTCAAAGAAGCTGGAATTGAGATTCGCTGGGAAGGCAAGGGAGTTGATGAAAAAGGTATTGACGTAGCTACCGGACGTGTATTAGTAGAAGTGGATCCTAAATATTTCCGTCCGTCAGAAGTTGAACAATTATTGGGCGACCCAACAAAAGCAAGAACATTACTTGGCTGGAATCCTACCCAGACTTCATTCCCTGAACTGGTAAAGATCATGGTACAACATGATATGGAAAAGGTTAAAAAGATGATCGCAAATAAATAATGATGGAAAAGAATGCAAAGATATTTGTAGCCGGTCACCGCGGATTAGTAGGGTCGGCTATTCTAAATAATCTGAAGAAAAAAGGATATACCAATTTCGTTCTTCGCACACACAAGGAGCTTGATTTATGTAATCAGGCTGCTGTAACGGAGTTCTTTGATGAGGAAAAACCGGAATATGTATTTCTGGCTGCCGCACACGTGGGCGGCATTGTGGCAAACAGCCTTTACAGAGCTGACTTTATTTACCGCAACCTCGAAATTCAGAATAATGTAATTTACAATGCTTACCGCACAGGAGTTAAGAAACTGTTATTCCTTGGAAGCACTTGTATTTATCCGGGTAATGCTCCTCAGCCAATGAAGGAAGATTGCCTGCTTACTTCTGAGCTTGAATATACGAATGAGCCGTATGCTTTGTCCAAAATTGCCGGACTAAAGATGTGTGAAAGCTTTAACTTACAGTATAATACAAACTATATTGCAGTTATGCCTACCAATCTTTATGGCCCGAATGATAATTTCAATCTGGAACGCAGCCATGTATTGCCAGCCTTAATCAGAAAAGCTCACCTTGGAAAGCAACTTATGACCGGTAACTGGGACGAGATCCGCAAGGATTTTAATACTGCTCCGGTAGAAGGTGTAGATGGAAATGCCAGTCAGGAAGAGATTCTTGCAAAACTAAACAAATACGGCATTACTCTGTCTGAAGACGGAAAAGTGAATGTTGAGATTTGGGGAACGGGTGCTCCCCTACGCGAATTCCTTTGGAGCGAAGATATGGCCGATGCTTGTGTATTCGTTATGGAGAATGTTGATTTTGCCGACCTTAGAGGAAACAGCAAGGAAGTGCGCAACTGCCACATTAATATAGGAACAGGAAAAGAACTTTCTATTAAACAGCTTGCTTATCTGGTTGCTGAGAAAGTTGGTTTCGCCGGTAATATTGTTTTCAATGCCGACAAACCGGACGGAACTATGCGTAAGCTGACTGATCCTTCCAAACTTCACAGTCTGGGATGGACTCACAAGGTGGAACTTGAAGAGGGTGTTTCAATGATCTATGACTGGTATAAAAACAAGTAAATACAAATAAAATAAGAAAATAGACCGACGATACTGATAGAGTAGTATCAGTATCACATTGATTAATAGATATAGGTAATAGGGCATGTGATATGTCCTATTTTTTTTGTACACTGGCTATCAGCTATTTGCCTGCAATTTATTCCTTAGAATAGTTTCCAGAACCTCCTCTTTATATGTTCTAGATACGGGAATCTTATATTTTCCAATCCCAAGCATATTCCCTTCTACAATAGAAACTTTCTCTGCATTAACTATAAACGATTTATGAGTCTGGATAAACAGATTTTCCGGAAGGTTTTCAAGAATAAGCTTCAGGGTTGAGTGAGTGATTATTTTTCCTAGCTCAGTCTGTATAGAAACATAGTTCTCAACCCCTTCGATATACAGTATATCTTTGAAAAAGATCTTCTCAAACTTCTGGTTTACCTTTACAAAGAAATAATCGGATGCAGAAGATAGTGATTGCTGACTCTTTATTAAATCATACACCTTATTTACAGCTTTGAGAAATCGCTCAAAAGATATTGGTTTTAGCAGATAATCTACCACTTCCAGGTCGTATCCTTTTATGGCATACTGTTCATACGCACTGGTAATGATTACTTTCGGAGGATTAACAAGAGAGGAAAGTAAATCTAGTCCCGACATATATGGCATCTCTATATCAAGAAACAGCAAATCAACCGACTGAGTTTTCAGGACATTATTCAACTGTATTGCATCTTCGCACACTCCTACCAGCTCCAGAAAGTCCAGTTTTTCAACGTAACTCTGTAGCCCTTTCCTTGCCATAGGTTCATCATCTGTAATAATACATTTCAGTTTCATTCTACAGTTCAATTATTAGTTTAGCAACGTATACATCATTTGCTTTTGAAGTCGACAGGTTGTATTTATCCGGATACAGAATATCAAGTCTCTTTTTCAGATTGTCGAGCCCTACGCCTCCTTTTTTAGATTTTTGCTCTATGGCATGAGGAATTGCGTTACTCACTTCAAAAATCAGACGATTCATTTCCAACCGTGCGCTTATCTTTATCCAATACTCACCGCCAACGTATTTAAATGCATTTTCAATTAACGGAAACAAAAGCAATGGATGTATTTTCTGATTTCTGAGCTGAGGATCAAAGGCAACATCAAGCTGAAGAGAATCTTTCATCCTTGTTTTCTGAAAATCAATATATGTATTTATAAAATTGAATTCCTGCTCAATATAAACCGGATGATTTACATCATAAAGCTGATAGCGAAGCAGTTCCGACAATTTCTCTATTGTTTTACGAGGTGTTTCATTGGTTTCATCTATCTGAAAATAAATTGTATTGAGCGCATTAAACAAGAAATGAGGATGAAACTGAGCTTTCAGGAATTTCAGTTCCGTTTCTATCTGCATGTTTTTAACCTGCTGAGTCTGTAGTTTTTCAGCCACATAAGCATCCAGAATCTGCTTTCCCCGAAAAACGGAATAAACAATTATCAGGAAAAGAGAAAAAATGACTGTAGCAATAACAAAATCGTCGATTCCCGGAGGATCATTGGTAAAATAATGAATTACTACCAGACTGGGATTCACTATCACAACCCCGATGAGCCATATATACAAATACTCCAATAAGAGTTTGTTAAAGCTAAGTTTGCCGGTTTTACGACTACTTCTTTTAAGGAAAATATAAATTATCAGCTGGAAAATATACGCAATAATAATGGCAGAAGCAAACTCTATCAGATTAAACACAATAGGTCTTTCCCAGAATTTATATCCTGTTGGAGTATCGCTCACCAGCCTAATGCCAGTCATCACCACCAATGCAAAAATTGTGGGGAAAATCCAGAACCAAAAACTATTTCTTTTCATCTTTATTGATTAAGGCCACTGTTTACACTACAAATTTATTCTTTTTGAATCAATAGAGTCGCTTTTTTTCTTAATTTCTTTCGCCTCAGATCCTTTTCTGAATCTATAGGTAAAGGAGATTCCTACAGCACAACGGTCGTTCCTTTCATTTACCTTTGCCATATTTCCATTAAATAGTCCGTTTATCTTAGTAACGTATGAGTTAAAGATGTCATTCGAATAAATACTGAGCGTGACATTTCCCTTGAATAATTTCTTTTGAATGGCCGCCGAAACTTTCCACATAGGGGAAACATTGATTTGTCCCATAGCCATTTTCCCGTTATAAAAGCCCGATAGCTCTGCCGACCACTCCTTTGGCAAGGTGATTCTGTTGCTCATATTAATAAGGAAAGTAGTATAACCGTTCTTCAATGGAACATTATCTTCAACCCACTTATAGCTGTTTCTGGTCAGAGCCATATACACATTCGAGTTCCAGAATTTGCTCAAAGTAAATTGCCCAACGCTCATCCGCAAGCCATAAGAATTATAGCTGGCCATATTGGTTGGCATCACATAAACCCGTTTACTATTTTCCTTTACCATATAAGATTTTACAATGGCCTGCTCAATGTTACTGTAGAACATGCTGACTGAATAATTCTTCCTTATTATATATGAGAGATCTATATTATTGGAAAACTGAGGTTTCAGGGCTGTGTTTCCCTGTTCGTAAGTATAGGCATCAAAAATATAGATAAACGGATTCAGATCGCGGTAATTGGGACGATTTATTCTTCGCCCATAAGTCAAGGCTATAATATCTGAGTTTTTAAGACTATAGGTTAAAGATGCCGTTGGAAACAGATCTGTGTATGACACTCTGAACAAAGAATCTTTTCTCTCTTGATTGCCAAGCTGATGCCCCTTTATATTTGTATTTTCTATGCGCAATCCGGCCTCCAGATGAAACTGATTTCTTGAAATCTTACTACTGACATACGCAGCATTTACGTTCTCTTTATAAAGGAACTTACAGTTTAATCCATAGTCGGGCAGCCATTCCTGGCCAACTTTATTGTTATATTCAGACGAATTATCTACGTCAACAAACGTAGTTTTCAGCCCGCTTTCAAAAGATAACTTATCTGAGACCGGATAAGAAATATCTGTCTGAGCAGAAAACACCCCGATAGTTCCATCCTTAAACCCCTTCGACAGACTTTGAGACGAGAAGCCCCCGGCTGCTTTGGCAAACAAATCGTTGTGCAACTGATCTTCCTCTACAGAATAATGAAGATAATCAGCTGAGACACAGAGTTCTTTTCCAATACTGTCTATTTTATGTGTCATACTTAAGCCGGATCTGAAATTATATCTCTTATCCCGATTGTTTGTTGACGAGCGAAGAGTTGAATCGCTCTTGCTTATATCTGTATAGAACCGGGAATTTATGCCGCCATCTTCCACCCTGCTGGCACCATAACCGCTGGCAGACAGTTCAAAGGTTGTTTTTGGAGATGCAAAATAATGAACGCCTCCATTAAAATAGTGGTTATCGTCAGCTCGTTTACGGTAAGAATCCTGACCGAACATGGTGCTTAATCCGGCAGCTGAGCGGTCAAACTCTCTGGAAATCTTTAAATCAACAAAATCGTGTCCGGTATAGTAGCCGTACATGCCAAACACGTTGAACTTTCCATTGCGATGATTAAACGAAATATTATTGTTTGCCCTGCCATACTTGCCTTGATCATAGCTGGAATTCAGCGTCATATTGAAACCCATCAGCTTAGCCCTCCTGGTTCTGATGTTTATTATACCGGAGTTTCCGCTTGCATCATATTTTGCAGACGGGTTGGCCACAAGTTCTACCTTTTCGAGCGAGGAAACCGGGGTGGACTTTAAATAATTTACAAGCTCGGTTCCTTCCAGATAAGAGATTTTTCCGTCAATCAATACCTTTGCACCACTTTTTCCATTTAATGAAACGGCGCCATTATTGCTGATAACCACTCCCGGAAGATTCTGCATCACAGTAAATGCATTTCCACCGGAATTCAGAACAAACGATTCCAGATTGATAACTGTCTTGTCGGCCATAATCTCCACCGCGGGATTTTTGGCAGTTATTACAATATCGCCCAGACTTTTTGCTTCCACTTCCATAAGAACCGGAGTAAGAAACACCGATTTATCTGCTTGCACAAGTGTATTCCTCGTTTCTTTCTTATACCCAAGCATGGAAACCTGAACAAGATAACGCCCGGCATTTACTTGTTTGAATATAAAAGTTCCATTTTTATCACTGGCTGTTGCCTTTACAAAAGAGGAATCTTTCTGAGCCAACAAAACAACCTGAGCGCCTTCCAGCGGAAGTTTGTTGTCGGCCAGAATTTTACCAGTCACCACACCGTTTGTTTCAGCACCCGAAACGGTGAAAGACAGAAAAATATTTAGTAAGATAAACAGATTAATTAGTTTGCACATAATTGTTTTTCATTTAATTCTGTACAAATCTAGAATAGTTTCTGATAGTAATAAAATTCTTTTGACCACCTACACTATATCGTTGACGAAATGCAAGTCTTACGTAAAAGGAGCAATACGGTGCGGTTTCAGAGATCACTATATCTTTTTCATAAACTCAGGCGGGGTTTCTTTATTCTCTCTAATCAGGAATAAAAAAGCAGGCGGGATGTTTTATTTTTCCTGTACAAAAGAATGAATTGTTTTGTACAAAAGAAAACATTCTTCTGTACAGAAGATTACATTCTTTTGTACAAGGATTTATTTACGTCTCGCCTGCTTATGAGAAAACCAAACGAGAGAATTCTTTTTCCCGACCGGAGGCTAAAGAAAAAACCCTTTCATCTGTACTGATACAGATAAAAGGGCTTTCATATTATTGAATCTTTTTTAATTTTCTATGACCGGCTCACCTGAAGTCCTTTATCTGAAAGGCTCATTTCAACGAAGCGAGCATTAGGATTTGGCTGATGTTCTGCGAGAATATCACGAATACGCAATGCCGCTTTCGGATCTTTTGCAATGATATACAAATATCCTCCGCCACCTGCGCCCGGCAATTTATATCCCAAAGTGTAATCTTTGATAAGATCAATGATTGCTTCAACAGCAGGCGGGTTTGTACCGGAATCCAAAGCTTTGTTCTGAGTCCAGGTCTTGCCTACCAATTTTGCAGTTTCCTCAAAATTTCCTCGTTGAATTGCTTCGTAAAGATCGAGTGCATGGGCTTTCATCTCGCCAAGCAAACTTAAATGCTCGGTAGAATTAAGGAACATGTTGCAGACAATCTCTGAAAGAATTCCTTTTGCTGTGCGGGTAATTCCTGTGTAATACAGCAAATGGCAAGGTTTATATTCAGGGTTATTGAATATATAATCGGGCAACCAGCGCACCAAAGGCAATTGATCAAACCCTTTATTTGTTTGCAGTAGTTTTACTCCGTGAAGCACCCCACCATATTGATCCTGCCATCCGCCACCAGTGGTGAGCAATTGCTCAAGGACAAGCGTACGCTGGCAAATTTCATTCTTATCCCATGCCAGTCCGCAGAAATCGGACACTGCACCAAGAACCGTAGAAGCCAGAATGGAACTGGTTCCCAAGCCCGATCCGGCAGGAATAGCAGCAAGAAGTGTTACTTCGATTCCTGAGCCAAACTCTTTAAGTCTGTCCTCCAGTGTCTTGTACGTTTTTGCTGCAAAAGCAGGAGCAAAACCAGCTAAGGTTAATGCTGCCTTAGGTATTGAGAATGGCGAACCAACCTTTGCAAAATCGGCCAGTTCTTCATAAGTTGTAACCTCTTCCCTAGCCCCTAAGTCTATGGAACGAAGTACTATTTTAAACTCTTTGCATGGTTTTACATAAACCTGCAATGGTGGCTGACCATTCAACTCTATGGCAATATTCACCACGTTTCCGCCTGAATAAAGGCAATAAGGAGGCGTATCTGTCCAGCCTCCGGCCAAGTCAATACGTACCGGACTGCGTCCCCACACAATCTGGTCGGGGTAAACATTCATAAATGGTTCCTGCTTTTTCTCACCCAAAGAGCCAATCAAGCCTTCCCGAAGCAAAGTAAATGCTCTTTGCTCCTCGGCTTTATACTCTTTTTGCTGCAATTGCAACGCACGGGCACGGAACATTTGGTTGTGTATACGCGTCATCTGAGGGGCATCTTCTGCAAGAATCTCAGGTAACTCAATATTATATTTGGCAAATTCTACAGCTGCATCTGCCAGATTTAGCTGATAAAACACGCTGTTATCATAATTGGATGCCAGTGCCGACCAGCTTTTCTTTCTGAAATCTTCCCGTTGCGCATATAGTCTTTTAAGATTAGCCTTTGCGGAAAGTTCATCGGCAGAGAGACGGACGGCATTTGTCCAGATATTCTTGCCTTCTTCCAACTCAGGTTCACTAATCATCCAGCGGAGAACTTTACCAAGCTCTTCTTCATCCTTGCATACCGGAAATAATTTTGCAGCCTGAAGATCATCCGTTCTTCCAAATAACTCATCAGAGAGAATTATTCCTCTCGCAGAAAGCCACTCAGAAAATGGTTTTCCAAGGAACAGAGTATCATCATTGGCAAGGTTTCCCTTAAATGCATCATTCAATCCATAAGGACGGGCAGCATAATTTTTCTCACCGATAGGAACAACGTCAACGCACACTTCGGCAGGCAATTTCATCTTCCAGTCGTTCGCCGGAACACCTGTAATAATATGCTGATGGGTAAGTTCCCACTGCTTACCAATAAAACTGTTTTCAATCCACAGATCAGAGTTTTCAGCAGTCAGCGAAATACCAATTTCGGCATTCTGAACAAACATTGCAGGATGAGGTTTCACCTTTCTCTGCATAATCTCACGCTGATCTCTAACAATATTCTGAACCGATAATGTAGAAGAGATCAACTCTTTACTTGTTCCGTAATGATAAAACTCTCCGCCCGGAAGAGGAAGAATGGCCACAGAAAGAGCATTGAGATCTTCATCCTTTATACGGGGATTATCGCCCAAAGCCAAGCCAAAGTCTGTGTAAAGATCGTAATATTTCAGTTCATCGCTTTCAGAAGATTGAGAGCGCTTCATTAATAATTCTACAGCACGGTCGCTCAGTATCCATATTCCTATATCCATCAGGAACATGTGCGTTTTGGCTAGTGAGCCAAGCTCTTTGAGGGATGGCTTTTGGAGCATAAAATCCAGTTTATCCGGACTCTTTCTGTCGGAAACAAACACTCCGTGATGAGTTGCCAAGGAAGGATCTACCCACAAACCGTAGCAAACAACATCTGCTTCGGGAATAGGCTGCAATGATTTCTCAGAGCGAATATACACGTCTCCACTAGCAATTAGTGTGCGAAGTGAATCGGGCGCCTTCTTCATTATTTGCTCATAAAGAGGCAACTGCAAGGAAAGTAGGTTTTGTTTCAGTTTCTGCCCCCGCTCCCACCTGAAAACCGGTACCGGAGTTAGTATTTTACCGGATGGTGCGTAGCCGGGTAAACGGCGACTCTGCCCTCCTGCATGAAGTAATATTCTTTTTTCCTGAGACAGCCACTGACTGAAAGTAATTTCCGGAGCATTATTTCTCTGGCATTCAGCCAATAACCAGGTAGTTCCTCCACCTGAGCCTAGCTTTGCACCAACAGGATCTGAAGTGCAAAACCAATCTTTATGATCCGCTCCTTCAATCTCGTGAAAACAATCTACCAGATTAGGAGGAAGCGATAATAGTTTTTGCATGATATTTTAATATTTTAAGGCACTTTAGTTGGTTCCCCAAGCAGTCTGATTCCACCCGGACGCATTAAACCAGGAAAGTGTTTTAAAGAAGTTATTATAAGCAGTTCTTCCCTGCTGAGGAATATATATGCTCAATCCACAAAACTCATCAATGGGGATTATATCTTCATACTTCCATTCAGATGACAGATTAGGAGTATTGGCTTTATATATAACTGCACTTTCTAATGTTCTTTTAAATAAAGCATCATCAGTAGATAACGAATCAACAAATTGCTTTAAATCATAAAAGATATGTTGACCGTTTACATCTCCGGCTATTCCATTTCCATCGAAGTATTGGAATCCGGCAGGTGAAAATGAATTTACTTTTACCAAGTGTTCACCTATTATTCTTTTCATCTGAGATGCCAGACTTTCCATATAATTCAAGTTAACAACAGATACAATAGCAGAACGATAAGCTCCACTTTGAGTATTGTAACTATTATAAAAGAGTTGGGCTATCATTTTTAAATTATCCTCACCAGTATTAAATAAGTAAGGTGTTACATCTTTATACGGGAAACCTGCCCCCAGAATTTCACCCGAAGAAGCTATTAAATAATCCGAGACATCTTTAAATTCATAAGCAACTTCAGTAGATCCCATAAAACAAGCATCAAATAAAAGAAAATCAAAGCGTTTAAACTTTGAAGCTATATCATTCAAGACCAAAGCCATTTCGGGGATATTTATCTGATAACCACTATCACTACCAAAAGACTTTGACTGAACTGTTTTAGACGCAGGAAGCCAAGCTGTGCCATGAGATGAAAAAATTGCTCCATAGCTTTCTGCAGGGCAAGCTGTAAAGGCATCGGAAAACACTTTTTCCATAACAGCTTTATCTGTGGATATCTGATTCTGGTAGGTTTTAATAACTTTTTTCTCTATAATCCCACTCCTATTTTTTACTAACTTATACAAAGTATCAACACTAGAACTACCCCCATCCATATATATGAGAAGATTATTACCTGTAGTCACTGTTGAATATCCTCTAATCATATCATTAACATTATCATTTATGAATGAAGCTAGCCCATCTCCCCCCATATAAGCCAATACCGTTCGTGTTGCAACAACAGGATCCGGCTCATCATGGTTATGACAAGAACTCAGTAACAATGCAATTGATAAAAGCAAAAAGAGTTTTTTCATGGATAATCTGTTGTTGATTACTTACTACTCTGGTTTTTTAAACTGAAATTCAGCCTTTTCTATTTTCTTAAAAGATATAGATTTATTTTTCTTATATTTATCTGAAAGCTTTTCAAATTCTTTTGTAATATTATTCTTGCTTTCTGAAAAATAGATCATACAAGTGCGATTAGCATCTCCTTTACTTTCCAGATAATTTTTAAGCTGCGCACTGTAAGCTTCTCTTTTCGGTAAAAAGCCATCCTTAAGCTTTACACTATCGAGCACCTGAACTTCTGTATAATAAACAACTGTATCTACAAATGAAGCAGAAACTCCAAATGCATAAACTGATTTATTCTCTTTCTTTAAAATGGTGAACGACGAAAGTACACATAGCATAACTATCGCGGGCAATACGATTTTTACAAATTTCATATACAAGTATATTTTAATATTTCGACACAAAGATAACGAAAAGCACAGAACGCCAAAGGAAAATGGGATAAAAATAAAGCCGGCCTATCCAAAAGGGATAGCCGACTTTATATACTTTTTTTTTCAGAAATTGAATTTCTTACTTATCCTAAGTAGGATTTGAGCAATTTACTACGCGAATTCTGTCTTAATCGTCTAATAGCTTTTTCTTTAATCTGGCGGACGCGCTCACGTGTGAGACCAAATTTGTCGCCGATTTCTTCTAACGTCATTTCTTGCGTTTCAATACCGAAGAACATCTGGATTATCTCCTTTTCTCTGTCGGTTAACGTAGAAAGTGCTCTATCAATTTCCTTTGCAAGAGATTCATTAACAAGAGCACGGTCTGCCAAAGGTGAATCATCATTGACCAACACGTCCAGAAGGCTATTATCTTCTCCTTCAACAAAAGGGGCATCAACAGAAATATGTCTTCCTGACACTTTCAGTGTATCCGAGATTTTGTCAACGGGAATATCAAGCTCATCTGCCAATTCTTCAGGTGACGGTTTACGTTCATTCTCTTGCTCAAACTTAGAGAAGGCCTTACTTATTTTATTTAAGGAGCCTACCTGGTTAAGCGGAAGACGAACAATACGTGACTGTTCAGCCAAAGCCTGAAGAATAGATTGACGAATCCACCATACAGCGTAACTGATGAACTTAAATCCACGCGTTTCGTCGAACTTTTCAGCTGCTTTAATCAGTCCTAAATTGCCTTCATTAATCAAGTCGGGCAAACTCAAACCTTGGTTCTGGTACTGTTTAGCTACGGATACAACGAAACGGAGATTTGCTCGTGTCAGTTTTTCTAATGCTACACGGTCTCCCTTACGAATGCGTTGGGCTAGTTCCACTTCCTCTTCTACAGTAATCAAGTCCTCACGACCGATTTCCTGAAGATACTTGTCAAGAGAAGCGCTCTCCCTGTTAGTAATACTTTTGGTAATCTTTAATTGTCTCATGCTTATAAAACAAATTTGAAGGGACAAAGTTACAACAAAATATTCATATTTAACGAAATATAGAACGCTATTTTGTTTTTTTATAGCATAAATAAACACAGATTACACAGATTTGTTCAGAATAATATAGAATACCTGCAAATCTGTGCAATCTGTTTCTGTATGGAAGATTTTATTCTTTAGAAGATAAATCTACAGCATAATTAGCACGCTTACCTGATGGGAACATTCCAGCCATAAAAAGTACCTGTTCAGGTGATTGAGTAGCTGCTTTTAATAGATTCTCCAGATCAGAAGTAGAATTAACTTGCTGTCCGTTAACCTTCAGAATAATGAAACCTTTGGTTACACCAGCCTCTTTCATCTTACCACCAGATACACCGGTAACCTCTAGTCCGGAACTAAGTTTTAGCTGTTCTTTCAAATCTTTTGGCAATTCTCTGAAGGCTGCACCCAGAATTTCCATTCCAGCATTTTTTACCACCTTCGTGTTTCCTTGCGAGTTCTTTAATGTAACATCTAAAGTCTTTTCTTTTTTATCGCGTACAACTTTTACTTTTATTTTAGTTCCCGGAGTCAGACGAGTAATTGTTTCCTGTAGCTCAGCCATTGATTTTATCTCTTTATCATTGATTGCTACAATCACATCCTTTGATTTTAGTCCGGCATCAGCTGCAGAGCCTCCATCTGTAACTTCGTCAACATAAACACCATTGATTACGCCTAAATCTTTTTCTTTAGATAATTCAGCACTGTTGTCTCCTCCCTTAACACCCAGCAAAGCACGCTGAACGGTACCATATTCTTTCAGATCGGCAACTACTTTCTTCATGATTGTAGTTGGTATGGCAAATCCATAACCGGCATAAGAACCAGTTGGTGAGTAAATAGCAGAGTTAATACCTATCAATTCGCCACGGGTATTAACCAAAGCACCACCGCTATTACCTCTATTGATAGCAGCATCTGTTTGAATGAAGGATTCTACTCCTCCGCCGCCCATACCAAGATTACGTGCCTTTGCACTTACAATACCGGCAGTAACTGTTGAAGACAAGTTTAATGGATTACCTACAGCCAGTACCCATTCACCAATCTTCAAGTCATCGGAGTTTCCTACCGGAAGAGTCGGGAAATTATCTCCTTCAATCTTAATCAAAGCAAGGTCTGTTGCAGCATCTGCACCAATCAGGCGAGCTTTAAATTCTCTTTTATCATTCAAAGTCACTGTGATTTCATCACTATTGTCGATCACATGATTATTGGTAACAATATATCCATCTTTTGAAATGATTACGCCAGAGCCAATACCCTCTTGCTTAGGTTGCTCAACTTGCCTTTTCTGACGGCCACCGTTGCCATTTCCATTCCCGTTTCCAAAGAAATCACCAAAGAAATCAGAGAATGGGTCTTGCACGTCTACCGTTGTAGTCTTAGCATTTATCGTTGATCTAATATGAACTACAGCGTGAACAGAGTTTTCCGCTGCCTGAGTAAAATCTACGGGAGCTGCATTTAAACTTGCACGGTGAACATTCGGATTCTGCTGAAATAATTCTTCATACGACATATTTGCTTTCTTAGGAGCAACAATTGAATATGTAGTTACTCCCGCAACACCTGAACTGATAGCGATCACAAGTCCTAAACCTAAGATGTTTTTCGTTTTCTGTTTCATATCATTTCTTACATTTAATTTGTTAATATCTTGTTTGTGTTTAACATTCACGACGTTAAAATAACAACAAAAATCAATCTATTATTCATCCTGTCAGTGATTTTTGCTATCTTTTAACAGAGAAATAATTCACTTAACAGCACTTAACGACAGAAACTGACAAATTTACATTAGTTAGATAAAAATATGACAAAAGAGATGTGACAAAAGTTATTTCAGGTATTCAACTTCAATGTTCCATTTCCATTGATTGAAATACAGATTACCTTTGCTCCATTCAACTTCGCCTCTTTGAAAATCGACCGTCTCACTTCGCATAAACTTTTTGTTTGGATAAAGCGGATAAGAATAGTCATCATTCACAATCATGCGATAAGAGTCTATGCCAGTCATGAAGAAGTACTTTTCATCTTCATTCTTTGAGGGAAAAAGACCAAAAGACTGATCAACAGGTATCCATCCAATGCCTTCAAAATAAATCTGAGCCCAGTCGTGCAGATTAGTTCCGCCCGGATGCATCATAAATCCACTTTGAAACCTGGCAGGAATTCCGCAATAACGGGCGAGCGTGATAAACAACAAGCTGACTTGTCCGCAATCTCCGTGTTTATTATCAAGCACATATTCAGGAATATTATCGAGAGTAGAATACTCGCGAGCTGATGCCCATGGGAATTTATTTATCCATTCATAGATCTTTTTCACCTTTAAAAGAGGATTCTGTTCGTTGCCCACAATCTGCTGAGCCAATTCTTTTATGCGGGGAGTGAAGCGAACATGCTTTTCTCTTTCGCTGGTATATTCCTTATATAATGGACTATCCATTTTATATGGCTTAATGTCTTCCGGCTTCAACTGATGATATTCGGCATTGGAGGTATACTCATATTCGGCAGTGAAGACTGTTGGTTTGTCTTTCTCCTGCCTTTTCTCCATGTATAAAGTGGAATGTTTGTACTTTGCCGGAGCAAGCAGATACTTATTTTCACTGGTAGAAATCAGTTTCACGTCACCCTGACGAGGTTGATCTGTACGTGGAAAGGGCAACCAGCAACGAAGGAGTTCTCCTTGCGGCACCATATTGGGTTTAACAGTCAGCGTATACTTCACACGCATTCTTACCGGATGAAGTATAGTCTGGTGATTAGCCTTCGCTTCACTTACCACCTGGGGAACATGAACAAGATTTACTTTATCTTTTCCATCCTGCTCCACTCCATCTTTAGCCTGTTTAATTGCGATTGCTTCCTTATTTATACGGAAAAGATTGGGCGCAGCATTATTGAAATACATCTTCTGCCCATCAAACACCATGCATTCAAGTGATTTCTCAGCTTCCCAATTGAGTAACTGCTGGTCATTGACATCCGGAATATACTTGCGTATGTATTCCGTAACCTGATCTTTCGTTTTGGAAAAGTCAATCTTTGTGCGATTCATCTTTTCCTGTTCAATGTTCTCCATACTTGCGAAACGGGAAGTGCAGCCTGTAAGCAAGACTATCCCGCACAGACTGAGCCAGCACGCTTTTTTCATCATCTTACAGTTTCTTTATACCAATACCCGGAAGGTCGTTCAGGGTAATTTTCCCTTTTACTACTTCCATGCCCTTAAATAAATCGTTTGAGATAAGCAGGTTACCATCAAGATCGGCAAAATCTACCGCCGGAGAGAATTGGGCAGCAGCCGAAACAGCACAAGAGGTTTCGGTCATACATCCCACCATGATCTTCATGCCAAGCGCTTTTCCTAATGTAACCATTTTCCACGCTTCGCGCATTCCGGTACATTTCATCAGTTTGATATTGATTCCGGTGAAAGCACCTTTCAGTTTTGGAACGTCGCTTAATCGCTGAAGAGATTCATCGGCAAAGATAGGAAGCGGACTTTGCTGGGTTACCCATGCTATATCATCGAGCTGAGTTTTTGGCATTGGCTGTTCTACCATAACAATGCCCTGCTCTTTGAGCCACAGAATCATGTCGAGCGCCTGATGTTTATCTTTCCATCCCTGGTTGGCATCAACAGAAATTGGCAGCTGACTTACTGAACGGATTGCATTAATTATCTCTTTATCGTTCTCACGTCCCAGTTTCACTTTCAGGATATTGAACTGGCTGGCCACTTCCAGTGTTTTCTGTTTTACTACTTCTGCCGTATCAATACCAATTGTATAAGTTGTAGAAGGAGCTTTTGCCTTATCAAGTCCCCAGATTTTGTGCCAAGGTGCATCGAGCAATTTACCTACCAAATCATGCAAAGCAATATCTACCGAAGCTTTTGCAGCAGTGTTTCCGGGCATGATGCCATCAACATACGCCAAAATATCTTCCAACTGGAAAGGATCGCTGAATTGTTGCAGATTTACCTTCTTAAGGAAAGCCATAACAGACTCTACCGATTCTCCCAAATAAGGAGGCATGGAAGCTTCACCGTAACCCGTTACTCCATCATACTCAATCTCTACCTGAACATCAGGAGTGGTAGTTCGGGAATAAGTTGCAACTGTAAAAACATGTTTCAGTTTTAAATCGTACGGACGAAAAGTTAGTTTCATTTTACCTGAATGAGTGTGTTTATTAATAGAGAAAAGAGAGTTAGATGATTCACCGGCCAATGCACCTTGCATGGCCAATCCGGAGCCAATGGCGGCGAAAGCGGCGTTTTTTAGAAATTGTCTTCTGTCCTGACCCATAAGTATTCTGTTTTATAATTGAGGTTGATAGAATGGATTTGTTTTTACTGTGCTAATACCTGCGTTTCCCACATTGCCTATAATGCGGCCGGCACCAACTAATCGGTTAAGATTATACTGGTCGTATTCTTTATCTTCGGGATTAAAACTGCTGATATGCACAAATCCCTGAGAATGGATAAATTTCTGATGGCCCATATATATAGCCACATGGATAATTCTTTCGCTCAGTTCGGGAGTTGCTTTTCTTCCGAAAAACAATAAATCGCCCGGTTTCAGATTATCAAATCCATTGCTTATATCTATTTTTTCACCAACACCGGCTATCTGAGAAGCATCCCGAGGCAAGATAACTCCGTTGAGAAACATCACCGTTCTTACAAATCCGCTACAGTCGAGACCTTTGGCGGACATTCCTCCCCAAAGATACGGAACTCCCATCAGCGTTTTACCTGTACGGATCAAATTCTCTGCATTTAAAGATGTGCCATCTACCCACTTACTTTCAGGAGTTCCCTCTTTTTGAAGCAAATAAGCCTTTCTTCCATCAGGATAAGAGACTTTGTAGAAATCACCTTCTACCCCATCCCACTTCAGCATATCACCGCTAACAATGTCGGATACCGTCTGAGAATTTGCATCGGGTTTCTCATAAGTAAATCCATAATGCGAAGTTACAACGATCTTATCAGCCTTACTCCAGGCATTGAATTCCGCTTTATTCATAGGATAAATGCTTGAAGAATTGACCCATGATATATAATTATCAGGTGTCTGCACTCTGAACCATTCATCTTCCTGAAGAATCCTCACCGGAGTGCCTAGTAATGCCTGAGTCATCATTTCACTTGCAAAACTTACCTTCCTACGGATATTAGCTACAGATAAATTGACCACACCGTATATATTACCTTTAAGCGAGCTATCGGGAAGCAAGCGGAAGTTATCTACTATTTTATATTTTTTCTCACGCAAGGAAGAAATCAGTTCGGCTTTAGCTTCGGGAACAGTGGTTATGCCATTCAAGGTGATGGTCTTTCTCTTCTTTTTTATCTCCAACTCAAACACAGCGACTTTTTTATCGGGAGCATACCTTTGTTCCACACTCTCAGCCATCTTCTTAATCTTTTTAGGAAGAGCTTTTGCAGAAACAAAATTGCATAATAGAACTCCACTGAATAATACGAGAAACAGAAGGATACGTTTTTTCATTTTGATAAGTCTTTATGATTATCTTGTATACACAAAGGTATCATTTCTTTCATCAACAGATACATTTTATTAGATTTTTTAAGAATTCATTTCTCATTCATGCAGAAACACTGAATTTCATAATCAGTATGATTCTAATTTTCCTCTTTGAATATCTATTTTATTGAGCAATGGTTGAAATTTATTGCCCAATGAACTGCTATTTATAGGAGTTTGGTTTTAAATTATTGGCCAATAAATAACCATTGAATAAAGAGTAAAACAACTATACACATTCTTCACTCCAATTATCATCTCCATTCAGCTCTGATTTAATAAATATCCGCATAAACAAAAGCTAATCAGATAGTTATCCAGCAATTTTATTTCAAACAATTTTATTCTCAAAAAACAGATTTATAAAGGTTGTTTTTGAGGGGGTAACAGGGTGTCTCCTTCTGAAACGCCGTGATAGCCGCGGTGCTAAATTTTAGCACGGGACATATAAAAGAAGTTTTATTCAGAGTTTGTCACCACCATTTCAAAAATACGTACAACAGACAAATCTGTTTTAAAGGCATAGATATTAAAAAGCAGGCAGAAATGGCTGTTCTTCCAATTATTTTCACTAATTTTGCATAAAGAAAAGCAGTCGACCGGTTTGTCGCGCGCACAATTTGTGCGGGAGGAAAGTCCGGGCAACGCAGAGCGTCCTACTTCCTAACAGAAAGCTATTCGTGAGGGTAGAGTAACGTAGAAGAAAATAACCGCCTCTCTTCGGAGGGGTAAGGGTGAGAAGGTGGGGTAAGAGCCTACCGGTTTCGTGGCGACACGAAAGCCGTACGTCTTAGGAGTTGTAAGGTCATGTAAACCGGCGTTATGAGGGTTGCTCGCCCCATGTCGGAGGGTAGACCGCTAGAGTTTAATGGTGACATTAAGCCCAGATAAATGACAGACACTTTGTATGCTTGCATATAAAGAACAGAACTCGGCTTATAGGTTGACTGCTTTTTTTCTTTTTTTATCCACTTCTGGTAACAACAATAAAAGCTATGAATAAGAGAATAAAAATGCTTTTAAAATTTATTACTGACGACATCTGGCGGGTTTCAGAAGCGGAAGTAACTCATACCAAATTTTCCTTTTATAATATTATAAAGACATTTGCTTTAGCTATCCGACGTTTTAATACAGACCGCATAACGGATAAAGCTTCTGCATTAACCTACAGCACTCTTCTATCTATTGTACCTCTTCTGGCTATTTTATTTGCCATAGCTCGTGGTTTTGGTTTTGACCAAATGATGGAAGGACAAATAAAAAGCGGATTGGAAAGTCAGGAAGTTGCAACAAACGCCATCCTTGGCTTTGTGCAATCTTATTTGAAACAGACTAAAAGCGGAGTATTTGTAGGAGTTGGTCTGGTGCTTTTACTCTGGACAGTGGTTAACCTTACAGAAAAAATAGAACTTACTTTTAATAATATCTGGCAAGTAAAAAAGGCCCGCACAATCTATAGAAAAATAACAGATTACTTTTCTATGTTTCTGCTTTTACCCATTCTGATTGTTGTTTCAGGCGGACTCACAATCTTTATGAGCACAATGATTAAGAGCATGGAAGGATTTGTTGTGCTGGCACCAATCTTGAAACTTCTGGTAAGAATGATTCCTTATGTACTTACCTGGTTTATGTTTACGGCACTTTATATTTTTATTCCAAATACGCATGTTAAGTTTAAGCATGCTCTTATTTCTGGAATCATTGTCGGAACGGCTTATCAGGCTTTCCAGTTTCTATATATCAGCGGACAGGTTTCGGTAACAAAATACAATGCAATCTATGGTAGCTTCGCTGCTATCCCACTCTTTCTGTTATGGCTTCAAATATCATGGACCATCTGCCTGTTCGGAGCCGAACTTACTTATGCTTCACAAAATATAAAGAATTTCAGTTTTGAAAAAGACACTAAGAATATCAGCCGGCGTTACAGAGATTTTCTTTCTATTCTTATAATGTCTGTTATCTGCAAACGGTTTGCTAACGGTGAAACGCCATATACGGCTGAAGAAATATCCCTGGAACACAAAATTCCAATCAGGCTTACCAACCATGTCCTTGATTTGTTACAGGACATAAATCTGATTCATGAAGTTGTGACAGATGCTAAGAGTGACAACATATTGTATCTGCCATCAATGGATATTAATAAAATTAGTGCTGCATATCTTTTAGGTCGCATTGATACCAATGGTTCTGAAGACTTCAAAGTAGATAAAGAGGAAGCATTCAAAAACCACTGGCAAACATTAATTGAATCACGCGACTTATTAAAAAGTAAAGACAGTGGGATTTTACTAAAAGATCTGTAATAATCCTGTTTTAATATATTCTGGAACGAGGAGTACGCTCTGAAAATGTGAGATTCAGGAAGAAAGAGAGGCTTTGATTTTTCTCCAGTTTGGTATTTGCTCCGCATTGAGAATTATATTTAATGCCGATAGAAAGAAGGTTTCCTGTCATAACCGGGATACCAACTCCAGTGCTTATATAATAGTTCAAAGGTTTCTGATCTTTAATTACCACATAGGAATTAGAGATTCCTGCTCCCAACATATAATGCCAGGGATTTTTATATAGATCACCCGAAAGCAAATCAGCACCAATCTTCAACTCATGTTGATCTTTAAATGCCACAGATATATTAGATGATTTCAGTACCGACCATTGAGAAAGCTTATAATCAGCAGTTAATGTTAACTTCTTACTGTTTAACGCAACACCACCTCCAAAGTACTGAGGAAGGTATTGAGATTTAGGATTCAAATATTCCGTGATAGTTTCACTATTTGAAGAGTTAATAATAGTCTTTGTATTAGTAAGGCTCAACTGTTGTTTTATACCATATACGCCTCCTAATGTCATGTTCCATTTTTTGTTCAGTGCAGTATTGTATTGTAATCCAAAATCTACATAGAAAGCTTTTTTATAAGAAATTTCCTTGATGGTAGTGTTTCCTTGTACCTCAGATTGAGTTGTATTTCCCAATATATACGAAAGATTTGTTCCTAAAGAGAATTTTCTGCTAATCTTAAAAGCATTGGAAAGATAGATTTTAGACAAACCTCCATTACCCTCAAATAAAGAAGAAATGGTACTTCCATCGGTTCCTTCAACGGGCTGGTCAATTGTTACCGCATAACCCATACTACTTAACGGAGTTATTCCAGCAGCCGCATACCACGAAGGAAGAATACGACAACCCATTCCCAAATTGCGAACATTTCCAGTTAAAGAAGATGTAGATATTCCTCTTGAATAATATTTCTCAAGTGATACATTAGCCCCCGCTTCATAAACAAATTTCGCACTATCCATAGCAGTCAAAGCAGAAGGATTCAATCCATTCAGAAAATTATCAGAACGAAGAGCTATTCCTGCTCCACCCATACCAACATATTTCCCGGCTTCACCCATAGAAATATCTCCTATTCCAAACATAGAGGCAGGAGAGTTTGTGCTGTTTTGTGCAGAAAGAGTCAAAAAAAGTGAGACAAAAAGAAAAAATAACAGTAGTCTTGACGTATTCATAATATAATATATTCAATATTAATTTGTTTTGTAAACCTTATACAGAATGGATAACTTCACCTGGCTTTGAGGATGTTTCATATCGCCAAACACCACACTCTGATAAGATGAATTTATCTTATCTTCAGGTATCACCAATTGCAGATTCTTCTTATTTACACCTATTGTACCCAGACTACTTTGCAAGAAGCTGGTTATATTAAATGAATAATAAGTATTCTCATGCAAATCATTATCAGTAATCAGACTTCCTGTTTGTACAGAGGAACCTAAAACATCTTTAATCTGATCTTCAGTCACATTATTCTCATTCGACTGATAAAGAGCTAAAGAAGACGGTAAAGGATTCAGTACACCATAGGAACCCTTAACAGGATATAAATAAAGCGTGGCCGATTCTATACTAACCATCTGTCCGGCTTCCAATATATTATTCAGGTAAGGAAATTCAATTTTCGTGTAAAGTCCGGTAAGCCCCTGCACATAAGCAACATTTGACATTTTATCCGATGCCAACACTGTTGTTCCTGAATTCAGAAGTTGCAACGGAGTATTACTCCTATCATGATTTACCTTATTATAATTAGGAGTACTGGGAGTAAACTTAACTGTTAAGTCAGTTGCAGATTCGCCCAATTCATGATAATACAAATTAATACATAGGCTGGAATCATTAATTGCAAATCCCATCAAAGACTTGTCACTACTCTCGTCCGGCACAAAAGCTATGCCTTTAAAGTATTTCCTGAAATTATCAGAAGACGTAAAGTCATCCGATCTGGATAACATTTTATTAAACCAGAGTTTTCCTAAATCATCGGACAAGCGGTATTCCAAATGATTCTTCCCATTTGGCTTTGGCTGAATATTAATCGTGGAAAAAGGAGTCGACTGATAAGATACGTTTGAGTTATTATATAAATATCCACTGGTATTCAATTCCAGATTCTCAGTCAGCTCATACAAATGAACTTTCAAAGGAGCAAGAGTATCTCCCACATAATCGCCATTACATTTCATAGAAATAGTGAGGGAATCAAATCTATAACTAAGATTCTCATCAGGTGTAAATGTAGATGGAGAATACTCAACATAAGAAGAACCTGAAATTTTACCCCAGATATCATCTTTATAATATCCAATCTGGGCTACACTCTTATTAGAGGTGTTGATTGAATCAAGTAATACAGTACTCATTCTCACAGTACAAGTATCTGTTTGCACATTTTTCAGATCACTTTCAACCCAATTATTGCCTAAAGTAGATAATTCATCGTGGCAAGAAGTGCATATTAGCAATGTAACCAATGATATAAAAAAAAGTATCTTTTTCATATTTTCTCAAAGTAGTTTTAATGCAAAAGAAACAGCAATACCCTTATAATTAAAATACAATCGACCAATCAGAACATTTTATCTACGTTGCTATTTTTATTCTATTTTAAATGCATATTTCTTAATTAACTTAATTAGTATAACAATCTACCTGATTAGACGATGAATTCCCCCCATTAGTCGATTACTTTTGTGTGAATCTCCTGACAAAACTACTTTTGGACAAAGAAATTAATATCGAATAGTAACATTATGAATGTATTACATTTAAAAAAGATGAAAAAACTATTATTTATAGGTTGTCTCATCGCTGTCACTTTCTCCTCCTGTACTTCAGATAGTTCTTATACTTTAGGTGTATGGGAACAACGTTCAGACTTTGACGGTGTAGCAAGAAGCGAAGCTTCCTCATTTATGATCGATGGAAACGGATATATCTGCTGTGGATATAATGGTAAGAATCGTTTGTATGACCTTTGGAAATACAATGTATCAACCAATAGCTGGACTCAGAGAGCTAGTTTGCCTGAGAGTGCAAAAAGGAATGCAGCAGTAGGTTTTTCCGTCAACGGGAAAGGTTATATAACTACCGGATACAATGGTAATACTTATCTGAAAGATACTTGGGAATATAACCCTTCTACCAATGAGTGGACTCAGAAAGCTGATTTTGCAGGATCTGCAAGATATTGCGCCTTGTCTTTTGCTATTGGCAATTATGGCTATGTAGGAACCGGATATGATGATAACTATTTAAAAGATTTCTATCGTTATGACCCAACAGCTGACAAATGGGAGATTATGAACGGAGAAAACGGAATGAATAGCTTTAGTGGACAGAAGCGCCGTTCAGGTACTGCATTCGTTATTGATGATATAGCTTATGTTTGCTGTGGACAAGGAAATGGTTCATACGTATATGACTTCTGGAAATTTGATCCAAAAACCGGAGTATGGTCACAATTAAGAGATATTGCCGCAACTAATGACAATGAAGACTATGATGATAATTATGCAGGCATCGTACGTGAAAAGGCAGTAAGTTTTGTTATTGACGGAAAGGCTTATCTGGTAACAGGTTCATCTGGCACTCTTAAAACTGATTACTGGGTATATGACCCTTCTACTGACCTATGGTCTGGAGACAGTGATGATGATTATACTGCATTTAAAGGATCTGCACGCTATGGTGCTGTAGGATTCTCAACCGGAACAAAAGGTTTTGTAGTAACCGGAGGTAGCAGCAGTCTGTATTTTGATGATATGTGGGAGTTATTACCATATGAACATTATGAAGAATAAGAAAAAGATTATTATTTATGGTATCATAAGCATATTCGTACTTGTTGCAGTATTCGTAGGGATGAACATTAAACGTTCTCCCAAAATGGAATTACAAGTAATAACAGTAAAAGACGGATATGGATATCAGATAAAAGAGGGAGATCGGATTTTAATTGATCAACCTGTTATTCCGGCAATCACAGAAGAGAAAGCTTTTAAAAGCCGGGAAGACGCACAAAAAGTTGGAGAGATAGTTCTGCAACGCGTCAAGAATCATACGGATTTTTCCGTTACAGTTTCGGAGTTGCGAAAACTCAATATAGAATAGTTTAGTTTAGTTAAGTCTAGTTTAGTTTTTGTAGTATTCCCCGTCTGACAGAGGTCAGGTAGCGGGGAATATTCTTTTTATAGACTATCAGTAAAGAGTTCCGATTTTTCCAACCTGGAAATAATATACCCTGCCGGATATTTATCATCACCTTTAATCACTTCATTCAGAATATCTTTTTTGCCTTTGCCTGTAACAAAGAAGAATACATTGCGGGCATGAATAATTGGCAAACCAGTTAAAGCAACGCGCTTCATTCCCGTTTGAGGATTTATACTTACAGCATAGGTTTCAGAAGAAATTAATAAGGATTTCTGTCCCGGGAATATAGATGATGTATGCCCATCATCACCTATACCTAGAAGAATACAATCAAAGACCGGAAATATTTCATATTTCGTCAATAGATTATCAGCTAAAATTGAATATCTTTTCGCTTCAATGTCAGGAACTTCTTCTCCATGAATACGGTGAATCTGCAAATCAGTTAAAGGCACTTGGCCCAGAAATATACGCTTAGCCATACCATAATTACTTTCCGGATGATCAGGAGGCACGCATCGCTCGTCTACCCAATAAAGCTGCAAACGCTTCCAGGGAATAACCTCTTTATATTCCTCTGCCCACAAGCGGAAAAGCCCGGAGGGAGTATTTCCTCCGGATATCGCCAGGTGAAAGTTTGTTCCAGCAGACTGGTTAATCTGTTTCAAAAGGGCTTTTGTCAGTCCGTGAGCCGCTTCCAGAAAGGAAGGAAAACTATTTATTTTTATCATTCTTATGGTCAAAGTTCACAATACAAATTAGTGTTCGTTAAGTTCTTGCACGGATTTGTCCATTCGGCACCATGTTCATGCATCATTGCTTCAGATTCTCTTGGCCCCCAAGTTCCTGCCGGATAACCATAAACAGGCATCTCCGGATGATTTTTCCAGAAATCCAGTACAGGTGTAAAGAACGTCCAACTGGCTTCAATCGCATCATTGCGGGTAAAGAGTGTAGGATCTCCCATTATACAATCTTCAATTAAACGGGCATAAGCATCTCCCGGAGAAAGCTCTCCCAAACTGTTGTAACTAAAATCCATAGCAACCTGATCAATATCGAATCCTGAGCCAGGCACTTTCATTCCGAATTTAAGCACAATGCCTTCATTGGGCTGGATTCGTATAATAAGTTGATTACCAACAGGGCAAACACCATCCAGACAATTAAATAACTGATAAGGGGTTGGTTTAAAATGAACAACAACCTCGCTCACTTTTGTAGGCATGTATTTTCCTGTGCGAATATAAAAAGGTACCCCACTCCATCGCCAGTTATTAATATTCAGTCTCATTGCCAGATAAGTTTCTGTACGCGACAAAGGATCAATATCTTTCTCTTCACGATACCCTTTCTTTGATTCAGAAGCTGTATATTGTCCGCGTACAATGTGCTCTTTCATATCAACTTCTGTAAGCGGAGCTAGTGCCTGATAAACTCTCAACACCTCGTCTCTGAAACTATCGGCATTAAAAGCCATAGGAGGTTCCATTGCTGTAATGGCCAATAACTGAATAAGGTGATTCTGCACCATGTCTCGCAAAGTCCCTATTCCATCAAAATAACTTCCCCGCTCTTCAACACCCATATTCTCAACAGCAGTAACTTCCACATAATCAATATAGTTCCTATTCCATATAGGCTCAAAAATACTATTAGAAAAGCGAAAGGCAAGTATATTCTGTACAGTCTCTTTCCCGAGAAAGTGATCTATACGAAATATCTGGTCTTCTCTGAACGCATCTTTATAATAGACATTACTGAGTTCTTTGGCAGAAGCTAGATCATAACCAAAAGGTTTCTCAACGATAATTCTTTTCTTTCCATTAATACCTTTATCCAGGTTTAATCCTACTGTTTTAAGATGCTGAGGTATCAGTCCGTAAAGTGAAGGCGGAGTGGCAAGATAATAAAGATAATACTCCTGGTTTCCAATCATTTTATCCAGCTCCAGTAATTTAGGCTGAAGAAGCAAATAAGCATCCGGATTGGCCGGATCCATAGGGAAATAATGCAATAAACGGATAAAAGAGTTTATCTGGTCTTCATCCAGCTCTTCTGGTCTTAAGAAACGATGCAACTGTAAGCGAATACGATCACGATAAGCTTCATCAGTATATTCTGTACGCGAAACGCCCAGGATTGCAAAATTCTTGGGCAACCTTTTATATTTATGTAAAATATAAAGGGATGGCATCAGTTTGCGACGAGTGAGATCACCCGATGCACCAAAAATAACCATTACCATACTATCTGGTTTTTCCATAACATTCAAAGTTTAAGCATTGTAACTTCCGGATTTTGTATCCCCTCCTTGTCCGGTCCAGTTCTCATGAGAGAAAACTCCACGGGGCAAATCAACTCTTTCAAAAGTATGGGCTCCGAAGTAATCTCTTTGTGCCTGAACTAAATTGGCTGGCAACCGATCCGTAGTCAAAGAATAAAAATAATTAAGTGCAGATGAAAATGCAGGCACCGGTAATTCCTCTTTGGCTGCTACAGAAATAAGCTTCTTCCAATAGGGCAAAGCCTCAATAATGTCATCTTTGAAATAGGGAGCCAATAAGAGATTGGATAAGTGCCAGTCCTCATCAAATGCTTTCGCTATTTCGTTCAGGAAAGAAGAACGAATAATACAACCTCCCCGCCATATTCTGGCAATAGAAGCCAGATTGAGCTTCCATCCAAATTCCTCGGACGCTTGCCTGAGCACATTAAACCCTTGCGCATAAGAGACTAACTTGGACGCATAAAGAGAATGGTATATTTCTTTTATTAATTCATCTTCAGGATATGTTTTTTCAGAAGGTTGCCTGTTATAAGCGTGAGAAGCCTCAACACGAAGTTCTTTTCTGGCAGAAAGGCTTCTTTCAAAGACTGCTGTAGAGATAAGATTTAGCGGCATCCCCAATTCCATAGCATTGATAACCGACCACTTTCCGGTTCCTTTCTGTCCGGCTGTATCTAAAATCTTGTCGATAAGATATTCCCCTTGGGCATCTTTGTGCCTTAAAATATTAGATGTAATTTCTACCAGATAGCTCTTTAACTTGCCTTCGTTCCAAGTTGCAAAATGGGCAGCCATTTCTTCATTAGAAGATTCCAAAAGGCGTTTCATCACGAAGTAAGCTTCTGAAATTAATTGCATATCGCCATATTCAATGCCATTGTGAATCATCTTCACGAAATGTCCCGAACCACCCCCACCTATCCATTCACAACAAGGGGAACCATCTTCGGCTTTTGCAGCAATGCTTTGCAGAATGGGGCGCACATCAAACCATGCTCCAGCCGATCCTCCAGGCATAATTGACGCTCCATTCAAAGCCCCTTCTTCACCTCCCGATACACCTGCTCCGACAAAATAGAAGCCTTTTTCTTCTACTAGCTTAACTCTTCGTGTAGTATCTTCATAATTGGAGTTTCCTCCGTCTATCAAAATATCGCCGGAAGAAAGAAACGGCAAAAGTTGTTCAATAACTTCGTCTACCGGACTGCCAGCTCTCACCATCATCATAATCTTACGAGGAGTTGATAGGGAATCAACAAATTCTTCTATGCTTTCAAAGCCAAGTATATTCTTTCCCTTGGCTCGTCCCGTTATTAATCTTTCTACCACACTTACTTGAGTTCCTTTTGTCGTACGGTTATATACAGAGACCTGCCATCCTTTATCCTCCAAATTAAATGCAATATTTTCTCCCATCACTGCAAGTCCTATAACTCCTATATCTGATTTTTTCATCTTATAATCTGTTTTATTAAGTAACATTTCTTTTTTTGTTACTTAACAAACAATACGGTTTAGATGTTCAGCCGGGAATAAAATTAGGGTACTAACGGGAAGTTTAAAAGGAATAAGGAATGGTTTATGAGGTGTTGTACAAAACAATTAATTCTTTTGTACAAAAGAAAGAAATCCCTTGTACAGAAGAATGCATTCTTTTGTACAAGGGAATATAGATTTATCGGGGAAGATTATTAATATACTTCCACTCTTGAAGCAATATCTTTCGCTTTATCTCTTAGTTTATCAAGATCAGATCCTACAGGAGCATAGCAAAGCACCACTCCCATTCTGCGATTAACCTTTGTGAAAGGCTTTCCAAAGATGCGCAAATAAGTATCTTCTTCCTTCGCAACATCTTCCATTCCTTTGTAACGAGGAGCTTCTTTGCTGGCTATTGGAGAAAGGATAACAGCGCTCACCCCTATTTTCTCTTGTTTTATACCAGGGATAGGAAGTCCTAATACAGCGCGAAGATGAAGTTCAAACTCATTCAGGTTTTGTGTACCGGCAAGAGTTACCATTCCTGTGTCGTGCGGACGAGGAGATAGCTCTGAGAAATAAACCCCGTTCTCATGACTTAGGAAAAATTCCACGCCCCAAAGTCCGGCACCGGTCAATGCCTTGGTAACTTTCTCCGCCATATCTTCAGCCTCTTTCAAATGAGCAGGATCTATATGAGCAGGCTGAAAACTTTCACGGTAATCACCTCCCTTTTGCACGTGTCCAATTGGTGGGCAAAACAAAGTAGGGCCATTCTTCTGAGTAACTGTTAACAGAGTAATCTCGCTGTCGAACTGAATGAATTCTTCAATAATCAATTCTTTTATATCACCACGACTGCCGTTACAGCCATATTCCCATGCATGATCAAGTTCTTCTGCAGAGCGAACCAATGACTGGCCTTTACCGGAAGAAGACATTAATGGTTTTACCACGCAAGGAAAACCAACCTTAGCAGCGGCGGCTTTCAGCTCTTCCAATGAAGTTGCATAGAAATACTTTGCAGTTTTCAAGCCTAACTCTTTTGCTGCCAAATCTCTGATAGCTTTACGGTTCATAGTAAAGTTTACAGCACGGGCACTAGGAACAACCTGTATTCCCTGCTCCTCAAATTCATAAAGACGTTCGGTACGGATAGCTTCAATTTCAGGAACTATGATGTCTGGCTTATGTTTTTTAATAACACGTTCCAGCGCTTCTCCATCAAGCATATCAAATACTTCACACTCATCAGCTACTTGCATGGCGGGTGCTCCGGCATACGAGTCACAAGCCACAATATATTGTCCTTTACGCTGAGCTGCAATAACAAACTCTTTTCCTAATTCTCCGGAACCGAGCAATACAATCTTCTTTGTCATAATATTATGTGATCTCTTTTAATCGTTTCGCAAAGGTAAGACTATTTTAGAAAAAATCTCCTATTTAATTAATACTATATAAAAAAAGCGAAGCTAATTTAATAACTCCGCCCTTTACCTAATTTACAAAAAGGAACCTATTTTTTCCAGAATTTTTCAATTTCTTCCAGAGTCTTACCTTTTGTTTCGGGTAAGAACTTCCAAACAAAGAATGCAGCAAGAAGTCCCATTACACCGTAAATCCAATAAGCAAATCCTTGGTGGAATAAACTTGAAAGCCATTTATTATCATTCATCATAGGGAATGTCCATGAAACAATAAGATTGGCAAGCCATTGAGCAGCAACGGCAATAGACATTGCACCACGAATTGAATTTGGGAATATTTCGGATAACAACACCCAGGTTACCGGTCCCCAGCTCATAGCAAAAGAAGCTGTGTAAAGCAACATAAGTATCAGTGAGCCCATGCCAACTGTCTGGAAATAGAAAGTAAATCCAAGAAGAATCATACTAACAGCCATTCCCAATGCACCGATTATCATCAAAGGTTTACGCCCAAACTTATCTACTTTAACAATTGCTACACAAGTAAATGTTAAGTTTACAATACCTACAACAATGGTCTGTAATAAAGAAGAATCTGTGTCCGCTCCCATGTTACGGAAAATGTTTCCAGCATAATAAAGTACCACATTGATACCAACAAACTGCTGGAACACAGAAAGCAAAATACCAATTATAATCAAAGCCCAACCATAAGACAACCATGGAGAACTTTTTTCGTGAAGAGTTCCTTTTATATCAGCCAATTCAGATATAGCCTTTTCTTCACCTACAATATTTGTCAATACACTGAGAGCCTTTTCATCTTTACCCTTCATTACAAGGAAACGGGGTGTTTCCGGAACAAAAAATAACAGGATAAAGAATATACCTGCAGGAATAATACCTGAGAAGAACATCCAGCGCCAGCCTGTATCTGTAAGCCATTGAGCATCGCCCGACTTAGCAATAAAGTAATTCACAAAATAAATAACCAGCATACCAAAAATGATAGCGAACTGGTTGAAAGAAACCAGCTTACCACGAGTCTCAGCCGGAGCAATCTCGGCAATATACATAGGAGAAAGAGCTGAAGCCAGACCTACACCTAAACCACCGATTATACGATATATCACGAATGAATAAGCATCATTCATGCAAAAAACATTAAAACCATCAGGATTCCATGCACCAATAGCCGAAACACAGAAAGCAAGGGCACAAATAAATAATCCCTTCTTACGTCCCAATGAATTAGAAATAAAACCTGAAATGGATCCACCAATAATACAACCAATCAATGCGCTGGAGATTACAAATCCTTTGATAGAATCTGCCATTCCCTGAACAAGAGTAGGATCTGTTGGTATAGCTTCAGAGATATAGCTTATCATCCAGATAATAGCTACTGCAAACAAAATACCCACAGTAATTCCACCTTTGGTTTTGCCGACTAATTTAAATATTTGTGATGATAGAATTGCCAGTACAAGAATAACAACTGTACTTACTAATAATTTATACTGGGTTATCATACTCACGGCGTATGCATGATCAGTTGTAATGTTACTGATGAAGAAGTCGACTAAGGATTTCTCTGCTCCATTCACAACTGCGGTATCATAACCAAACAACAATCCTCCGAGTGTTGCAACTAAAGTCAGTAACGCCAGGTATAACCCTGTTTGTTTTGTTTTTGACGACATATGTTTTTGTATTATAGAATTAGAAATAATTGAGCCATCGATAAAAAAGCACCGATATGCCGGAATACTATTGCCGGCATATCGGGAAATTTGTTCGTTAGCTTATAGAAAGATTAACAGTACATGTTTACAATTGCTTCATACAATTCCTGTTTGCCGCTAACCTGAGTTGGTTCGCCTTTAGCAACAGCATAAGCATGAAGATCTTCCAAAGAAAGTTTACCAGCTTCGAAGTCTTTACCTTTGCCACCATCAAAAGAAGCATAGCGTTCTTTTACCATGTTATTGATTGGAGATTCATTCAATAAAGCTGAAGCATTTTCCAATGCACGTGCAAAAACATCCATACCGCTAATGTGAGCAATAAAGATATCTTCCAGATCAGTAGAGTTACGACGAGTTTTAGCATCGAAGTTTGTTCCACCATTGCCAAGACCACCATTACGGATAATCTGCATCATTGCCTGGATCAATTCATAGTTATCAATAGGGAATTGGTCTGTATCCCAACCATTCTGAGCATCACCGCGGTTAGCATCAATTGAACCTAACATACCTGCATCTACTGCGCAAGCTAATTCATGTTCGAAAGTGTGACCTGCCAATGTAGCGTGGTTAACTTCAATATTTACTTTGAAATCATTTTCCAATCCGTGAGCTTTCAGGAAGCCAATTACTGTTTCAGTATCAACATCATATTGGTGTTTCATTGGTTCCATTGGTTTTGGTTCAATAAGGAATGTTCCTTTGAAACCTTTAGCGCGAGCATAGTCACGAGCTTTAGTAAGCATCATTGCCAAATGTTCTTTTTCACGTTTCTGATCAGTATTCAACAAAGACATGTAACCTTCACGTCCTCCCCAGAATACATAGTTTGTACCACCAAGTTCGATAGTTGCATCAATAGCATTCTTGATTTGAACAGCAGCACGAGCCACAACATCAAAGTTAGGATTTGTAGCAGCACCATTCATATAACGTGCATGAGAGAATACATTTGCAGTACCCCACAACAATTTGATACCAGTTTCTGCTTGTCTTTGCTTAGCATAAGCAACAATAGCTTTCATGTTTGCTTCATATTCAGCAATATCATCACTAGGATCAACTAAGTCAGCATCATGGAAACAATAGTATTCAATACCACATTTCTGCATAAACTCAAAACCAGCATCTAGTTTGTTTTTTGCAGCTTCAACAGCAGAAGAAGCACCATTCCAAGGGAATTGTTTTGTTCCACCACCAAACTGGTCACCACCTTCAGCGCAAAGTGTGTGCCACCAAGCCATAGCAAACTTCAACCAATCTTTCATCTTCTTTCCGTTAACTACCTTTTCAGCATCATAATAACGGAATGCCATTGGGTTCTTACTATCTTTACCTTCAAATTTAATCTTTCCTATACCAGGAAAATACTCTTTAGTTGCCATAATACTTTTTGATTTAAAATTGTTTATTGTAATTTGATATGTTTATTTAGACATAGATTTTTCTAGTCTGTATTTCCATTGATTATATGCATCTGCATACTCCTGACACTTAGCCGCATTTGGCTCTATTACATCAAGTTTATCGAGAGTTGCAAAAGCTTCGTTGTTATCTTTATATATTCCGGCACCAATACCTGCACCCTTGGCAGCACCAACCGAACCATCAGTATCATACAGTTCAATTACAGCTCCGGTTACTCCGGCAAGTGTATCGCGGAAGATAGAACTTAAGAACATATTTGCATGACCGGCATGAATCTTCTTCACCGGAATACCCATTTGTTCCATAATCTCAATTCCGTATTTAAATGAAAAGACAATTCCTTCCTGAGCAGCACGGGCAATATGATGTTTGCCGTGTGTATTGAAGTTAAGTCCGCGGATAGAGCAACCTATTTCTCTGTTACCCAACATACGTTCGGCTCCGTTACCAAAAGGCAAAATACTAATTCCGCCACTACCTATTGGAGCTTTTGATGCCAGAACATTCATCTCATTATATGATATACCTTCTGGAGCAATATTCTTTTTCACCCATGAATTCAGAATTCCGGTTCCGTTAATACAAAGCAATACACCAAGACGAGTCTGCTCATCAGTATGATTTACGTGAGCAAATGTATTCACTCTTGATTGAGGATCATAGTTTACTTCTCCATTCACACCATATACAACACCTGATGTACCGGCAGTAGAAGCAATTTCTCCAGGGTTAAATACATTAAGAGAAAGTGCATTATTAGGCTGATCACCTGCACGGTAAGTAATAGGTGTACCTTCTTTCAAACCAAGTTCTTTGGCAGCAGCTGCATTTACTTCTCCCTGATTAGAGAATGTAGGCTTAATATCTGCAATTAAAGAAGAATCAAATCCATAATAATTCATCAGAAAGTCAGCTAAACTATTTTGCTTGAAATCCCAGAACATACCTTCCGAAAGACCTGAAACAGTTGTGCAGATTTCACCGCTCAGTTTCATAGCAATATAATCGCCTGGAAGCATTATCTTATAGATTCTCTCATAAATGTGAGGCTCATTCTCTTTTATCCAAGCCAGTTTTGAAGCAGTGAAATTTCCTGGAGAATTTAATAAATGAGAAAGACATTTATCTTCGCCTAACAGTTCAAAAGCCTTTTGTCCATAAGGAACAGCGCGTGAGTCGCACCAGATAATAGCAGGGCGCAGCACATTCTGGTCTTTATCAACACAAACCAATCCGTGCATCTGATAAGAGATACCGATAGCTTTAATTTCAGCAGCACTAACTCCTGATTCATCAAGAATAGTTTTAGTAGATAGTTTTAAGTTTTCCCACCAAGCCTGAGGATCTTGCTCTGCCCAACCAGCTTTAACAGCCGTAATATTCATTTCGGTCTTTGGGTAAAAAGCAGTAGCAACGCATTTTCCAGTCTCAGCATTAACTAGACTCGCCTTTACTGACGAGCTTCCTATGTCATATCCTAATAGAAACATAATTATAAAGTATTTAATATATTAAGGTAATTACTTACTAAATGACTTTGATGTACCATGAAGCTTATTGAAAATCTTCCGGTCAAACTTATAATAACGAGCCGCCCGATGAGGAACACCAGTCTGACGTTCCAGAAGCGGAACAACATACTCCATCATAGCAATCTTTTTATGGAAATTGCGAACGTCAAATTCCTTATCATACACCAATTCATATAAAACACGGAGTTCGGATGCTGTAAATTTGCGGGGTAATAGATCAAACAAAACTGAAGGATTCATTTCCACGAACTGACGAATATACGTAATGGCCTCAGAAATAATCTGATTGTGGTCAAAAGCCAGCACTTTAAGATCTTTCACCTCCATCCAACGAGCCTGATATTTATCCGACAAGTTTTCCAGTTTCTTATCAATCTTTACCATTGAAATATAAGCAACTGTAACAATGCGTTCAATTTTGCTTTTCAATTGATGAAAGCGTTCCAGCCATCTTACATCCTTTGGATTATGAGTTCTGTTCTTTGAGCCGAAAGCTCTAAACTGAAGTAGGTTTACATTCTTTATTCCGGTTAATTCATAAAGAACCCGTTGTGCAGCTTCATCCAGATCCTCATCTTCATAGATCAGACTACCGGGAAGTTTCATATCTGTATATGTATCTGATGAGTCCTGTTCAATTTGTTGCAACTGTTGTACAAGCAAAACTTTGAGTTGTTCACCATCAAACCCTATCACAACACAGTCTACAGAAACATGTGGATTTACTAACTTATTTTCATTAATATCGCGTTCCATAATATTTATTTAAGCGTTGCAAATATAGAGACATTTTTTGTATTTCCAAATAAAAAACAAATAATTTTCATTCATTATAAACCATTATTTATCAGCATTATAAATATCATACATAATACAATATCATATATATGTATATTGTAGAAATTACAATATGTATTTCAGGAATAGTAATTGTAATTTGTACAATTTACAATTTTAGCCCTTAAACAAGGACTTTCAAACAACTCAGTAAGCAAATTCAAAGACGTAGTTATTGTATTTTAAAAACAACACATTATTAGAAAATCAATTGTTATAAAATCAATTGAAGACAAAAATCTATTATTTAGCAACAATTCATTAAAATAGCATAAAAAGGATCTTTCTTTTAAAAATATTCTGCTTTTCTTGTTTGTTATTAAAAATAAATGCTTTCCTTTGTACCATTAAATAATGATAGATTATATCGTTCTAAAATTCTCTGACTAATTTTCCCTCTACGGGCATGTTACCATGATGATGCAGATCTTTTAAAACTTTCATTGTTTCAATTTTTATATTTATTTATTTTAATTTTTATTCGCATGAATATTTACATTGGTAACCTTGATTACAAGGTAAGAGAATCAGATCTTAGTCAGGTTTTAGAAGAGTACGGTACAGTAAATTCAGTTAAACTGATCATAGATCGTGAAACTCGCAGATCAAAAGGTTTTGCTTTCGCAGAAATGCCTAATCAAGATGAAGCAGAAAAAGTTATTAAAGAACTTAACGGTGCTGAATTCGAAGGCCGTCAGATGGTTGTAAAAGAAGCTCTTCCAAAAGCATAACAACTATCACAAAAAATATATTAGAGGTAGATATTGCGCAAGCATTATCTACCTCTTTTCATATAAAGGTATGAAAAGCAAAACACAATTTTTTATTCCTTCTTTTTATCTGCTTTAGAATTTACTCCTGGATTTTTTTTCAATCACCCCGCTCTTTTTTTTAAGCAAAGCTATCTTTACTAAAGCTATACATATAATTTTCTTTTATCATAAAATACAGTTATTCAGGTGCTTAGTTATTAAAATAGCATAAATAAATAATTTATTAAAAAAAAATCCACATTTTATAGTTTGATATTGAAAATAAAAGCTTTTCTTTGTATCCATAAACAAGATAGAGTTTACATCGTTCTCATTCTTCTATATAAATTACCCGATTTATTCGGGCATTTTAAAAATGACGAAAAAAGATCTTTTAAAACTTACATCGTTTAATTACAAATTTATTTATTTTAATTTTATTCGTATGAATATTTACATTGGAAACCTTAGCTATAAGGTTAAAGAATCAGATCTTAATCAAGTCCTTGAAGAGTATGGAACAGTAAATTCAGTTAAGTTGATCATTGACCGCGACACTCGCAGATCTAAGGGTTTTGCTTTCGCAGAAATGCCTGATCAATCAGAAGCTGAAAACGTTATTAAAGAACTTAACGGTGCAGAATTCGAAGGCCGTCAGATGGTTGTAAAAGAAGCTCTTCCAAAAGCATAACAATTACAACAAAAAGAATATAAGGGTAGGTATAGCATAAGCTTTACCTACCTTTTTTTATTTATTCAATAATCTGATTAAGCAAATGCATTTATCTACGAAAAACAATTTTGAACCATCACTCTCTCACGATTCATAATAACTACCTGATTATTTGGAAGCTAACCCGTGATGGTAGCATTCTCATCCCTCACTCATCCATCACTTTTAAGGGCTACCCTCACCTTTTCCAGCCTTCCATAACATAAAAACAGGCATTTCCACACACCAGATATTGCTATTTTCAGAATAAAATTCACCATTTAAATCAAGGAATTCACTATAAATCAAAAGATTTTTCACTCTCACGCAGGACGAAAATAGGAAAATAGTTTCAACTATAACCAAATAATCATTACCTTCGCGGCCGTTATTCATAAACATAAAAACATAAATAATATGAAAGCATTTGTATTTCCAGGTCAAGGCGCACAGTTTGTGGGCATGGGAAAAGACCTATATGAAAACTCGGCATTAGCCAAAGAACTTTTTGAAAAAGCAAATGATATTTTAGGATATCGCATTACGGATATTATGTTTGAAGGAACTGATGAAGATCTTCGTCAGACAAAAGTAACTCAGCCAGCTGTTTTCCTTCACTCTGTTATTTCTGCACTTTGCAAGAATGACGATACAAAACCAGAAATGACTGCAGGACACTCACTTGGTGAATTCTCTGCTTTAGTTGTTGCCGGTGCACTTTCATTTGAAGACGGATTGAAACTTGTTTATGCACGTGCCATGGCAATGCAAAAAGCTTGCGAAGCTGAACCTTCAACAATGGCTGCAATCATTGCTTTAGCCGATGAGAAAGTAGAAGAAATCTGCGCATCAATAGAAGGTGAAGTTTGTGTGGCTGCCAATTTCAATTGTCCGGGACAGATTGTTATTTCCGGTTCAATGGCTGGTATTGAAAAAGCTTGCGAATTGATGAAAGCAGCAGGAGCTAAACGTGCTCTTCCATTAAAAGTAGGTGGTGCATTCCACTCTCCATTAATGAATCCTGCTAAGGTTGAACTTGCAGCAGCAATTAACAGCACAGAATTCCACACTCCTACATGCCCTGTATATCAGAATGTAAATGCACTTCCACAAACTAATCCTGCTCAGATTAAAGAAAATCTGATTGCACAACTTACCGGTCCGGTACGTTGGTCACAGACTGTAACGAATATGATTGCTGACGGTGCTACAGATTTCACAGAATGCGGTCCTGGTGCTGTACTTCAAGGCTTAATCAAGAAAATTGATGCTACAGTAAATGCTCATGGTTTAGCATAAAACAAAACATACTAAAAAGAGAGGCCGGATTTGAAAAAGTCCGGCCTCTTTCATTATTACTACCAAATTATTTTGTATTTTCGTAGCAACTTATTCATAGAAAGGAAAGAGATGGTAAAATACAATAATTTCCAGACTAGTAAACCCCAGCGTATAGGATATGCCCTCAGTGGAGGTTTCATTAAAGGCTTTGCGCATTTAGGAGTTATGCAGGCTTTGCTGGAACACGATATCAAGCCAAACATTATTTCGGGCGTAAGTGCAGGAGCTTTGGCTGGAGTATTTTACGCCGATGGATACGAACCTTACCGTGCAGTGGAGATTTTTAACGGATATAAGTTTATGGATTTAACCAGCTGGGCATTAACCAGAACCGGATTCTTTAAACTTGATGATTTTGTAGACTTCCTTAACACTAATCTAAAACATAAAAATTTAGAAGAACTGGAAATACCTCTGGTTGTTACCGCAACGGATTTAGATCACGGCAGGTCTGTTCAATTCCGAAAAGGAAATATAGCCGATTTGATTGCCGCCTCTTGCTGTATGCCCGTTATGTTTACCCCCGTAAACATTGATGGGACAAATTATGTAGACGGAGGAGTTTTAAAAAACTTACCGGTATCTACCATCCGCAAAGAATGCGAAAAAGTAGTTGCCATCAATGTAAGTCCTCTCATTGCAGGGAAGTACAAAATGAATGTCCTGGATATTGCACTTCGTTCTTATCATTTCATGTTTCGTGCCAACACTTTTCCTGACAGAGATAACAGTGATTTATTAATTGAGCCTTACGGTCTGAAAGGATATGGCAACCGTGAATTAGGTAAGGCCGAAGAGATTTTCAAGCATGGATATGATGCTGGAAATAAAGTACTAAATAAACTTATTGAAGAAAAAGGGAGTATATGGAAATAAAGAAAGGGAATAAGATAGTTATTTATCAGATTTTTTCCCGTTTATTCGGAAATGAAAACAGTAACTGTATTCATAACGGATCTATTGAAGAAAATGGCTGTGGTAAGTTCTCGGATTTTACCACCAAAGCATTAAACGAGATAAAGAAGCTAGGCATTACTCATATATGGTACACAGGAGTAATTGAACATGCCACGCAAACCGATTACAGCAAATACAATATCCACTGTGATCATCCGGCTATTGTAAAAGGGAAAGCCGGTTCTCCTTATGCTATAAAGGATTATTATGATGTGGATCCCGATTTGGCGGATGATGTACCCAACCGAATGAATGAATTTGAAGCTTTAGTGGAACGCACTCACCAGTCCGATTTAAAATTTATAATTGATTTTGTACCCAATCATGTGGCCAGGCAGTACAATTCCGACTCTAAACCCAAGCATATTAAAGATTTAGGAGAGGATGATAATACGGAAAATGCATTCAGCCCATACAATAATTTCTATTATATTCCGCAAAATATGTTGAATGGTCAGTTCGATATGAAGGGAAATACCGCAAAAGCGTATCATGAATTTCCGGCCAAGGCAACAGGAAACGATAAGTTCGATGCATGTCCCGGAGTAAACGACTGGTATGAAACCGTTAAACTGAATTATGGGATTGACTATGCCAACGGAGGAACCCGACATTTTTATCCGGTTCCCGACACATGGTTAAAAATGCTGGACATACTTTTGTTCTGGGCATCGAAAGGGATAGATGGTTTCCGATGTGACATGGCAGAGATGGTCCCTGTGGAATTCTGGAAATGGGCCATTGCTCAGGTAAGATACAAGTTTCCCGCTATCATCTTTATTGCAGAAGTCTACAAGCCGGAAGAATATCACAACTACCTGTTCAACGGAGGATTCAACTATCTGTATGACAAAGTGGGACTTTATGAAACTATCCGCGACGTAACGTGTGGCTATAAATCGGCATCAGACATCACCCCTTGCTGGCAGAGTCTGGGAGGAATAGAGAAACAAATGCTTAGCTTTCTTGAGAATCACGACGAACAAAGAATTGCATCTTCTTTCTTTGCCCGCGACGGATTTAAAGGAATTCCGGGAATGATTGTTTCTGCATGCATAAATGTAAATCCGGTTATGATTTATTTCGGGCAAGAGTTTGGCGAAGAAGGTATGGACGAGGAAGGATTCAGCGGAAGAGACGGAAGAACCACCATATTTGACTATTGGAGCATTAAATCTATCAGAAACTGGAAGAATAATAATAAGTTCGACGGCAAACATCTTACCGACAGACAGAGACACTTGCAGGCATTTTACAAAAGACTTTTAAATCTCTGCAACGAGGAGAAGGCAATCTATGCCGGACAATTCTTTGACCTGATGTATGTAAACTTTGGAAAAGCCGACTTCAACGTGCATAAACAGTACACCTTTTTCAGAAAACAGGACAATGAGCTTCTGCTTGTTATTGTCAACTTTGACCAGAAAGCAGCAAAAGTTTCAATTAATATACCAAGTCATGCATTCGACTTCCTGCAAATTCCTCAGAAAGAGTCCTATCTTGCCAAAGAATTGCTTACTGGAAATGAAGAAACGCTGAGCCTCCTACCCTACAGCCCCACCGAAACTGTGGTGGAAGGTATGAACGGAAAGATTCTGAAGTTTATTCTTTAGCGAAAATTAGTCGCCAAAGGGAAGAAAAAATAAAAGTTTGCCTTGAGATAGCTTATCTGTCTGTGTAACAAATAAGCTATCTCAAGGCAAACTTCTTTATTATTTCACAAAGATAAAGCCTACTATATAAAAACAGATTACTTCACAATTGAAACAGTACCCTCTTTGCGCGAATGAACTTTAGGTTCAGGTCCCGCATTATAACCTAAGGCTGCACATCCATAAACGAAATGATTCTGCGGAACTCCCCATTCGGTAAGCAATTCACGCACAGCAGAATCATCACAGGTAGAGCGCAACTGGTTAATCCAGCAAGAATCAATATCCAGCGAGTGAGCCGCCAGGAAAATATTCTGCAAAGCCACGGCACAATCTAGTCCGGACGAAGGAATAACCTCCGCATTTGAAGCAATAATCAAAGCCGGAGCATGGTAATAAAAGTTATAGTCCTGATTATTTCCACGTTGCCTTAAATGTTCATCTTCCGAGCGTGCAAATGCAGCCTTCACTCTTCGGTTAAGTTCCTCCAGCTTTTCCTTATTTAATACAGCAGAAAAATGAAATGTCTGGTAATTCATTCCTGTAGGTGCATACACAGCAGCTTCCAGAATAGTACTCAAATCCTCATCAGAAATGGGTTGTTCCTTATAAGAACGCACACTTCTGCGATTTTTTATAGCCTCTAATACCTCATTACTTTTCATTGTCATTGATATTTTATCGTTTTGTTAATCCAATCTTCAAGTTAAGTTTGAAATAATTGACTCCGTTTTCACGTTCCAAAAGTCCATATTTATCTTTCTCAGTAGAGCCTATTTCCAAACGGGTATTAAAATAAAGAAAATCTTCGAACGCTTTCTTGTCCGACTTCTGGTAACAAAGTACACCTCCATCACCTGCAACAAGCATAAACCCTGACACAGCCGAATCGTCACCATTATAAATCTTAGCAGGGCGCATACCTAAAGCCAGCGCCATAAGGAATTGCTTCATTTTAAATTCATAATAGCCATGCTTGTTTATCAGCTCATCTTTTATCTTCAACGGATTTATTTCTTTAATTAGTTCTGTCAGCTCGCTAATCTTAGTAATTCCTTCAATATGCATTATGCGAAGCATTTCTGCCAACACTCTGGGAAAATGAAGATCTATCATCAGTAAATTTGAACGAAACACCTTATCGGCCACATCTGAATATTTCAGGATTCCTCCCAAACGCTCAATAAGCAGCATTCTGTCGGCCACCGTATGCGGAAATTCCAGCGCATTTACACTATTCACCATCGGATTAGCAAACTTTATACCCAATTGTTCAAACTTCAGATTGGCAGCGCGTCCACCGTCAAGCAACGGATTCATTGTGCTCATCCTTGAACGTATGCTAAAGCCCACCAATGGAGCATCCGCATGATAGAATGCAACATAAAAATCTGTGCGATCGTCAGTCCGGGCTTCCAAATCAAAAATTGAGACCTCGTTAAGGAACTCTTCTACCCCATCGGGAGACAAAACAACATCTTCAGAAGAACCTTTCATTGCAGCCAATACAGTATCGGCCACAAAACCAAAATCTTCGCGGGAAACTACTTTATCTATCTTTTCTCCCAGGATATGAACACTTTCACCCTCTACAATATATTTGCGGGTTCCATCGTGTTCCTCGCGCTGAATTAATGCAATTGGAAGACACACGTCCTCTCTTTTCTGTACTTGTGGTGAACCGGCATAAACTACTCCGTCACTCAGGAGACGAAAAAAAGTATAGAGTTCGCTCCACTCTCGTTTAGTTGCTTCAAATGACATTTCTTAATTGTTTTTGTTTATAAGTGCCCGCTTATTAAAAACGGATGCTCCTTTTGCAAAGATAGGTATAATCTGCTAATTCCCCTATTCCTTTTTATATCCATTAACCAGACATACAATAATCCTTGTACAAAAGAAAACAATCTTTTGTACAAAACAATTAATTCTTCTGTACAAAAGAATTAATTGTTTTGTACAGGAGAATTATAATGTTCGGTTAAGCTTTCACTTTTTGCATAATTAAACAAATAGAACCCACAAATATTAAATCATGTTATAGAGCATATTTTTGCAGTCAAAACATTTGGATATATCACCAAAAACCGTACCTTTGCAGTGTGTTTTTCATAGTATTAGATTTAAGGTTAACAAAGGTTGGAGTCAGGCGTGACTCCTTTTTTTTTGCCCATATCCAAAGGCTTCCAAAGCCATACGCCACAACCAAGAAAATCAAAAAACATAGTGATCGAATCATTTAAACCAATTTTAAATATAACAACACCAAATATTAAATCATGTTATAAAACATACTTTTATAACCGAAACATTTGGAAATATCGCCAAAAGCCGTACCTTTGCAGTGTGTTTTTCATAGTATTAGATTTAAGGTTAACAAAGGTTGGAGTCAGGCGTGACTCCTTTTTTTTTGCCCATATCCCAAAGACCTCCAAAGCCATACGCCACAATCGATAAATCAAAAAGCATACTAATCGAATCATTTAAACCAATTTTAAATATAACAATACCAAATATTAAATCATGTTATAAAACATACTTTTATAACCGAAACATTTGGAGATATCGCCAAAAGCCGTACCTTTGCAGTGTGTTTTTCATAGTATTAGATTTAAGGTTAACAAAGGTTGGAGTCAGGCGTGACTCCTTTTTTTTTGCCCATATCCAAAGACCTCCAAAGCCATACGCCACAACCGCAAAAATCAAAATTCGTTCAAAACTGGTAGCAGATAGCCATAATTGTAGCAGATAAATTCACTTAAAAAGTCATCTGCCACTAGTTTAAAAGTCCTGTTCATCGAAGTTTCAGGAAGTTTAGTAGCAGGTGGAAGATCATTTTTGTTTTTTCAAATAAATTTCTGTTAGAAGTATATTTTGCAACAATAATATTTAGTTTAAATCAAGTACATCTATACTCCTTTAACTAGATAAGATTTTATATCTTTGAAATCGAAAATAAAATCTTAAAATTAAATGCAAGAACCAATATTAAACCAACCCAAGAAAGATTATTGCACACCGATGCATACCGCAGAACACATATTAAACCAAACAATGGTAAGAACCTTTGGATGCACACGCTCGGTGAACGCTCATATAGAAAAGAAAAAAAGTAAGTGTGACTATGTGCTCTCCACCTGCCCTACCGATGAAGAATTGCAGTCAGTGGAAGATAGAGTAAATGAAATTATTGCAATGAACCTGGATGTAACTGAAGAATTTATGCCTTCTTCGCAAGCGCAGGCTGAATTCGACCTTACTCGTTTGCCAGATGATGCTAGTGATACACTTCGCATTGTGCGGGTTGGTAACTATGATGCTTGTCCTTGCATTGGGATGCATGTAAAAAACACATCAGAAATTGGCGAGTTTAAAATTATTAGCCACGATTACGAAGATGGAAGACTGAGATTACGCTTCAAACTGATATAATATCCCACAAAGACATCATAAAAAATAGTTAAATTAAAAGTCAGATTGACAGGAAAGGTATATTGACAAAGAAAAAATGTCAGCTCAGAAAGACAAATATACAGTAAACTATGTTGGCATATATATTGTTATATATTAAGTGAAATTGAGTTCATAAAAACCCAGTTCATAATAAATTTAATGTTTAACTTTAAAAATAGGAGATTTAAATTATGATGCCTGTTAGAAGATCTCAAAATTGGTTGCCAGACGTATTTAATGATTTATTTGACACAAACTGGATGGTAAAAACAAATGCTACAGCCCCTGCCATCAACGTAATTGAAACAGAAAAAGAGTACAAGGTGGAAGTAGCTGCTCCTGGAATGACTAAAGAGGACTTCAATATCAAAATTGATGAAGACAATCAGCTGGTCGTTACCATGGAAAAGAAACAAGAGTACAAAGAAGAGAATAAGGAAAGCCGCTACCTGAGACGCGAATTTTCTTACACAAAATTTCAACAAACCATGCTTCTTCCAGACAATGTAGAGAAAGAAATGATTGAAGCAGTCGTAGAAAACGGAGTGCTGACAGTTAACATCCCCAAAATGAGTCCTGAAAAAGAGAAGAAAGCAGAGAGATTGATTGAAATTAAATAAGCTGCTTTTATTAACAAATAATTTGTAAAGAGAGAGAGGTTGCTACAATATAATAGCAGCCTCTCTTTTTTTGCATTAAAATGCACTTTAGTTAAAGTTTGAATTGTGTATGACCGTTTTTTTTAGTTCCTTTGAAGCTAAATTTTCAAAATCAACTTATTAAAATATGAAACACGAAGAAGACGAAAAATTTACGGGATTACCCGAAAATGCTTTCAGAGCACTTAAAACTGGAGAAGTATATAACCCGCTGTTGTCTCCCGATAAGCAGTACAAGGAAGTAACACCCTGGTCGGTTCTTTGGGGTATTGCAATGGCTATTCTTTTTTCGGCCGCAGCCGCTTATCTGGGATTAAAAGTTGGTCAGGTATTTGAAGCTGCAATTCCAATCGCAATTATAGCTGTTGGAGTATCTGGCGCAGCAAAAAGAAAGAATGCATTAGGTGAGAATGTTATTATTCAATCCATCGGAGCAAGCTCGGGTGTTATTGTTGCCGGAGCAATCTTTACCCTTCCTGCACTATACATTCTTCAGGCTAAATATCCTGAGATGTCGGTTACTTTCTTTCAAGTGTTTATTAGCTCTCTATTAGGGGGTGTTCTTGGTATCTTATTCTTAATACCTTTCCGTAAATACTTTGTGAAGGAAATGCATGGTCAATATCCTTTTCCGGAAGCAACAGCCACTACTCAGGTTATTGTTTCAGGAGAAACAAGCGGTAACCAGGCAAAGCCATTATTAATTGCAAGTATAGTGGGAGGTTTATATGACTTCATAGTTGCGACCTTTGGATGGTGGAACGAAAACTTCACTACTCGTGTATGTGGATTAGGTGATATGCTTGCCGAAAAGGCTAAACTGGTATTCAAGGTTAATACAGGTGCAGCGGTACTTGGTTTAGGATACATTATCGGATTAAAATACGCAGCTATTATTTGTTTTGGTTCACTTACAGTTTGGTGGGTTATCATACCTGGTATTTCTGTAATATGGGGAGATTCTGTACTTAATATGTGGAACCCGGATATTCATACAGCAGTAGGAACAATGAGCCCGGAATTAATCTTTAAATATTATGCAAAAAGCATTGGTATTGGTGGTATTGCTATGGCAGGAATCATTGGTATCATTAAGTCATGGAGCATCATTAAAAGTGCAGTTGGACTGGCTGCAAAAGAGATGAGCGGCAAAGATAATTCAGAAAAAGAGGTGATTCGTACTCAGAAGGACCTTTCAATGAAGATTATCGCTATTGGTTCTATCCTTACACTAGTATTGGTTTTCCTTTTCTTCTTCTTTGATGTGATGCAGGGAAATCTTTTGCAGTGCATTGTCGCTATTGCACTTGTAACTATTATAACATTCCTTTTCACAACTGTAGCTGCTAATGCAATTGCTATTGTAGGTACAAACCCTGTATCGGGTATGACATTAATGACTCTTATTCTTGCTTCAGTGGTAATGGTTTCTGTTGGATTAAAAGGTCCGTCGGGAATGGTTGCTGCATTGGTTATGGGTGGTGTTGTTTGTACTGCATTATCTATGGCCGGAGGTTTTATAACCGACTTAAAGATAGGTTACTGGATTGGAACAACTCCTGCAAAACAGCAAACATGGAAGTTTTTGGGAACACTTGTATCTGCTGCAACTGTAGGCGGTGTAATGATTATATTGAATAAAACTTATGGCTTCACAAGCGGACAGTTGGCTGCCCCTCAGGCAAATGCTATGGCTGCTGTTATTGAACCGCTAATGAACGGAGTTGGTGCTCCATGGGTGCTTTATGGAATTGGAGCAATCATCTCAATAGTGCTCACTTTCTGCGGAATTCCGGCATTGGCTTTCGCATTAGGTATGTTTATACCATTAGAACTGAATATTCCGCTGATAGTAGGTGGAGCTATTAACTGGTATGTAACAACTCGTACAAAAGATGACGCTATTAATGCTGAACGAAGAGAAAAAGGAACGCTTCTTGCTTCCGGCTTTATTGCAGGTGGTGCTTTAATGGGTGTAGTAAGTGCTGTTATGCGCTTTGGAGGAATCAACCTTGTAAACGAAGAATGGCTGTCTAATTCATGGTCGGAAGTGGCATCACTAGTAGCTTATATTGCATTGATTGTTTACTTTATCAAAGCTACAATGCATAAACCTCTTAACCAGAAATAAAATGAAAAAGATTATTTTATCTGTTATGTTAGCTCTAACAACATCTGTTTTTGCTCAAAAACCAATTGAATTACCTCTTTGGCCTAATGGCGCACCTAATTCTAATGAATTAAAAGGTGAAGAACAAGAGCCTGAAAAAAATAGATTAAGCAATGTAACCTCTCCTACTATTACTGTTTACCCGGCAAAGAATGGTAACGGAAAAGCGATAATTATGTGTCCGGGCGGTGGGTATGCCCGCTTAGCGATGGATCATGAAGGACACGACATGGCTTCATGGTTTAATGCTCAGGGTATTACTTATGTGGTATTGAAATATCGTATGCCAAATGGTCATAGTGAAGTGCCTATCTCGGATGCAAGAGAAGCTATTATCATTGTTCGTAAACATGCAGCTGAGTGGGGAGTAAATGTACATAAAGTGGGTATCATGGGAGCATCAGCCGGTGGACATTTAGCTTCTACTCTGGCAACACACTTCAATGTAGAGACTCGTCCGGATTTCCAGATATTACTTTATCCGGTTATTACGATGAATAAGAGCTACACGCATGGTGGTTCTCGCCAGAACTTAATCGGGAAAAGTCCAGTCAAGGAGCTTGAAACTTTATATTCTAACGAATTACAGGTAACAGAAAAGACTCCTAAAGCTTTTATAGCACTTTCAAGTGATGATAGCACTGTTCCTCCACAGAACAGTGTTAACTATTATCTTGCTCTGCTAAAGAATAAAGTTTCTGCTACTATGCATATTTATCCGATAGGCGGACATGGTTGGGGATTTCGTGATAGCTTCACATACAAACGTCAGTGGACTGACGAGCTGGAAAAATGGCTTCGTGAATTCTAAATTCAACTAACACAATCACAATATTTAATTTCTCTGTCAGATATTGCTTCATAATGGCAAGATCTGGCAGAGAATCTAATCATCTAATTTTAATTTATGAAACACAAACTATCACTGGCATGGCTTGCGTTCATTCCTATCCTGTCTTTTGGACAAACTGACAGATACGAAATGATAACTAATCCTAATCTGACAAGCATTAATCGCGAAACTCCGCGTAGTACATTTACTTCTTACACAAATGAAAATGCGGCAATCAGGAATGACCGAAAGACAGATACCTATCGTCTTTCACTGAATGGTGTCTGGAAATTCAATTATACTGAAGATTTCGAAAATCGCCCCGCAGAGTTTATGAATCCTGATTTTAATGTAAGCAAATGGAGCGACATTAAAGTCCCCGGCAACTGGGAACGCCAGGGATTTGGTACTGCTATTTATGTGAACTCTTCTTACGAATTTCTTTCTCCCGGATATAAGCCTTACTGGGATGCTCCTAACCCTCCGTTCGTTCCTAAAGAATGGAATCCAACAGGAACTTACCGTCGTGACTTTAATCTTCCTGCCAATTGGGAAGGAAAAGAAATATTTCTGAGTGCTGATGCTGTAAAGGGGGTTTCATTTTACTATCTGAATGGAACTTTCATCGGAATGAATAAAGAATCTAAAACTCCTTCTCGTTTTAATATTACAAAATATGCAAAACCGGGAAAGAATGTATTGGCTGTTCAGGTTCATCGTTTTTCGGATGCTACATATTTGGAATGTCAGGACATGTGGAGACTTAGTGGATTTGAAAGAGAGGTTTATATTTATGCTCAACCTAAAACCCGCATTGCCGACTTTACCGTGCATTCTCCTTTGGATAAAACGTATAAAGATGGTGTATTTAGCCTGGATGTACTGATTAATAATGCATCAGGAGAGAATAAAGCTGTATCTGTTTCATATAATGTAATGGATGCTGATGGAAAATCTGTTCTGCAAAGCAAGGAACAAAAAACTGTAGGTGAATCAGGCACTATTTCTTTCGGACAGAACGTGATTAAAAACGTAAAGTCCTGGACTGCCGAAACACCAAACTTGTATACACTGGTTATCTCACTGAAAGATGCAACCGGTCAGCTACTGGAAGCAACAAGTACAAAGGTTGGCTTCCGCACTGTTGCTATTGTAAACAAACAATTGCTGGTAAACGGACAACCTATTTTAATTAAAGGTGTAAATGTACATGAACATAACGAAGTAAACGGCCATTATGTAACGGAAGATCTGATGCTGAAAGACTTCGAGCTATGGAAGAAGTTTAATGTAAATACAGTTCGTACATGTCATTACCCACAACAGGAACGTTTCTATGAATTGTGCGATCAATACGGTATTTACGTAATTGATGAAGCAAATATAGAAACTCACGGAATGGGATATGATCTTAGAAAAGGTGGTACATTGGCTAATAATCCACTTTTCGAAGCTGCTCACATGTATCGTACAGTGAATATGTATCTTCGTGATAAGAATCATCCTTCCGTAATCACATGGTCTTTAGGAAATGAAGCAGGAAACGGAATCTGTTTCTACAATACTTATAAATATCTGAAATCACAGGACTCATCACGTCCGGTTCAATATGAACGTGCAGGACTGGAATGGAATACTGATATATTCTGTCCTATGTATGCAACTCCTGCTTATATTGAGAGATATGCGCAGAATCCTAAGTCTGACCGTCCGCTGATTCAATGCGAATATGCTCATGCAATGGGTAACAGTCTTGGAAATTTCAAAGAATATTGGGATATCATCAAGAAATATCCAATCCTGCAAGGTGGATGCATCTGGGACTGGGTAGATCAGGGATTCCTTGAAAAGACTAAAGACGGACGTAAATTCTGGGCTTACGGTGGCGACTTTGGCAAAATAGGTACACCTTCTGATGGTGACTTCTGCATCAACGGTCTGGTATATCCTGATCGTACAACTAAACCTGCAACAGAAGAGATGCGCAAGGTTTATCAGAATATTGATTTCGGTAAAGTAGATGTAAAAAATAGTAAAGTGACAATCCATAACGGTTTCTTCTTTACTAATCTGAATAAATATGATTTCAGCTATACTATAAGAAATCATGGAAAAGCTGTTTCTACCGAAAACTTCAATATAGATTGTGCGCCGGGTGATTCAGTAACTATTGATTTGAAAAATCTGCCAGCTCCTCGCACCACAACCGGTGATGATCAGATAGAATTTGAAGCAAAGATAAAAACTGCAGAACCTTTCCTTCCTGTAGGATATGTAATTGCCCGCGAACAAAAATATATTAATCTTTATATGAAGACAAAGAGCCCTGAGATGAAACCTGCTTCAGTAAACGAGACAGAGACTCAGGCTGTTCTTTCCGGTAAGGATTTCAAGGCTACATTTGATAAAAAGAGTGGTATGCTTGTTTCTTACATTCATAAAGGTACAGAATACATTCTCAACGGAGAGGGATTGCATCCTTTCTTCTGGCGTGCACCAACCGATAACGATTATGGCGCTGATCTTCCAACAAAACTAAAAGTATGGAAAGAAGCTAGTTATCAGGATGTAGTTGCTAAGAAATTTGCTGTGAGCAAAGAAGATAAGAGTGTAGTTTCCTGCACTTATGAATTCCCGGGTACAGATTCTCGCTGGGATGTAACTTACACAGTTTATGAAAACGGAATTATTAAAGTGGACAATAAATTTGTTGCCGCTAATGAAAAGACTCCAATGATTCCACGTGTAGGATTACGCATGCAGTTACCTATTGCTTTTGATAATCTTACTTATTACGGACGTGGCCCGAAAGAGAATTATCGTGACCGTCGAACAGCACAATTCTATGGTGAATACAAAACCAATGTAAAGGATAACTACGAACCTTATATCCGTCCGCAAGAAAATAATCACCGTACGGACATCCGCTGGTGTGCTTTTGCTGACAAGTCTGGAAAAGGTTTACTTTTCGTTGCCGACCGCACCTTCGAACTAAATGCTTCTCCTTACAAACTAGAAAGTATGGATAGTGGAGAAAGTATTTACAATGGCGATCCGTTGACAGAAAAGACAGACCATCGTCATCTATCAGATCCTAGACCTCAGAAGTTAATAGATCTATTTATAGATTACAGAATGATGGGGATTGGTGGAGATAATAGTTGGGGTGCTTTGCCACACGACAACTATCTGATCTTTACAGGTAAAGAGCCTATTACTTACGGATTCAGTATTGTACCTTTTAAGAAAGGATCCGACTTTAAGAATCTGATTATGCAGTATTAATTTTACTGTCTGAATAATTTTATAGTAATCACCAGAAAGGGACTCTCCTTTTTGGTGATTATTTTTTTATAAATAATTATTATTTTATTCTTTTAATTACAAAAAAAATATACTTTTGTACAGACAACAAAATTATTAATTATTCTTTCAAAGAATCTTAAAAAAATTATCATGGCACTAAACACATGTCCAGACTGCGGAAACCAAGTTTCTTCCGAAGCCACCAACTGTCCAAACTGCGGCAAACCTCTAAACAAACCATTTGAAGCACCAGAGGCAAAACAAGAAAGTAATAATGAACCACCTCCAAAGACTTGGTTGATTGAATCAATTCTGACAACTATCTTTTGCTGTTTGCCCTTTGGCATTGTAGGCATCATCTATGCTGCAAAGGTAGAATCAAGCTGGTATGCTGGAAGAAAAGAAATTGCTCTTAATGCTTCAAAATCAGCAAAAACATGGACTCTGGTAGCATTATTTAGTGGTATTACAGCTGTTGTTCTATATATTATTTTAGTTGTTATTATCGGACTTGGCGCTGCATCAATGAATTATTAATAACTAATTCTACATTTCTATAGATAATGAAAAACAGACAACAAAAAATCAGAAAAGCATTAGTAATAGGTGCTTCTCTGATTTTTTTATTAATCTATTTTCTTTTTAATCCACAACACAGCATTCTCTTCCCTAAATGTCCGATTTATGTATTAACCGGATGGCAATGCCCGGGATGTGGTTCTCAAAGAGCTATTCATTGTTTGCTAAACTTTGATTTTGTACAAGCGTTTAGCTATAATGCACTAATGGTTATGTCCATTCCTTATCTATTCATAGCGTTCTATTTTGAATATTTCAAAGGAAAGTACAAATATCCCAGAATTCGCAAGATCCTCTTCGGCGAAAAAGCCTGCCTCTTAATCCTTGTAATCACTATTACCTTTTTCTTCACAAGAAATCTTGTGGTATAAAAAAAGCCACTCAAAAATAGTTTAAGTGGCTTTCATTATAGTAAAGCAAATTATGCTTACTATTTTCTCTGTCCTAACTGAGCATCGATATAGAATATACCATTATCACCAGCCATTTTAACACGATCTACAATTTCTTTTGAAGTAGCTTCTTCTTCTACTTGTTCGCGGACAAAGCCCCATAGAAAATCCTGTGACGCTTTATCTTTTTCACCAGCAGCAACATCTACCAATTTATCTATCAACCCTGAAATATGCACTTCATGATTATATACACTTTCAAAAACATCTAACGGATTTTTCCAATCAGTAGGAACTGAATCAACTCTTCCTACATAAGCTGTACCTCCGCGCTTTATCAAATAATCAATCATTGAATAGGCATGACCTAATTCTTCTTTTGACTGAGCTTTCATCCACACTGAAAAACCGTTAAAACCTGCTTTTGCAAAGTATAATGACATTGATAAATAGAGATTGGCCGACCACATTTCTACATTGATCTGCTCATTAATAGCATCTTGTATTTTTTTGCTTAACATAATATTATTTGTTTTTTAGTTTAAGTATAGTTTATAAAACAACTAGATTTTAAATATGTTCAAAGATATCATTAAATAAAATCTCAAAAAACATGTTCCCTGCTTGTACAAACAAACCTTTGAGTTATAAAAGCCCCAGCACACCAGCTTATACAAACTGATAAATAGCATTATGAGGTTACGGTTTACTATACACGAGTAAACAAGTAAACAAAAAAGAGCAAACACTTTGTCAATCAAAACAAAAGCATTAACTTTGCAGCCGCTAATACGAGTTATTAGCATTAATTCAAATCATTAATTAAAAAAACATTTATTAAGAATGGCAACAAAGATCAGATTACAAAGACGCGGTCGCAAGAGCTACGCGTTCTATCAGATTGTTATTGCGGACAGCAGAGCACCACGTGATGGTAAGTTTATTGAAAAAATCGGTTCTTACAACCCTAACACCGATCCTGCAACAATAGATTTGGATTTCGACCGTGCATTATATTGGGTTCTTACAGGAGCTCAACCTACTGACACAGTTCGTAATATTCTTTCTCGCGAAGGTATTTACATGAAGAAACACCTACTTGGTGGTGTAACTAAGGGCGCATTTGGTGAAGCTGAAGCTGAAGCTAAATTTGAAGCTTGGAAGAATAACAAAGAAAGCGGTCTTGCTGCATTGAAAGCTAAGAACGACGAAGCTGCTAAAGCTGATGCTAAAGCACGCTTAGATGCTGAAAAGAAAATCAACGAAGCAAAAGCTAAAGAATTAGCAGATAAGAAAGCTGCTGAACTTGCTGCTGAAGCTGCCGCTGCTGCACCTGCTGCTGAAGAAGCTGCTCCTGCTGTAGAAGAAGCTCCTGCTGCTGAATAATTTCAGCAACTTTATTTTCAAATAAAGCATTAAAAATCCCTCAGGAATCAGTTCTTGAGGGATTTTCTTTTTCTATCATTAAATATAATTTTATGCAGGAAGTTCCGTTCAAAACGGGATTAGGAAATAATAAAACCTATTAATTCACTTATTATTCTATACTGTAGGCGCAACATACTTCTCCATGTATTCTGAAGGTTGCATTCCAAACTCTTTCTTGAAACACACAGCAAAATATTTAGGATCATTGTATCCCACTGCATAAGCTAAATCGGAGATACGAATATTCTTTTTTTCATCCATAATTCGACAAGCAGCCTTTATACGTATATTCCGAATAAAGCCCGTAGTATTAAGCCCGGTAAGAGACTTTAACTTTCGGTAAAGGGTTGATTTACTTACATTCATAGCAACAGCAAATTGTTCCTGGTCAAATTCCGGATCTTCCAGATACTTGTTGACACACTCCACAGCCTGACTCAGGAACTTCTCGTCTATTCCTGTGTAATTAAGCTCTTTTACTTCAAAGACCAACTGCTTTTTAAAATCGCTGTTTACACGTTCTTTATCCTTTAACAGATTTTTTATTTTCGCATGCAGCACACTTAAGCTGAATGGTTTTGTTAAAAAGCCATTTGCTCCCGATTCATAAGCCTGAACCCGGTCTTCTTCCCGGGTCTTGGCCGTTAATAGAATAATAGGTATATGCGATGTATTAAGATCAGATTTTACTTTCTTGCAGAATTCTATTCCATCCATCTCGGGCATCATGATATCTGATACAACAAGATCAATATTTTCTTGCTCGAGTATGTTTAATCCCTCCTTACCGGACAATGCAGTAAATATATTATAGTTACTTCCAAGCAATTTAGCCATAAGGCTTTGTAACTCTTCATCGTCTTCAATCAGCAACAACGAATATTGTTTTGCCTTTTCTTCTTCAGTAACACTGCTCTCAACTACTTCCATCGGAGGAGCTGTATAGATAGTAGCAGAATCATCTATCTGGCTCTCTTTGAACGCTTCCCGGCAAATTGGTATAGTAACAATAAATTCCGTTCCTTTTCCCACTTCACTTTTTACAGTAATAGTACCTTCGTGCAATTGAACAAGATCTTTGGTCAATGAAAGACCAATGCCTGTTCCTATTGTATTAAACTTGCGATAATCACCTTCATAGAAACGCTTGAATAACTGACTTACTTTATCAGGACTCATGCCTTCCCCGTTATCTTTTACGGATAACGCTGCATTCTGTGATTCTTTTAAATAGGTCAGTTCTATCAAAACCGTACTCCCGGCCTGGTTATATTTTGCTGCATTTGAGAGAAGGTTATAAATAATCTTATCCATTTTATCACTGTCAAAATAGCCATTCAAACGTTCAGGCATACATATAACTGAACAATGAATTCTTTTCTTTTTCATCAACGGAAAGAAACTATTCACATTATTTGTGACGAATGCAGCCAAGTCTCCCTGCTGCACACGAAGCTGTAAATTGCCAGTCTCAGCCTTTCGGAATTCAAGAATCTGCTGAATCAATCTTATCAACCTATTGGTATTGTTTGTGATAACCTGATAAGTCTCTTCTCCTTTAGGCATAGTCAGTTTAAGTTCTTCCACTGCTGCCGAGATAATGGTTAGCGGTGTAAGCAACTCATGAGTTATATTAGTAAAGAACTGAAGTTTTGAATGATGCAGCTCTTCCGTTTTCACACGTTCCAACTCTTTTAATTGAGCATTATTTCGTTCCTGTATCCGTTTACGTAAATTCTTGCTCACCATATATGCAACAGCTATTATTATAATAGCATAAATACAGTAGGCCCACCATGTTTCCCAAGGTGGAGGCAGAATTCTGATCTTAAGTGTTTTTATCTCTTTATTCCAGATACCATTTGCATTTGTAGAACGTAACTGAAAAGTATAAGTTCCAGCTGGTAAACTATTATAATGAGCAAAGTTTTGCTTTTCTGTATATTGCCATTTTGAATCATACCCCTTCAGTTTATAGGCATACTTAAAACTAGGAGATGCCGTAAAGCCTAAAGTAGCAAACTCAATACTAAAATCATTCTGCTTATAGTTAAGCTGAATTTCATTAGCATAAGATGGAGCTACCTCAGAAATCTTATAGCGCACATCCTCGGAAAGAGAGCCCCAGGATACATTCAGCAACTTGATATCTTTAATAACAAACGATGGGAAATACTCCTTTTCAGTGACTTTCTCCGGATAGAAGCTATTAAAGCCCATATTTCCGCCAAAAAACATTTCACCATTCTTTGTCACAAATGAAGAATTACGGTTAAACAGATTATCCTGCAACCCATCATATTTCGTGTAAAGACGGTAGCTTGCCTTCTCCAGATTCTCTGGTACCGTTAATTTTATCAGTCCGGCATTAGAGCTCATCCATAAATTATGCAATTTATCCTCCTGAATACTAAATATAGCATCCCCCGGCAAGTTGAGCATTTCGTGAACAGGAATAAATGAATCTTTTTTATCATCATATAAACTTAATCCACCTCCGTCAGTTCCTGCCCAAAGTCGTTTTTTACTATCCTCGAACAGACAAAGCGTTGAAACACTATTCAGATTCTTTTTCTGAGGTATATAGTTTACGAATCGCAAATTATTAAGCTGATTCAGATTTCCTACAGCTTTTAGAATTCCTCCATTACTAGTACCTAGCCACACCTCTCCCGAGCTACGTTGAATCATGGAAACAATTGCAAATGTATTAAGTGATACATTATCGACTTTTGTTCTGCTGAAACCTATACTTTGACCTTTCGGAGTAAGAATACAAAGTCCTCCTTTTGTTCCCAACCAATAATTACAGGCTTTATCTTCCATCAGTGAAAAAACACATCCGTGAGGAAGAGTGTTTAGATTCTGCTGGTTATACGTCTGTATACGTGGGCCGTCAGTTTTGTTTGGATGGTATACAATTAATCCTGATCCATGAGTGCCAATCAAAATAGAGCCATCACGCTTTGACTGTACAATCGCATTTACCGTTGGTATTTCATTCAAAGCCTTGAAGTCAGGTAACTGGCTATTGTGTGTATATGTTCCCGTTATCCTATTATATTGATAGAACCCGGCACTCCCCAGTCCCATCCATATAATTCCTTTATTATCGGCAAACAAACAACGAATAGAGGAAAAACTACTTTTTTCATTCTCAATTTTATGGTAAGTGAAAGGTGACGATTGAGTAACAGTTGTATTTACCCCTCCCCCTTGCGTTCCTAACCACATCATACCTTCTCCGTCACAAAGAATAGAACTGATATCATTGTAAGATATAGATGTAGCTGTATTATTCGGAGAATAATTCTGAAAACTAATTTGTTTTCCCGTTTCCTGTATAATACTTAGTCCGTTTCTTGTAGCCAGCCAGACTTTGTGGGTATTTCTATCTTCACCTATATCATATATAGAATTACTGCAAATAGCCCCTTTTGCACCGGATGCATTAAAATTAGTCCATTTAGTTTGTTGAGGATTATACGGATTTTCAAGGAGAAAAAGTCCGTTTCCCCATGAACCAATCCAAATGCGATGCTTGCTATCTTCAAAAATCGAAAAAGCAGAATTTTTAGAATTTAATTGGGGGTAAGAGAAGAATTGATTAGTATGAAGGTTTAAGCGATAATATCCGGTATTCCATGTCCCTATCCAAACATTTTTCCGTGAGTCTTCCATTAAAGACATCACCGAAATCGTGTTATAAATTCCTTTTGTACAGAGCTTATTCCTATTTATTAATTGATGGTTAGCTGGAAAATATTCATATAATCCCTGTTCAGTACCTATTAAATATCGCTTATTACTGGTTATTAATATATGTGTAACCACTACATTTTTAAAATTCTGAAGCGCAAGTCTTTTAATTATACCTGTACGCTTATCTAAAATAGTTATACCGTCATTTGTTCCTATCCAGAGTTGCTGTTGATCGTCTTCAACGATGCAGCGAATGTAATTGTTGCTGAGTAACTCCGGAGAATGAAAGTTTGATTTATAAACCTTCATCTGAACGCCATCATATTGACAAAGCCCGCTATTAGTACCTATCCATATAAAGCCCTGTTTATCCTGATAAATACAATGAACCTCATTGGTTGGTAATCCTTGTGCTGTAGATAATTGAGCAAATGACAAAGGGAAACCCTCTTTCTGGGAAAGAAGAGGTTGCGAATATATAAGTAAATAAAGAACAGTGAATGCAAAAATAAAGACTCTACGTGCTTTCATACTAAAATGATTTTCTTTAGGCAAAGATAAATACTATACCTCCTTTTATACAATCTTTTTAGGCATAAAAAGTCATATGATGGAATTTTAGCTTAGAATGAATGTTTTTTCGACCTTAGATTTTAAAGATTAAAGCAACTTTGCAGCATACAAATTATAAATCACGATACTATGAATAAATTTTTCAAAGTTGTTCTACCTCTGGCGGCGTGGTTGCTGGTTTCATTCAGCATTAAAGCGACGGAAAAGAATGAAGTTATTAATATTATCCATAAAGTAAATCGTTATTGGCAAAAGCAAAATCCTGTTCACGGACGCGCTTTTTGGGATAATGCTGTTTACCACACTGGAAACATGGAAGCCTACTTCCTAACCGGAGATGTCGCCTACAAAGAATATTCTGAAGCGTGGGCTCAACAGAATGAATGGAAAGGGGCAAAATCCGATAACAAAGCTGAGTGGAAACTAAATTATGGGGAAACTGACGAGCATGTTTTATTCGGCGATTACCAGGTTTGCTTTCAAACTTACTGCGATCTTTACACCATAAATCCTGATCCAAAGAAGATAGCGCGTGCCCGTGAGGTTATGGAATACGAGATGAGCACAAACCGAAAGGATTATTGGTGGTGGGCCGATGGTTTGTATATGGCAATGCCGGTAATGACGAAGCTCTATAAAATAACCAATAACAAACTCTATCTGGATAAATTATATGAATATACCCTTTACTGTGATTCTTTAATGTATGATGATCAGGAAGGACTTTATTATCGTGATGCCCGTTATGTGTATCCAAAACATAAAAGCGGTAACGATAAAAAAGATTTCTGGGCTCGCGGAGATGGCTGGGTTATGGCCGGACTGGCTAAAGTTCTGAAAGACATGCCAAAGAACTATGTACATCGTGATTTCTTCGTTAAGAAGTTTCAGAAGATGGCGGTGGCATTAGCCGCTTGCCAGCAACCGCAAGGCTATTGGACACGTAGCATGTATGATGCCAATTTTGCTCCTGGACCAGAAACAAGCGGAACTGCATTAATGGAATATGGCCTTCTGTGGGGAATTAATAACGGATATCTGGATAAACAAACTTACGCACCAGTTTGCGAAAAGGCCTGGAACTACTTATCTAAAGTAGCTTTACAGTCAAACGGTAAAGTTGGGTATGTTCAACCTATCGGAGACAGAGCTATTCCCGGTCAGGTAGTAGATAAGAATTCTACTTCTAATTTCGGAGTTGGAGCTTTTCTTCTTGCCTCTTGCGAAATGGCACGATTCTCAGGTGTAAACAATGACCGTGAATACTGGGCAAACACCTTATATAAGATAGCTTCGCCGGTATTAAAAGCTATGAGCAACGGACAGTTAAGTAAGGAGATGCTGGTGGAAGTTAGTCCCACATGGGATGGACGTGATAAACACGTAACCTATATGGAATGCTTTGGCAGACTAATGGCCGGAGTTGCTCCATGGTTATCACTGCCAGATGATAATACAACAGAAGGAAAACAACGTAAACAATTACGTGAATTGGCTTTGGCTAGTTACAAGAATGCTGTAGATCCTCAAAGTGCTGATTATCTTTTATGGAGAAAAGAAGGACAACCATTGGTAGATGCTGCTTATGTAGCTCAAAGTTTCCTTCGTGCTTATGATCAACTGTGGATGCCATTAGATGAAACAACCAAACAACGTTATATTGCAGAGTTCCAGCAATTGCGCCGTGTTGATCCACCTTATACCAACTGGTTACTATTCTCGTCAACAATTGAATGTTTTTTAGCTAAAGCTGGTGCACAAGCTGATATGTATCGCATCCATTCAGCACTACGAAAAGTTGAAGAATGGTATGTAGGCGATAGCTGGTATAGTGACGGAACAAGTTTTGCATTCGATTATTACAATAGCTATGTTATTCATCCCATGTATGTGGAATGTTTAAAGGTAATGGTCGATTTAAAGCAAAACAACGTAGCGACAGCTCAACAATATGAAGTTGCATTGAAAAGAATGCAGAAATATAGCCAGATCTTAGAAAGATTTATCTCTCCGGAGGGTACCTATCCTGTCTTTGGACGCTCTATCCCCTATCGTATGGGAGTATTTCAACCTTTAGCACAATTAGCATGGAATGAACAATTACCGGCAGAACTTCCTAACGGACAAGTTCGCGCAGCTCTTACAGCAGTAATGCATCGTATGTTCGATTCCGGAAAGAACTTTAACGAAAAAGGATTTCTTCGTATCGGTTTCACTCAAAGTCAGCCAAACATTGCAGATTTGTATACAAACAATGGTAGCATGTACATAACTTCATTGGCATTCCTGCCTCTTGGATTACCAGCTACTCATCCCTTCTGGACCGATGCTGCTATTGACTGGACTTCAAAGCGTGCCTGGAATGGAGATGACTTTCCGAAAGATCATGCAATCCATTATTAATTTCAAAGCAGTTAAAAAGTTAATCAAATTAACTTTTTAACTGACATTAATCGTATTTGAACGATAAATAGAGCTGTTTGGCTGATTTTTCAATACATTATTTAACAAACAGCTCTATATTTGCATATGTCGAGAGACTCAAGTTAACCCTAATATTAAATTAAAATGAGAAACATGTATCAAGTTTATCATCATCAAGACAGAATTACTAAATCGATTCTGCTCTTACTCGTTTTCATGTTACTGACTCCATTGAGCCTTATGGCACAGAATCGGGTCATTAAAGGAGTGGTAAAAGACAGTAAATCCAATGATCCGCTTATTGGATGTTCTGTTGCAGTAAAAGGAACTTCCACAGGAACTTTAACCGACCTAAATGGAGAATTTACAATCAATGCTTCAAGTAAATCAACCCTTGTTTTTACTTTTATAGGTTATAACGGAAAAGAAATAGCTGTTGGTAATCAAAACAACGTAACAGTGCTATTGGATGAAAATTCCAAAATATTGGAAGAAGTCGTAGTAGTTGGTTACGGTACTCAGAAAAAGTCTGATATAACAGGTTCTGTTACTTCTGTCAACAAAGACCGTTTATCAAAGCTGCCAGTTGCAAATGTTATGCAAGCTTTGGAAGGTGCAACGGCTGGTGTACTTGTTACCCAAGGTTCATCTATCCCTGGTGATGGTCCTTCTACTGTTATTCGTGGTAAAAACTCTATCAATGCAAGTACAGCACCTTATGTTGTTGTCGATGGTATACCTATCAGCAAGAGCGGTGGTTCTTTGTCAGATATTAACCCGAACGACATTGAAAGCATGGAAATATTGAAAGATGCTTCAGCCGTAGCTATTTACGGTACGAATGGTGCCAATGGTGTTATTTTGATTACTACTAAACGTGGTAAGACAGGTAAACCGACTATTCGTTATAACGGCTATGCAGGTGTAGAAGACTATGCTCATAAATTAAGCATGCGCGATGGCGAAGAGTATGTTCAGAAATATAAGGATTACATGTTCCAGAAAACTGGTACAGAATTGTCCGGTACACCAGTTCCTAACCAGGCTGAAGCTGCTAATTATAATGCAGGCAAAGAAACCGACTGGTTGGATGAGATTTCACAAACAGGCGTAGCTCAGGATCACAACATTAGTTTAAGCGGAGGTACTGACAATATGAAGTACTTTGTATCAGGTGAATATTTGGATCAAAAAGGTGTATTAAAAGGTTATCAATACAAGCGCTATAGTTTCCGTATGAACTTTGATATCAATGTAACTAACTACCTGACTATTGGTACAAATGCCTACATTGCAGCTCACAATAAGGATGGTGGTCGTGTTAACTTCTTATACGGACTTGCAATGAGTCCTTATGCTCAGGAATACAATGCAGACGGAACTTACAACACTTTGCCTATGTCTCCTGAAGAAATGTACACATCTCCTTTCTGCCAATATAGTCAAAAAGCTGATAGACGCAGTGTTAATATAAACGGAAATGGGTATGCAGAATTAAATTTGGGTAAAATATTCAATCCATTGAATGGCTTAAAATATCGGTTAAATATCGGTTATAACTATTTACCTACCAGAACTTCAAATTATGCAGGTTTGGCATCATACGATAAAAATGGTACAGCATATACAACTAATACTGAAACAAATGCTTATACAATTGAAAATATCTTCACTTATGCAAAAGATATAGAAAAGCATCACTTTGACCTAACAGGTTTGTATAGTGCACAAAGCAGAAATTACCTGACTACTAAAGCACAATCAGTAGGTTTTGTAAATGATTTACTTGGATATAATTATTTAGATGGAGGAGCAACACAAACAACTTCTTCATACGCTGATCATTATGCTGCAACCAGCTATATGGGACGTTTGAATTACTCTTATGATAGCCGCTATTTATTCACATTTACAGTACGTCGTGACGGTTCATCTGTATTTGGTGCTAATACATCTAAATATGGTACATTCCCTTCTGTAGCATTAGGTTGGAACATTGCTAATGAGCAATTTATGAAGAAATTTGATTGGCTTGATAATTTAAAACTTCGACTTTCTTATGGTAAGTCTGGTAATGAAGCCATCTCTGTATATAAAACAATATCTAAATACAATGCAACAAGTTTAGCAATGGATGGTAAAACATTAACTGCTATTTATGCTAACACATTAGGAAATGGTGATTTGGAATGGGAAACTACAAGAAGTGCTAATATCGGTTTAGATTTCGGATTTTTAAAGAATAGAATTGTAGGTAATTTAGAATTTTATAAATCAAATACCTCCGGTTTACTTTTAGAACGTACCTTGCCTAAAATTACCGGCTATTCAAATGTAGTTGAAAATATAGGTAAAACACAAAACATGGGTGTAGAAGCAACACTTACTACTCGTAATATTGTGACTAAAGACTTCACTTGGGAAACATCTTTTGTATTTGCCACTAACAAAAACAAGATCGTCGATCTTTATGGAGATAAAAAAGATGATCTTGGTAATACTTGGTTCATCGGTCACCCTATTAATTCTACATATGATTATAAGATGCTTGGTATCTGGCAGGAAAGTGAGATTAAAGCTGGCTTAAATAAAGGCTGGGATAATACAGCTGTTGCCGGTGATATTAAATTTGAAGATACTAATAAAGACGGTAAAATCACTTCGGATGACAGACAGATTCTGGGACAGAGTGTTCCAAAATGGACCGGTGGTTTAACCAACAAGTTCTTATATAAAAACTGGGCATTAAGCGTATTTGTTCAAACAGCTCAAGGTATGATTAAGGGTAATACAGATATCAGAACTTACGATGAAACATGGCGTATAAATACTCCTTCTGTATTTGGTTACTGGACATCAGAAAACCAAAATCAGGAATATCCTAGATTAACCTATACTAACACATACGGTTACGGTTATTCAAGAAAAGCTAGTTATACTCGTTTAAAAGATATCACATTAAGTTATACATTTAATGAAAATGCAATTAATAAATTCGGATTAGGATCGTTGACTATTTATGCAAGTGGTCGTAACCTTTATACCTGGACACCTTGGGTAGGTTGGGATCCTGAAGCTAGTTTTTCTAACCGTGGTTCTGGTACCTGGACAGACAACTATCCTGTAACTAAGAGTTTTGTAATTGGTATTAATGTGACACTTAAATAATAAAAAGACTATGAAAAAGAATTATATATCATTAGCATTGGCTGGTCTGACTATGATGGCTGTTACATCTTGTAATAGCAATTATCTGGATGAAACTCCAATGTCAAACTATACATCTTCTACACTAACAGATTCTAAAGGTATGAATGCTTTAGCACTGGGTATGTATTACGATTTCAGTTTAATTCCTTCATATAGTAACGATCAAGGTTTCCTTTGTGCATTCCAGGTTGGTACAGATGTTTGTGATCCGGCGCAGTATCAAGGCATAGAAGTACCTATGTATAAATATGAGAAGTTGACTGCTGATGCATCAGCACCACAAGTATATTGGAGACAATTGTATAACATTATTAATGCAGCAAATATAATCATAGAGAATGTTGAGTCGGGCGCTTCAACAGCAAGTGAAAGCGATAATGCTATTTATAAAGCTGAAGCTTGTTTTATGCGTGCATGGTGTTATGATCAGTTAGCAGTATTCTATGGTGGCGTACCATTGACATTAAAGACTGTTAGTTCAGCTAAAACGGATTATACTCGTGCAAGTTTGAGCGAAGTTAACGCACAAATTGTTACCGATTTAACTTATGCTACTGCTAATTTACCTGAACCTGACGCTGTTAAGAACGGTAGCCGCGTAAATAAATATTCAGCTTATCAATTGCTGGCTGAAGTTTCTATCCGTACCAAAGAATATCAAAAAGCAGTAGATGCTTGTAACACAATTATTGGATCTGGTAAGTTTGCTTTAAATACAACTTTACGCTCTGGATTAAGTTATAGTGATTACTATCACGATATGTTTGCTCAGGGATATATGCGCCGTAAACAAGGAAATAAGGAAATGATCTGGAACTATGAGAGTGAAAACAATAATACTGTAACAGGTGGACAATCCGGTTCTTTCCAGCAACGCCGTTGTTGGGTTGCCGCTTACTATCAATATTCAAGTTCTGGTTTAGCTTTGAGTGATTCTTTAGGTGGACGTGGTTTGGCCCGTATGCGTTTAAGTAGCCGGATGCTAAACCTTTACCAAGCTGGTGATATTCGTAACTCACAGGCTAACATCCATCGTGACTTCTATGTAAACGGAAAGAAATTTAAAGGAACTGATGCAGTTAATGACTCTATCTTTAAACTTCCTCCTTACTGTACAAAATGGAATTCCTTTGATCCTAATGATACATTTGGCTACACAGCTGTACACGACGTTCCTATGATGCGTTTTGGCGAAACTTATTTATTGCTGGCTGAGGCATATCTTGGACTAAGTAAAATTTCAGAAGCTGCAGCTGCGATCAATGTACTTCGTACGCGTGCTTTTGGAAGCCCTCTACTAGGACAGGTTTCTGCTTCACAGATAAATATAGATTTCATTCTTGATGAACGTGCACGTGAGCTAATTGGCGAAGAAAACCGCCGTTATACTTTGATGCGTACCGGACAATTGCAAAAACGCGCAGCTATGAATAAGGACTTCGTTGCTGCAAATAATTCATTGTCAAATGCAGCATTGGAAGCTAGTTATGCAATCAGCAATACAGATAAAATACAGAATCTTTGGCCTATACCTAAGACCGAAATTGATTTGAATAAGGATGGTAAATTAGAACAAAACCCAGGTTATACTAATTAATGAATCTATTCATTTAATCTATGAAAAGGGAGTAGCAAGAATATTTTGCTACTCCCTTTTTTTATTCAGAAAATATTAAAATCCATAAAAAGTCTCGCAGTCTCGCAGCGCTAGTATAAAAGGCTGTAAATCAATTAGATATTGCCGCGTAGCTTTATAAAAGAAGCTACGCGGCAATATAAAAGCTACGCGCTTGTCTCGTAACCATTGAACTTCTTATCGATTTCTGTTACAAATATTGTCGCATAAATATAAAGAGGAAACTTATCTTAATTCCGCCTCAGTAGAGATGTATGTTTTTACAATGAAAATAATGCATACACCCGGGTGGAGAGATAGCGCACACCCGGGTGTACATTATCTCTCCATCCGGGTGTAAAAGGCATGTACACCTGGGTGTGTTATAACCTGATAAAGGTTGACTAAATTTGTTCTTATCCCAGTTTGTAGTTGACTGGTTATATCTTAATCTCTAACTTCGGTTGACTAATTTCTCTATAGTCCCTAATTGTGGTTGACTATTCTCTTCTTGTTTAAGATATTTAAACAAAAATAGAGGTTATAAACGAATGATAATAAAAGTATTATCTTAAAGTTATTCGCCGAAATTATCTTACACCAAGTATCTACAGCCCAGCTGAGAGGTAGCATATCAGGACTCTGAGATTAGAGCAAGCGCGTAGCTTTATTAAAGCTACGCGCTTATAGAATGAAGTTACGCGCTTTTATCTTCCACTAAATAAGATAGTTAAGTATAGCCCGCGTAGGTGCGTAGCTTTTTCGGCTTTATTTATTTTTTTATGGCCAAAATATCTTTTATTCTATTAAAATCGCCATCGGTCTTTTCAGGATTCACTCCCAACAAATAGGCCAATAGCGGATAGATATCTACATTGATAAAGCCTTTAGATTTATAGCTTTTCTTGAAGTCTGGTCCGTAAGCGTAAAAGATAACCTGCATATCCGGCGAGTTTGGATCATATCCATGAGCTCCCTTAATCGGAGCAGGAGCGTTGGCAAATTGCCACCCGCAATCCGGGCAAACAACCACATCTCCTATCCTATCACTTGTTCCGTAATTCAAGGGAGTCGGAATCTCTTCTTTCTTATAAGCTTTGATATGGCTTACTTTTCTTAAAGCCATTAAAACAGAATCTCTGTATCCTTCACGGGTAAATATGGACGTAGGGTTAGCGCCATCAACTTTCTCTACCCAACGGGAAGGAAGATAATCCTTCATGCAGACAAAAGTAACATGCCTATATATCTATTAGACTACAGTTCAATTTCATTTTGATGGCAAACATAAAGATCGGATTTAAATGAAAAGGTAAGTTCAAAGTGCAAAAAAAAGCTGTTCAAGTTTTCTTGAACAGCTTTTTTGTTTATTTCGAGCTTTGAATTTACAAAGCTTTAAAAGAGTTTGGTACATATTCAAACTTACCTACACCTGTTACTTTATAAACAATTGTGTGTGTACATGCTGAAATACTTGCTCCAGTATAAATACCAAAATTAATTGTATAAGTAACATCTACACCATCTACAGGCGCTGCTTTTGGATAAATAGCTTCCAAGCCATGTTGTAATGCATCAGGCAGACGTTTATTCATCTCAGTTGTTAATTGAGCATCAGTCATACTTGCATAAGGGGTAGCAAACTGTGTTCTCCATGCAGATGGACGGAAATCAAAGTTATTATTATATGCAGAGCTACCATAATAATATTCATTATTACCATAACTTGTTGTATAACCTGCACCTTTTACCGTAACCCCATTAGGTTGGTCAATCTTAGCCCATACATAATCTGAAATAGCCTGATAGAATGCAACTACATCAGTCAGGTTCTTAACAGGTTTAAGATCAAGAATCACACTTGGATTATATACCCACTTACCATTAGCAAATACAAACTGATCAGTAAATTGCTGTATAAAGTTATTCTTAACCCAAGTTCCTTTTGTATATGTATATTCATCAGCACGAATAACAGTACTTGAGCTTGCATAATACTTGTAAGACACAGCTTTCTTATCTCCTTCCTGAGCATAAGGATACTTCAATTTCAGGAATTGAGGAACGTAATTATCAGCATTCATTGTAGCACTGAAGTTATCATAACTGCTACCCATAGTAGCAAAATCAGCTTTTGTTAAGAAGTAAGAGTTACCAGTATATGCTACCCATTTAGTTCCATTATAAGTATATAACAAACCTGTTGAAGTATATGCACCTGAAGCTTTTGCCACAACAGCATTATCAACCTGTACGGTTGTTGTTGCACCAGTTGTTCCATCTCCGTTATAGCGGAAAGCAATATTAATTTTCTTTCCTACATATTTAGAAAGAAGTAATTCTCCAACTTTGCCAAGAGTTCCATAAGTAGTAGTTGGAATAGGAATAGTAAAATTAGATGTTACATCATCCCAGGTTGCAGCTGCAATATCACTAGCAGCTGTTCCTGCCAAGTTTGAAGAAATAAGAACAGTTAGTTTACCACCTTCAGCTTTATAGTTACCCAAACATGCGTCAAATAAGAATACCTGACCTGAAGAAACCGTAAATGAAGGTGAAACCATATAAATTTCTAATGGCCCTGCTGCATGATTATAAGCACTGGCCTGAATGTACTTATTGTTACTAAATGACTTTTCACCCCAAGTATATGTACCGGTAGTAGTAATATTAGACCAACCACTAACTACAGCGACATTACCTACAGCCGGAGCTTCAAAATCTTCACTTAAAGCAGCAACTGAAGTAGGCTCACTAGCAGACTCATTATAATTAACAGCAACAACATCACCACTTACAGCATTTGGATAAGCAGCTGCTAAGAATACCGGGATATTAGTTGATGCCGGTTTAGACGGAGAAAAGAAATTTACTGAAGAATTAGCTCCCCAAATTGTTTTGTAGTCAGCTGTTGAAACTGTATACCAGTTTTTAGAAGTATCATTCAGCTTAACAAGATAATCAGGAAGATTAACACTCTTCTTATATGTAACCTTCACTGCTGATCCCTCACTGGCACTATACCATTTGCTTGCAAGGAAAGCAGGAACATAACTAGCAGCAGGAATAGCATCTGATAAATACATATTTGTCTTTATCGCAGCTAAAGCTGATGAAACGTTATTTGTTGTAGCAAGTGTTTTGTTGGCCGACAGTGTTGACATTGTAGCATAATCAGCATCAGTCAAGGTGTATTCCTGAGATAATTTATTTGATGGTGCAGCCAATTCATCTAATCCATCAAAATATTTATCATTATAATTACAGCTTGAGAATAAAGACAACGCACCTACAAAACTTAATATTATATACTTTTTCATAATTATATTTGCTTTATAAAGGTTAGAAGTTTAGTTTAAGTCTTACAGAGTATGTACGGCCAAATCCATAAAATACACGGTAAGCAGATTGCCAGGTATGACCACCACCATCAAAAGCATCAGCAATATATTTCTGATCGAATAAGTTTTCTACATTACCATATAAAACAGCTCTATTACTACCAATCTTAAATGAATAACTAGCATCAAGATCTACTAAACCAGCAGAAGGAATACGCCATGGACTTTCAAAAGTCTTAGAACCGTTCATATTAATATCAGTTGATGCTAAAGCAAAATCTGCATAATTACGTGCATACAAAGTATAATCTAAGCCCACTTTCAAATCACTGCTCAGTTTAAATTTAGCTCCTGCAGCAGCAGTTGTTTGTGCAGAACCTCCTACAGGTGTACCTTTTTGATAAACTGTCATCTTAGCATGATCAGCAGCCTGAATGCCAGAAGCAATTATAGGAGTTATGCCATCTGCAGCATATTTATCAGTTAATGGCTGGCCTGCTGAATCATAGAAATATCCAGTTGCATTGCTATTCCATTTCCAATCTCCAATAGAAAACATACCTGTAATATCTAACCAATTAAGAGGATGAGCAACAAGATCAAGTTCAACACCCTGGTGAAGAGCATCAACACCAGACATATTGATTGTTGCACGATCTCCATTTTTCAAGGTAGTTGTTCTGGTTGTAGTTTTATCCAACCAAGCAGTACGATAGGCATTAATATTGGCAGAGAAATATTGAGAACGGTAACCATAACCAACTTCAAGAGAGAATATCTTTTCATTTATAGCATCTGGGTTTGTAGCATTACTTACTGTTGAAGAAAGGAATGCACCACCAGAGAAGAAAGGAGCACGAGAGATATAACCAATATTGGCAAATATATTGTGATTTTCTGTTAAGTTATAGTTTGCACCACCTTTTACAGTATAACCAATAAAGTTAAGAGTTTCAGATTTTGCATGTTGTGCATCATAATAGAAAAGATCTTTTCTCCAATAACCTGTATTTGATACAGAACCTGAAATAAATGAACTTAATTTATCTTTATTATATTCTATCTGTCCAAAAACACCTTCTTGCATTACATAACCGTTATAATTACGATATACAACATCACCTACCTTTAATTTTTGATTTGTAAATGCTGAACCTAAAGCAGCAGCACTATTATTATCAGCAGAGACACTAGCACGATAACGGTCAATATAGAAATCACCGCCATAAAGATCTACCAATTCATTTGTATGCTGACCTTTGTAATATCTTAAGTCAAGACCCAAATAATAACTAATCTCTTTAGTTAAAGAAGATGTAAAAGTAGAAAGCAATCCATACCAGTTATGATTATTAATTGATTTAGACATTGCCATTTGAGAACCGTTCTGACTAGCTTCATTCAATGCATAGATCTGATCATAAGCAAATGTACCATCAGAATTACGATAAGTTGTATTTAAAGTTCCATCAGTTGATCCAAACCATGAATTAGACAGTGTACTAGTGTAACCCTGGCCACTATAACCATAACCACGACCAATAGAAGCATATAAAGCTGTACTTAAACTTGATTTATCGTTAATCTGCCATAAGTGGTTTAATGAAAGCTGAGGTTTATGATATACGTTATATGAAGAGGTTTTACGTTCTCCATTTTTTCCATATCCAAAAGTAGCGTTATATTTATAGGGACTATCTCCATTCATATAGTTTTTAACCTGCTGCCAACCTTCAATAGATAATCCATCATAAGCACTACGTTGGTTGTGCCATTGAGGTGATCCAAATGCAGAAAATGAAATCTGATGATTATCTCCGATTTTTTTAGCTATATTAATGAAATAGTTGTAGGCTTCAAATTCTGTACCTTTTACATATCCGTCTCCCCATGTTTTACCACCAAGAAGAGTCATTGCCCATCCGTTCTTTGTTAAGCCGGTAGAAACATTAAAAAGGATTTTGTTATATCCGTCGTCACCCATTGCATAAGAAACAAAACCGCCTTTTTTGGCATCAATAGTACGGGTTACAACATTAATAGAACCACCAACAGATGGAGCAGAAACTTTAGAAGCACCAAGACCTCTTTGAGTTTGTATTGATCTTGCTACATCAGTAAGCCCAGTCCAGTTACTCCAATATACGCCACCCCATTCCATATCATTCATAGGAACGCCATTAACCATAACAGCAACATTGGCTGATTGGAAACCACGCATATTGATTTTTGAATCACCATAACCACCACCATTTTTTGTAGCATAAACGCCTGGAGTTGATTTCAGGATTTCCGGAAATTCCTGTGTTCCTAACTTTTCTTCAATAAATATTGGATCAACAGTTGAAACAGCTACCGGAGTTTTACGCTGAATAGCAATTGAAGAAGTAATAGTAATGTCACTCAATGCAACAGCATTAGCTTCCATTTTAACTGTGCCCAAGTCAACCTTCCCGGTCTGGCCTACCTTCATTTTCAAATCGTTATAGCCTATGTACTTAAAGAACAAAGTCTTTTTAGCTGACTTTACATTCAAAGTAAACAAACCATCAAGATCAGTAACTACACCTTGAGTTGTTCCCTCAACCATTACTGATGCTCCAATCAATGGCTCATTAGTTTCTGCATCTACGACCTTACCTTTAACAACTGTTTGAGCAACAGCACTCGCTGCACAAAAGGTTGTAAGCAAAGCTACCAAAAGAAAATGAACAATTTTTTTTCTCATAATCTGCTTGTTAATTATTTGATTAAAATAAAATATATTTAGATTTGAAAGGTTTACGGCGCAAATGTAATTAATAAAAATTACATTAATATTACATTAAGTTCTCTTTTTTTATATTTTAGAAGCTTTTTTTTTAAGAAATACCGATCAAAAAAAAGCCCCGAAACTTAGTTTCGGGGCTTTCATAATCATTAGAAAATCAATCTACTATCAATTTTCTATATCTAACCCGCTTTGGTTCTTCATTTCCTAAGCGTTTCATCTTATTTTCTTCATATTCGGAATATGAACCCTCAAAGAAAAAGACTTCTGAGTTGCCTTCAAAAGCAAGAATATGGGTACAGATTCTATCAAGGAACCAACGGTCGTGAGAGATAACAACTGCACATCCGGCAAATTCCTCTAAACCTTCTTCGAGTGCACGAAGTGTGTTAACATCAATATCATTGGTTGGCTCATCGAGCAACAAAACGTTTCCTTCTTCTTTCAAAGCCATAGCAAGGTGAAGACGGTTACGCTCACCACCGGAAAGTACCCCGCAAAGCTTTTCCTGATCACCTCCGGCAAAATTAAAGCGGGAAAGGTATGCACGAGCATTGATATCTCGTCCACCCAAACGCATCAGTTCATTTCCACCCGAAATCACCTGATAAACGCTCTTATTAGGATCAATATCTTTATGCTGTTGATCCACATAGGCTATTTTAACTGTTTCACCCACTTCGAATGTGCCTTTATCAACATGATCTAATCCCATAATCAAACGGAAAAGAGTTGTTTTACCGGCACCATTCGGGCCAATCACTCCTACTATACCATTAGGTGGAAGATTAAATTCAAGGTTATCAAACAACAGCTTATCTCCATATGCTTTTGTTACACCTTTTACTTCTATTACTTTATTACCCAGACGAGGTCCGTTAGGAATAAATATTTCAAGCTTTTCTTCTTTCTCTTTCTGATCCTCATTCAACAATTTATCGTAAGAGTTCAAACGAGCTTTACCTTTTGCCTGACGAGCTTTCGGTGCCAAACGCACCCATTCAAGTTCTCGTTCAAGAGTTTTTCTGCGTTTACTTACAGTTTTTTCCTCCATTTCCATACGTTTGGTTTTCTGTTCCAACCAGGAAGAGTAATTTCCTTTCCAGGGAATTCCTTCTCCACGATCAAGTTCAAGAATCCATCCGGCAACATGATCCAAGAAATAACGGTCGTGCGTGATTGCAATAACCGTACCCTCATATTGTTGCAAATGTTGTTCCAACCAATCAATAGATTCGGCATCTAAATGGTTGGTAGGCTCATCAAGCAACAGCACATCCGGTTGCTGAAGCAACAAGCGGCATAATGCTACTCGTCTGCGCTCTCCACCCGACAGATTTTTAACCGACTGATCTTCAGGTGGGCAACGAAGTGCATCCATCGCTCTTTCCAGCTTACTATCCAGATTCCATGCATCAGTTGCATCAATTATATCCTGCAATTCTGCTTGGCGGGCAAAAAGAGCATCCATCTTATCCTGATCCTCATAATACTCAGGTTCACCAAATTTCAGATTGATAGCCTCATATTCAGTTAAAGCATCAACTGTGCTTTGTACACCTTCCATTACTACTTCTTTCACTGTTTTGGTATCATCTAAATAAGGTTCCTGTGCCAGATACCCTACAGAATATCCTGGAGAAAAGACCACCTCTCCCTGATAAGACTTTTCAAGTCCTGCAATAATCTTAAGTAAAGTGGATTTTCCGGATCCATTGAGACCAATAATACCAATCTTTGCTCCATAAAAAAATGAAAGATAGATATTTTTTAAAACTTGTTTGTTGGGTTGAAAAGCTTTGCTAACCCCTACCATTGAGAAAATTATCTTTTTATCGTCAGCCATATATATATAATGTATAGAGTTGAATTCGATGACAAAGATAAGAAAAAGATGGCAATAGTTTGTTTTTTCAGAAAATAGTTCTACCTTTGCACTCGCAATTGAGAAATATAGCACTGATTCGCTAGCTCAGCTGGTAGAGCACAACACTTTTAATGTTGGGGTCTTGGGTTCGAACCCCAAGCGGATCACAAAAGAATAGCAAATATTCACAGACAAAACAAGACAAAGCCTCCTAGATCAATGATTTAGGGGGCTTTTTTCATTCCTCCTAGTCCATTTGGCTGACTTCAAAAAGGAATTATGCTGCAGATATAGCTTTTTAAAGAGAAACCAAAAAAAATTAATCGAACGAAGAAAAAAGAAAATTTCGAAGTTTTTCAATTCCTACACTAAATTTTTCTGGATTAGTTTTCTTTAGTTTTAAAAGATTCTGAAGTTTCCACTTAATTGAAGGGAAATTACTTAGGTTTCCAGCACAACATTTATTCCAGTCTGGTTCTCCTTGCTCAAAAGAAAAAAGAAATTTCTTATCCTCTTGTGTCAGATTCTTATTTACTTTCTCAATTAATTCCTTACGAGCAGCTAAGTAATCGTCATATGAAAATAACTGATCAGACATACCTTCAAATTGATTTTTCAATGCATCTTCTTGATCAATCGAATTCGGTTGCAATGACTCTATGATAGGCTTGTCGCTGCCTAAAAGGCAAAACATGAATCCATCTTTCACTTCATCAAAGGAGCCAAGATTCATATATTTACAGTCAAAAAGATCACGTGGATGTTGACGGCTTAATGCAGCTACGATTTTACCGCCATACAACTGAGTAAATGGAACTATTCTGGCTTTACAACCCATTTTAAATTCCAATTGAGCTTTTGCGCAAAGTGATTTGTCCTCTGAAATGCCAATAATACCTCTTTTAATTCCGTTTACCTCTATTTTAACTGTAGCTCCGTCTTTGATGCATAACAGTTTCCAAATATCAGACTTATGGATTACTTTGATGCCAGGTATTGTTTTCTCTATCATCTGCTTTAACTCTAGCAAATGGATATTGATATTTTTCAGACTTTCCTCCCGATATTTTAAAGGTAAATAAGTCAAATCTATATCAACAGAATAACGAGGCATATCCTTATGAAACAAATTAATAGCAGTACCACCATGCACTGCAAAGTCCTTTATTTTATATACAGAAGGTATTATTTTTATTAAAAGTGCCACTTGTTTCTTATAAGCATCATTCATATTCGTACAAATCTTTGGGGATTGTTATTTTATATTTGGGGACATAAACTCCCTTCTCAGTTAACTTATGTTTTCCTGAACCTAAATTTATTTTATTAATGTCAAGCGAGTCAAACCAATAATGTCCTGCTTTTTCAGCCATATAAAGGAATATTCTTTTAACCTTTATGTTATCTGTGTTTTCTAATAATAATTGCAATATTTCTGGTCGAAGTATTGTCAATTGTTCCATTATATAAAAAAGATCCATAAAGGAATATTGTTTAGGGGCCAATAGCAAACATTCCAGAAAAGCCTGCTCTGGAATAGAAGCCATTAATTGAGGATATTCATTACTAAATGTACTTAATTGTGGCTTGGAAAAAGTTTCTGTTGAAAAAAACTTTAATGTACGATCAAGATCAACTTTCTTCATCCAAGAGGGAACAAATTGCTTTTTAGGATGTCCTATAACTAATAACGGTTTCCCCATAGGCACATAATGATTAAAACCAAAAAGCTCTAATGCTGAATGTGCTGCTATATAAAATTTTTTATTTATCTGTTCATTATAACTATTCAGAACAGCAAAAGACTGTAGCTTATCACCAGTACGGTACATAACTCCACTCGATAAGGCTGAAAACCATGCCGATTCTCTATATTTCTTTAATAGCTGATCTGAATAGCCATTTTTCTTTAACCAGACCGAAAAATATAAACCTCCAGGATTCTTTTTCAGCAGCAACTGGTTGAGTTTATTTTTTAATTCTACACCCATAGTTTATAATTTAATACTATCTTTAACTTCAAAGATAGGTACTTTCGTTGAATAAGCAAGTAAATAGTTAATTTTATCTCCTATTTATATACTTATATTTTATAAATGACTAACAAATTCAACGAATTATATATATTGAATTATATCTCAACACCACTTATACTCTTTATTGATGAAGGAAGACAAGGTAAACGCAGCCTTCTATACAAGACAAAATTATAGATGTATTCCACGCACAATGCAGAATTGCAATGAATGAAGTAAGAAAAAAATCAGAATGTGCGAATCCAGCTAAAAAGAATAATAGTTTCTCAGAAAAAACATTTATTTTCGCACCAATAATTAATGAAGAGCATAATATCTATGGCAAAATCTTACGGAAACACTTGGTGGGGAAATTATTGGTTAAAATCACTCGACAACATTGATTACGAAAATAGACTTCCGCGGGGAAAAGCTTATGCCCGCAAAGGGAATGTAAAAGAAATAAAGATCAAAGGGAATATTATTAAAGCCAAAGTAGCAGGAAGTCAGCCCCGGCCATACAGTGTTACCATTATCGTTCCGCCATTCTTTGAAGAACAGATAGAATTACTGATGAAAGAAATTGTCTACCGACCAGCTTTGATTTCTAAATTACTAAACAGGGAACTTGACCCGGATATTCTCATCATTTCAGAAAGTCTGGGATTAAAAGTATTTCCTCGTCAGTGGACTGATTTCAAAATGCAGTGCAACTGCCCAGACTGGGCTGTTCCATGCAAACACCTGGCTTCGGTGATCTACATGGTTAGTATGGAGATAGACAACAATCCATTTCTCGTATTCGAAATGCACAATGTCAATCTATTGGATGAGTTAAAGAAAAGAGGTATAGCTATCGAAACAAAAGGGAATACTGACATACCTATATTTAGCGACCTTTTTATTAGAAAAATGCCTAAAGAACTGAATTATGAGGTTCCTCCGTTTCAGCGCATTGATTTTTCTGCATTGCAGAATATTGCCGAGCCTCTCATTCAGCTATTACCCGAAAATCCTCCTTTTTACAATGACGGTGATTTTCGGCTGAAGTATCAAGCAGAATTGCTACGTGTTGTAAAGAAGATACAGCGGGTATTAAAAAAGAATTTAGCCATGGAGGTTCTTTTTCCAAAAGCAGCAGCAGTAGTAGTAACGCCACTCTCACACCATTCAGATATTTCGTTCCGGCTCAATGATGATATGACATGGAATATTATGCACCATGTAACAACAGAAAATACAAATAAACTTCCAGCATATAAACCAGACGAATTACTTCGGGCACTGTTTATGCTGAATCCTGATTTACTGACCGACTATCAGCCTTCAATCTCAGCTTTGCATCAGGCGCTTTTCTGTGCTCTTCACTTGCTGGCTCATGGAGCTATAGTGCCACAAATTGTATCTCTGGATAATAAAAAATATGCTATACAATGGTTACCGGCCTTAATTGATGAACAAGTGCAAAAGATTCTGGCACAATTGAACAATCTATTGCCCAATCAATTAGTAGAAACATTCCCTAAAGGCAGGAAAACACCTGCATACCTGAAGAATCAAAGCGAGTTTCTGGTTTCTTTATTCCTAAACCGACTCATGGTATCGCTTTCAGGTAACATTGACAATAATGAATACATGCTATTATTCTTCAAAAACTCACCACAAAGTTTCTCGGGCGTAGGTCAGCAGGAAATAAGTGGAGGTATTAAAGTCTGGCTGGATCGTTATTATCTCACCACCAGGCAATATCGTCCGGTATTTATTGTACAGGAATCAGAAGATGAAAAATTCTATCTGAATATTCAGATAGAAGACACATTGCACCCTGAAGAAGAATCAGTAACGCTAAACCAGGTATTGTGTGCAGAGAGCTATAACCAGAGCCGTTTCCAGATATTAAGAGAACTTTCTCTGCTTTCTTCTTTTGTAAAGGGACTGAATGAATACATCAATAAAAAAGGGACTCCGGCAATAGAGTTTGACAGTCGGGATTTCACACCTTTTCTTATGAATATTCTTCCGGCAATCCGCCTACTCAACATAAAAGTCTTATTACCCAAATCATTGCAACAATTATTACGTCCGCAAGCTACGCTCCGGTTAAAAAGGAAATCATCAACCGAAGGCAGCTTTATCCGCTTAGACGATTTGATGTCATTCGACTGGCAAGTGGCTGTGGGTAATGAGGTGTTATCTCCCAATGACTTTAACCGCCTACTGCAAAATGCCTCCGGTCTGATAAAGTTCAAACAGAGTTATATCTATGTGAACGAATCGGATATCGATAAAATATATAAAGCATTTACAAAAGAGACCTCATTTTCTCCCATTCAGCTATTGCAAACAGCTCTACTGGAAGAATATGAATCTGCTCCGATTGTGTTGACTGATGAATTACGTTCTCTGATCAAAGACTTTACCTCTCAGGAAATAATTCCGTTGCCTCAAAAGCTGAATGCCCAATTGCGACCATATCAGGAAAGAGGCTTTTCATGGATGTACCGAAATACACGAATCGGCTTTGGAAGCATTCTTGCCGATGATATGGGATTGGGAAAAACGCTTCAGGTTATTACACTGTTGCTAAAACTAAAAGAGGAAGGAATGATGCAAAAAGAGAAGGTGCTTATTGTAACTCCAACCGGATTGCTGACCAACTGGCAAACAGAAATAGAAAAATTCGCTCCTTTTGTTTCCACCTTTGTTTATCACGGTTCAACACGTAACCTGAAAGATTTTGATGCTGATATTATGCTTACCTCATACGGTGTGCTGCGTTCGGACACGGCATTACTGAAGAAGAAAAAGTGGCAGGTAATGGTGATTGATGAAGCACAAAACATCAAAAATCAAGATACCGCGCAAAGTAAAGCTGTAAGGAGTATCCCGGCAGGTACACACATTGCATTAAGTGGAACTCCTGTAGAGAACCGTCTTTCTGAATTCTGGTCTATCATGGATTTTGCAAACAAAGGTTATCTGGGCAACATTAAAAAATTTAAGGAAGAGTATGCACAACCTATTCAGATTTCCAACGATATGCAGTGCGTGGAACGATTCCGTAAAATAACTGCACCATTTATGATGCGCCGTCTGAAATCGGACAAATCAATCATTTCAGATTTACCTGATAAAATAGAGCAAAACAAATATGCCTTGTTAACCCAGTCACAAGCAGCTTTATATGAACAGACCTTAGAGGCAGCCATGGCAGAGATAGAAGGTATAAAAGAGACAGATCATGAATCACTTTTCAAACGTCAGGGATTGGTTCTTCAAATGATACTGGCTTTGAAACAAATATGCAACCACCCTACTCAGTTCCTCAAAAACGGACAGTTCAACCCCTCTCTTTCAGGTAAAACCGAGATGTTGCTCGACTTAATTGAGTCCATTGTTGATAGCAGCGAAAAAGTGCTAATCTTTACCCAATTCCGCGAAATGGGAGAAATGTTACAGTTATTTCTAGAAGAGCGATTGGGTGAACGCCCGATGTTCTATCACGGTGGATGTAGTTTAAAAGAACGGCAAACAATGGTTGAACGGTTTCAGAATAACAGAGCGGACAAGGTATTTCTCCTTTCTCTGAAAGCAGCAGGAACAGGATTAAATCTGACAGCAGCCTCACATGTAGTACATTATGACTTGTGGTGGAATCCGGCAGTAGAAGCACAAGCTACAGACCGTGCCTATCGTATCGGACAAAACAAAAATGTAATGGTACACCGTTTCATTACTAAAAACACGTTTGAGGAACGTATTGATGATATGATACAAAAGAAAAAAAATCTGGCTGATTTAACCGTAACATCGGGCGAAAACTGGATTGGGAAATTAAGTAATAAGGAATTGAGAGAGGTATTTGGGGGATAGAATGATGTTCTTATGACTGATCTTTATTCCAATGGTTTTGTGTAGTTTGAACATAAAAACTTTTTCAGGAAAATTAAATTTTCGCAAATAACTCTAGCGCTCTAGCAGCACTAGCATAACAATCTGATTATAAACGCATTACAACCTATAGAGTATAACAAATAGCTCTAGCAGTACTCTAGCACTCTAGCGCTTTTGCAGGCAAATCTTATATATTCCAGACAACTTATTAAAGGATTAAAGCTGATAACCAACACTTTATGCAACTTATATCAGGCTTAAGAATAAGCATAGTCAACCCACAACAGGACGAGACAAGGTGCTAGAGTGCTAAAGTGTTTTCGCAAAATTAAAATTTATGTAGTGATTTGTAGGTTATCAAATGCCACTCCGGCTTTCAGAAATGATGCAGCGAGAGGTTGCTCAAACTCCCGAATGATTTTTTATATCTCAGGCGGGGGGTTGATGCGATGTTGTACGAAACAATCATATCTTCTGTACAAAAGAATTAATTATTTTGTACAGAAGAATGCATTCTTTTGTACAAGAACACACAAACATCCGGAATGGTTTTTGAAAAAGCAAACCAGAGTTCTGTTATACTCTGGCGAGATATTTCTTAAAAGCTTTCTATGAATGAAAAAAAAGACTCTTTATGTGAATTAATACAATCACAAATTTCTTAATAATAAAGACGTTTATATTTAATAATAATCATATTTCTGGCAAATCATTTGCATATCTCACAAAATTTAGAGAACATTGCATCAATTTGTATATTACTGAAACACATAAAATAAATGTCATACACCCTAATGTTATTAAGAAGAACACTAATTGCCAGTATAATAATACTTTGCGCCAATAACTTACTTGCACAAACAAACGTTCAGGATCAAAAGTTTCCCTCTATCAGTTTAAATCCCTTCTCCGACAGTTCAAGGCACTGGTACGGAATACGCGATGATCACAATATCATCAATCCATCGCTCAACCAGCCTAAGTACAAAGAATCTGAAATAACCAATATTGCCGATAATATACTTCTTTATCAACGAGATAATGGTGGATGGCCTAAGAATTATGATGTGCAGGCAATACTTACTCCTCAGCAGGCCGATAGTCTGATAAAGACTAAAAACATGATTCATACCACTTTCGACAACTCCACAACCTATACTCACGTTGACTATTTGGCTCAGGTATATACAATTACTCATATTGAGAAATATAAAAATGCTTGTGAAAAAGGAATCCTATTTATTCTTTCTGCTCAATATCCAAATGGAGGATGGCCGCAATACTATCCTCTGGAAAAAGGATATAGCAGGCACATCACGTTCAATGATGGAGCGTATATCGGAGTTATGGAAGTATTGAGAAAGATAGTCAATAACGATGCAAACTACTCTTTCATTGATAATAAGTTACGGAAGAAAATTGAGATTGCTTACCAGAAAGGTATTGATTGCATTCTGAAAACACAGATAGTCGATAAAGGAAGACTTACCGTATGGTGCCAGCAACATGACGAAGTTACTTTAAAGCCAGCATGGGCAAGAGCATTTGAACCGCCATGTATTTGCAACGGAGAAAGTGTAGGTGTTGTATTGTTTCTGATGGATATAAAAAATCCAGATCAGAAAATTATCAATTCTGTACAATCTGCGGTAAAATGGTTCCAGGAATCCAGGATTCTGAATACCCGGGTAGAAACTATAAAAGCTACTCCTGAAAAATCTAATTGGAGAACAAGCACCACCGACAGAGTTGTTGTAAATGATACTCTGGCTCCTCCCATCTGGACTCGTTACTATGAACTGGAAACAGAAAGACCTATGTTTAGCGACAGAAACGGCAAGATTCTGTATTCATTATCTGAAGTGAGCCGTGAAAGACGAAGTGGGTATGGGTGGTACACTTATGCTCCACAGGACGTGCTGAAAAAATATCCTAAATGGCAGAAGAAATGGGCATCAAATGAAAATATATTAGAGAAGTAGGACTATAAAGAGCTTTGATAAAAGTAAAAATGCATTGCTGATCTATTGAGATTGAGCAATGCATTTTTGCTTTAAAACTTATTTTTTACAGATAAAAAGAGTTCTTTATTGCCTAAAAATCCATCTAATAGCATAAGCAGTAACAAAAAAGACCGGAATAGTACTTGGAATCCATGTAAATAGAAAAAAAGGTAAATAAAAACTATCTCTTTGCAACATTAAAATTAGAATTAAGGTATAAGCGAGGATGCTCATTCCCCATAACTTTAAACTAAAAGAAAACTCATTAGTAGGTTTTTCTTCTTTTAACCAAATAAGAATACTTATGGGCAAAGTTCCGCAAAATGAAATCGTAATACAATTTAGGAATGGAAGCGCAGTGACTTGAAACCAATAATTAAGCAGTGCTACAAATAAGGAACATAATACCATTACAGTCTCATATTGCCAAAACATTTTATTCCCTTTTACTTTCATATTACACTCATTATTAAAGAGATAGAAAGAGTAGATTTCTTTGATAAATTTATAATAATAATCTTCTAAACTGTAATTTCTGTCTTAAAAACAACTACTGCATCTCCTTTTATCTGAATCAAAGCTGGTTTATTATTTTCAATCGTAACGCGGACAGAAACAACTCCAAGTCTGTTTATTGCCTCTCCCTGACAGCAATTAAATTCAAAACAATCATCAGCTACTTCTATTATTTTGTTTTGAATCAGATACCCTCCTAGCGGACCATTTGCATTACCGGTCACCGGATCTTCATTTATTCCAATAGCAGGAGCAAACATTCGCCCATAAGTTAACACATTCTTGTCATCTGAATCAAAGGTAAATACAAAATATCCATTGCATTTTATATCTGAACTCAGATTTGCCAATTCATTAAAGTCAGGTTTTAGTTGATTTAGCTTTTGTCGACTGTTTATTCCAATCATGACCTTTGAATGACCGGTTGATGCTATCTGAACAGGGCAATTATTGTTTAAGTCCTTTTCTTCAAGTCCCAACGCTTTAACCATTCTTCCAGATGTAGCCTCATCAAAGGTTTCACTAAGACTAAACTCTCCCTGAGTCATTATTATCTGGTAATCATCCTCATTCTTTATTATTTCAAAAGGGAGAATGCCTACATTGGTTTTAATCTTTAATACACGAGAATCTAAATTTTCCTCTAGTGCTTTTGCATACATTGCTGCAATTGTTGCGTGCCCACAGATAGGCACTTCGTTTGTAGGAGTAAAGTATCGTATTATTCCATCATAGTCTGTACTGTCCGACTGAGAGAGGAATGCTGTTTCAGAATTGTTTAGTTCTCGCGCAATCATTTGCATCTGACTGTCATTCAACCCATCAGCATTAACAACTACTCCGGCTGGATTGCCTTTAAACTTTTCTTTTGTAAAAGAATCAATCTGATATACTATTAGCTTTTTCATTCTGATAATTTTATTGTAACATATTCATTGATTATAGCTTGCAGCCATTCCTATTTCCCCAATAATACAACATCCATCAGGTTCAAACATCTGAGGTATATTTGCAAAAATAGCTTTATCTCTATTTTCTGCAAAGGTCTAAAAGTTTTTGCAAAAAAGAGGAATAAAGCTATTTAAAATTAGAGTAAGAATGAAATATCTAAATGATCTTTCTCAAGCAATTAATAATTGATAACAAACTTATCTTTGGGGTTTCTTACCTTCTTCATACTTACAAGCCAATCGTTCTCTGTATCACGATAGCCTAAAGGAAGTAATAAAACACTCTTCAATCCTTTTGATTTCAGATCAAGCAATTCATCCAATTCCTGACCTACAAAGCCTTCCATTGGTGTGCAATCCACTTTCAATTCAGCTGCCTCAGCTATGGATAGTCCCAAACCAATATAAGCTTGTCTTGCTGTGTGCACAAAATTCTCTTCAGCTGTTTGTGATAAATAAAGAGCTCTCAGTTTATCTGTATATGATTTAAATCGTCCTCTCGGCAAACCTCTCTGGTCTGTTGTATAATTATAAATATTATTAATACGCTCTTCAGTATAGCGGTCCCATGCTGCAAACACAAGCAAATGAGAGCAATCGGCAACAATCTGCTGGTCCATTGCTATTGGTACTATTTTATTTTTAAGTTCCTGATTGGTTATTACAATCACTCTAAATTGCTGTAATCCAGAAGAAGTGGGTGCCATGCGGGCTGCTTCTACTATTTTATCTACATCCTCCTGAGAAACCTTCTTAGTTGGATCATACTTTTTAGTGGCATATCGCCATTGTAAATTTTCTAATAATGACATATTTCTATTTTTTATTTGTTCTGATAACAAACAAATATACTACAAAGAAGTTCATATAAAAACTATACTACCATACTATTAACTTTCATAATAATTAAATAGCAGTCTTTTACTTCTAATTCCGGGATCAATACCTAACAGAACATTTTGTTTTGATAATTACTAGGAGAAAGTCCCACTTCTCTTTTAAAATATTTCCCGAAAAAACTCTGATTCGGGAAATTCAGTAAATAAGAAATCTCCTTCACACTGTTTCCCGAGTTCTGAAGAAGGCGCTTGGCTTCATGAATCACAGCATCTGTTATCAGTCTGTTTGCCGATAGTCCTGTAGTTTCCTTTATTAATAGTGATAGGTGTTTAGGAGAAATACAAAGTTTATCAGCATAAAACTTTAGATTTCTTTCTTCACGTAAATGTTGGTTTACTAATATAAAAAAGTCTTTGCATATTTTATTTTTTCGGTTAAAAGAGCTCGACTTACAAAGATTCTTTGCAACAGGGCTGCTTTTTGCGTAAGCATTCAATATCTCAATATAAAATACTGAGACTAAGTTCAAAAGCTTTTCCTTCGTAAATAAATCATCATTATTATTATTAGATAATTCATCCTTTATCAATTCAAAAATCTGATTGATTTTTCTTAAAACAACTTCTTCAGAATTTAATTCGTTGTCTTTAACCAACAGTTTATCTTTACTTATAACAATTGGTATTTGCAGCAATTCAAAAAAGTCTGAAGACAATACCATTATGTAACCCTCAATCGGTGACATACTTAAATCCAAATTTAATGTCTTTCCCGGAGGGATAAATGCAATATCCCCTCTTGATAATGAGTAACTATGAGCATCAGTCATTATATTTAAAGATCCGCGACAAACAACTATAATACAAAAAGCATCTGTCATTCCATGGAATTTACTATAAGATGCATTCTCTTGCAAATAATAAAGAGCAAATTCATTGCAGTGTTTTCCAACAACAGGTAACTGAAATGAAAAGTCATCAATTACTGATGACTTTTCGTTTGATTTATTTATCATTTTACTATCCATAATATAATGCATATTCAAGAATTTAAATTGTATCATTTTTATTGAGACACAACCACTTCCTCTTCTTCCATTAAAGTTTCCTTGAGGTGTTCTATAGCCCGGTTCTTTGTGTAATGGCGGAAACGAGCCGTTAGCTTATCAAAGATGTAATACACAACCGGCACTACAACTAAAGTCAATATCATAGAACTAGCCAATCCTCCGATGATTACCCATGCCATACCATTTTTAAATTCAGCACCGTTGCCTGAAGCCATTGCAATTGGTAACATACCGAATATCATGGCGAAAGTGGTCATCAGAATAGGGCGCAAACGTTCTTTACCAGCTTCTATCAATGCATTGAAGGTATCCATGCCTTTATCGCGACGCATGTGATTGGTGAAATCGACCAGCAGGATAGCATTCTTTGCTACCAGCCCTATCAATACAATCAATCCGATGATACTGAAAATATTCAGGTCGTTCATCGTCAGAGCAAGTGCCAGAAAAGCTCCGATAAGTGACAACGGGATAGAGAACATCACAATTATAGGATCAAGCAAAGAATCGTAGAGAACAACCATAATCAGGTAGATTAATACGATTGCTGCCAGGAATGCATATCCCAGACTTCCGAAAGCATTAGATTGCTGTTCCAGCATACCACCCTCTTTTACAGTAACACCATCGGATATTTTTCCCTGAATTTTTGCAGATATTTCAGCACCAACAGTTCCGGAAGAACGGCCGGTTACATTTGATTTCACAATAATAGAAGGAATTCTGTCTGTACGCTCCAAAGCAGACGGTCCTAATCCAAATGTGATGTCAGCAAATTGATTCAGTTCAATAAGATTTCCATTTTTATTCATAAATGTCAGCTTAGATACATCACCTGCCTTTGTCTTGTCAAATTTATCAATGCCTACACGGATTTTATATTCAAAATCACCTTCCGTATATTTCAGATCATCGTTTCCATTCAATGCAACACGAAGAGTAGAACCTACGTCTGATGAAGACAATCCCAAAGTTGCCATCTTATCACGATCCAGTTTTACTTTTACTTCCTGACGTGGATCATCAATGGAGAATTTAGCATCATTTGTTCCGGGAGTATGACGAACTGCATTCAATATCAATGCTGCTGTTTGCTGCACCTTCTCAAAATCGGTTCCTTGCACAATAAATTGAATTGGTTCTGTTGTGTCTCCCGAAACCCCTTTAACACTTACCCGTGCACGGACTCCCGGCACTTGCATTATTTCAGCTTTCAATTTTTGAGCAAAAACATCTATACCTACATTTCTTTCCTTTTTATCTACCAGTTTTACATCAATGGTACTTACATTATTTTTTGTATTACTGCCAGATAAACCAACATTGGTATATATACGCTCCACTTCTGGTAGCCGGCTTATTATTTTTTCAGCTTGCATAGTAGCCTGATTGTTCTGAAAGACTGTTACCTGAGGGTCCATATCCAGAGTTACAGTCAGCATACCCTGATCGGTATTAGGAACAAATGAGAAGCCGATAAATCCTGCCGGAATCAAGGAAAAGGAGCCTATCAACAAAACAAGCGTAATAATAAAAACCGTCACCTTATGCTGTAATCCTTTAAGTAATACCTGGGAGTAAACCTTTACTATTGAGTCGAAAGTACGCTCAGCCAAACGAGAAAATCGGCCGGATAAAGTAGGCTTTGTATCATCAGATAACTTTCCGAAACGAGACATTAGTAACGGCGTTACAGTAAACGAAACAAATAAGCTGGAAAGTGTAGCAATAATAATTGGGAAAGCAAACTCTCTTAAAATGTTTCCTATTAATCCCCCACTAATAGCCAAAGGCAAGAAAACAACCACAATAACAATAGTTATGGCCATACAGGTAAACATAATCTGTTTGCAGCCTTCAAGTGCTGCCTGCCATTTTGATTTTCCCGCTTCCATATAGCGGAACATGTTCTCAATCACAACAATAGAATCATCCACCAGAATTCCGACAACTAATGACAGAGCCATCAATGACATTAGATTCAGAGAGAATCCCATGAAATACATCACTATAAATGAGGGAATAATTGAGAGCGGAACCGCAATCATTACAATCATAGCACTACGCAGGTTATGCAGAAAGATAAAACATACGATGGACACAATAATAATTGCTAAAATCAAATCAAAAACCACTGCATCTGCCGAGGCTCTGGTGTAAACAGAATCATCGGAAGCAATTTCAAATTTCACCTGACTGCTTTTATATTCTTTTTCAATAGATGCCAGTTCGGCTTTAACCAAATCGGCCACTTTTACAGCATTGGCATCTGATTGTTTTTTTATGGCAATACCAATAGCATCACGACCATTAATTCTGTTAATCAACTTTTGTGTGGCAATACCATCTTCCACTTCAGCCACATCCATTATTTTCACTTTCTCACCGGTAGCTGTAGTCTTTATTACCGTATTGCGGAGTTCGTTGAGATTTGAATATTTCGCAGCCAAACGAACAGAATAGGTTGAATTGACATTTTCAACATTTCCAGCCGGAATTTCCATGTTAGCCATTTGAATAGCCTGCAAAACCTGTAATGCAGAGATATTGTAGGCCTTTAATTTGTTGGCATCTATATTGACTTTAACTTCTCGTTCATTTCCTCCTGTCATTTTCACCGAACCTACTCCGTGAAGTTTTGCCAATCGGGGTTGTATCCGGTCTTCAACCAATTTATAGAACTTTGTTGAGGATAATGATGCCGAGGCTGCAATATTCATAATAGGTGCTTCGTCAAGAGAGAGCTTATCAATGGAAGGATCTAATATTCCTGTTGGCAAATCAGACTTAATCACATTAATTTTCCGCTGTGCATCCTGAACAGCCTGGTTAGGATCAGCACCGTCATTTAATTCAATGGCTATGACAGAGACACCTTCCATAGAGGTTGAACTGATTTTTTTCAGATTCTCCAACGTGGAAAGAGCATCTTCCATTTTCTTTGTTACAGAAGTTTCTACTTCCGATGCACCAGCACCCGGATAAACGGTTTGAATGGTGAGCATAGGTAACTGAAACTTCGGCAACAGATTCAAATTAAGCATATTATAACTGACCAACCCGCCAAGAGCCAGTACCGTGAAAATCACTACAATTAATAGCGGTTTCTTTAGAGATGTTTCTACTATTGAAGGCATAATTTCTAATTTTAAAGATTAAGAATCTATTAATACTCACACTAATTCTTAATGACCGAAACATGTGCCCCGTCCATCAGGTTGATTTGTCCGTTTACCACAACTTGATCACCTTCTTTCAAACCTTGCAGCACTTCAATACGACTCTCATAATCTTTACCAATATTGATTTTAACCAATTTTGCTATGCCACCCTCTACCAGATATACTGTTGGTTCCTTTATACTGCTTACAATGGCGTTTCTTGGAATGAATAAGGCAGATTGTTTTTCTCCCAGATCTATAGAAGTACTTACATAAGTTCCGGCTTTAAGCGGATGTTGTTTACTGTTTGGCAACGAAACTTCAACAGCATAAGAATGGGTATTATCACCTTTAGGACTTATATGAGCAACCTTACCACTGAAAGCCACTCCGGGATAAATTTGTGTATTTACGGAAACCGGCTGACCATTCTTCAAATTATATACATTGAATTCAGGTACTGATAAAATTACTTTCAGATTAGAAATATCAGCTAACCCTGCTACTGGAGTAGATGCATTGACATACTTACCTAAATCTATTTCACGAGATGTAATGTACCCGCTGAAAGGTGCTCTGATATAAGTATCTTCCAATTGTTTCTGAGCTTGTTTCAATTGCACTTTTGCATTTTCATAAGCCACTTTGATGTCTCTTAACTGAGTTTCAGAAACAGCATCCCCGGTTCTCAATGTTTTATAACGTTGTAAATCCTCCTGATATTTATTATAATTGATTCTTGTATTTTCCAGAGTTAACTTATTATATGCATTATCTACACGAGCAAGCACTTTGCCTTTAGTTACATAATCGCCTAGTTTGAAATAAATATTCGTAATCTCACCGCTGGCCTTTGATGCAACCATTACTTCCTGACTGGCTTCAACAGTTCCGGTCATGCTTATATTTGTTTCCGGTGTTTCCTTCTGCACACTTGCTACACTTACAGCAATATTTTTAGTTTCAATCTTCGCTTCTTTTTTACTATTAATTTCGTGTTTGTTCGCTGCCAATTTCCAAGCCATAAGACCTGCAAAAACAATAAATACAATTGATGTTATAACTTTCTTTTTCATGACTATTTTCTATTTCTAATTTTTATTATTTAACCCAGCCTCTAATCTCACCGTTTAAAGACATAATTTCCAGTTCAGCTTCTTTGAACTTATAGAGTGCATCCAGATATCCTGATTGCGCATTATTAAGTGCTACTTCGTCCTGCAGCAAATCATTCATAGTAGCTACGCCTTCCCTGTATTTGAGAGCTGTTTCCTTATATACCTGCTGTGCCAGATCAATGTTATTTTGCTGACGTTCCACTGTTGTTTTACTGTTATAATAATTATTCATCGCATTTTTATAGTCAGCCAAAAAATGTTTTTTAGTATTATCCAGGTTCAGACTACTCTTTATATAGTCGGCTTTTGCCTGATTGTATTTCGAGCGTTTCTGGAAACCATCGAAAACAGGAATCGTTAGTTTTAACCCAACGTATGATGAATTGTACCATTTATTTGCTGCACTGTTATTGAAATAATCCTTAAACTCATTTCTCATTCCCTGATAACCAAATTGTCCGAATAATGCCACACTGGGAAGATAACCTGCATTGGCCAGTTTTTGATTTAACAAAGCAACATCCTTTTGAGCCTCAATCATTTGCACATCAATATGATCTGAGAAGTCAATGTCATTAGCAGGCAAGGCAGAAATCAAAACCATATCAGCACTATCAGTCAGCAGTACCTCTTTATTGAGCGGAATCTCCAGCGTATACTTCATCATATTAAGTTGCTGTTCATACAATGCCTTTGTATTGTCAAGCTGCGTTTGGAGGTTCTGCACAGAAACCATTATCCGATTGTAATCCACCTTTTTGCCAAGACCATTATCCACCTGCTTCTTAGTAATATCTGTCATCCTCTGTGTACGGGCAATATTATCTTCTATCAGTCTTTTTTGTTTCGCGGTAGTTTGTATCAGAAAGTAAAGTTTGGCCACTTCCTTAACAATTTCTTCCTTTGCCTTTTGAACTCCCAGCTTTGAAACATATTCACCTTTCTTTGATAGTTTGAGTGCAGTTAGCGCTGTCTGGTTATACAATACCTGATTAGCAGATATATTTGCCGACGCACTATATTGTACTCCCATTGTGAAAGGAATAGTAGTTCCGGGCTGTCCAAGAAAGTCGCCCGGTATCACTGTCACGGCTAGTTTTGTGTTATCCTGAAACGTTCCACCAATTTCAACCTGTGGAAGTAAAGAAGAACGAGCCTCTTCTGTTTTCTGACGACTTTTCTCCTTGTCCTGAATTGCCTGAGAAACATTAATATTCTTTTCCGCCGCTATTCGCACACACTCTTTTAGTGAAAGAGCGGTAACCCCACTTTCCTGGGCAGAAAGATTTGCAATGCTAAGCAACGTAAATATTGCTGTTAGAAATTTCACTTTCATCCTCATAAATGTTTTTATTATTAGTCTTTGTTTTTATTTAATCTTAAATGCCAGTTTTCTCTGACTTTAATTCTACCATATATTTTACAATACAGACTCTTCTTAGAATCGAATGCAAAAGTGATATAATAATAGGCCACTTCTCTTAGTTCATTTCAGCTATTAGTTGTCCAAAACATGCAAATTCAATATTTACAGCTTTGCGTATAATCCATTTTCAACAAACATTTATCCATTTCGTGCATAATAGAAGGAGTGGCATTTAATATAGTAGCACCAAATAAAGTAAATAGAACAGATAGAACATTGATTCCATTATTCAAATTAATTAAAGCCAAACAGATTAAAATAAGTTATAAGAAATTCCTACATTGAAGAATGCATTTATTGGTTGAGAGATATCAATATATGGTTTCTTATAAATGCGCTTTTTATCGTACAGACGA